>NZ_CP009632.1:0-624183 GCF_000959445.1 Burkholderia vietnamiensis LMG 10929 | reverse complement strand
CTGTCATTCGGGATCACGCGTACGTCCGCGCGCTGGCTCGCCGGAAGAGCAGAACTCATGAAGCCGATCGCGC
Source organism: Burkholderia vietnamiensis LMG 10929 (assembly GCF_000959445.1). NCBI lineage: Bacteria > Pseudomonadati > Pseudomonadota > Betaproteobacteria > Burkholderiales > Burkholderiaceae > Burkholderia > Burkholderia vietnamiensis. Next base: position 624,110 of record NZ_CP009632.1, on the reverse strand, counting down.
CCGGCGTTGCTGCGACCACGGCGGGGATCTGGCTGGCAAGATCGACGACCTTGGTTGCGGTCGGGAAGTCCTTGCCACCGAGCAGGTTGCGGTTGATCTCGGTCCGCATGGCGCCCGTGCTCTGCTCCGAGACGAGAATGACCGGCTGATCGGCGCCGCCAACCTCCTTCCAGTTCGCGATCTTGCCGGTCAGCAGGCCGACGAGTTGGCTCTGCGACAGATGAGCGACCTTGTTCGACGGGTTCACGATGAAGAGGACCTCGGCATGACCGAGATTCACGACATTGAACTCATTCTGATCGATCTTCAACCCTTTCAGGTTGGGCGTCTTGCCGAGTTGTTCGGCAACGTCCTTGAACGGGGCCGAGGTCATCGCGATATCGGCCGAAAAGCCGATGAGATCGGTCAAGCCCTCACCGGAGTTGCTCGCAGTGACCTTCAGCTTTTGACCCGACAGGCGTTCAATATCCGCCGCATAAGGCGTGATCAGAACGCTGTTGACCGTGGTGGAACCGCGGACATCCACGGTATCAGCCAGAGCTGAAAGCGACTGCGTGGCGACCAGAGCGATGGCGGCTGAAAGAACGAGACGCTTGAGGCGCATTTAGATTTGCTCCAAAGTGGGTATGGACTGCCCCGATCTGCATGGTTCAGGCCGAGGCCATGTTGCAACTCGTAATATTTGCAACATTCAATAATTGTTGAACTATTAAATGACAGACGTGTGTCTCGCACGCCTCAGGACTAGGGGCATCGCGCGCCAGATCAGGAATTGACCCGGCGCAAACCTAAAGTTCGTTTAGCATTACGTTCCATGGACAAAAGCACGGCGACCACAGTCTTCGAATCTCTCTCGTCTGGCGTGCGACTGGACGTGTTCCGGTTGCTCGTCCGGAAAGGCGAAGAGGGAATGGTCGCGGGCGATATCCGAGCCACGCTCGATATTCCGCCCACGAATTTGTCCTTCCACCTCAAGGCCATGACTCATGCCGGGCTGATCCACGCGACGCAGGAAGGGCGTTTTCTGCGCTACCGCGCCAACCACCGCATGATGCTCGACCTGGTCGCCTATCTCACCGAGGAGTGCTGCGGTGGCCAACCGGAACGCTGTGGAGACCTCGAGCCGCACGCCATCTGCCCCGAGTGCGCTGACCAACACGAGCAGGATGGGCAATGACGCTCCGGCCAAGGGGGGCGGAGTGTTCCCACAGCACCTGGCCGCGCCCGTAGCGGCCTAGACAACACAGTCTGATCGGCATCGGCACATCCGGCAATCCACCTTGTCGTCAAAAGTGGCCCCCGCGCTCGTCAGCGGGCGGACGCGCGGGCGAAAATCGGGGCTGTGCTTTCTCCAATATTTCAATTATCATCGAAACATGGAAACAAATTCTGTCGTCCGCGCCCTAGGCGCCTTGGCTCAGGAGTCCCGGCTGGCCGTTTTTCGGTTGCTTGTGGAGGCCGGTCCGGGCGGGATGCCCGCAGGTCAGATCGCCGAACGACTGGGCATCGCACCGTCGTCATTGTCGTTCCACATGAAAGAGCTGACCTATTCGAATCTCGTGACGGTCGAGCAACGTGGCCGCTTCATGATCTATTCGGCAAATTACACGGCGATGAACGGCCTGCTGGGCTTTCTGACCGAAAACTGCTGCGGAGGCAATCCCTGCACGCCGGTGCGCGTGGGTGCTTGCAAGGTCTCAGAGGAGAACAAGTCGTGAAACGTCTGCACATTCATCTTTCCGTCGAAGATCTGGCGGCCAGCATCCACTTTTATTCGGCGCTCTTTGCGAGCCAGCCGACGGCAAGCCGATTGGCGTGCCGGTGAAATCTTCCCCCTGCTGCTGAGGTTCGACCATGAGCGACAAGCCCTACAACGTGCTGTTCGTATGCACCGGCAATTCCGCCCGATCGATCCTGGCCGAGGCATTGATGAGCAAGCTCGGCAATGGACGCTTCGCCGCCTATTCGGCGGGCAGTCACCCGAAAGGCGAGGTGAATCCCTTCGCGCTACGCGAGCTTGAACGCTGGCATCTGCCGGCGGATGGGTATCGGAGCAAGAGCTGGGACGAGTTCGCCCAACCCGAAGCACCCGTACTGGATTTCGTCTTTACCGTGTGTGACAAGGCCGCGGGCGAAGTCTGCCCGGTATGGCCGGGGCAGCCTATGACCGCGCATTGGGGCGTACCCGACCCGGCCGAGGTGGAAGGCTCCGACGAACGAAAGCAACAGGCCATGCACGAGGTTGCGCTGACACTGAGACGCCGCATCGATCTGCTGCTGTCGGTACCGATCGCAAAACTCGACAACGTCGCGCTCCAGAAGGCCGTGCGCGACATTGGACAACAGTGAAAATCCCCCTATGACCACGAACGTATTGATTCTCTGCACTCACAACTCCGCGCGCAGCGTGCTGGCGGAAGGGATGCTCAATCATTGGGCCAAGAAGCTCGACAAGGACGTGCGCGCATACAGCGCCGGTAGCGCGCCGAGTGGTCGCCTCAATCCGTTCGCGCTGGAAGCGCTGACCGGCGCCGGCGTCGACGTCAGCGGCTATCGCAGCAAGAGCTGGGACGAATTCGTCGGCGACGGCGCCCCCGAAATGCGCGTCGTCATCACAGTGTGCGACAGCGCGGCATCGGAGACGTGTCCGTACTGGCCAGGCAGTCCGGTCAAGGTCCACTGGGGCTATGCCGACCCGTCGAATGCCGTGGGAGGGGATGACGGCAAGCGGCTGGCGTTCGAGCTGACACGTCAGGCGATCGGCTATCGGATGCTGCAGTTGCTGACGCTGCCGCTCGATCGTCTCGACAACGCTGAACTTCAGCGAGCCCTGACTGAAATCTCGCAAAACTGAGCAGCCGCATGGCAGCTTGCCGGACCGGCGTGCTGCTGTGCTTTCAGGCCCGACCCATCTCCATCGAGCAGTCCAATGACCACCTCAAACGTCGCACCCCAGGGAAAAGCCGTCGCGAAGCCCGCCATCAACTTCTTTGAGCGCTATCTGACCGTCTGGGTCGCGCTATGCATCGTCGTCGGCATTGCGCTCGGCCAGGCGTTGCCCGACGTGTTCCAGCGCATCGGCCGGCTGGAGTACGCGCAGGTCAATCTGCCGGTCGGCCTGCTGATCTGGGTGATGATCATCCCGATGCTCGTCAAGGTCGACTTCGGCGCGTTGCACGAGGTCCGTCAGCACATCAAGGGAATCGGCGTCACGCTCGTCGTGAACTGGCTGGTCAAGCCGTTCTCGATGGCGTTTCTCGGCTGGCTGTTCATCCGGCATCTGTTCGCGCCGATGTTGCCGGCGGAGCAGCTCGACAGCTACATTGCCGGCCTCATCTTGCTGGCTGCCGCGCCGTGCACGGCCATGGTGTTCGTCTGGAGCCGGCTGACCGGCGGAGATCCGTTGTTCACCCTGTCGCAGGTGGCGTTGAACGACAGCATCATGGTGATTGCCTTTGCGCCGCTCGTGGGCCTGTTGTTGGGCATCTCCGCTATTACCGTGCCGTGGGCCACACTGGTCACGTCCGTCGTGCTCTATATCGTCATTCCGGTGATTCTCGCGCAGATCCTGCGAAAGGCGCTGCTGTCCAAGGGGCAAGCCGCATTCGATGCGGCGATGGCCAAGATCGGCCCCTGGTCGATTACCGCGCTGCTGGCCACGCTGGTGCTGCTGTTCGCGTTCCAGGGTGAAGCGATCCTGAAGCAACCACTGGTGATCGCGCTGCTCGCCGTGCCGATCCTGATCCAGGTGTTCTTCAATTCGGCCCTCGCTTACTGGCTCAACCGCGCCGTCGGCGAAAAACACAATATCGCGTGCCCGTCTGCGCTGATCGGCGCATCCAACTTCTTCGAATTGGCAGTCGCCGCCGCGATCAGCCTGTTCGGCTTCAACTCCGGCGCCGCGCTGGCGACGGTCGTGGGCGTGCTGATCGAAGTGCCGGTCATGTTGCTGGTGGTGCGCATCGTCAACCAGTCCAAGGACTGGTACGAGTGCGCTTGAACAAGTACAGGAATCAAGACATGACTGACATCACGATCTATCACAATCCGAATTGCGGTACGTCGCGCAACACGCTGGCGATGATACGCAACTCGGGCGTCGAGCCGCGCGTCGTCCATTACCTCGAAACGCCGCCGAGCCGTGACGAATTGGCCGACCTGATCGCCGCGATGGGCGTCCCGGTGCGCGACGTGCTGCGTCGCAAAGGCACGCCGTACGACGAACTGGATCTCGACAATGCGAAATGGAGCGATGCGGATCTGATCGCCTTCATGCTCGATCACCCGATCCTGATCAACCGTCCGATCGTGGTCACGCCGCTGGGCACACGCCTCTGTCGCCCGTCGGAAACGGTCCTCGACCTGTTGCCGAATCCGCAGACAGGGCCGTTCACCAAGGAAGATGGCGAAGTCGTGATCGATGCGGAGGGCAAGCGTGTCTGACTGCCTGAACGATTTGCCGCAGGTCGACACCACGCTGTTTCGCGTGCCGGAAGCAAGTCAATTGCGCGCGCCCGCGCCATCGACCCATCCGCCCCGGTTCCTGCTTCTCTACGGATCGCTGCGCGAGCGTTCGTTCAGCCGCCTGTTGATCGAAGAAGCGGCGCGCCTGCTCACAGCCATGGGCGGTGAGGTGCGCGTCTTCAATCCGAGCGGCTTGCCGTTACCCGACGATGCGCCGGAGAGTCACCCGAAGGTGGTCGAGCTTCGTGAACTCGTGCAGTGGTCGGAGGGCATGGTGTGGTGCTCGCCGGAGCGACACGGTGCGATGACCGGGATCATGAAGTCGCAGATCGACTGGATTCCTTTGTCGGTCGGCGCCGTTCGACCGACTCAAGGCAAAACGCTCGCGGTCATGCAGGTGAGCGGCGGCTCGCAGTCGTTCAACGCGGTGAACCAGATGCGCGTGCTGGGGCGCTGGATGCGCATGCTGACCATTCCCAACCAGTCTTCGGTTGCGAAGGCATTCCTGGAATTCGACGACGCGGGCAGGATGAAACCGTCCGCCTACTTCGATCGGGTCGTGGATGTCATGGAGGAACTGGTCAAATTCACCTTGCTGACCCGTGACATCGGTGCCTTTCTGGTGGATCGCTATAGCGAACGTAAGGAAAGCGCAGAGGAGCTTGCGCGGCGGGTGAATCAATCGAATATCTGAAGAGATCGGCGAGGGATTCGTCGCAGTAACAGGGCCACACATAGACGCTCGCGAGCACCAACGCGGCCCACGAGCGAAAGTGGGAAACATTCAGCGCGTGGTGAGGCACCTTGCCTCATGGTTCAACCTGAGTACACGCGTTACGCTGTTGTAATGAAAGGAAATGCGATGAAAAAACTCGAAGTGTTTGATCCGGCAATGTGCTGCTCGACGGGCGTTTGCGGCGTCGATGTCGACCCGGTTCTCGCGCAGTTCGCGGCGGACCTGAAGTGGGTCGAAGAACACGGCATTGTCGTGGCCCGCCACAACCTCGGCCAGGACCCGCAAGCGTTCGTGGCCAACCCCGCGGTGGTCAAGGAGATGGAAGACGGCGGCATGAACCGCCTGCCGATCCTCACCGTCGACGGCCAGATCGTGTCGACCGGGCTGTACCCGTCCCGCCCGCAACTCGCGCAGAAACTCGGAATTACGCTGACGACCGAGGAAAAGCCGCGCGTCAAGGCGGGAAGCTGCTGTTCGCCGGGCTCCGGCTGCTGCTGAGGAGGAGCGCCCATATGTCGCTGCCCGACACGCAGACCCGCTACCTGTTCTTTACCGGGAAAGGTGGCGTTGGTAAGACGTCGCTGTCCTGCGCCACCGGCGTGGCGATGGCCGATGTCGGACGGAAGGTGCTCATCGTCAGCACCGACCCGGCCTCCAACCTCGACGAAGTGCTGGGCGTGGGCTTGAGTCAACTGCCAACGGCCGTTCCCGGCGCCCCGGGCCTGTTCGCGCTGAACATCGACCCGGAGGCGGCCGCGCATGCCTATCGGGAACGCATGGTCGGACCGTACCGGGGCGTCCTGCCCGCCGCAGCGATCCGCAGCATGGAGGAACAGTTTTCCGGCGCCTGCACGGTCGAGATTGCGGCCTTCGACGAGTTTTCGAAGCTGCTCGGCAACCCTTCGGCGACGGCCGATTTCGACCACGTGATTTTCGACACGGCACCGACCGGGCACACGTTGCGCCTGTTGACGTTGCCGTCGGCGTGGAACGAGTTCATCTCGTCGTCGACGGGCGGCGCCTCCTGCCTGGGTCCGCTGGCCGGTCTGGAAAAGCAGAAGGCGCTGTACGCGGCGACCGTCGAGCGCTTGTCGAGCGCCACGGAAACCACCGTCGTGCTGGTCAGCCGGCCAGAAGTCGCTGCGCTGCGCGAAGCGAACCGCACGCGGCACGAACTGGCGGAGTTGGGCATTCGCAACCAGATGCTGGCCATCAATGGCCTGTTCACTACGAACCGCCACGATGACGCAATCGCAACGGCCATGGCGGAGCGCGCGCAGCAAGCGCTGGCCGACATGCCGCGCGACCTGGCCTGCTTGCCGCAGACCCGGATTCCGTTTCTGCCACGCGGCACGGTCGGGCTGGACGCGCTGCGCGATATGGCGCAACCCGAGCGCGTCCGGGTGCCGACGGACTGCCGGATGCCCGCAACGACCTTGCCGCCCGGCTTGGGCGGCCTCGTCGACGAGCTGTCGAGCGTCGGCCACGGCGTGATCATGACGATGGGCAAAGGCGGAGTGGGCAAGACCACGGTAGCCGCCGCGATCGCCGTCGCACTCGCCCGAAAAGGGCATCCGGTCGTGTTGTCGACCACCGACCCGGCCGCGCACGTCGCCGCGACCATCGACGGCGTTGTGCCCGGCCTGACGGTCACCCGCATCGACCCGGCGCTCGAGGTCCGGCAATACACCGAGGACGTGCTCGCGAAAGCAGGAACCGCACTCGATGCCGGCGGTCGAGCGATGCTCGAGGAGGATCTGCGCTCGCCATGCACGGAAGAAATCGCGGTGTTCCGGGCATTCGCGCGCGCGGTCGATCAAGGCAAGTCCGGGTTTGTGGTCCTGGATACGGCGCCCACCGGCCACACCATTCTGCTGCTCGATGCGGCCGAGGCCTATCACCGCGAAGTGATGCGTACGCAGGGCGACATGCCGGAGCCGGTCCGTCAGTTGCTGCCGCGGTTGCGGGATCCGGACTACACGCGAATCCTGATCGTCACGCTGCCAGAAGCCACCCCGGTTCACGAAGCGGAACGCCTGAGCGCCGACCTCGCGCGGGCGGGCATCGAACCCTACGCATGGGTCATCAACCAGTCGCTGCTGGCCAGCGGCACGACCGATCCGATGCTGTGTCAGCGCGGCACTTACGAGGTGCCCTTCGTGCGCCGGGTAGCGGACGACCTGGCGCCGCGGGCCGCACTGATCCCGTGGCTCGCCGAGGCCCCGGTCGGGGAGGCAGGCCTCGAGCAGGTGATCACATCGCGGATGAACGCGTAGCGCCCGAAGGAGCAACGCGATGAAAGCGCTTCCGATTCTGTGGCAACGACTCGTCACCAGCGGCAAGACCTGTCCGCGTTGCGCCGATACCGGCGAGGAAGTGAACCGGGCAATCCGGCAACTCCGAGACATCCTGTTGCCGCTCGGAATCGAGCCGGTATTGGAAACACGCGAGATCGACGAGGCGACCTTCAAGGCCACCCCCGCCGAATCCAATCGTATCTGGATTGCCGGCAAGTCGATGGAAGCATGGTTGAACGGCACGGTCGGCAGTAGCCGTTGCTGTTCCGTCTGCGGCGATGCCGAATGCCGTACCGTGGAGGTCGAAGGCGCGAGCTACGAGGTCATTCCGGAGGCGCTGCTCGTGAAGGCCGGGCTGATTGCAGCCTTGACGCTCAATGCCCAAGGTAGCAAGCAGGATCCGAGTTAGAAGATGGGATGGAAACGCATGCCGACGCACGTTGACGTCGTGGTGATCGGGGGCGGCCAAGCCGGGCTCGCCACCGCATACTTCCTGCGCCGCGCGGGGATTGACTACCTCGTGCTGGATGACCAAAGCGCACCCGGCGGCGCTTGGCGTCACACATGGGAATCCCTGCACCTGTTCTCGCCAGCGGAGTGGAGTTCACTGCCGGGCTGGCAGATGCCGGCCTCGCAGGATATCTATCCGTCGCGCAACGACGTCATCGACTATCTGGTGAACTACGAGCATCGTTACCATCTCCCGGTACAACGCTCCGTTCATGTCGAAGCCGTTTCTCGCAACCGCGAGGGTTTGCTCGTCAGCACGGATCGTGGTGAGTGGCTTGCCCAAGCGGTCGTGAGCGCGACCGGCACCTGGAGCGCCCCCTATATCCCGGACTATCCCGGACGCGAGCTCTTTCGCGGTCGCCAGACGCATTCGGCACAGTATCGAAATCCGGACGATTTGCTCGGACAAAACGTGCTGGTCGTCGGCGGTGGCAACTCGGGGGCGCAGATCCTGGCGGAGGTATCAATGGTCTGCAACGCCACATGGGTAACGTTGCACGAGCCGGTGTTTCTTCCAGACGACGTCGATGGCCGGATCCTGTTCGAACGCGCGACCGCCAAATGGAAAGCGCTCCGCGATGGGCAAGCGACGGGAGTTCCGGTAGGCGGATTGGGCGACGTCGTGATGGTGGCACCGGTGCGAGACGCGCGTGCGCGAGGCGTGCTGCACGCCGTACGGCCGTTCTCGCGCTTCGATGCAGACGGAGTCGTGTGGGTCGATGGCTCGCATGCTCACGTCGACGCCGTGATCTGGTGCACCGGTTTCCGTCCCGCGCTCGGCCATCTCGATGCGCTGCAGATCCGGGACGCCGACGGGCGGGTGGCGACGGACGGCACCCGCGCCAGGGATGAGCCTCGCTTATGGCTGGTCGGCTATGGCGAATGGTGCGGCGCTGCGTCGGCCACGCTCATTGGTGTGATGCGCGGCGCACGTGACACGGCCCGCGAAATTGCCGAATATCTGCGGATTCAAGAGCAAGAAGCTTCAGCGCCGCCCTCCATGTCAGGAGGGGGCACTCAGTGACCGCAGGTGTACGGGCAACAGCGCGTTCAGGCACGCGAAATACTCGTCCATAAACGCTTGGTCGACGCCGCGGCAAACCAGTTCTGCAACGTGCGCATCAACGGCCTCGCGAAGCTTCGCCGAGAACTCAGGCGAGTCCTGTATCAGCGGCAAAGCGGAGCGAAGCAGCGTGGTAACCGCCTCCGTTTGTGCTCGTGTGTGTGCAGCGTATCGCCAGAGCTTGGCTAATTCGTGCTCGTTGTCTTCCAAGGAATCCCTCCGATTCGTCGCTGATCTTTGCTGGCGAGTCTGCGCGTTTCAACGGGCTTGCGATTGATGTGAGTCAACTGAGCAGGAGCAAAACCGGACGCTCTATCTGCACGACGGAACGCCAGCGGACGCGGACATTCGAGTCATTCAGTGTGCGGAGGCGGCACTGGAGCGGTGCACGGCCCGTGCTGAACACGGCGAAACTTGGATCATGCTCGACACGGACAAGGCGCCGATCGAGTGGGTGCTGCTGATTCATGACGAGCAGCGCGCGACGACGGCCACGCATCGTCATCTCGACACAGTCGACAAGCGGAACCGGTTCGGGCTCAAAGGGCTGAAGTCGCCGATTTCGGCCGTGCCGCGCACCGAAAGCTAGTCAGTCGAAAACGCGCGATCGACGAACGCGCGCAACTGCGACAAATCGGTTTTTGCGTAACCGGCGGTGGTCTGGATCGACGCGTGCCCGAGTAGAGCCTGCGCAGCAGGCAATGGCACTTGTCGGTCGACCACTAATGTACGCGCGTAGGTGTGGCGCAGCCAGTGCGGCGACGCACGGCGCAGCGTCGCCGCGCCACCCGGATCGGTGTACTGGAGCGTCGCAGCCGCCACCACAAAGATCGCCTTCACTTCATCGTACAGGCCCGAGCTTTGCAGCGAGCCGCCCTTGAGGCCATGAATCAGTGCCTCGCGCTCGCCGGATTCGGGATGTGCCGGCAAGCCACGCAGCTGTCGGTACGCCTGCAGCACCGACACGCAGCCCTGTGGCAGCGGGATGGCGCGGGTTTTCTGCCCTTTACCAAATACGTGCAGGGTCCAGCGGCCGTCGGACTCCGCTTCAACGACGGGAAGTTTCTGATCGTCGGACCAGACCAACTCGACGAGGCGCACACCCGCATAGCGATACAGCATCCAGATAGCCCGGCGCCGTGCAGCCACGACGGGATCGATATCAGCCATTACCTCGTTGACCTTCGCGTCACAAGCAGCGAGCTGTGCGGCCGTCAGTATGCGGCTGGAGGCAACGCCGGCATGCCGGCGTTGCCCGCGCACCAGGCCGGCGGCCGGATTCGCAGTCAGATAGCCGGTCTCCGTCCAGTACCGGAACAGGCTGGCGACGACCGCAAGCGCGCGCGCTTGCGACGCCGCCGTCAGGCTTCGCGCGTCACCGCCGTTGACGTCGCGCGCGGGATGATGCAGCGTGTGTCGGTACGCAAGCAGATCGTGACGAGTCAGATCCGAGAACGGCCCCAGTTCATGCGCGATACACCACGCCGCAAGGCGACGGATCTCCGTCACATACGCCCGCGTCGTATGTGACGACCGACTGCCGCGATCGCGCAGGAACAGGGCGATCGCCTGCGCATCGTCGCCGACGCCGAGCGTATTCGTCGCGCTTCCCGGATTCGCATAGCGGCCCGCGCGCGCCACCCACTGCAGGAGACTCCCCCCGAGGCCAGCAACAAGCAGGGTCTCCTGTTTTCTCTCACCAATGGTCGAGATGGAGACGTCGCCCGGGTCGCGCTTGAACCGGCGTGCGTGCGCGCGCAGTACCCGTTCCACGATCGTGTTGGGTGCGGGTGCTTCGGTAGCCGGCACCACCCGCGCGCGCCCGCGATCCCAGTATTCGACCGCGGTCGACTGGTCGAGGAGCAGTCGCATCACCGCCGGCTTCGCGGCCTTCGCTTCTGCAAGCGACGGATAACGTTGCTTGACAGTCGCGAGGTTCCAGCGCGTATAGACGACATGGCCGAGCGCGTCGGTCAGATACGCGGTGACGGCGTCCGCCTCGCCGGGCAACCGTTGAGGCGGTGTCGCACCAATGTCGATCCAGTCCGCAAAGCTCATTGGCGAATGGCACTCGGAAAGGTATTCAAGGGGCAGCTCGCGTTACTTGCTCTTGCGTTTCGCGGCCGTGCCGCTGGCGGTGCGTTTGGCACTTGCGAGACCGGCGTGCGTGGTGGCCCGACCCGGTTTCGGCGCGATGTCACGCAGCAAATCGCCGAGCTGGGCATGTTGCTGCGCGTTGACGGCTTTCAGCGCGAGGGCTTCGCCAACCGCCCGCTGTCGGGCTTCGCGTTCGTGGGCGAGCTCACCATCCAGCCGGTCGCGTTCGGCCTCGAGCGCCGCAATCCGGCGCTCGGCGAATTTGAGCTGCGAGGCGGACTGCGCGTGTTCTTTTTTCAGGGCCTCGCGCTGGTGCGCGGTTTCCTGCAGCAACTGCTTCGACAGCGCTTCGTAGCGGTGCTGCGCGGCCGCCAGCGCTTCCACATGGGCCCGGTCGAGCTCGGCATGCTTGGTCACCGCCGCATCCAGTGCGGCCTGGCACTCGACGGCCGCGGCGTCGAGTGTCGCGCAGCGCTCCTGTACGAGCGCGTGCTGCGCGCGCACATCCGCCAGCTCGGCGTCGCGTGCCGTCAGCGCCGACCGCAACTCCGTGATTTCCTGCCGCAGCAATTCGACCCGCATCTCGGCGTCGGTGCGGGCAGCGTCGGCTGCGTCGATCGCCTCCTGTGCCTCGCGCTTGAGTCGCACGACATCGTCCAGCTGAACGGCCACGGCCGCCTGCCAAAGCGCGTGCATCTGTTCGGCGATTTCGGGCGGAACGCCGGGTATCGCGATTTCGCTGAGCCCGGACCGCACGACCTCGGCCTCGATGGCGTTCAGTGCGCGCGACAGTGTGGCGGGGTCGCCGGCGCCGAGCCGCGCCCGCAGCTTGCGGACGGACACCAACTTCCGGAAGCGGGCGCCGGTTGCAGGCGTCGCATCGCCGGCCTCGGCCAGCATCGCAAGCACCGTTGAACGGATCTGGTCGGGGGTAGTGGCAGCCGGACGAGGCATGACGGGCTTCGGAAAGGAAACAGGCGGAATTTCCGCCTATTATTCCATACGACTATAACGCTAGAAAACGATATTTCGCGCTGACCTAAAGATGCTATCGTGGATAAGTTTTCTTATCGCGGCCACGCAGCTCCCAAAGCACTGGCCAACGCATGACAGCGCCGATCGGCGCAGCGAGAAAGTGTTGAGGAACGTTGGAAAGACCAGTCAGGAAGTGGTTGATTTGATTAGTTATTATTTTGGGGGCTGACCGCTAGGCCTTGTCGCAGCTAGATCGCCTTACCCCGGTAAAGCGCACGGAAATCAAGGGGAGGCCCTACAGCGTGCCCACCGAGCATGCTTCGCTTCAGACGGCGTCCGAATACGTGACGGCCGGAGAGAAACGCCGTCGCGCGGAGATCGGGAAATTCCACGTGCGCGTGATCGAGTAAAAATCAAATACACGTCGGAACATTCGACAGGATTTCGTTCGCTAGCAGGCTGTTGAAAAGCGCCTCGTTTTGACGACCGGAACGCGGTTTAAAAGGGTTTCGTATGCGATTGGCTGCTGAGTTTCAGACGGATCGTGCCGGATGCCCCGCTGGTGAGCGGGTCGGCCGGCGCGTTGCCGCGCAACGGCAGCGCTTGGGCGGCTCATCGCGCCGCTCCTTGTGGCACCACTGCCAGTATTCGAGCCATTCGAGTCAGGTTGCTCGCCAGCATCGTCAGTTTGAAGTGCTGGTCGACCCGTTTGATGCCGCGATACGCAGTCTGTCGAATCCTGCCGACGGTCTTGCCCCAGCCGAAGTGCTCTTCGATGCGCTTGCGAATGACTTGGCTGATGCCATAGCCGGCGTGTCGCGAAGTGCGGCCGTCGATCGCGCTGCCGCCTTGATGCGTGTCGTTGCGCGCGACGTGTGGCGTCACTTTGCGAGCCCGGCAATCCCGGACAAAGTCGCGCATGTCGTAACCCTTGTCGGCGCCGAGCGTCTTGGCGTGACGACCCGGCACACAGTCGAGCAGGCGCAATGCACTTACACGTTCGCCGAAACCGTCAGCGTGGCTGACCACTGCGCCGACCACCAAGCCCGAGCGGTTCTCCATCAGGATGTGCCCCTGATAACAAAGGATGGCTCCGCTTTGCCGCCCCTTTCGGAACAGACGCGCATCCGGATCGGTACTCGATTCGTGCGTGTCGTTGCTGCGCCGCTTGCCTTTCCAGTCGGTGTCGGCATTGCGGCCACCGCCGGCCGGTGGATCGTCCGAACCGTCCTTGGGTCGGAAGCTCTTGTGGCTGGCCCACGCCTGGATCAGCGTGCCATCGACCGAGAAGTGTTCTCTAGACAGCAGCCCTTGCTTGTCGGCCAAGCTCATGACTTCGGTAAAGAACGCTTCGACCACTTCGTGCTCGAGCAAACGATCGCGGTTCTTCGAGAACACCGAGTGATCCCAGACGGCGTCTTCAATCGCCAGCCCGACGAACCAACGGAACAGCAAGTTGTAGCGCATTTGTTCCATCAGCATGCGCTCGCTACGCACCGAGTAAAACACTTGCAACAGCAGCGCACGCAGCAGTTTCTCGGGCGCAATCGATGCTCGACCGCTGTCTGCATAGATCGTGCTGAACAGCCCATTGAGTCGCTTCAGCGCTTGATTGACCAGCAGTCGAAGCGGCCTCAATGGGTGATCGGCCGGAACAAAATCTTCCAGCTTTACCGTCGTGAACAGCGGTTCTTGCATCTCGTCCATTCCGCGCATCGCTCTCGTCTGCCCAAGATCATGAACACGATATCTCTAACGCACCGCCCTCAGGGCTCGTTTACACCGTATCCAATTTCAACAGCCTGCTAGGGCCCCTATAGGGCTTGATCAACATTCCCTCAGGTTCGGCAAGGCATTGCCTCATTCCGGTTGCAGCCGGGATAATTGCCTACTGTCTTTTTGACTACGACACTGCAAACGAAAGGCCGGATGACAAATTCCCTTACCCCGCAGGGTGACGAAGACTATCGCCGCTGGCTCACAGAGCTCAAGCAGCGGGTCGAGCTTGCCCGTGCACGCGCCGCCGCAAGTGTGAATCGCGAGTTGGTGACACTGTACTGGCAGATCGGTAGCGACATTCTCGAACGCCAGGAGAGACAAGGGTGGGGGGGCAAAAGTCATCGATCGGCTGGCGCAGGACCTGAAGGCTGCGTTTCCCGACATGCGGGGATTCTCGCCGCGCAACCTGAAATACATGCGGGCTCTGGCGCAAGCATGGCCTTCATCGGAATTTGTGCAGCAGCCTGCTGCACAATTGCCGTGGTTTCATCTTTGTACCTTGCTCGACAAAGCAAAGGATCCGGTGGTCGGCGATTGGTACGCGGGCAAGGCGCTTGAGCACGGCTGGTCCCGCAACGTTCTCGCGATGCAAATTGACACGCAAGCACATGCGCGGACGGGTGCGGCCGTAACCAATTTCGACGCACGCCTGCCGCCTCATCAATCAGATCTGGCGCGCGAAGCGCTCAAAGATCCGTACATCTTCGACTTCCTCGGATTGTCCGAAGATGCTCAGGAACGCGATATCGAGCAGGGGCTGACGCGCCACATTACCCGCTTTCTACTCGAGCTTGGCGCCGGCTTTGCGTTTGTCGGGCGACAGTATCGGCTCGAAGTCAGCGGCGATGAATTCTTCATCGATCTGCTATTTTACCACCTGAAACTTCGCAGTTATGTGGTGGTAGAGCTGAAGGCGACACCGTTCCGGCCCGAATATGCCGGGCAACTGAACTTTTACCTGTCCGCAGTCGACTCGGAACTGAAGTCGCCTGATGATGATCCGACCATTGGGTTGCTCCTGTGCCGGGAAAAGAACCGTTTGGTTGCCGAGTATGCGCTGCGTGGCATGGCAAATCCGATGGGCGTCGCAGAATACCAGCTCCTTCGGGACGTCCCCGCGTCGCTTGAAGCCGGACTGCCATCCATTGACCAGATTGAAGCAGAATTGGGCCCCGATTTGTCTGATTCAGACTGAGTCGGGTTGGTCTACTGCAGTGACGGCCCTGCAAAATCTTCGAGATGTCGGGTTCAGACCCTATTTAGTCGATAATAGTTATTATGTAAAATTATGGATACCTAACCGATGTGAGCACTGCCTGGGCCATTGAAATATCGATGCCGCGACACCGCGTCAACCGGCTGATGCCACCGCGCTTACCAGAGAACGGTCATGCGCCGAGCTTCAAATTGCAGCTTGCTACCGTCCACAAACACATAAATGTCCACGCACAGTTGCGGAGCCTCTATCGACACAGCGAGGTCGCACGCGGTGTCATACGCTCTGCAGACATCGTCGTCCATGCTGATGCACTCGGCGGTGGTGTATTGCGGTCGGTCCATCATATTTGCGCGTTTTCCTATCGAGCGGTGCCGTTCTTGCAGTGAATGCACCACATCCCTTTGCTCGCGCTGCACAGCGCCGGCCGTCCGCAATCCGGGCAGCGGATCGTTATCGCTCCGAGGTTCATCGTGTTTTCCCATTCAAGCCACTTGGGCTTTCTTAACAGCGTTAAAGCCGTCGGTTGCGTCGAACAGCGATCCCGAGATCTCCCTGATGAGTCTTGCTTGGCACTCGGGGCTAAGGCGCTCGCGACGGCCGAACTGTTCGACTGCCGCGCGCAGGCTTTCTGCAGCGGTCCCACCGTCTATCGAGTCGATCTTGCCAGCGTGAAATACTATGGCAATCCCATGACTGCGCAGAATCCGCGTAAAGTCACCAAGCAGCGAAGGCAGAGCCTGTTCATCCATGATTTTTTCCGTGTCAGTTGGTACGTTGCTTTTGCCGGTACTTGCGCTCGATGGCACGGTCCAAAAAGACGCCGCCCACCGCGACTACAACTGCGGCCGGCCCACCGATCCACCACGACAAGCCCGCGTCTCTGCACGCCCATAGGATCGACAACGGGATGACGCACCAGAACAGCGACAGCAGCAACGTCCAGGCGGGCATTTTGGCTTCCATTGCCTACTTCGCGTAGTGAGCTTGCAGCACGCTCAAATCCTGCTTCGCCACCACGACATGCGGGCGATAGCGCTGCGCCTGCGCGGCAAAGGCCGCCAACGCTTCGCCGCCTGCCAACGATTCCGTCTCCATCGACAGAGCGACACGAAGCCGTGCTGTCGCCGCGGAGCGACGATAGTTCGCCAGTGAGATGCGTTTAGCTAGTTTGCGAATCGCTGCCATAGTTTTCCTACGCCTTCTGAATGTTGAAGTTCGCCGCCGCGTACCGTGCATTGCAGGTCCAGACTTCTTCCCCGTTACGGTAGAAAACTGCCCAACCTTTTGCGACGGTCATCCGGGCTTGCGGAAACACGGCGCTATGGCCGTTGATGGCAGCTGACATCTCATTTCGTTCGCGGCATGTTGCCCAGTAGTCGCCGTCGGGCAATAAGTCCGGATTTGGGCGCCCCGATTTCGTCACGATGTTTTCCTGTATGGCCCGCGCATCGAGCACGAGCGTTTTCTGGGGCTCATTTCGATTTGGCGGGCGTCGCCCAGTTCGGTGTCGGCATCTCAAACGGCGTGGTCGCTAAGCGGGTCCTGCGGCCATCCTGGGCGAGATACACCTCATCCGGAAAGGTTGTAAATGCGTCGCGCTTTCCGTTGGCATAGTGGCCTTCTTTCATGACCATAAGACAATCTTTCGACGCATGCCAATTCAAAATAAGATCTGCCCCGTCCTTCGGTCCCGGCGTGTAGGGGCGTGGCCATGGCGGGGGCGTATCAAACCGAACCCATAGGACCTCACCGTCCGTCACTGCATAAATTGCCCGAGGGAAGCCAGGGGGCTTATATTCCACGTCTTCGATCACGTAGGGTTGCAATCGCGCCCCTTCGGGTATCTCGGTACATACAGGGTTTGCAAATCCCAGCACTGGCAGGCAGAACACCAGCCACCCCAGCCCCAGTTTCATATCGTTTTCCTATCTCACTTCCCGGTACATCGCTGGCCCGCTGATCAGGCCGACGGCCACCAGCTCGTTGCGCCCGTAGTTACGCGACTCTTTGCGCATCTCATATCCGCCCTCGTCGCGATGAATGCGCTCGATGTGCGCGGCCACCGTCGCAACGTCATCGCGTACGGCCGCGAGATCGCGCATCACTAGATCCGCAGGTAGCTCACGAAGGCATTCAAGCAGTGTCGCCATGATCTTTCCGTTTTCCAGTGCCGGCCGAGCCGGCGAATTTTCCTACAGCTCAAAAAATGTCCGAACCTGACGACAGGCATCCGAGCCGGCAGCGAACGCTCGACACACGCTTGGTCGATGCTCGTAGACGGAGCATGACACCTCGACCCCGATCTCGCCCACCAGCGCGACGCAGCGATCACTGGCGCACTTCATACGACCGGTTTCACAATTGCACATCTCCTCCGGAATGCCATCGCACGTGTCCTCTTCGAGGAACTCGGGCCACGTGTCCGAGTACGCGCAGCACCCACCGCAGGATTGGCAATCTAAATGCATCGTCTTTTTCCGTTGCGTTAGGCGACAGCGTGTCTCTGGATGGTGCGCGTCGTCTTGAGGCCGCGCAGGTTGGTATGCACGGTGACGGTGTATCTGGCGATTACCTCGCCCCCTGGAGCGACCTCTTCATATTCGTCGATCTCAGTCTGTCCCATCGTGCCTTTCGCGCGCGAGCTCACGTGGCGCAATTCATTGACGGTGGCGACTCCCAGTTCTTCTTTCAGGTCCATGTTTCGTTCTCGTTGAGCCGAACGGGCCGGCGTTTTCCGTGGCTTATTTCGATTTCGCGGGCATCGCCCAGTTCGGTGTCGGCATCTCAAACGGCGTGGTCGCTAAGCGGGCCCTGCGACCATCCTGGGCGAGATACACCTCATCCGGAAAGGTTGTAAATGCGTCGTCGAGCGTTGTCTTCGCATCCATCTTCGTGCCTTCCTCGTCTTTATGCTGCAGCTTTCCAGCAGTTCCGGTCGACGTTGGCATCGCGCTCAGTAGCAGCACGACGACGCTCCCCAAGCACGGTGCCGACACGCTGCAATACTTCCGTCGCAGGATGCCCTTCGCGCGTGCCGCGCGGCGGAAGAAGGTTCTCGCGCTCGATGAGCAGCTTGGCTGCTGCGAGGGTCTCCACATCCGTCTCGCGATTGACCACGCTCATGTTCGAAGCGAGCTCGGCGACGTGTGCTGCGCGTTGCTGGTGCCGTTTCGAGCTAGCCGAGCGCCCGTTGATCCGCCGCCACGCGTCCATCCATTCTCGCAGCGTGGACTATTTGATACGCGTACCCGGTGTCTTGATGACCGGCCACTGCGACCGATCTCCGCAGACGCGACCCCGCTTTTGAGTCCGATACAGACCTACGTCATAGACTCCGTGGCCAACCATGCAGCGCGGCATCGCCTAACCCCCGATTCATTATCGGCATACGAACGCCGAGCTTGAATCAGATAATAGTACCGCTGCGGTACTATGTCAACGCTTTTATCAGCTGCTCAACGATCTGCGGCGAGACAGTGACGCCTCGCGCGCTCAATTCCGCCGGCAACACGGTCCGCATCATATGGCGGCGCACGGCCACAGGGATGCGCTCGAGCGAATACCCGGCTTCTGCCATCTTGGCCGGCCAGTTATGACGGTATGCCGTGCCGCATGCGGCATTAATCTCTTCGAGTGTTTGCTTGAGCGGCTTGCCGGCGGCCGCCTCAATCTCCAGCCAGCGTTCGAAGAGACCTTTAGAAAGTTTGTCTAGTACCATGGCGGTACTATATACCAGACGCGTCATCAAATTGCCGCCTCGAAAATCCGGGACAGAACTGCGCTCTCGACGTCGATGTAACGCCGGGTGTCGTCGATCGATTCATGACGCAGCAACAGTTGAACTTGCTCGAGCGTCGCACCGCCGCTCAGTCCAAACAGAAGAATCACGGCGTCGCGCGCCGGATGCCTGCTGGTCGCTTCAGTGACGCGCAGCAGATGACGAATCTGGCCGGGCGACAGAACGGCGGCTCGTTTTATGACGTTGGGCATGATGGCTCTCTGAACAGGATGGAAATCGGGATCATTCAGAGAGAAAACCGTGCAGGCTCTTTTTCGATACTACCGCGCCGCCCTATAAGGCAACCTCGGAAAATTCGGCGCGGCGCTGAGCTTCCGTTACCATTTCGCTCTATTGCAATAACTCGAGCACGATCGTGACGACCGAACTACAAGACCTACAGGCTCAGCTCCGCGGCTTGAATATTCGACTCGCGGACGTGAAGAAGGACGAGAAGCAGGCGTATTTGGCCGGCGTCCAGGAGCGCGTTGCGCTCTACGGCATCACCGAAGATGAACTGCTACGCGCGGCCGGCTTCCGGAAAGCGCGCAAACGGCAGGCGCAAGCGAAGTACTACGACCCCTCGTCGGGTAAGCAATGGTCGGGATTCGGCCCAAGACCGAAATGGCTCGAAGGCAAGAATCTCGACGACTACCTGATTGAGCGTGCGGCGAAATCGTGGTGGCCCGGAGAACACGCCTGACGACGCGCGCAAGCGAATTTCGCACCGATAGAGTGCTCCACGGTCGGGGCTTACCTGACGACAGCGATCGCCACCGGCAACCCGATACTTGCGTTACCCTGTTTCGGTACGGTTGCTCTCGGAGTCGGCGATGTGCTATTCGGCAAAGATCCAAGCCAACTATCGTGAGTACGTGCGACGTTACGGTGCCGAGATGGACATCGAGACGTTCCGCCGCCTGTTCTTCGCGCGTGCGGCCGGGAGCGACATCAAGATTCCGAAGGCGGTGGACGCGGCGCTCGTAGGTGTCGACGAGGAAATCTCGGCCGCAATCGCCGCGTATCGAAGCCAGCGAACACGGAAGCTCGAGACCGATCTGTTCGAGCAGCGCACTCGGCTCGCCGCGGCAGAGAAGAAGCTCGCCGTGAAAATCACAAAGAAGGCTGGCGAGGACGTCAGGATCGCCATCGACAAGATCGAAGCCGTGCAGCGCGGGCTGGATGATCTTCGCCGTCAGGATCTACAGGAGCGCGATTCCCGGATTTTCCCCGGCTGGTACGCTCCTGTGCTCATCGAACTCGACGGCAAGCGCATTGTCGTGCCGATGCGATACCGGTGCCGTCTGCCAGGCTGGACCGAGGCAGACGAGAAGCAGAAGCCCGGGACTTACAACGCGCGGCTGGACAGTCTGTCGACGGCTTGGCGCAAGGTCTTCGGATTCACGCATGGCCTCGTATTCGTCGACGCCTTTTTCGAAAACGTTAAGCGCGACGGCCAGAACGTCGTGCTGCGTTTCGATCCGACGCCGCCGCAATCGATGCAGGTCGCGTGCCTGTGGACGCGCACCGAGATCCAGGGCGGCGACGACCCACCGCCGAAAGTGGAGGCAGCTGGCCACGACAGATGTGTCTGAATACTACTAACTGTTAAATCGTCGTAAGTCGTTGTTCTGGTGGGAACTTCCTCAACGAACAGGTTGTAGCCCGGTTCCCCAGTATCAGCGTTAGACGCCCCTCCGAGAGCGTCGACCAACGCAAAATCGTTACCGTTTGCGAAAGAAGGAGATCACCTCGCCGGTCGACACCGACGCCGAAGGAGAAAATGTCGCCATGCGTGCCGCGAAATGAAGTAACTCCGACGCTCGGCGGTGCGAAGACTGACGCCAAGTCGCCCAAGGGTAGGCGTAGTGAGAGTCACGCATCATTCCCGGGCTCGGCACGCCCCAACAATCAACCCTCAGAAACCTTACTTGATCTTGACGACAACCTTTCCTTTGGCGCGTCCTTGAGCTAAGTACTCAAGCGCTTCCTTGGCCTGTTCAAACGGAAACACCTTGTCAATCACAGGATGGATGCGTTCTGACTTGTGAACCGCCCCGAGTTTTGTGGAGGCTCCAACTCTTGAGAGAATGGAGCCATGAACAAGAAGCCAAGCAAGTTTTCCCCGGAAGTCCGAGAGCGCGCAGTGCGCCTCGTACGCGAGCAGCGTAGCGAGCACCCGTCGATGTGGGCGGCAGTCGAATCGATTGCGCCGATGATCGGCTGCACGCCGCAGACGTTGTTGGATTGGGTTAAGCGCGACGAGGTCGACCGTGGAGAGCGCGATGGCGTGAGTACGGCCGAGCGTGAACGCATCAAGGCCTTGGAGCGCGAGGTCAAGGAACTGCGCCGGACCAATGAGATTCTCAAACTGGCGAGCGCGTTTTTCGCCCAGGCGGAGCTCGACCGCCGTTTCAAGTCCTGAAGGCCTTCATTGATCAGCATCGCGACACCTTCGGGGTCGAGCCGATCTGCAAGGTCTTGCGGATTGCCCCGTCGGGCTACCGACGCCATGCAGCACAACTTCGCGATCCGTCGAAGCGCTGCGCCCGCGCGAAACGCGATGAGCTTTTGCAACCGGAGATCAAGCGTGTCTGGCAGGCCAACATGCAGGTCTACGGCGTGCCGAAGGTCTGGAAGCAGATGAACCGGGAAGGCATTGCAGTGGCACGCTGCACGGTCGGACGGTTGATGAAACTGCAGGGCTTGCGTGGCGCAGTTCGCGGTAAGCGTGTTCGCACGACGATTCCCGAGGTGACCGCGCCGCGCCCGCTGGACCGAGTCAACCGGCAGTTCAAGGCTGACCGACCGAATCAGCTCTGGGTGTCGGATTTTACGTATGTCTCGACATGGCAAGGCTGGCTGTACGTGGCATTCGTGATCGACGTGTTTGCCCGCCGTATTGTTGGCTGGCGCGTCAGCTCGTCGATGACCACGGACTTCGTTCTGGATGCACTTGAACAAGCGCTGTACGCCCGCCAACCGGGTGAGGACGGGACTTTGATTCATCATTCCGACAGAGGGTCTCAATACGTCAGCATCCGCTACAGCGAACGGCTGGCTGAGGCCGGCATCGAGCCGTCGGTCGGCAGCCGGGGCGACAGCTACGACAATGCGCTGGCCGAGACGATCAACGGCCTGTACAAGACGGAACTGATTCATCGGCGCGCCCCTTGGAAAACGAGGGAATCCGTCGAACTGGCAACGCTGGAATGGGTCGCCTGGTACAACCGTCATCGGCTGATGGAACCGCTCGGCTATATCCCGCCTGCTGAAGCTGAGGCAAACTACTACAGGCAACTCAGAAATGCCGCTGACGTGTCCGCATTAACTTAAACCAACCAGCCTCCACGATTCCCGGTGCGGTTCATTGAGCAGTTTGCCGATCTCGGCGAGTTGAGCACCGTCAGGGCGGACGAAGAGAAATGAGTAGGTGACGTCCCGCTTTTTCGCAAGACGCATGATCTTGCGGCTCATTAGGCCGAATACGAACCTCAGGACGAAGTTCAGCCCGCGAGCACGGGCGAACGCCGCGTCCAGCGGCCCGATAAGAGAGACGACCTTGCTTCCGGTATTCAGGATGCCGATTGATTTCTCAATCGCATCACCCCTGATCGTACCAATCACCACATCGTAGCCGCGCAACACTTTCTCGAACTCTTGCTTCTTGTAGTCGACTACCTCGTCCGCACCCAAGTTTGTAACCAATGGGATATTACCCGTGCTGGTGTTGGTCCCCACTTTAGCACCAAAATACTTGGCCAATTGGATCGCAAAAGTGCCAATGCCGCCGGACCCCGCAGGAATGAATACCTTCTGACCCGCCTGAAGATTGGCACGTTCCTTCAGCGCTTGCCAGGAAGTGAGTGCGACCATTGGAACTGAGGCGGCCTGCACGAAGTCGAGATTATCCGGTTTTGGGGCTGCTGCACTCTCCGGTACAACGGCGAATTCGGCGATAGATCCTCTTCCAAGGTCGAACAGACTTGCAAAGATAGCGTCGCCTTTCTTGAAGCGGGTTACGCGACTGCCAACATCGATCACAATGCCAGCCAGATCGCTACCCATAGTTGCGGGCAGTTGGAACTTCAATACGGGTTTGAACATTCCCGTCGGAATCATGTTGTCGATCGGGTTCACCCCCGCAGCGTGAACTTCAACCAGCAGTTCGTCGGGCTTTAGCGTGGGGCGCGGAACTTCCGCGAACCCAATCTCGGGTGATTTGCCATAGCGTTTGAATGTGAGTGCTTTCATGTTGCTCTTACTCCGATGTTGCGTTGTATTGTGAAGGCGCTGGACTGAGCCGCGCTCACGCCCACGGTTGGAGAACTACCTTGCCCATGGTATGACGTCCTTCGAGCAGGCGATGTGCTTCGGCGGCTTGCGAGAGCGGTAACACCATTTCTGTTTGCAGCGTCACTTTGCCGGATAAGACCAGTCCGATGAGTTCCGACAGCGTCGACTGAATCAGCTCGGAGAAAGCCAGGTACGCGCCGACATAAAAACTGGTGATGGTGTGGTTGGGGACCGTCAGAGTCCATGGATCAATCAGGCTGGATTTGCCACTCGACTGGCCGATGAAGATCAAGCGCCCGAACGGCGCCATAGACTTGAACGCCTCGGCAAGATTGTCACCACCGGCTGTCTCCAGGACTATATCGACACCCTTGTCGTTGGTCAGCGCGCGTACTTGAGCGGCCCAATCGGGGGCTGTATAGTCTACGGTCGCATCCGCCCCCAAACTTTCGGCCAAGGCCCGTTTCGCAGGGGTGCTAGCGGCAGCGATGACCTTGCCCGCGCCATAAAGCTTGGCAAGTTGTACGGCGAGCGAACCTACACCGCCCGCAGCAGCTTCTACCAATACAGTTTCGCCAGGTAGAAGTCGAGCTGCCTTGCGAAGTACCAAGGCAGCGGTCAAACCGTGGGCAACCAACGCCGACGCGCGTACAGCGTCGAGCCCGGGTGGCAGCGGTATCACAATGCCAGCTGGCACACGGGCGTATTGAGCATATCCCCCCGCTCCTGGGGCGGCCATCACCGGCGTACCTACAGGGAGCGAAGTCACCGCCTTGCCGACAGCAGCGATTGTGCCGGCCACCTCGGCGCCGAGCGTGAACGGCGTGGGGGACGGCTCGGGATAGTCGTCGCCGCGACGACGCATGACATCGGCGAAGTTCACTCCAGCCGCTTCGACGCGAATGAGAACCTCGTCGTCGGCGAGTGAGGGATCTGGCACATCCTCATAAACCAGAGTTTCAGGGCCTCCAGTCTTATAAAATCGAACT
Organism: Burkholderia vietnamiensis LMG 10929; assembly: GCF_000959445.1. Lineage (NCBI taxonomy): Bacteria > Pseudomonadati > Pseudomonadota > Betaproteobacteria > Burkholderiales > Burkholderiaceae > Burkholderia > Burkholderia vietnamiensis. Next base: position 599,907 of record NZ_CP009632.1, on the reverse strand, counting down.
GCTTTCATTTCCTTCTCCAAATTTCGATGATGTTTTCGTCAAAGCGCGTCGTCGACGAATTTCGGTCGATAATCATGCGCGCTCTTCCGGGGTTCACGAGAATCGTCATACGCCGCGGGTCCACAAAGTATTCATTGCGATAGGAACTCAAGTGCCGTGGGTACGAAGCTGGTGTAATGCTGGAAGATTCCACCGTGGCCGGCGTCCTGATAAATGATGAGTTGTGCATCGGGGATGCGGTGGGCCATATCGTGGCTCAGAGCGGTGGGCACCATGATGTCGTTATCCCCATTGGCGATCAGGACTGGCATAGGCAGATTGGTGAGGTCCTGGGGCGCCTGCTGGCCCCAAGCCTTGATCGCCCTGAGTTGATGGAGGAAGGCGCGAGGTGTCGGCCCCTTGTCACGGCCAGTCTTACGTTCCTTCAACCGCTTCAAGAAGGCGCTTGCTGCCCGACGGCCATTGGTTGTGGAGGTGAAGAACAGATAGGCCTTTGGATCGCGCAGCGTTAACAGACCTTTCAGCATAAGTGGCCAGGACACGGCACCCACACGATCAATGCCGTGACCACCGGCGGGACCCGTGCCAGTGAGGATGAGCTTGCGCACCAAGCCTGGCGCCTTGAGAGCCACGTCCTGCGCCACGAATCCGCCAAGCGAGAAGCCAAGCAGATCGACTCGATCAAAACCCATTGCGTGAATCAGCGCAATGGTGTCGCGCGCCATCTCGCCCACGGTCACCGGAGCGATACCGCCGGATAAGCCAATTCCACGATAGTCGACGGCGATAACTCGATGCTTGTGAGCCAAGCCATCGACGATGCGCGGGTCGAAGTTGTCCAGCACGGCTCCCCAATGATTTAGTAAGACTAAAGGAATTCCGCCGTGCGGACCCAGTTCGCGGTAGGCGAAGGTGGTTCCAGCCGCCTTGACGAAGTTGTTCGGTGCTCGAGCAAACGACGTTGCCGATTGGGTGTCTGGGTTGATGCTCTTCATCATTGACTCCTTGGGTTCTACTTTCATATGTCGAGCATCATGCTGACGGGTAAAAAAAAAGCGGTCGAAATTCAATCCGCGCCGCAAGCAAGATGCTCGAGAGCTGCTTCAAGCATCGAGTCGGACAACGGCTCTTCGTCGACAGCCCGCGCCAGGATCACGGCCCCAATCATCGTTGCCGCGATCGCCAAGGCACGCTTGTGCGCGTCGGGCTCGCCCCAATCGGCCGATTGGCGGGAGACAACTTCGATCATGTCTTTGATACGGCGCGTTATGGCGCGTCGTACAACCGGCGCTTGACGCGGCATCTCCGTTCCCAGTGCGGCGATTGGGCAACCGGCCTCCGGGTTCTTTACATGCTCCTTGGACAGATAAGCTCGTAAGAGCGCCCGCAGGGCATGCTCGGCGGGCACGGCGGCCGTACAGCGCGAAAAGGTGGCGATGGCATCGGCGCCTGCGCGATCCGCCAGTTCGACCAGCATTGCCTCTCTTGACGCGAAATGTCCGTAAAACCCGCCGTGGGTGAGGCCCGCTTGCTTCATGATGTCGGCAATGGCGACGCCGTCATACCCGCTGCGACGGATCACGCGCGCGCCAGCGTCGACGATGCGCTCGTGCGTGGCTTCCTTTGATCGGGTGATGGATCGTTTCATTGGACGTTCATCAGCGATGAGTTTCTAATCGCAAGCCCTCGGCGCTCAACTGCGCGCCCGCAGACGACGCGTGCGAAACGTTCCCCAGCCGCTGGTGAATGCAGACTTCAAGAATGCCGCAAGCCCGCTCTCGCCGGGACGCGGTTCTCTACCCCTCGCAATGCGCTTGAGCTGGCGCGTGTACCACAGCACCTCCATGATTCCGATGCGATCGATAGCCTTGAGGCCGGTACTGATTGGGTGCACCTGCTGCAGGCTGTCGCGCCCTTGAAGCAACGCGACGGGGGCATCAGGATCGATCGCGAGCAGACGCGCCAAGCCCACCACATCCAGCGCGCTGGAGTGCAGCGCCGCGTTCATGCCGGCAGCCGTGCGGAAACCACCGGTCACCATCAGTGGCACTTTGACTGCTGCGCGCACCTTCTGGGCAAATTCAAGGAAGTAGGCTTCTCGGGCCGCGGTGGATTCCTTCTTCGGTTCTCGCATCGCCCCGCTCATGGCCGGCGCCTCATAGGTACCGCCAGAAATCTCAATCAGGTCGATCCCCGCATCGGTCAACGCGCGGATTGTCTCGATCGATTCCTCTTCCGTAAAACCACCACGCTGGAAGTCGGCCGAATTGAGCTTGATACCAACCGGGAAGTCTGGACCGACCTGCCGGCGGATTTCCTCATATACGGCCAGTACGAAGCGGCGCCGCTTCTCGGGACTGCCACCCCATTCGTCGCTGCGGCGGTTGTGGTGCGGAGAAAGAAATTGGCTAATCAGATAACCATGTGCTCCATGGATCTCTACGCCACTGAACCCGGCCTTCTTGCAAATTGCCGCACTTCGCCCGAAGCGTTCGATGATTTCTTGAATCTCGGACGTGGTCGCTTCGCGTGGTGTCTCGAAGAATGCTGCCATGTCCTCGCGGAAAGGAACCGCAGAGGGCGCCAGGTTGAAGGCGTTCAAACCCTTGGTCGACTGCTTTCCGGGATGGTTAAGTTGGACCCAGATCGACGCCCCCTGCGCGGTTGCAGATTCCGCCCACTGCCGCAGCACGGGCAAGTCTGCCTCGTCTTCGATTACGACATTCCCAGGCTCGCCCAAGGCGCGGCGGTCGATCATTACGTTGCCTGTCATGATCAGTCCGAGCCCCGAGGCAGCCCAGCGTCGGTACAACTGCACCAGGTCCAGTGTTGGGCGATTATCGTAGGTTCCCAGGGTTTCACTCATGGCGGCCTTGGCGAGCCGGTTACGCAGAGTGCTGCCATTGGGCAGGCGCAGTGGCTGGTTAAGCAGATCTGGTTTCATGGCAACTCAGAAAACGGTGCGGTCGTAAGGCAAGACGACTTTCGGAGGCTGCAGGAATGCCGTAAGGCCCTGGAACCACAACACTTCCCGGAAGTCACCACTGATGGTCAGGTCTTTACTGCCCACCCCCCTGAGGAAAGCCGCTTGGGCGTCCTTGGCCGACAGAATCTCGAAGCCTTTGGCGGCACTAGTAAAGGTGAGCGTAAATCGAGGAGTCGCTGCCAGCCCCGAAAATGATCGGACGGTGCCATCTTTGATAACAAAGTAGCGCCCGGCACCTGAAACCGTACGAATCTGGAATACCAGGCTCTTGGACGCGACGTAACGCGCGGCGCTGGCGTCGCTCCTGATCTTGCGTCTCAGCATCTGGGCAAACGCCCACAACAGGAACTTGAACTTCAGCATTTCTGACCATCCTTTTGACATGCAAAAAGCGCGTTCGGACTATGACGACCGTCGCGTCACTCGCTCAGGAACTGAATTGCGTGACCCAAGAAGCGTTGCGGGTACTGGAACTGCGCGGCGTGACCGGCGTCCGGGTAAATGAACAACTGAGCGTTTGGCAAGTTGCGAGCCATGTAGAACGAATTAACCGTCGGGACCATCACGTCGTTCACGCCGTTGAGGACGAACGTCGGCTGCCGGATGCTGCGCAGATACGCAAAAGGATCGTCTTCCGAGAGCCTCGGCATGTACAGCATGTTGGCCTCGATCTGCGCGATCGAGACCTCCGGCGAGGACGGTGGATCTTGGTCGGCTCGCATATGACGCCGTTCCCAGAACTCCCTTGCTGCCCGCTCAGCCTCTGCTGATCGGCCGAAGAACAGGTAAAGGAAGTCTTCGAACGCCGGGATCGGATTGACTGCTGTTGTCAACACGCGCTGCTCCATTTCGGGATTTCCGCCCCGCGGCCCGGTACCCAGCAGCATCAGCTTGCGCACGAGTTCGGGATGGCGCCAGGTCAAGTCCAGCGCCTGAAACCCTCCCAACGAAAACCCCAGAACGTCGATTTGCTGCAAGCCGAGTGCGCGAACGAAGGCCGCTGCGTCATCGGCCATGTCCTCAATGCGAGTTCGTGGTTGCCCCCCTGAGGACGCGACGCCGCGACCGTTGTAGAGAATTACTTCGCGGCTTTGGGCAAGCCCATCCGTCATTAGTGGATCCCAGTTGTCCATGCCTCCGCGAAAATGCTGCAGGAACAGTAACGGCGGCTGCGAAGAGTCAGCCTTACCCCAGCGGCGGTAGGCGAATCGAGTACCGTCGACATCCACGAAGCGCGTGGGCGTAGTGATATGGTTGTCAGTCATGTATTCACCTCTTGAGGACGTGTGTCGAGATGTCGGTCTCGTTGCCGCAGCTTCAATGCGCCAGAACTGCCAACGCTTGGAGGCGCAAAGTCCTCGTGGTATTAGTCCTTCCACCGTTTTCTGCGATCGCCGCATTGACCTCGGAGAAACGTAACCCGGGGTGCAATATCAGCATGCAGGAAACGGCTCTTCGCAGATCACGCACGACCTGGCTCGCACCAAAAGCAGAAACGGCAATAGTCAGGCATCGAGCTGATACCGCTCAGCCGCGTGTGCTTGTCGAATGTCCGACATCAGTCCCTGACGAGCGCCATCCAGTGCGTCCCACCGCCCGGCCACGTGCAGCGGTGGGATCGTGACCAGTTCGCGGCGGTCGAACCCAATCAGTGCCGCGTCAACTAACTCTCCGACCTCCATAACCTCAGGAAGCGTGTTCACGTCAACCCCGGCGCGCTCCCAGATCTCCGTGCGCGTCGCCGCCGGCAGTACCGCTTGTACATAGACGCCTTTGGGCGATAACTCGAGGTTCAGGCCCTGCGACAGGAACAACACGAATGCCTTGGTGGCACCGTAGATCGACATGCCGAATTCGGGTGCGAAACCTACAACCGAGCCAATATTGACGATCGAGCCATCACCGGAATGCGCAAAGCGTGGAGCGACCGCGGCTGCAAGCCTCGTCAGCGCCGTCGTGTTGAGCGTGATCAGGCGTTCGATGCTTTCAGGGGTTTGCTGCAGGAAGCCGCCCGACTGAGCCACGCCGGCATTGTTGATCAGAATTCCTATTCGATCGTCATCGCGCAGACGAGCCTCGAGCGCGGACAGATCGGTGGACTGGGTCAGGTCGGCCTGCAGCACTTCTACCGCCACACCAGTTTCCTCCCGCAGGCGCGCTGCCAACGCATCGAGTCGCGCCTTGTCGCGGGCGACGAGCACGAGGTCATGGCCACGTCGAGCGAAGCGCTCGGCGTAGGTGGCACCGATGCCACTGGAGGCGCCGGTGATGAGGACAGTCGGAAGCGTGGTCATGGGTACTTTCCTTTGCAAGGGTTCTTCTGGCGGAGGCTCGATCAAAAGCACGAGCCTTAGCCGGAAATCGTCGGGTAATCGATGTAGCCCACCGCGCCACCGCCATAGAGCGTCGCCGGGTTGAGTTGCGTCAGGGGTGCGCCGTGCTTCAGGCGTTCGACCAGGTCCGGGTTGCTGATAAACGGACGGCCAAACGCGAACAAGTCGGCTCTGCCCTCATTGAGTTGAGTGGTGGCGAATTCCAGGTCGTATCCGTTGTTGGCCAGATAGGTCTGCTTGAAACGGCGGCGCAGCGCGTCATAGTCGAATGCCGCCACATCGCGTGGGCCGCCAGTCGCACCTTCGACCACGTGCAGATAGACGGTGCCTTGCGCGCTGAGCTGTTCGGCGATGTAGTCGTACTGCGCTTGCGGATCGCTGCAGGAAATGCCATTGGCCGGCGAAACGGGCGAAATGCGCACGCCGGTGCGTTCCGCGCCGATTTCCTTGACCACCGCGCCGACCACCTCGAGCAGCAGGCGCGCACGGTTTTCGATCGAGCCGCCGTAGTCGTCGGTGCGCTGGTTGGCCCCGTCCTTGATGAACTGCTCCAGCAGATATCCGTTGGCGCCGTGAATTTCCACTCCGTCGAAACCAGCAGCAATAGCGTTGGCGGCAGCCTGTCGAAAGTCGTTCACGATGCCCGGCAGTTCGGCGAGCTCCAAGGCACGTGGCTCGGACACGTCGGCAAATCCGTTGTTGACGAAAGTCTTCGTCTCGGCGCGGATAGCGGAAGGTGCGACCGGCGCCGTACCGCCAGGTTGCAAGTCAGTGTGCGAGACGCGGCCCACATGCCAAAGCTGCACGAAGATGCGCCCACCCTTGGCATGTACGGCATCCGTGACCTTACGCCAACCAGAGATCTGCTCGGGCGTGTACAGGCCGGGAGTGTCCTGATAGCCCTGGGCCTGAGCCGAAACCTGCGTGGCCTCGGTGATGATCAGCCCGGCCGAGGCGCGCTGAGCGTAGTAGGTCGCGGCATGCTCGCTGGGCACTAACCCGGCTCCAGCACGATTGCGGGTCAGCGGTGCCATGACGATGCGATTGGTGAGCGTCAGGCTACCGAGGGCGTACGGCTCGAAAAGCGATTTCTCTGACATGTTGTTCCAGCGTTCGGTGTTGGGAATGACTCAATGATGATGGTCATAATCCAACATGTCAAGACTTTGATGACGACCGACATCAATGTATAGTCGGACTTCATACAGAAACTCGTCCACGGAAGAGGAAAAGTGAAGGTCACTAAGGCACAGGCCCAGGCCAATCGGGCCCACGTTGTTGAAACTGCGTCCACTCTATTCAGGGAGCGCGGCTATGATGGGGTCGGAGTAGCCGATCTGATGGGAGCAGCTGGTTTTACTCACGGCGGCTTCTACAAGCAATTCCGCTCGAAGGCCGATCTGATCGCGGAGTCGGCCGCCTGCGGCATGGCGCAGACCGTTGCGCTGTCGGCTGGGGTCGACACATCGGAGTTTGTGCGACTGTATCTCGCGCGCGAGCACCGGGACTCGCGTGGAACCGGCTGCACGATGGCTGCGCTGGGTGGAGATGCCGCGCGTCAATCCGAAGCCGTCCGCGCCACATTCGCGGACGGCATCGAAAGACTGCTGGCGGCGCTGTGCCAAGAACGTGGTTCGTCGGACGGTGCAGACTCGGCGGAGGCGCGAGCCAACTGCCTCGACATCATGGCGCATGCGGTCGGCGCCATTGTGTTGTCGCGCGCGTGCCCGGATGATTCCCCACTGGCCGACGAAATTCTGACGGTATGCCGCGACAAGATCCTCGCGACTCTAGGGCCGTCGGCGGCAGCATGCGAACCGGCGCACGATCATGGTAACGACAGCTCCGCTAAGCAAAAGTGACATGGGGCACCGATGGCCCCTTACTGGACGGTGTTGCATTTCAAGGAACGGGGGCTTCCAACCACCGATACACTTGCGGGGCCGACTACCGTTCTTGTCTTTGATCATTCGGCTCCAAACCGTCCATGACCCACGCATGGATAGCCGTTAATGTTCCGAGGTCGAGATCCTTGGGATCGGTCGCACCGAAATATTGAATCCATTTTTTGAATATATCGGCCTGCCCCACGGCAGACGTGCCACTACAGAAAGTATCGATCATGATGGAATCCTTATAATTATTGATGTTCTAAAATGACAGACTGACACCACGCTCGGCGCGAATCGGGAAACTAGCCGTCTACTGCCTCAAACTTGCCGTTCTTCGCACTACGCGAGCCCGCCTGGAAGGATCGAGCGCCCTTGTGGGCGCCACCTTCATACTTATTTGCCAAGGAACTCAAGCGCTTTTGGCACGAAGTCCGCGTAGAACTGAAACACACCGCCATGGCCCGAATCAGGGTAGATGATGAGTGTGCTGTTCGGCAGTCGCCGCGCCAAATCCTCGGAGTTCTTGCTTGGAACCATCCGATCGCTATCGCCGTTGACAACTAACACTGGGTTCTGCACCACCGACAGGTTCTCTGGCTCTTTCCCCCCCCATGCGCGAATCGCCTCCAGTTGAGCCCCAAAAGCGGTCAGGGAGATTTTCTTGTCTCGGTTTTCCGAACGCTCCTTCAAACGCGCCAGAAACGCCTTTCCTGCTTCGATACCGTTTGGTGTACGGGTAAAGAACAAGTACTGCTTCGGATCCTGGCCAGTGAGGAACCCTCGAAGCATGTCGTAGAAGGTAACGCCAGTCACCGCACTGATGCCCTCCCCGCCGGCAGGCCCCGTTCCCGCGAGAATAATTTTGCGGACGAGTTCCGGCTGCTTCAGCACGACTTCCTGTGCAACCATGCCGCCCATCGAAAATCCAAAAAGATCTACCTTCTTGAACCCCATGGCCTTGATGAAGCTAATGGCATCATCAGCCATCTGCTCAATCGAATCGGATGGCGAGCCACTGGAGGCCCCGACACCACGGTTGTCGAACGTGACCACGTGATGCTCCGCTGCGAGGCCGTCCACCACTCGAGGGTCCCAATTGTCTAGCACGGCAGCCAAATGAGTAAGGAAGATCACCGGTGTACCACCATGCTCCTTCCCGAGTTCTCGATACGCGAAGTCCACACCTCCTGCAGCGATGGTCTGCGTCGGCACGTCCTTCCAAGTGACCTCGAGTTCCTGTTTTTGTATCGGTGTGCTCACCTTCTCGTTATCTGACGATACCTCGCCTGCCTGAACTGGCGAGTAAATGAGAGTTACGGCCAGGGATAGTCCGATGACACCCGACTTCAGTAGATGGTGCATTGCATTGATCTCCATGGTCATCCTTCGACGACGCTAATAGTGGAAAAATCGTATCAGCGGTCAAGCCCGCTTGTACCTAGTGCGACACCTGGAGCTGTCCAGCGCCGGTACAGCTCAGCGAGTGTGGGCGTCACATGGTTGTCGCACCTATCTAATGCCTCACTTATGCCGGTTGCTGTACACGCTGCCATTGGGCAGGTGCAAAGGCCAGTTCAACGGCATGCCGTTAGTTGTAAGCGGACTGGTCATGGGAGACACTCGAAAGATGGGGAGCGTGCGAAGACTTCGCGGGAATGTGGGACATCGCATGCTCAGTCAGCGCCGTGATAGTGAGACTCGGATTCACACCAAGGTTGGCACTGAGCATCGAGCCGTCACAGATCAGCAAATTTTGATAACCGAAGACGTGGTTCTGAGCGTCCATCACCCCGCGCTCGGGTGAGTCCGCCATTGCGCATCCGCCCATGCAATGCGCCGTCGTTGGAATGTTGAATAGAATTTCGGTCAGCAACGTCGTTGGGATACCACCCAGTGCCTTCGCACCCTTTTCAACAAAGCTGTTGGCTTCAGGGATGAAGGTAGGGATCGGGCCACCTTCAGTGCACAATTGCTTGCCAAACGGCCAATACCAGCGACGCTTGAACTGCATGTTGATAAAGGCGTCCACCGTCTGCATTACTACGAACAGTATGGTCTGGCGTGCAAATCCGACGGGATTGTGCACGCGCATTGCTTTCACCGGATGTGTTACCAGCGTCCATAGCCAGGTAAAAATCCGCGTCCACCCGGCACGCCCGCCAGATAGTAAGGTCATCATTAGACCTGTAGCGTCCGAACCTTCCGGATAACGCACCGCGCCAATGTGCGTCCGTTCGTCGATATAGACGCCGGCGCCACCGGCTACGCCGGGCGACATGCTCTTGTCTTTGGCCGGAAAGCGCACACCGACGAGAGACTCGGCATTTGTGCGCACGCGCTTGCCGAGGTCATCACTGATGCGCGGCAAGGAGCCGCTCTGCTTAAGGCGGAACAACAATTCCATCGTGCCTAATGAGGACGCGGCAAATACCACCCCGCGGCAGCGGAAACTGCGTCGTTGCTTATTGAACCATGTGGTCGAGCGCTCAGTGAAGACTTCGTAGCCGTTGCTTCCGTCTTCCTTACCGTCGAGTGGGCGCACGTCCACCACCCTGGTTTCGGCAAAAACCTGTGCCCCACGCTTTTCAGCAAAATAGAGATAATTTTTGTCGAGCGTATTCTTGGCGTTGTGCTTACAACCCACCATACAGCCACCGCAACCGACACACGTCCCGCGCTCCGGACCTTCGCCCCCGAAGTAGGGATCGGCGTAGGTTTTGCCACCAGCCTCACCGTTTGGCGCAAAGAACGTCGCCACACGGCCGTTGTGAAACGTATCGCCTACGCCCTGCAAGTCCGCCATCTTCTTGAGCCGAAAATCGGCCTCGCCCAGAATTCGGTTCTCGGTCACCCCGAGCATTCGTTCAGCCATGGCGTAGTACTGGGGCATGACGCGCTTCCAGTCCTTCAGGCCTGCCCACGAACCCTCGTCCCAAACCTTTTCGGGCGGCACCAGTAAGGCGTTCGCGTATGTGATGGAACCACCACCGACTGCGTTTCCGCTCAACACCATGACGTGGCGGAACAGCCGCATGTTGTAGAAGCCGAACATCTTCAAACCGGGTCGCCACATCCAGCGCCGCGCGTCCCAGTTGGTCTTAGGAAAATCTTCTGCCGTCCAACGCCGCCCCATCTCCATCACACCAACCGAATAGCCCTTTTCAGTAAGACGGCAGGCGGACACGCTACCACCGAACCCTGAACCGATGACAATATAGTCAAAATCATATGAAGTACTCATCTGGAGCACCTCGAGCCTTCTCCGGTCCGGGTCTCCACACCCACATTGGCGAATAGGACGTTCATGGTTTGTCTCCGTTTCCTGGTTCTAGTAGTCTGCAGCAGCGTAGTCGACGAAGGACCGCGATCCACAACGATCTCATGGGGATAGATCCGCACGAATGAAATCATCGTCTCCCATCATTCAGGTATCCGTACTGATAGGAGACGACCCCGTACAGTCCGCCAACCGTCACACCGCGTTAGCTTGGGCGCAGTATCGGACCGCCCCAGACCGGTGCGAAAGGCACAAATGCGGAACCGACGTTACGACCACCGACAACACTATACGCTTGGTATAGCACAATGACTATACAAACAATATAGTAGAATGTGTAGTGCGCGCTCAAAACCCCGAGACTGGAGAAAACGTATGGATCCGGTTACGAAGTTGACATCGCGAGCCCTCAAGGTCGCGCTACCGTTTGATCAGACCGCCGCGCGTGCCGTGGCGTCTCTGCGCGAGAAGGCGCGACAACAAATACCCCTTTCGCTGCGGCAACGATCGCGCGGCCGGTCATCGCCTTACGGGACGACCCGACGTGCGCGCCGGGTGTGTTGCCCCGAGGAGGTTCAGGACGTGACCCAACGGATACCCAACGCGGCGGCAGATTCACGATGGCAGGGCACGTCTTGTCTGGAAAATCGTCCCTACGGATGCTGTTGTCCGCAAGGCGTCCGTCAATTTCCCGTGTGAGCAGTGACGATTACCTTCCAACCGGCTTTGCTTAAGCAGGGCCTTGTACAATGTGACATGCCAAACAAAACCTACGGTCAACTTTGCCCAATGGCCCGGGCATTGGACGTCCTCGGCGATCGTTGGACGCTTCTCGTGATCCGCGAACTCTTGCTAGGCCCGAAGCGGTTCAAGGATCTGCTAGCGATTTTGCCGGCCATGGGTGCGAACCGGCTGTCCGAGCGCTTGGCCATGCTGGTAGAGAACGATGTCATCCAACCGACCACGTTGCCAACATCCGCCGCTACGCCAGCTTATGAACTGACGGAAATGGGCGAACAACTGCGCAAGCCTGTGATTGCACTCGGGCTCTGGGGTCTGCGCCTGCCGCTCGATAAACGTATCGATCAGTCCACGGCCCGTGCGGAACTCATCGCACTGTGCTTGACGGGGTCAAGCGATCCAGCCGCGAGCGCCGGCTTACAAACATTGTATGAGTTTCATGTGGGCGCGGAGGTTTTCCATGTCCCGGTGAACCACGGAAAGGTGCTGATCCGTTCCGGCCCCAGCACAGAGCCCCCCGACGTCAAGATACAGTGCGACATGGGGACTTTCATGGCCCTGGCTTTGCGCGAAGTCACTCCTACGCAAGCACTCCGCGAAGGGCGCGTATCCCTCCTGCAAGGTAGCAGGCAGGCGTTCACACAGGTATTCAAGGTTCTTGAATACAAGCCCTGATGTCTTGCCGGAGCTCGGCCGATACTCACAAATATCCAAAGCTTCAGATACCCACGATTAGGCACAGTTCCCGGTTATGCCCAGCTCGTCGACCGGTGTCCGCCAGCTTTGGATCGCCGGCGACGAGACTGTAGATAATCAGAGCTGTTGCAGGAAGGCAAGCACGCTATCGGAAGGCTTGAACCGGAACGAGGCGGCTTCCGCTGGCGCCAGTTTCTCGAGTGCTCGCTGCTTCGTCTCCAGATCAGCGTCGATGTAGACGTGAGTCGTTTCGATGCTCTCGTGCCCGAGCCAGAGAGCGATGAGACTGATGTCGACGCCCGATTGCAGCAGATGCATGGCCGTCGTGTGGCGCACGACATGCGGCGAAATGCGTTTGCCAATCAGGCTCGGGCATTTCAAGCCAGCCTGATTGACGGCTTGCTGGAGGATGTAATCGACGCCGTTGCGCGACAGTTGCCGGCCGCGATGACTGGGAAACGCGATCGGCGTGCGGGTGCTCTCCAGTTCATGGAACCACGTCTTCAATACCTGGGCCGTGTTTGACCACAACGGGATGCTTCGTTCCTTGCGGCCCTTGCCCATCAGGTTGATCAGCGTGCTGCCGCTGAACTGGACCTGCTCTTGTCGGAGCGCGGTGATTTCGGAAACGCGCGCTCCGGTGTTGTACATCGTCAGCAGCAGCGCGTAGTCGCGACGACCGCGCCATAGGGACCGGTCGGGTGCTGCAAGCAGCGCATCGATTTCGACTCGGGTGAGCGCCTGCACCAGCAGTCGATCGGTCCGCTTCAACGGAATCGCAAGTACGCGGGTAGCCAAGCCCACCGACTCCGGGTCGCACAGCGCGACCCATCGAAAGAAGCTGTGAATCGCTGCCAGCCTGGCGTTGCGCGATCGCACCGAATTGCGCCGCTCAACTTCCAGGTAGTCAAGAAACGACAGGATCACGGGCGCATCCAGCGCGGCCAGGTGCAGTGACGAAGGTTCAATGTGCGCTTCGTTCCAGACGAACTGGAGCAAGAGACGGAACGTGTCTCGATAGCTCGATACCGTTCTCGGGCTGACATGCTTATGGGCGAGCAGGTGTTCGACGAAGAAGCCCTGCAGCAACGGGCCGATCATAGTGGTGGCCTTCATGACTTCTCTCCCAGACTTGCATACTGCCGGAACGTCGCCGCCGCAGTAGTCAGCAATGCCGGCGTCGCGGTCAGGTACCAGTACGTTTCCACGGGGCTGACATGCCCGAGATAGACGGACAGATTCGGTATCCATTGCTGAACCGGTGCACCCTCCAGGCACCATTGCGTCAGACGCTCGACGGCGAAGGTATGGCGCAGGCTATGCAGCGTCGGCGACCTGGTGCCCGAAGACGGCACCATGCCGAGCCGGTAAGCCGTGCGCGTGAACCAGTTCGCGAAGAATCCGTAGCTGATCGCCGTTCCGACCTCGGACATGAAGAACAGATCCGATAGCCCGGCGTAGCCGAGCTTCTGGCGCAGCAGCACATAGGCCTTCAACTTCTCGGAGGTCGTCGGGTGCAGGGGCACGATTCTCGACTTCCGAAACTTGGTCTCGAGGATCGAGATCCTCGGTGGATTGGCGTCAAGCAGCACGTCGTCGACCGTCAATCGGATGGCCTCGCCCGCCCGGATACCGGTGCTGGCCAGCAGGCCAATCATCGATACGTACACGTGCGGTCGCAATCTGCGACGAGGCCGCATTGCCGCGGCGGCATCCAGAAGGCGGGCGAGCTCCTCCTGAGAGACGGTTTCATAAAGACTGATCGGCCCGCCGAAGGGTATTCCAGCAGATCAGACAGCAACCGAGTTTGAGGAACGCGCCGTGAATGTCTGCACGGCGCTCGAAACGAATACGGAGACGACGGAAGTGATGCAGCCAGGCATGCGTGCGTTCGACGACCCAGCGATATTTGCCAAGGCCGCTGCCATGTTCGGTACGGCGCTTGGCGATCACTGGCTCGATACCGCGATCGCGCAACGCGCGCCGATGTCGCTCGGAGTCGTAACCGCGATCCGCGTAGACCACACGCGGCCGCTGCAATGGGTGGCCACGCAATCCGCGGATCGGCGGAATCGCGTCGATCAGCGGCAGCAATTGCGTGACGTCGTTGACGTTCGCGCCGGTCAGGATCGCGGCGAGCGGCGTACCGTTGGCGTCGGTGACGATGTGGTGCTTGGAACCGGGTCGCGCGCGATCGGTGGGGTTTGGCCCAGTTTTTGGCCTGCCCCAACGGCGCGAATCGATGATGAATCGACGGCGGCTCGTGAGAAGTCGATCTGGTCCGCTGCGCGCAGCTTTGCGAGCAGTAGCTCGTGCAAGCGATCCCAGACACCGGCTGCTTGCCAATCGCGCAGCCGGCGCCAACATGTCACGCCCGAGCCGCATCCCATCTCGGCCGGCAGGTCGCGCCAGCGTAGTCCGGTCTTGAGAACGAACAGGATGCCGGTCAGCGCGGCGCGATTCGAAACAGGCAGGCGGCCCGGGTTCTTCTCGCGCCGCGGCTTGGGTGGCGGCAGTAACGGCTCGATCAGTGTCCACAATTCATCGTCGATGATCGGCTTGGCCATCTCCTCAGTCTCGGTTGTTCCGATGCCTGAGGTTAACAGCTCACCGCGAAAGTTAACAGCCCCACGGGGCCTTTTTGAAACCGTCTCTGAGTGAAGATGTAGGGCCTACGCCGTCGCGGTCGCGCAAGCAATCCGCTTCCGGGAACTTGCGTTTCCGGAACGCTCGCGCGCAGGAAGTACAAAAACCGCCGGGCCGTAGAAAGACGACTTGCCTGCCCGGCCGGACTGCGGACGGATGATGGCCCGCACGCCCAGTCAACCGCAAGCTGCGCGTCGATCGGCCACCTGTCGGCGACGATCGCATACTCAACAAAGCTTCTCAGCACTGCCTTTCTGGCCGCATCGTTGAAGCCGAGCGCCTCCCGAACGGCAAGATAGGCATCAAGGTGGTAGCGTAACTCTGGATGCCCGTTCATGACCGTACTCCCGGCCACGGCAAGGCCACGTGCGCGAGCGTCGCGAGATCGAGCTTCGCATAGATCGCCGTCGTCGCCAGCGAGGCATGTCCCAGCACGTCGGCGACTTCCTTGAAGGTTGCGCCTCGGCATACCATCTGCGTGGCCGCAGTGTGACGCAGCGCATGTGCCGCGGCCGGGATACCCGTCACGCCGGCACGGGTCATCGCTTGGCGGACCGTTCTCGAGACGACCGACGAGTCGAGAATTGGCCCGTACGGTTCCCGCGTACTCAGGAAAACTGCTCTGCAAGCACTGGCGGGGCGTTCGTGTTGAAGATAGGCGCACAATGCTTCGCCGACCTCGCAAGGCAACGGCAGTCGCCGTTCGCGGTGAGACTTTCCAGGACGAACGCGCACGCAGCCCTCGACCCAGTCGATGTCGTCGAGCATCAAATGCGTGAGCTCACAGGCCCGTACGCCCATTCTCGCCAGGACCAGCAACATCGCCCGATTGCGCAACTCGTGGGCGCTGCCGTCGAGCGCCGCTCCGAGCACGCGCTCGGTCTCCTCTGCGGTGAGACGAACCGGCAGAGATGCGTACTTCCACTGGGGCATCGAGGGAATCGCGGCTTCGAGCTCACGGCCCGCCATGCCGCAGAACACCAGATACCGGAGCCAGGCTCGCAGTGCAGTACCTGGCTTCTTGCGCGAGTGTCCGTGAAGACGTGCAGCCTCTTGGCGAACAAACGCGGTGAGCCATTCCGCGCGAGGCACCCACTGGTCACGGGCGATTGCCGGGCAGTACTCCGCCAGGAACCGCCGGACAAAGAAGCGATATTGGCGGCGGGACGCGGCTGCAAGCCCCACGACCTGCGAGAGATGGCGATCGAAATCGCCGACCCAGCTGTTCAGTTCGTCGGGCAGTGCTGCCTGCGCCAAACGCTTGCCGTTACCTCGTGATCGAGTTGCGGACGAAGTCGGAGACGGTGTGTTGTTCATGAGCTTCTCCCGTCGGCCGGAATGGCCGATCGGGGAAGCTTGCTCCGATTATGCGCAGATGGTTCAGATGCCAACTGGCTATGACGGACACCCCAGGGGCTCTGCAGAACTTAACCCGCCACGAGCTGGGCATAACCGGGAACTGTGCCTAAAAGCGTTTATGCTCTGCGGCGCATAATCACGTACCGTGTTCATACCCGCTGCAGCTCCACTTGCTCCACCTCCGCTGCCTGATTGCCCGGCGAAACGCCGGCGCGGACTGGCGCGTCGAACGCGTGGACCGTTGCACCGGGATGGGTAGCGTCCAAGGCCGTCACAGGGCCTGAAGCCGTCGGAATTCTGCTGTGGCGTCGAATTGCATGCGCTCTCCTTGTTGTGTTGGCATGCGGCCGCAGGCCGGTCAAGCGGGAGACTCGCCCCACGAGGCCTGATCGCGCGGCAAGGCGCCCGCTGGATCGATGACCTCCAGGCGATCGGTGTTGTCCAGTTGGTCAACGAACAGCACCAGGTTCGTGCCGCCGGCTGCCTGCGTTGACGAAAACAGGATGCCTTTGGCGCCGGCGGCAATCACCTCATCGCCTAGCACCCAGCTTGGTGGCTCGATCCGCTTGTTGAACCAGTCACGGCGCCAGTCGCAGAAGAACGACTCCCACAATGGCGACCAGTGGTCACCACGAAAGCCCGCCGTGAAATCAACGACGGGCGCGGCCGTCACGCGATAGCTCACGAGCGTGCCAGGCGGTAGCAGCGGCGACAGCTGCTGATACTCGGCCACCGCGGTAGCCACTTCGAGGGCTAGGTACAAAGCCGGCGTGCCGACCCGGTTCGCCCGCCCGCCTGCCTTCGCTGCCCCGGCGCCACTGGTGGGCGCGACCGCCCATTTGGGCTGGTGCATCCGGTACGCGATGATGTCCTGCAGTGGCTTGAGGATCATCCGGCCGCGCCCGCTTCCAGCGACACGATGTAGCGCAGCACGTCCTCGGCCCGGCCGGCGGAAACCAGCGTTTCGGCTGTCTGGTAATCGAACACCGCCAGCGGCTCGTTGCGGTACCAGAACAACGCGCGGTACACGTCACCGGACAGGTCGGTCGCGGCGCGAATCACGCGGATCGCTTCGCGCAGGAAGTGCTGAACCGATGCCGACTCCGGGGCTCGCGCCACGGTGTTTCGGTGAACATGCGCCTGGTCGGCCAGCGTCTGCAGATCGATGTTCAGGGCCGCCACATAGCGTCGTGCCGACAGCACGGGGGCTGCCGTGTCGGGTTCCCGTAGCGAGCTGAGAAAGGCCTCGAAGCTGACGGGTGCCGCACCGGTGGGCGTCGCCGCAGACGCCGCTGGGCTGGGGGTCGCGAGGGTGTTCATGGTGCCGCGCTCCTTTTATGCACAAATCATGAACAGTTATAGCACAGACGGGATTCAAAAGTGGCACGTCTGATAAGGGGAGTTATCAGATGTGGCGCTTTTGCACCGACAAATTTCCCGTGATGCGTCCCTTGAAGTCGGCCAGCATGCCTGCACGTCGTATCGCGCCTGAAGCGCGACCCCGACATGACCGGTGCGCTCACCCGACCACCGACTTTCGCGGAGACCTCGGTATGCCCGATCCCAACCTGCCACCCTTCGTCGAACAAGGGTGGCATACGTGCACCCTATTCTCGCGACCGTTCTGACCAGCACGGCGATTTCCACTCTGTTGTCAGCCGGATTGATCACGTTGATCACCGCCAAGGCGGGGTAATCGTCCTTTTCGTGCAAAATCCGGCCGTCGGTCGATGATCAAGGAATCAGTTCAAGATGCTTCCCGCCGTTCGGAACCGCGTCGACGACCAAGCGGCGATCGAAGGTCGCCAACTTGCCTTTGTGTGCGCGAGCGAGCGCGAGGAGGTAAGTGTCGGTCAGTTGAGCGGAGGACAGTAAACGGGTGGCGTCGACGTGTTTTTCGTCGAGCAGGCTCACATCGTCCGACCAGAATGTGTGCCCAGCATGGGACCGCAGTTGCACAACAAGCGGTGCAACGGATGCAGGAGAGACCATCGTATTCGGGTATTTCGGATTGCCGATAATTCGAAGCACGCCGTTCTCGGTGAGCGGGCACGTGGCCCATGCGGAATGGCCTACCCGGCCAAACCACGCATGCGCCGGCTCGTGTTGAACGTGTGCCGGGTCGAGCAAAGCAATGAGTACGTTGACGTCGAGAAGGTAGGTAATCACAGCGAGTCGTCGCGAAGTTGATTAACGGTATCAAGGGTGACCGGACGGGCGGTCGCGGAAACCGGCATCAACGGCAAGCCGTTTCGGCTCGACTGGTTCGTTGTTCCGCGCTGCAGGGCCGCACGGGCGAGGTCAGAAATGACCTTCCCGATACTCGTGCCGGGCTTTGCACGCTCCCGCGCGAAGGCAAGGACGTCGTCGTCGATATCAATAGTGGTACGCATATTGCGCTCCTTGTAAGCATCAGACATCAATCATCATCATTATAGCGACGCCGCATCAAACATCAAACATCACGCATCAAGTGTGTCGTAAACACCGCTGCCGGGAGCTACACTGGCCGCGCACCTGAAACAACAGGTGCCGGGTTTGGCGACCCGAACGGTTAATGCGCACAGCCGCGTTCTGCGGCTTTTTTGTGCGGTGTGCCTTTGCACGTCGGTTTCTATGGGCGGGCCTGGGTGGGGAGACCTTCGGGTCTGCCGGTGTTCATTAGCCGCCGGTTCGCCAACCCCGCTCTGCGCCCGCTCACCCCGTTTGGCGACGGGAGCGGGCTGAAACCCTGCTAATGAGGCCGCCCATGCACAGCCCCGCGCCTTACCCTCCCCCGCCTAATCGCATTGGTCCTCGCCCTCGGTGCCACGAGCACGTCCGCGTGGATCTTGATCGTCGCGGGTATTGAACGCGGCGGCACATCGGCCGAACGGATCGCGTGGGCCGCTGTTGCCCTCGTCGTCCTACTTGCCGCCCACCTTCTACCCGCCTTGACGCGGGGCGAGCCGCTGCAGATCAAATTGCCTGCGATGGCGCTCTGGTTGGTGTGCCTCGTTGGCGCTGGCTACGGCCACGCGACGCTCTTCTTGTCGGCCCAGCAACACGCTGGTGCGCAGCGAGCAAGCGCAATCGAGACTGTCGAACCGAATGCGCCGACCCAAGCCGAGCTGGGCCGGCCGCGCGATGTCGTCGCACGCGACCAAGCCCGGGTGACGCAATTACTCGCCAGCGCGCGCCGAAAGCTGCCTGACTGGAAGACAACCGGGATCGAAGAACTACACGAAGGAGTTTCGGGAAGCGGTTGCTGCCGAAGCGAACGATCCGAATCGCTCGATTGCCGAGGTAGCGCGTGCGCACGGCTTGAACGCCAATATGGTCGCGCAGTGGCGAAGAAGCTTACTCGATACGCAACCTGCACCGTCACTGCTACGCTCGTTTGAGTGTCGTCTGCTGCTTTAACTGCACTCCGGGGCACGATAACGTGAACACTCTATGTCCACCGGATCCCGGCATTTCTGCAACCACCATGTATCGTTACAACGAATTCGACAAGGCCTTCGTGGCAAATCGCGCCGCTCAGTTTCGCGATCAGATCGAGCGCTGGCAAAGTGGCAAACTCAGTGACGCAGAGTTTCTGCCACTGCGTCTCCAAAACGGTTGGTACGTGCAGCGTCACGCTCCGATGTTGCGTGTCGCCGTTCCATACGGCGAACTCTCAAGTGCGCAGATTCGCGTTTTGGCACGCATTGCTCGCGAGTACGACGAGCCTGATACCGAGGTCTACCGTCGAGCACTTGATGCCCAGCGTAAACTTGGCACCGAACGCCTGCCGACGCATCAGGCGCACTTCACGACCCGAACGAATGTCCAGTACAACTGGATTCCGCTCTCCAAAGCCGCCGACGTGATGGATCTTCTCGCAACCGTCAACATGCACGGCATACAGACGAGCGGCAACTGCATCCGAAACATATCCTGCGACGAGCGAGCAGGTGTTGCGCCGGACGAAATTGCAGATCCGCGGCCTTTTGCAGAACTGATGCGCCAATGGACGACGCTGCATCCTGAGTTCGCATTCCTGCCGCGCAAGTTCAAGATCGCCATTTCCGGCTCCACCGAGGACCGTGCGGCAACGGGCTGGCACGACGTCGGACTGCGACTCGTCCAAGACGAGGACGGCGAACTTGGATTTCGCGTATTGGTGGGTGGTGGCATGGGCAGAACGCCGGTGATCGGCATCGTGCTGCGCGAATTCCTGCCGTGGCGGCACATCATGAACTACATCGAGGCCGTTGTCCGCGTGTACAACCAGTTCGGCCGAAGAGACAACAAATACAAGGCTCGGATCAAGATCCTCGCAAAGGCTGAAGGCCAGCGTTTCATCGACGAGGTCGAAGAAGAATTCAGGCAAATCGTGGACTTTGACGGGGGGCCACATACGATCCCGCAGGCAGAGTTAGCGCGCATGAGGTCGTACTTCGCGGTGCCACCCGAAGTGGCCGCGAGTCGCCCAGCCGATCCGGAAGCGGACGTTGTGCGTACCGCAACTGCACGGCAGTCTCCCCAATTCGCGCGCTGGCTCGAGCGTAACGTCGCATCACACAGGGATCCGTCGCTGCGTATCGTCACCCTCTCCTTCAAGCGACCATTACAGTCACCAGGAGATGCGTCTGCAGAGCAACTCGAACGAATCGCCGAGCTCGCGGATCGCTTCTCGGCAGGCGAAGCACGCGTCACCCATAGCCAGAATATCGTGCTGCCCTGGGTTCATGTCGACGATTTGCTGCCGCTCTGGCACGCGGCGGTTGCCGTGCAACTCGCAAGCGCAAATGTACATTTGCTCACTGACATGATCTCGTGCCCTGGCGGCGACTTCTGCGCGCTCGCCAATGCTCGGTCGCTACCGGTTGCGCAAAGCATCATGGAGCGCTTCCAGGATCTCGACGAACTGAATGACATCGGCGAGATCGATCTCCACATCAGCGGCTGTATCAATTCGTGTGGACATCATCACAGCGGGCATATCGGCATCCTCGGCGTCGACAAGGACGGCGCCGAGTGGTACCAAATCACACTGGGTGGAGCAGACGGCTCCGCGCGCAGCGGCGTTGCACGGCCCGGCAAGGTCATCGGCCCGTCGTTCGCGGCACATGAAGTAACGGATGCCGTCGAGGCGGTGCTCGATTGTTATCTGGCGCTACGTGCACGGTCGGGCGAACGCTGCGAGACCTTTATCGAAACGTTGCGCCGGGTCGGACTCGAACCGTTCAAGTCGGCTGCCGACGCGGCTCGCACAACCGCGGAGACTCTCGCATGAACGCCGTCGCACGCATTCGTCTTCTCGACGCGGGCGAACATGCCGCCGACGCCGCCCCGTCCGTACTCACGTTGCCGAACGATGCCGACCCGCGCGTGTACGCGCTCGAGATCGCAATCGCGACGCGCGTCGATTTGCATTTCCCGTCGTTTACTGACGGGCGAGCGTATAGCCAGGCTTATTACCTGCGCCGACGGCTCGGTTTCAAGGGCGACTTGCGGGCCACTGGCGAGGTTCTCGTCGACCAATTGCAGCAGATGGAGCGCATGGGTTTTTCGAGTGCGGTATTGAAGGAGGGCTCCGACAGCGAAGCGGCCCGGCGGCAGTTGGAACGATTTGCGGCGTTCTATCAGGGCGATGTCACCCGTGCTGCACCCTATCGTGAGAAGGACGTAGGTCGCTGAACGACTACTGCTTCATGTGGGTTCACGACGCGAGATCGCTCGGCAATTTGATCTTCCGCCCACCAGACGTCATTCAGTTCGACATCGGCGTGGCCCCGGGGGGAACATACATTTCACGAATCGTTGGTTTGGGCGGCGCGGCGAAGCCCTTAGCATGGGCGCGTCGTCCGCCCCCCAGCATCGGAATGTCCGCGCAATCAGACGCGGGCGTCGATTGGCCGTTGTCGAGCCAGGGAGCCGAGGAGCCAGCTTGTTCATGTCAGCCAGAATTGCGGCAACTGGAAAGCATCGACCGCCGGTTGCGCGAACGCGAGCTTCCACATCATCCTGCATGGGTCGGCGTGGCTTCACTATGCCGACAGGCGCGGCAGCATCCCGGTTGCCGCAGGTAACGCCGTTTTTCTGCTGCCGGATATGCCGCACGGATTGTCGCCGAGCCTGGTCAACCAGCGGGCCTGCGCCGTCGCTGGCAGCCGCCCGCTCGAGCGACGCGTGTCGTTGCAACGGCTCGCCCCGTCTGTCAACGGTAGCGTCGCCCTCGCCTGCGGCTTCATCGAGTTGCACTCCACCGTGTCGCACGCGATCGTGTCGCTCCTCGAGCTCGGGGCTAGTGGCGGCTGCGGCGATCTGCGCAATGCCGGGTCCCGCTTCGACCACGCTGGCGCGAAGCCGCATTCATCCCGATCGTACCTCAAACGTGGTCCAGTTGAGGCGCACCTCGCCGTGCATACGGGCGGTACCGACGCTTTGCGCGCGTTCTCAGCCAGCGCAATCGTCGCGTTGCTCGGCCCGGGCGGCACCCGCATGCCACCCCTTCGCCCTCGCGAGTGCCACGCGCATTTTCCACAGTTCTGTTGCTGCGATCCGCTGTCGGTCCGCCCCGGCAATGCCTGACCGACTCCCCTTCCTTTCAAAACCATCGAAAAGGCCGTCGGTTCGCACCTCGTGGCGGTCTACGACCGCGACCCATCGCCTTCGAACGCGGCGCAGACAGCACGCTGTTCGCGACGGACACGACCGTCTACCCGACCTCGGCAGCGGCGTTGCGCTAAACACGCGCGGACACCGGCGTTCGCGCCTCTCCGGTCGGCGCGATTGAGCGTGTCGCCGCGCGCGTTGCAGAAGGCCGGCCTCGCGGCGTACGTCGGCACGACCGAGGGCCTGCTGTCCCTCTGATCGACGCAATCCGGTGCGGTTGCCGATGAAAAGCCGGTGCGATATTGCGTCGCGCATGAGTCGAAATGCCACGCCTCTTCTGGTGCTGCTACCCGTTTTCGCGATCGATGTGCTGCTGTGTAGCACTGCGCTTTGTTACGAAAATGGGCCACCGATTCAACCCGACACTACCGGTGGTCTATATGGATGCATTGCACCTCGCGCGAATCCAGTTCGCGTTCACAGTTTCGTTTCACATCATCTTTCCCGCGCTCAGCATCGGCCTCTCGACCTTCATCGCCGTGCTCGAAGGCCTGTGGCTCAAGACGGGCCGTCAGGTCTATCGCGAACTATGCCGGTTCTGGTCGAAGATCTTCGCCGTCGCGTTCGGCATGGGTGTCGTCTCCGGCATCGTCATGAGTTACGAGTTCGGCACGAACTGGAGCGGCTTCTCGAGCTTCGCCGGCAGCGTCACCGGTCCGCTGCTCGCCTACGAGGTGATGACGGCGTTCTTCCTCGAGGCGGGCTTCCTCGGCATCATGCTGTTCGGCTGGAACCGCGTCGGCCGCGTGCCTCATTTCATCGCGACCGCGCTGGTCGCGATCGGCACGAATATTTCGATGTTCTGGATTCTCGCGTCGAACAGCTGGATGCAGACGCCACGGGGGATCGCGATCGTCGACGGCCGGGTCGTACCGGTCGACTGGTTCTCGATCGTCTTCAACCCGTCGTTCCCGTACCGCTTCGTGCACATGGCGCTCGCCGCGTTTATCGTGGCCGCGCTCGTCGTCGCCGCGACCGGCGCCTGGCATCTGCTGCGCGGCCGTCGCGATCCGGCGGTGCGCAAGATGTTCTCGATGGCCATCGGACTGCTGGTCGTCATCGCGCCGCTGCAGATCCTCGCCGGTGATGCGCACGGCTTGAACACACGCGAATACCAGCCCGCGAAGCTCGCCGCGATCGAGGGCGTCTGGGAAACAGAACACAACGGGACGGCGCTGAATCTGTTCGGCATTCCGGACATGGATGCCGAAACGACACGGTACCGCGTGTCGGTACCTCATATGGGCAGTCTGATCCTGACTCACACATGGGACGGCGAGATCAAGGGGCTCAAGGCGTTTCCGAAGGCCGACCGGCCGAACTCGACGATCGTCTTCTGGACGTTCCGGATCATGGCGGGCCTCGGCGTCCTGATGGCGTTGCTCGCGATCGTCGGCTTCGTGCTGCGGCGCCGCGGTCGGTTGTATGACAGTGCGTCGTATCACCGCTTCGCACTGGCGATGGGGCCGACTGGCTTCATCAGCCTGCTCGCGGGCTGGATCACGACCGAAGTCGGGCGCCAGCCGTGGGTCATCTACGGCGTCATGCACACCACCGATGCACTCTCGCCCGTCCCCGCTCAACAGGTGGGCATCACGCTGCTCGCGTTCGTCGTGGTGTATGCCCTCGTCTTCGGCACTGGCATCTACTACTTGCTGCGCCTCGCAAAGCACGGCCCCGCCGTGCTGTCCGAGGATCGCCCCAGCGGCACGCCGGTTCCCGTTCGCATCGGCAACGCGCCGGAGCCGGCCGACCGTGTCGTCGCCAACACGCTCGCCCGCCGTCGCATCTCCTGATACAACCGGACTTTCAACATGAACATCACTCTCGTTTGGGCCGCCATCGTCGCGTTTGGTCTGGGCATGTACGTCGTGCTTGACGGATTCGATCTCGGCATCGGCATCCTTTTCCCGTTTTTCGATCACGACGATGCGCGCAGCTGCATGATGAGTTCCGTCGCCCCTGTCTGGGACGGCAACGAAACCTGGATGGTGCTGGGCGCCGCGTCGCTCTACGCGGTGTTCCCGACGGTCTATTCCGTCGTGCTGTCAGCGCTGTACCTGCCGCTGCTGTTGATGACGATCTGCCTGATATTTCGCGGCGTCGCGTTCGAGTTGCGTGGCAAGGCGCGACGCACGCGAGCGTGGTGGGATCTCGCGTTCATCGGCGGCTCGGCAGGCGCGACATTCTTCCAGGGCGTCGCCATCGGCGGATGGCTGTCGGGCATTCCCGTCGTCGGTGACCACTTCGCGGGCGGCGCGTTCGACTGGTTGACACCCTTCAGCTTGTTTACCGGCCTCGCGCTTGTCGTCACCTATGCCCTGCTGGGCTGCACGTGGCTGATCGCGAAAACGGACGGCGACCTGCAACGTCGCCTCTACCGGCTCGCTATGCCGCTCACCGCGCTGCAACTGGTGACGATCATCGCAGTTACGCTGTGGACGCCGAGGCTCACGCCGATGTTCGACTCCCGCTGGTTCGATTCGCCGATGCTGCACTGGGCACTGCTCGCACCGGCCACCGTGCTTGCGTGTGCGGCCGGCATGCTCAGGGCCACGCGCAGCCGCCATCCGACGCTGCCGTTCGTGCTTACGCTGGGCTTCGTCCTAGCCGGCTACGCGGGCCTGCTCGCCACCGTCTATCCGTTCGCGATCCTGCCGGGTGTGACGATCTGGCAAGCCGCGTCACCCCATACGAGCCAGGTGTTCACGCTGGTCGGCGCGGTCGTCATCATCCCGGTAATTCTCGCCTACACAGCACTCGGCTACCGCGTGTTCCGCGGCAAGACCGACCATGCCGAACTGCACTATCACTGACGATGCGTCGCGCAGTTCACCGGACCGTCAAACGGCACCCGCCGAATGCGCCGCGGCAGGAAACATCCGCCGAAACAAGCACGCCATGAATCACTACGAGGCGCTCGCCAATTCCATCGCCAGCCGCATCCGGTCAGGCTATATTCCGGTCGGCGCGCGGTTGCCGTCGGTCCGGCGGACCATCGCGCAACGGCGCGTCAGCCAGTCGACCGTGTTCCGCGCGCACCAACTGTTGGAAGAATGGGGCCCCGTCCGCGCCGAGGAGCGCTCGGGCTTCGACACGATGGCGCTGCATCGGCTGGCGATCGGCCACCGCATCAGTATCGCGCCGGAGCCCATCTTTTCGACAAAGCATGCCTTTCAAAATTGCGTGCACGTCAAATTCGGACATCCATGGAACACGAAGATCGATGAGGCAATCCGGACCCTTGCAACCATCCTCGGCGATCCGGCGGTGCGCGTGCACGCGTGACACCTGTTGCGCGCTTGCCACTCGCTCGAGGTCGCCAAAACGATCCGCGCGTCACGCCCCGACACGGCACACTCACCATGGCACCTGCCCACGTGAATCAGCCGATCCGGATAGGACGCCGGGTCTTCGATGGCGCAGCGCCCGGACCGCGTGTGCATTGCAGCGCCGCGTGAGGAGCCTTGGGCTTCACGATGCAGGAGCTGAATAGCTTGATGGCCTCTTGCTGCAACCGATCGAAGGCGTTCTCGACATAGTCGGACTGCTTCGAATTGATTGTGACGTCAGCCACTACCCGGGGGATTAGGCCGCGCTCAAACTGATATGGCTGAATGCGCCTGCTCAAGGACAACCTGTTCAGCTTTAAGCGCGACCAGAGCTGGAGCGATCAGGTCGGGTGGCCCGCGGCCGGCGTAGTCGAATAGCGCGCCCGACGCGATTGGACACTGAAGGGTTCTGACCCGGCGCCAACGCCGTGGCTGAGGAAATCGGAGCGGATGGCCTTTCGACTCGGCGACCGTTTCGCCGAATCCAGCATCAATCCGCTGTGCGTGCTCGACGCCCGCCAGGACGTGCCGGCGGCTGACGACCCCGCGGTGATCGCATGACACGGCAACAGCCGCTCGTTCATGCGATGCGACCGCTGACGCACGAACGAGAAGCCGTCCCGCATCAGCCCACGTGGTCCGCCGGATGTACACACCGCGCTCGCTCGATACATGCACACAGCGCCTCGACGATCGCATCGAGCGGCGTACCCGGCCCAAAACTCGCCGCGACGCCCTTCGCCTTCAGATGGCGCGCATCCGCGGCGGGAAAGATGCCGCCCAACACCACCGGAATCCCAGCGCGAAGCGATGCCAGTTCGTCGAGCAGCCCTTCGACGAGCTCGCGGTGGCCGCCCGACAACGACGAAACGCCCACGATATCGGCGCCATACGCCTGCACGGCTGCCGCCACGCAGATCGGTTGCTGAAATAGCGGCAGACGTAGGACGTCGAATCCGGCATCCTCGAGCGCGGCTGCGACCACCGCCGCACCGCGGTCGTGTCCGTCCTGGCCGAGCTTGGCGATCACGATGCGCGGCCTGCGTCCCGCACGTTGTGCCAGCCGGCCGACGCAGCCCTTGGCCGCGCGCCATGCGGCGTCGCCGCGCCGATGGTCGCCGTAAGCACCCGCGCCATTCGCTTCCACCGCCGCGGTATGTCGCGGCCATACCGATTCCAGTGCGCGCGTACACTCCCCGACGGTCGCACGTGCCCGCATGCAGTCGATCGCCAATGCGAGCAGGTTTCCGCCGCCGTCGCGCGCCGCGTTGGCCAGCCGCCACAACGCCGCCTCCACCCGCGCCGGATCGCGCGCGGCCTTGACGGCTGCGATTCGCCGCGCCTGCCCCGCACGAACATGACGACCGTCCATCTCGCGCACCGTGAATTCATCCGTCGGATCGCTCGCGACGAAACGGTTCACGCCGACCACGGTCCGGCGCCCGGAATCGACCTGCGCCTGCGTCTTGGCCGCGGCATGCAGCAAGCGCCGCTTGACCCAACCGGACTCGATCGCGGCGATCACGCCGCCCTGCGCGTCGATGGCGGCCAGCTCGGCGCGCACGCGGGTCGCGATGTCGTCCGTCAGCGATTCCATCATGTACGAACCGGCCCACGGATCGACCGTGTCGCACAGTCCCGTTTCATGCTGCAGAATCAGCTGCGTGTTGCGCGCGAGGCGCGCTGCCGCCGCGGACGGCAGCGCAAGCGCTTCGTCGTACGCATTCGTGTGCAGCGACTGCGTGCCGCCAAACGCCGCGGCCATTGCCTGCGCCGTCACGCGAACGATGTTGTTTTCCGCCTCCTGTGCGGTCAACGACCATCCAGATGTCTGGCAATGCATGCGCAGCGCACACGCCCGGGGCGAGCGCGCGCCGCACGCGTGCGCGATCTCCGCCCACAGCAGACGCGCCGCGCGCAGCTTGGCGATCTCCGTATAGAAATCGCTGCCCACGCCGAAGAAAAAGCTCAACCGAGAGCAGGCCTCATCCGCAGGCATCCCGCGTGCGGCCAGCGTGTCGACGTACGCCCGCGCATTCGACAGCGTCAGCGCGAGTTCGAGCACGGCGTCGGCGCCGGCTTCCTGGAAGTGATATCCCGACACCGACAGCGCATTGAAGCGCGGCGCATGCTCGGCCAGCCACAACGCGACGTCGGCGACGATCCGCATCGACGGCGCCGGCCCGAAAATCCACGTATTGCGGACCATGTACTCCTTCAGAATGTCGTTCTGAATCGTCCCGCCGATCCGCTCGGGCGGCACGCCCTGCTCCTCGGCGACCACGACGAACGCCGCCATGATCGGCAGGACCGCGCCGTTCATCGTCATCGACACTGTCGTGGCGTCGAGTGCAATGCCGTCGAACAGCCGCACCATGTCGTCAGCCGTATCGATCGCGACACCAGCCACGCCGACATCGGCCCACGCCTCGACGCAATCCGAGTCGTAGCCGCGCTGTGTCGCCAGGTCGAATGCCACGGACAGCCCCTGCGCGCCCTGCTCGAGCGCCGTGCGAAACGCGAGATTGGAATCCGCCGCGTCTGCATGCCCCGTGTATTGGCGAATCGTCCATGGGCGATCGGTATACATCGACGCGTACGGCCCGCGCACATAGGGCCACGCGCCGGGCATGCTGCCGAGATGCGCGACGGCTTCGAGATCGCGCTGCGTGTAGAGTTTGCGCAGCGGCACCGTGCGCGCGCGTCGATCGTTCGGCCCGACGCGCTCCACCTCGGTGTCCGGCGCCATGATTGCCGCCTCGTTCATGCCCGGCTCCAGTGCTTTTGCGTGATGACATCGGCAATCTTCGTCCCGTCGCTGTCGCGCAGGATTTCGCTCCAGTGCAGCAGGCCGCCCGTATCGGGTCCGGCACGCACGAAACGCACGGTCAACGCATCGCCGATGTCGAGATTTCCATGAAAGTACAGTTGACGTGCTGCCAGCACCGGTGCGTGCGCGAAGCGATAATGCTGCCATTCCGCGCGGTCGACGAAGGCCTGAAAGCTGGCGAAGTACAGCAGGTCCGCGCCGTTGAAATCCATGTTCGGGCACGGCAGGAACGACACGCTGGCGCCGTCGTCCTCCGCGAGGCCGGCGAGCGCCGGCACGATCGACGCATCCCGCGTCCGCAGCTTCTTCCCCCGTTCCGCCATCGCCAGCGCATCGGCCGGGACCGGCCCGGTGCGGCCGTCGACGCCGGTCATTCGCGCCTTCATCACCGAGCGGTTGCTGCCGGCGTGTTCGCGCGTCACGAACGTCGACATCATCCGCACGACGCCTGCTTCGTGGTCGCCATGCCGGATCCGCTGTTCGCTAAAGTGACGAATCGGGCCGACCCGGTGAAGCGCGACATGCAGCGCGAACGTGTCGTTCTCGCGAATCGCGTGACGGCGGCTCATGTCGACGTGCACCGCAACGAACGACGCATAGGCGCGCCGCCCGTCGTCGTCGAAGAACTCGGGCGCGTCGCGACCGCTATACGCGGCCAGCGCGTCCCAGTGGCGCTGTCCGCACTCCTTGAGCAGCCAGTTTTCCGCGAGCCCCGTGTGCGCGAGCTGCGGCATGCCGGCCCGATAGCGATGGATGGCGGTATGCATCGGCGTCAGGCGACCTCGCTTTCGGCCGAACGCCGCGCGGCTGTCATCTCGGCCTGGATCCGGTCGACGATATGGGCCGCATCTCGCGCCACGCCGGAGAATCGCCCCGACCCCCACGTGTATAGCCAGGGCAGCCCGACGAAGTAGAGCCCCGGAACCGGCGTCACGCCACGCCGGTGCGCGGGATAGCCGCGACCGTTGAAGACCGGCGCATCCAGCCAGTTGAAGTCGGGGGTGAAGCCGATGCACCAAATGACCGATGCGATGCCGCTGGCCGCTAGATCGAGTGTCGTCCGCTCATGGTCTGGACGCCACACGGGTTCGTAGCGCGTCGCGGGCGGCGCCGCGATCCCATTCTTCTCGATATGCGCATCGATGCCGGCATTGATCCGGTTGTACGTATCGTCGGCGCTGTCGAGCTGCGCCGACAGGTCTGCGGAGAAGCGCAACTGCCCGCCTGAAAAGTCCTCCAGCCGGCCGTACAGTTCCATCCCTTCGGCGGCAAAGCGGCGCAGATCGATGTCGCGCCCGCCGTCGCGCCCGGTCACATAGTGGTTGGTGTTGTCGCGCACGCCTTCGCGCAGCGGATGTGCATCGACCGGCATGTCGTAGTACTGCATGTCGGCCAGCCAGTCGACGACGTCCCTGCCCCGATAGAAACGGGCACAGCGCGGCGCATCGCCCACCGCGAGTAACACCTTACGCCCGGCAAGGTGGAGGTCTTCCGCGATCTGCGCACCCGATTGCCCCGATCCGACCACGAGCACCGGCCCGTCCGGCAACGCGGCCGGATTGCGGTATTCCGACGACTGGAGCTGCACGATCGATGCAGGAAGCCGCTCGGCCATGCGCGGCACGATCGGCCGATGGTAGCCGCCCGACGCAACGACGACCCGATCCGCCGTGTACGTGCCGCGCGACGTCGCGATGCGATAGCGTCCGTCCGCGTCGCGCGTCACATGCTCGACCGCGGTATGTTCCAGTACCGGCGCATCGACGCTGCGGGTGAAGCCGTCGAGATACTCGACGATCTCGTCCTTCGTCATGAAGCCGTGCGGGTCGGCCCCGCGATACGGATAGCCCGGGAGCGCACACTGCCAGTTCGGCGTCACCAGACAGAACGCGTCCCAGCGCTGCTTGCGCCACGTGTGCGTCACGGTTTCCTTTTCGAATACGAGATGATCGATACCTGCCTGCTTCAGGTAGTAGCTGATCGACAGCCCGGCCTGCCCGCCGCCGATGACGGCTACGCCGAGATGGGCATCGATATCCGGGAGGCTGGATGAAAAAACGGGTTCGCTTGACATGATGCAGTCCTGAATGTGTGTTGAAGATGGCGGTGGATTTCTGCGTGCCGGACGCCCTAAACGAGCTCGATGACGGTCACGGTCGCATCGCGCTGCGGCGCGAATCGTTCCGCGTGCGCTTCGATCCGTGCCAGCTCGTCCATCGCGGCCGAGCACGCGAACCCGTATTTCTCGCGGACGCGATCGGATGCGATACCCAGTGCGCGCCGTGCGCGTTCGACGAAGTCGTCGAGCGCGTATTGCGTGTCGGGCGTGAAAAACTCCGACACCACGGTCGAAGGCGAATAGCAATTGGTTTCCGACTGGTCGGGCCAACGAACCCGAAAATGCATGACCGGCATGATGCCCCCTTACTCGGCGGACGATGCTTGCGCACGCTGCGCCAGCCTGTCCTGGTAAATGTCCAGATGCCTGCGCGCACTCGCGTCCCATGTGAAGCGGTTCAACAGTGCGGGAACTGCATGCGTGAAATCGGGACCACGCCGCCCCGAGAGCGCGTCGCGCAGCGCATCGGCGATCGAATCCACGTCGGCGGGATCGGCCCACACGCACGCGTGCTCGTCCAGATACTCGGTAAACGGTTCGATTTCGGATACGACGACCGGCTTGCCGCACGCGAGCGCCTCAAGCACGACCAGACCGAATCCCTCGCGGATCGACACCATCGACACCACGTCGGCGCAGTGCATCAGCGCGACCAGCGCCGCATCGTCGAGCGGCCCCGTCGGCACGACGGTTTCGTCGACGCCGATCCCCAGCCCGAGCGCGGCGGCGCGCGCGACGAAGCGGCGCGTGTAGGCATCGTGATCGAGCAGGCTCGCGCCACCCCCGATCACGAGCCGTACATCGGGCGTCGTGCCGCGCAACCGGGAAAATGCCTCGAGCAGCGCGATCGAGTTTTTCCGCTGCTCGATCCCGCCGATCGCCAGGACGACCGGCGCGCCGTGCAGGCCGAAACGCCGCCGCACCGCCTGCATGTCCGCCTCGCTCGCGCGAGCGAACCGGCCGACGTCCACCCCATTGGGCACCACGCTCGCGTCGACCCCGAACGTCTTGCGCATCGTGGCCGCCCACGCGGCGCTCACGCACAGCACCTGGTCCGCCTCGCGCCACGCGCGTTCCTGCCAGCGTTCGAGCTGCGGGTCGTCGAATACGTCGAGGTGGTGCACGGTCCGTACGAATCCATCTATTTCGCCCGACTGCCTCAGCTCGGCCAGCGCATTGCCCGTGATGCTGTCCTGTGCATGCAGCACGTCGAACCCGCTTGCGTCGTGCTCCAGCAGGGCGTACTTGATCGCGGCGATTCGCGCGCGCACCATTTCCGCGACGCCGCGCGGACGGCCATCGACGCGCGCCAGCACGACGCGGCACGGGACATCGCGGAACATCTCGTCGCCCGGCGCGGCCGGCGCGAACACGGTGACATCGCGTCCCGCTTCGTGCAGCGCCCTCGCGAGTTCGAGTGCGTGCACGACACCGCCGCGCGGATTGACCGAGTGGGTCAGCAGCGCGATGCGCAACGTATCGCCGCTCATCGCGTACCTCCTTCGACACCGGTGATGAACGGCTCGATCCGGAAATCCCACAGCACCGCCGTTTCGCCCGCCTCCTCGACGACGACCTCGCGCGTGGCGTCGATATCGCCGATCACCGCGCACGCGAGCCCGCGCGCCGCGAAGCGTTCCGCGATCGCGTCGGTATGCGCCGGCCGCACCGCCATCAGGAATCCGTAGCTTGGAAAGGCCGTCAGCCAGCGATCGAAGTCGACGCCGGGAGGCCGCGGGATCGCGTCGAGCGCGATCCGCGCGCCGACACGCGAGCATTCGACGAGCATCAGCGCCGTACCGAGCACGCCCGCCATCGAGATATCCTTCGCGGCATCGCACAGCCCGTCTTCCGCCAACATCGGCAGAATCTCGAGATCGGCGCGCAGCCGGTCCGGCGGCGCGCAGACCGACGCATTCCAGAACGGATACGGCTCCTCGAATACGCCGCGCAGGTCGACCGCCATCATCAGGCGATCGCCCGGCCGCGCATTGAAGCTCGACAGCAGCGCGCGCGCCCGGCCCAGGATCGACACGGCCAGTTGCCGCTGCGCGCTGCGCGTGTTGCTGTGGCCGCCGACGATCGGCACGCCATACGCCGACGCAGCCGCGGCCATCCCGGCGAGCACCGGCCGCGCGGCGTCGATCCCGTCGCTCCACAATGCGTCGACGACGGCGATCGGCCGCCCACCCATCGCGTAGACGTCGCTGACGTTCGCCATCACGCCGCTGTACCCGGCGAACCACGGCATCGACTCGACGAAATCGCCGACCATGCCCTCGATCGCGAACAGCAGGTAGCCGTCCCCGTCGGGAATCGCCGCGCAGTCGTCGCCGAGCGCCACCGCCTGGGCGAGATCCCGTGCACCGTTCGGCAATGCCGCCGCGAGCGACGCGACCACGCCGGAGATGTCGTGCTTATGCTGGAAGCCGCGGCTGGCACGCAATGCCGCGATGCGATCCGCGACACTCATGGCCGTCCCTCCGCGCGCAGGACGAAACCCTCGAACGGCGTGCCGCACGGCGGATAGTGCGCAAGCTGGGCCTGCATCAGTTGATGGGCGCGGCCAAACAATGTTTCCTCGCCGAGCGCATCCCAGTGAAGCCGACGAAACAGCGGCACGTTCTGCGCTTGCACGTGCGCGACGAAGGTGCCGCAACCTTCGGCATGCGCGCTGCTGACGGCCAGCGCGATCAGCATCGAGCCGATCCTGCCCTGCCGGCGAAACGCCGGATGCACCGCGAGCCGCGACCCCATCCACGTGCCGGGCACGGTTTCATGAATCCGGACCGTGCCGACCACCTGCTCCGGCAGGCCGGCGCAGCAACTGACCGCGACCAGCAATTGCGCGTGACGATCGATATCGTCGCGATCGTCGCCGACGAAGATCCCCTGCTCGATGCAGAATACGGCCCGGCGCAGCTTGTACGCTTCGTCGATTTCCCACGGAAGCTGCGCCCATTTGATCCAGTATTCGGCAGGCCGGTACGTGTCGCGGCTGTCGGCCAGCCCCATC
Source organism: Burkholderia vietnamiensis LMG 10929 (assembly GCF_000959445.1). Taxonomy (NCBI): domain Bacteria; kingdom Pseudomonadati; phylum Pseudomonadota; class Betaproteobacteria; order Burkholderiales; family Burkholderiaceae; genus Burkholderia; species Burkholderia vietnamiensis. The sequence continues at coordinate 566,038 of NZ_CP009632.1, read as the reverse complement.
TCCACGCAGTACATGGTCACACCTCGTAGGTCGAAAGCGACGAGCAGGCGCCGCACTTTCCGCAGCCGGCCTTGATGTCGGCGGAACGCATGCCGGCGTCGCGCAACATCGCTCCGAGCGGCGCGAGCACCGCGCGCATAAAGTCCGGCGACGGCGCGGGATGGCTCTCCAGCGGCGTGCCGCTGATCGGCACGAATGGCACGACGAACGGATACACGCCCAAGTCGATCAGCTCGCGCGACATGTCCAGAATCGCCGCCTCGCTGTCCCCCAGCCCGGCGAGGATGTAGGTGCTGACCTGCCCGCGGCCGAACACGGCCACGGCCGCGCGGAATGCCGACATATACCGTGACAACGGCACGCTCGCCTTGCCCGGCATGATCCGTTCGCGCACGGCCGGCGTCACGGCTTCCAGATGCATGCCCAGCGTATCGATCCCGCTTGCCTTCATCCGGTCGAACCAGCCGTCGTCGTCGGGCGGTTCGCACTGTGCCTGGATCGGGAGATCGACAGCCGCCTTGATCGCGAACGCGCTCTCGCACAGCACCCGGGCGCCGCGATCCGGCGTCGGTGGCGTGCCGGTCGTCAAGACCATGTGCTTGACGCCGTCGAGCAGCACCGCCGCGCGCGCCACTTCCGCGAGTTGTTCGGGCGTCTTGCGCGCAATCGTCCGGCCGGCGGCAAGCGACTGGCCGATCGAACAGAACTGGCAGGTCTTGCGCCGGCTCTCGTAGCGCATGCAGGTCTGCAACACCGTGGTCGCCAGCACGTCGGCGCCATGCAGCGTCGCGATGTGCGAATACGGCACGCCCTCCAGCGTCTGCAATGCGTAGAAGCGCGGGTTCGACGGAAAGCTGATGCTCGCGATCGGGATGGCGCCGCGCGACAGCAGGCTGACGCCCGCCGCGTCGGGCTCGGCCGCGACGAACGGCGATTCCCATGCGGTGCTCGTGTGCACCGGCACCATGATGGTCACGCCGTCGACCGTCACGGCCTTGTGATCGGACGGCCCGGCGCCGCCGCGCCGGCTCGCGGCGCCAGCGCGCGGATCCGCGAGACGCAGCCCGACCGACTGCAGTTCAGTCATCAATTGCCGGCTCTGCACCGACGGTTTCGCGTTCGCGCTCATGGCAGTTTCCCTCGAATTCGCGTGCGGCCGACCCGCTGGTCCCCATCGGGGTCACCGTGGTCGCCGGCCGATCGTTGATGGCAAGGCTCAGCAGCTCCGGGCGCGCATAGTGGCCGACCGAATCCATCATTCGCTTGCGCTTGGTGATCAGCGACATGTCCAGGTCGGCGATTACCATCCCTTCGCCCGAGCGCAACGGCTCGGCCAGATGCTGGCCCTCCGGGGACACGATCGCGGTATTGCAGCCGCCGCGCAGGGCCTTCTGCAGATTCGGATCGCCGGTGATCGACTCGATCTGGGCATCCGTCAGCCAGCCGGTCGCATTGACGACGAAGCAGCCCGCTTCCAGCGCGTGGTGACGAATCGTGACTTCGATCTGCTCCGCGAAGATCGGACCGACCAGCGAACCGGGGAACTGGCTGCAATGAATTTCCTCGTGCTGCGTCATCAGCGCATAACGGGCGAGCGGGTTGTAGTGCTCCCAGCACGCGAGCGCACCGACCCGTCCGATCCCTGTCTGCGCAACCTTGAGCCCGGCCGCGTCGCCCTGCCCCCAGATCATCCGCTCGTGAAACGTCGGCGTGATCTTGCGGCGCTTCACCGCGAGGCGTCCGTCGACGTCGAAGATCAGCTGCGTGTTGTACAGGCTGCCGTGGTCGCGCTCGTTCACGCCGAGCACGACCACCATCCCGTGCAGCCGTGCGCGCTCGGCGACCGCATGCGTCACGGGGCCGGGCACCGCCACGGCCTGCTCGTAGAGACGCATGTGATCGGCCCCGGACGCGACCGGCGTCCGCACGAACGAGAAGTACGGGTAGTACGGCACGAACGTTTCCGGAAAAACGATCAGCTGGACGCCTTTTCCAGCCGCCTCGTCGATCGCCGCGCAAACCTTGTCGAGCGTGCCGCCGGCGCGTTCCAGATCGGGCGCGATCTGGACGGCGGCGGCCCGGACGATGCGTTTGTCGGACATGATGGCACCCGTCATTGGATCAAACGGTCCAAGTGTGGATGACCAGCGCATTCTCCTTGCGGTGAAGCAGCTGAATATCCAGCACGTCAAGCGGATTGATCGGTCGAATGCCCTCGATCAGCGACGCTTCGCCGTGCCCATAAAGCGCCTGCAGCGCAAAGCGGCACGCATAGACTTTCCCGCCCTCTTCCATGAACTTGACGAGTTGCTTGTTGAAATTCAGGTGACCGGGAAACGCCTCGTCGCCCAGCGTCGGAAACCCGCGTTGCAGGCCGAGCGTCACGCCGGGGCCGTAGAGCAGCACCGACGTCTCGAACCCCTTGCGTTGCAGGCGCGTCGCCTGCAGGAGGTTTACGAAGCCGATCGATCCCTCGAACGCAACCGTATGGAACGTCACGAGCGCCTTTTCGCCCGGCTCCGCCTTGACGTCTTCGAATACCTTTTCCTCGTAGTCGACGAGGAAATCTCCCTTCTTGTGCAGAGGCTGATTGACTGCGGGCATGGCACGCTCCGTTTGAAAATGAGTTGAATGACGTTCCCGGACGTTTTCCAATCCGGGTGAACTCATTAACGCAACGCATATGCCAAGCGGGCCTCGCCCCGATGCGATCATTCTCCAATCATTCAATCGAAAAATGCTGCTGCAGTCAGGTCGATCCTTGTGCGCACCAATGCTGATCCAGCCGGAAGCCACCTGTCGGGGGTGGACAGCGCACCGGACTGATGCAACGAGATCAAATAGATGCGCATCCGGCGTGCATCGATGCATCAATCCGATACATGATGCGATCAATGCAATCATTCGACACAGAGACTGCGATATATATATTTTTCTATTAATGCGTCATGCTAACGTTTTGATGAATCATCAAACGGAAACGGATATGGATTACGCGATCCATCATTGGTCGAAGCGACTATTGGAAAGCAGGAAGCCGGCCTATCTGCTGATCCCCGATCTCATCGAGGAAGATCTCGCGACGGGCCGGCTGAAGCCGCGCGACCGCCTGCCCGGGCTGCGCGATCTCGCCGGTGCGCTGAACCTGAACTACACGACGGTCGCCCGCGCGTATGCGGAAGCTCGCCGACGCGGCTTGCTCGATACGCGGGCAGGCAGCGGAACGTTCGTGCGCGGCCCGACACGGACGTTCCAGCTATCAGGCGGGAGCAGCGTCGAGATGACGATGAACATGCCCCCTGAACCGACCGAGATGGTCGACCGGCTTCAGCGATCGGCAGCCGCATTGTTCGCTGTGGCGGATCCTTACCAACTGATGCGATATCAGGATTTCGGTGGCACACCGGCGGATCGGGCCGCCGGCCGCGCGTGGCTGGCCAATCGCCTGCCCGGTTGCAGTAGCGATAACGTGCTCGTTTGCCCCGGAATCCACAGCGCCCTCGTCGCGCTCGTCTCCCGGCTTGCGCGCCGCGGCGACGCGATCTGCCTCGATTCGCTCGCGTACCCCGGCATCAAGGCAATCGCATCGCAATTGGGCGTGCAGTTGCAGCCGCTGCCACGAGACGACGACGGACCGCTCCCGCACGCCTTCGAGTCGCTCTGCAGAAGCGGACAACCCGCGGCGCTGTACTGCAACCCCACACTGCAGAATCCGAGCACGCTGACGATACCGTTCAGGCGCCGCGAAGCGTTGGCCGATATCGCGATGCGCTACAGCGTGCCCATCATCGAGGACGACGCCTACGCGATGCTGCCGCAGAGCGCGCCGCCACCCCTGGCGTTGCTGGCGCCCGAACTGACCTATTACGTGACCGGCATGTCGAAGAATCTCGGCGCCGGGCTGCGAATCGCTTACCTGTTGGCGCCGACCGTGCGCGAAGCACAGCGTATCGCCGGAGCGTTGCGTGCCACGACCGTGATGCCGAGCCCATTCACAATGCTGCTGGCGACCCAGTGGATCAACGACGGCACGGCCAGCGAGATGCTGGCCGCGATTCGAGCGGAAGCGCGCGCGCGGCAGGCGATTGCCAGCCGGATTCTCGGCGCCTGGCCTTTCGATGCCCCCCCCGACGGTTTCCATCTGTGGTTGCCGATTCCGCGCGAGTGCCTATGGACGGCACCGGATCTGGCACAGCATCTGCGGAGTCAGAGAGTCGCCGCCGTGGCAAGCGCGGCATTTTCGACGGACGGCGACCCGCCGGCTGCGATCCGCATTTGCCTCGGCGGGCCGCAGGATCGGGCGCAGTGTCTGGAAGGCCTGCAACTCGTCGCGGAGGCACTGACCGATGCACATCATCTTTACGGTGCCGCGATGTAGCGACCGATACCGCCTCGAAGACAAATGAGCGTCGGCGCGGGACGAGGGCGGCCGCCCCTACGATTCGTGGGTCGCATCCATACCGGCTCGCTGCCCCGTGGCACCTGACCGGTACCGACATCCTGACCGGACTAAACGCCGCGAACAGATCATCTTGCCCGACAAATTGGCGCCCCGGGATAGCGCGGGGACAACTGAGCGGCGATCGTGCCAAAGAACCGCTCGATGTAAGGATGCGCATCCGGACTGTACTCCGGTTTGGCCGCGATCCGACAGCCAACGAACTCGTATAAAGCACCCAGCGTCTCGGTGGGGAGCTTCGCCTTCGCGTTGTCGACGCTTGATGTGCTCCCACATCACGTACACCACTTCCTGCATGCGTGAGACCGGTACCTAACCATGGGGCCGTAGCGGAGCGCGCAAATCGTGAAGGATCCGTCTCGAGCGCTCATTCGATCGCTTTGATGACTTCGTATCGACTCTATTCGCGAGCTGGAACGAGATGATGCCCGAGCACGGCGCGTGTGCATACGTCAATGATTACCAGCAGCCAAACGGGTTCGATTTGATTTCGAACTCTCGGGCAAAACCGGGCTGATCGAGCATCACGACCTTTGGGCCGGATATCGAGCCGGTGCCCGTCGAATTCAACAACCTGGTAAAAACACCTCGCGGCGTGCGCGGGAAGTCTTCGCTTCGCGGCGGGCCTTTCAGACGCGTCGCGTCAGCGGCACGCGCAGCGATGCTGAATCCACTCAGCAGTTCGCTTAGTGCGCCGCGTGGCTTCCAGTTGACGTATCTGCTCCGACCGCGGGAGCTACGAAACGTGCAGTGCCTCGGCGGCGCACGTGAAATAGCGGTGTTCCGGGACGGCCAGGAAGTAACGGATAGCCCACAACAGCATGGCGAATTTCCTCGCACCCGAGAACAATTGGTCTTGCCTATGGTTGGCATCATAAACCCGTCTTGGACACTATGATGAAACAGGTCCATTCTCTGTTCAACGCATCGCACTGACCGACGCGGCGACGAACGCCAGACTGAATGGAGCTGACCATGCAAGAGATCATCGACGGTTTTCTGAAATTTCAACGGGACATCATGCCCGCTCGCAGGGAGTTGTTCCGCAAGCTGGCCACCAGCCAGACGCCGCGCACCCTGTTCATTTCCTGTTCCGATAGCCGCATGGTTCCCGAACTGGTCACTCAGCGCGAACCGGGCGACCTGTTCGTGATCCGCAACGCCGGCAACATCGTGCCTTCGTTCGGTCCCGAGCCGGGCGGTGTGTCGGCAACCGTCGAATATGCAGTGGCCGCGCTCGGCGTGACGGATGTGGTGATCTGCGGCCACTCGGACTGCGGCGCGATGACGGCCGTCGCAACGTGCAAGTGCCTCGACCATATGCCCGCCGTCGCGAACTGGCTGCGCTACGCCGACTCGGCGAAGCTCGTCAACCAGGCGCGTGAACATGCAGGCGAACGCGAGCGCGTCGACTCGATGGTGCGCGAGAACGTCATTGCGCAGCTCGACAACCTCAAGACCCATCCCTCCGTTGCACTGGGACTCGCACAAGGCCGCCTCAATTTGCACGGATGGGTCTACGAAATCGAATCCGGCTCGATCGACGCGCTCGACGCCGCGACTCGCCAGTTCGTGCCGCTCGCCGCGCATCCCGATGTCACCGCGACGCCCGCCGAGTGCGTGGCTGCGCTCTGATTCCCGGCTCGTCAAACCGACTGCCGATCTCACCAGGTTGATTTTCTCAAGGAGCAACATCATGACCCAATCGCAAGTCACACCGAACGCGCGCGAAGCTTTGACCGAAACGATCGTCGACGCGAAAGTGCGTAAGAACCTCACGTTCGAAGCCATCAACGAAGGCACGGGCCTGAGCCTCGCATACACGACGGCCGCGCTGCTCGGTCAGCATGCGTTGCCGGAGAATGCGGCGAAGCTCGTCGCCGAACGCCTCGGGCTCGACGACGACGCTGTGCGCCTGCTGCAAACCATTCCCGTGCGCGGCAGCACTCCGGGGGGCGTGCCGACCGATCCGACCGTCTACCGCTTCTACGAAATGGTGCAGGTGTACGGCTCGACGTTGAAGGCTGGTACACGAGAAATTCGGCGACGGCATCATCAGCGCGATCAATTTCAAGCTCGATATCCAGAAGGTCCCGGACCCGGAAGGTGGCGAGCGTGCCGTCATCACGCTCAACGGCAAGTATCTGCCGACCAAGCCGTTCTGAACCCATGATGCAAAGACGAAAGTTCTTACTAAGCACCGGTGCCGCGCTTGCTTCGGGCGGCCTTGCCCTCTCGGGTTGCACGATGACGGGGCCGCGCTCCACGTCGAGCACCAACAACGCGCTGTCCCCCACAAGGAGATCCGAAATGACCTCATCCGCAGCAGTTCGTCCGCCGCTTCCGCCGTTCACGCTGGAGTCGGCCATCGAGAAAGTTCGTCTCGCAGAAGACGGTTGGAATTCGCGCGACGCCGCTAAGGTCGCGCTCGCCTATTCGCTCGACACGAAATGGCGCAATCGTGCAGAGTTCGCGAACAATCGCACGGAAGCGCAGGCGTTTCTCGAGCGCAAATGGAAGAAGGAGCACGAGTATCGTCTGATCAAGGAGCTGTGGGCATTCGGCGGCAATCGCATTGCCGTGCGCTACGCCTACGAATGGCATGACGACTCGGGCAACTGGTTCCGCTCCTACGGCAACGAGAACTGGGAGTTCGGCGAGGACGGCCTCATGCAACACCGCTATGCATGTATCAACGACATGCCGATCAAAGAGTCCGAGCGCAAGTATCACTGGCCCTTGGGCCGTCGGCCGGACGATCATCCGGGACTGAGCGAGTTGGGACTTTGACGCCCGGCGCGTTAGAGCCGCAATGAGAGGTTCGCGCCCAACAATCTCGTGGCGAAGCACAATGGATCGTTGGGCGTGTGTTGAAGTTCGCCGGTACTACTGGTTGTGTCGAGTGGTGCGCGAATCTCGTCTGGTGGCTCCGCCACTTCGGGCCGACGAAGGCCTAGCTGAGGAAGTGATCCGCTGCCTCGTGAACCACATCCGACATGAAGGCGCAATAGCAAAACCTTCGCACGGACATCCCCCGTCTGTTACGCGAGCGCATCGCGTGCGGAGACGAGGAGACCGTCGGTCTCAGGGTTTTCTAACGGCGGCGGCGCTGGTTTGCCCGCTAGCTGAATCTATGGTCACTGTTAGCAGAGTCTTCGAGCCGCGACAGCACTACCATTAGTAAAACTTACCTTATATCGAAACAAGGAAATGGAAACATCATGAACAAGAGAATCCGTCACATTTCTTACGTCGTGTCGGCACTCACGCTGGCTGCTTCCACCACGACCGCGCTTGCTGCATCTTCCGCAGAAGCGGCTTCACCGGGTTACCACTCTGCTGCGCCGTTGATTCAGCGGAATGCAGCGCCGGAAGCTCAGCGCGCAATGACCCGCGGCGAGGTGATCAACGACATGATCAAGGCCGGGCAGGACGGTACTCTGCAACGCCTGGACGACACGGTCTTCCACGGCTCGTGACGCCAGACCAAGCGGCTGCGGCGAAGCGAGTCGCCTCGATGTGTCTCTGTCCAGTGGATCGTCAGTTGCAGCACTCAATGCGGCAACGATCACGGCGAATCCGATGGTGAATAATTCTTCAACCAGAGCCCACGTCGGATTTGCTGACGCGGCCGAATCTACAGCCATCAAGCACGCGGTTGACGGTTTGGCTAAGCGCCCTGCGATGAAGGTGTCGCGATCGACGCGCATGCTAACGCAGCGGCGGCGAGGCCGCTCGCCACTGAAATGTTGGATCGTTACCGAGGCCGCGACGGGTCATCAAAAGCGGGTTTCCTGTCGATGATCTCGGCAAAAACCGCTGGCGTAGGCAAATCCGCTCACGCTGCATCAGCTCCGATGCAAGTCTCTCAACTACTCGACACCGTCGATGTCGGAGAAGGTCAGGTCGACTTCCCGAACCGATCAGTGAGCAGCTTTAAGAACGCCCTGCTTGCTGCGGTGCGATACCCACCCTTGCGCTCTAAAACGGCGGCCGTGCGCGTCGGCAGAGGTGGATCGAGCGGCACGGGATGCAGGCCCTCTTGCACGCGTGCGATGTGATCAGGGAGAACCGTCGCCAGCTGCCCGCGACGCACGATCTCAACGATTGCACCGATGGTGTCCACTTCGATTGCGACAAGCGGTCGAATCGCGTGACGCGCGAAATGCTCATCGATGAACCGGCGCGTCGCGAACGTGTCGTTCAGCAAGACCAACGGTTCCTTGCCAAAGTCACGCCCCGCGAGTGCCTTGCGGCGCGACGCACGCGGGTGGCTGTGGCCGACTACCAAGCTCAGTGTCTCCTCGAAAAGCGATTGGCTTTCTATGTCGGCCGAAAAGGCCGGATGGAATGCCACACCGATATCGAGCTTGTCGTCCGCAAGCTGCGCCTCCATCTGGTCCTGCGTGAGTTCGCGAATATCGATTCTGATGCCAGGATGCAGCTGATGGAACTCATCGACGAGCGGCCCGACCAAGGATGCCGTATAGGTCGGCGTTACTGCGAAACGCAGGCTACCCCTGCTCAGCTCCGCCACGTCGTGTATCGCCCTCACCCCTGCGTCAAGGTCCTGCAGCGCGAGTTTGGCGTAACGCATCCACGCTTCTCCCGCGTCGGTCAGGTGAACGGTTCTACCGGAACGGTCGAACAGCGGTGTTCCCAAGGTGTCCTCGAGCTGCCGGATCTGCTGCGATAAGGTCGGCTGCGATACGTGAAGTGCCTCGGCAGCGCGCGTGAAATTCTGCTGTTCTGCCACTGCAAGGAAGTAACGGATGTGACGGAGCAGCACGGGCATCCCCTCATCTATTGGCCATTCCTATCGACTCTATCGTAAACCAGACTTTGACACTATTGAAAGTCGCATCCATCCTTGGTGCATAGAATCAACGCACACATTGAAGCTGATCGTGAAGGAGATCGTCGACGGATTGCGGAGACGCCGAACCGGCCCGTTAGGGCGCGGGCGCTGAATGAAATTATTCTGTGGAAGGCATGATTGTGCGCTATCAGGTGACACATGATTCGACAGTGGTGGATTCCGGCAAGCGTGTACAGGCGAGAATCGAAGAAGGCGCGTCAACAAGGCGCAGGTCCAAAGCTGCGTGACGGTTCCTTTTTGCGTGGGCATCGATAACGTGATATCGCCAGCAGCGCGGCATCGAAATTCGGAGCTCTGGCAAAAATCGATTGCGGAACAGTCTTGAGCAGGCTGTGGTGCATCCGGCAGTACTCGGCTGACGGATCGAGCCACTCCCTCTTCCACCGTGATGCAGTGACATCGGCGTCGTTCAGAACAAGACATCTGAAGCAATACACCAAGTACTTCCGGCTGAAGACCCACGCATGCGGCGTCTGGATCATGCTCAGAATGCCGTCGTTGAGCCGCGCTACGCGAGATAGACGGCTCAGGGTTGGGGATGGAACTGGGGGGAACGAGGATCCAGCCGGCCTTGGTCAGGCTAGGCATCGCTACGCCTGCGCCCGATTCCCAGATCAAGTCCACGCTCGTCTGATACCGCGCCGCGATTCGACCCAACCAGCTACCAAACGCCTCTTCCAGGAAGGGCCGAGGTGCGATGGGCCACGGTCAGGGGGTGTCAAACATGCGCGCGGGCAACTCGTGCAAGGCGAGCGATATCGATGCACTCGTCACCGTTCCTGATCGCCCACTCTGGTGCTTCGTTGAGGATCGTAGATATGGCGCCAGTCAGCCCTCCGCTTATCTCGAGAATAAGCTGGACAAGCTCACGTCGCGGCAGATTCAATGCTCTACCCTACTTGACCGTCGCCAACGGCAAAAACAATGCCAACGGGTCGTGCGTGAGGGGATGGAAGCCGAAGTGGCCATAGAACGCCGCGGCGCCCTCGTCCTTCGCGTCGACGGTCAACGCGACGGCCGGGATTTCCGAGCTGGTCGCGCGCCGGAGCGCATTGACCAGCAAAGCGGCACCCAGGCCCCTGCCCCTATACCGGCGATCAACGGCCAGTCGCCCCATGCGCACCGCCGGGATCGCGGGATAGCGCGGCAGCTTGCGCGCTACCTCATGGGGCAAATCGGCCAACGCGACGCTGGCGGCTGACAGCGTGTAATAGCCAGCAACGAAATTGCCGTCAAGCATCACAAAGCACGCGGCGACGCGACGGCGAACCTCCTGCGTCACCGTTTCGCGCAAGTAGCGGTCAAGCGCCGGCGTGCCACATTCAAAACCGGTTCGATCATGGGCTGCGTCGAGCACGGCCACCGTGAGCTGCGGACCGGTCATTCATTACGCAGCAACTGGTCGTGACGACCGAGCGCCCGCTGCAAGGCGTCCGTGGGCTTGGCGGGCGATAGAATCGCCGCGGCGAAGCGCTCCGAATCCGCCACCGACAGACGAATCAAGTCCGCGTCGGAAATGGCGCGTTGCGCGGCTTCGCGCGCAGCGGACACGACGAAGTCCGACATCGTGCGCCCCTGGATCTCGGCGGCCCGGCGGATCACCGCCAGCACGTCGGTCTCGACGCGTGCTTCAAAGCGAGTAGTAGCCATAAGGTGTTACCTCCTTGCGCTACTGTACGGAAATTTGCCGGGCTCGTCAAATTGTACGGAAAATTGCCGGGGGCATTCGCGAGTATCGAAGCCGGCGCCGGTCAATGCATACTCCCGTGAAACGGCGCTTGGGGCAGCGTCTCCCGATCCAGCGTTCCGGGTACCAGTTGTCTGATCAGTTCCGGGTCCAGGTTCAAGCCCTTGCCCGGTTCAATCGTCACTTCTTCCTTGCGTTTGCGTGGCATAAAGTGGCTCCTTGGTCGCCGGTTTATGCCTCGCACACAAAGATTCGGATAGGCTCCGTCGTGCGGTCCGACACCGGAAATTCAACGACGCCTTCATTTCGTATTGCGGATCCGATATCCCCGGATGCGCCCCCCTGTGCGGCGGCGCCCGCCACCCCACCGATTCGTCAGGCCTTTTTGCTTTTCTGTCTGCCGGACGACTTGCGCTTCCTCGGTGCGGGACCGGCTGTCGTGTGCATCGCGAAGATCTGCGGCATGTTCGCTTCGCCGTCCATGTAATCCGCCGTGTCGATCCGGCCAACCGTCTTAAGGCTGCGGATCATCACCTTGCCGCTGTCGGGATAGGTGCAGACCTCGTGCGGATCGTTCAACCCCATGGCCAGGTAGACCAGATCCTCGTCGAACGGATTCGCCAGCTGGTGTCCGATGCCGCTGCTTGCCGGGCACGAGATGCAATCGCCGGGACCGATTTCGCGCAGCGTATCGCCATAGCGGAACACCCCGCGTCCGGACAGCACGAAGAAGACCTCGTCCTCGCGCGCATGGGTGTGAAACGGACAGGCAGTGCGGCCGGGCGGCACGCGTGAAAGATTCACGCCGATTCTGCCGGGAACCGTGTCGAGCACAGGCGTAAGTGATTTGTAAGACCCGCCCCAGTGCGTCCCTTCCATGTGATCGACCGCCTCGACATCTTCGACGTTGACGACATTCAGCTGCAGGCGCTTTTTCTTCATCTTGTGTCCTTGCTCGCGGGCGGCTGACCATTCTATCGGGTCAGCCGCGCCCGCACGACTGCAGTGCCCGCGACGCGCACGCGGTCTTCCGCGTCCTCAACGATCAGGCGGCCGCCGCGCGGGGACCCTGCAGCGCCGACAAGCGACGCCGCCCCAGACGCCCGGGCCAGAACGGCGCCAGTTTGCAATGGGCCGACACGCATACCTGAGCCTCGTTCACCCCGAGCGCGGGAAAGAAGGAACGGGACACAAAATCGACGCCGGTGCGCCGGCTGGGCGCCGTGACTACATGGCCGCGGCAGTCGAAGGTCTTCAGCGCGTCGAAGTCGGGCGTGAACCCGCTTACCGTTTCCTCCGAATCAGCAGCACCAGAAAGTCGTCGACCGCGCCCGCGAAATGGTCGATCGTCGCACCCGGCGCCGCGTGAAGGCACGGCGGCAGCGCGGCGGGCTTCGTATGTATGCAGCGGTCCGCAATGGGTATGAAAGCACAGCGGACCGCTTGCCCGAACCTGCTCGACATCGTACAGATACCCCATCGTCGCGATGGTGGCGTGACCGCAGATGTTCAGCTCGGCGCCCGGCGTGAACCAGCGTATTGCGTGGTCGCCCGGCTACCGTTCGATCACGAAGGCCGTGGTCGGCAGCGTGAGTTGCGTAGCGATCGCCTGCATCCGCACGACCGGCGGCAAGGAGCTCTTCACCACGATGACGCCTCAAGCCGCCGCCACCGCCACCATCACCGAATAAGCCTTGAACACCGCCGTCGCCGGCTGCCCCACGACAAGCCCCAACGCATCGACCGCGTCGTTCGTGACGCTCGACGTCACGTTCACACCACCCGCCAGCGTCACGACGACGAGCGACGTCGTCGCGCCGCGCTCGATCCGCGAAATCGTCCCGCTGAACTGGTTGCGCGCGGACAGCACGTAGCCGGCGAAATCGGCGACCAGCACGACGGCCGACGACTTGATCAGCGCGATCGCGTCCTGCCCTATCTTGAGTTCGAGCCGCTTCGCCGCGGCCGTGGTCATCGTCGCAACGATCTCCTGATCGCCCGATATCTTCAACGTCACCTGGGTCGTGACCGGTCCATCGCTGACCGCGGCGATGGTTCCCGAAAACTGATTGCGAGCGGTGGTTTTCACTGCGATTCTCCTGAGTAGTCCGGACAGCGCCGGAGATTGAACCAGCCATGCTTCCTGTTCCCGCAGGAACCGTCGGGTCCTCACCTGCAGCACCCGCCATGCAGACAGCAACTCCCGTGCAACCGGCGTAAGCCGTGTACCGCCGCCGCCCTTGCCTCCCGTCTCCGTCGTGAACAACGGCTGGCTCGCGAGATTCGACGCGCTCTCGAGCACCAGCCACGCGCCCTTGTAGCTGTAACCGGCGACGCGCGCCGCACGGTTGATCGAACCCGTGTTGTCGATCGCCTCCAGCAGCGCGAAAAACCGCGCGTCGAGGCGGCCCGCGAGCTTCAGCTCGCCGATCAACAGCGTCGCATCGTTGCGCGTGCCGCCCGTCTCTCGCATCCGTCCGCCGCGTCAGTCGATCGCGGACGCGCGCAGCAAACCGCGCACACGCTGTTCGTGCGGCGTCGGCGGGCGCGCGTCCGCGCACATGCGTTCCAGCGAAGTCGCCACGCCGCGCTGCATGTCGACCTCGCGCACCGCCCGGCCCTGCTCGATCACGAACGCGACGTCGGCAAGCGCCACCACATCGTCGACGTCGTGCGTGATCATCATCGCGGGGATCTGCCACTCGCGGAGCACCTCGTCCAGATAGCGTCGCAAGTCGCGTCGCAACGGTGGATCGAGCGCGGAAAACGGCTCGTCAAGTAACAGCAGGCCGGGCTGGCACGCGAGCGAGCGCGCCAGCGCGACACGCTGCCGTTGCCCGCCCGACAGCCCATCGGTCCGGCTGCCGGCGAGCGACGCGAGACCGAAGCGCTCCAGCAGCTCGTCCACACGCCCACGCGCGTCGGTCGACAAGCGGCGTCGATACCACGTGGTCAGCCCGAACGCGACGTTCTCGCGCACCGACAAATGCGGAAACAGCGCGTAATGCTGGAACAGGCAGCCGATGCCGCGCCGCTCGGGCGGCACGTCGATTCCGCAGTCCGCGTCGAACAGCGTGCGCCGGTTGACGCGCACGTGCCCTCGTCGCGGCGCAAGCAGCCCGGCGACGGTCTGCAGCGTCAACGACTTGCCGGCGCCCGACGGTCCGTAGAGCGCGATCACGCGCGCGTCGGACGCGAAGCGCATCGCGAGCGCGAAACGCCGTGTGCCGTCCGACACCGCCACATCGAAGTCGACGTCGATCACCGGTGCGCTCCGTCACGCATGCGTGAAGCCGTACCGCTTGAGGATCGCCTGTGCGTCCGGGCCGAACAGATAGGCGATGAACGCCTTCGCGAGCGCAGGCGCGCTGCTCGCGCGAACGGCGACGACCGGATAAACGACGGGATCGTGGTCGTCCACCGTCTGCACGACCGCGACCCGATCCGGCATCAGCATCGCGTCGGTCCGATAGACGAAGCCCGCGTCGGCCTCGGCGCGCGCGACGTAGTCGAGCACCTGCCGCACGCTGTCGGACTCCACGATCTTCGGCGCGAGCGCGCCCCAGAGCTTCGCCCGCTCGAGCGCCTGCTGCGTATACCGGCCGCATGGCACGGTCGCGATCTTGCCGATCGCGATCCGTCGCACGGCCGGGTCCGCTAGCGCGGCGAGCGACTTCACGGGCGACGCGTCGCCGGCCGGCACGACCAGCACCAGCGTGTTCGTCGCGAGCGTGCGCTGCGTCGCGCCGTCGAAGATGCCCGCATCGATGCCGCGCGTGACGGTCGCCGCATCCGCGCTGACGAATACGTCGACCGGCGCGCCCACGCGGATCTGCTGAAGCAGCGTGCCCGACGCGCCGAAGTTAATCCGCACGGTCACGCCGGGATGCGCGGCTTCGAAGCGCGGTACGATCTCCTTGAACGCATCGGTCATGCTGGCCGCGGCCGACACGGTCAGTTGCTGCGCGAGCGCGACGACGGGCGCGAGCACGCACAGCAGGCTCGCGAAGCATCGAATCATTGATTTCATGAAGCCCTCTCCGGCTCAACGTAGTGTGAAAAAGCGCTTGGACAGCACGAGCACCGCGACGGACAGCACCGACGTGACGCACGCGAGAAAGAACGCCGTGCCGTCGCGGCCATCCTGCATCGCGTCGTAAATCGCGAGCGACAGCGTCTGCGTCTCGCGCGGGATGTCGCCCGCGATCATCAAGGTCGCGCCGAACTCGCCCATCGCACGCGCGAACGCGAGCAGCGCGCCCGCCAGAATCGCCGGCCATGCGAGCGGCAGCGTGACGCGCACGAAGGTCGAGAATGGCGACTGCCGCAGCGTGCGCGCGGCCGCTTCGAGCGAGCGGTCGACGCCCGCGAACGCGGCGCTTGCGGACTTCAGCACCAGCGGCAGCGCCACGATCGTCGACGCGAGCACCGCGCCGTGCCAGTTGAACACGAACGTGTAGCCGAACTGTGCATGGAGCCAGCTGCCGAGCGCGCTGCGCCGGCCCGCGACGATCAGAATCCCGTAGCCGATCACGGTCGGTGGCAACACCAGCGGCAACATGCAGGCGGCTTCGACGATCGCGCTCCCCGGAAAGCGACGGCGCGCGAACAGCCAGCCGAGCGCGATGCCGGCGATCGATGCGAGTAGCGTCGCGAGGCTCGCGACTTTCAGCGACAGCAACAGCGGCGGCCAGTCGATGCGTTGTAGGAAACCCGACATTTGCGACACCTTTCGTGATGAACTCGGCTACATCACCGACGTTGCAAGATGCAGGCCATCCTCCATCGCGAGGCGTCGGCCGGCAGGAAAAACTCAATTACGACCGACATGCGCGAGCGCCCTGCGCAGGTTCGAAGTCACGCGCGGCCGGCTCGAGCAGCTTCCGATGCGGGCGGAGCAATGCAACCAGGCGGCGAATCTGCGCCGCGCAGCGTGCAGGCCGCCGAACCCGGCGCTCGTCGCCGCACGCGTTCTCGACATCGAGAAAGACACCGAGGCGACGTAACGAAACCGACATGTCCGATTCCTGACATGACACGAATGCCGTGCACCGCCGGTGTCAGCCATGACGCGGGCACACGCATGCCGCCGCACGCGCCGCGCGCGAGATGCGCTGCGCCTTCAGCACACCGGCGATGAAGCTGGCGACGCTCGACGTGCGCAGCGCGATCCAGCGCACGCGACGGCGCGCGCAGTGTGCGCGCAGCGCGGCGAGCGAGTCGGGATCGATCGTGTCGAGCGGACACAGCACCGCGTCGGCGCGTTGCAGCAGCGCCGCGAACTGCTGCGCGCGCGGACCGCCGTCGTCGTCGATCCGCGCCACGTGATGAACGAATTCGCCGCCCGACGCGCTCGACCATGCGCGCAATACCGCGTTGCTCCCAGGCCGGCCGCCGACGTATACGAAGCGGCGGCCGACCAGCATCGCCGACAGCAAGTCGCCGTCGAGCATGACCTGCTCGACCGCCTGCAGTTCCCGCGCGAGGCTTGCCGCATGCGCGCGTACCCGCGCGAGACGCGCGAGCGCTTCGTCGTGCTCGCGCATCGATTGCGACGCGCGCTGCGTGCTGCGCTCGAGCGCGCACATCGCCGGCCGCGGCATGATCAGCGCGCGCCGGTACGATCCCGGCCCGGCGGGTCGGGCTGCGCAGGCGGCATCGCGAACCAGCTTTGCACGGTGTCGTACGAATAGCGGGTCAGTCGGTCGTGCCGCGCATGCGGGGCGAGCAGTTGCACCGACAACGGTTCCGCCCAGCGCCAGAAATCCGCGCGCAACGCGCTCGGCAAGCCGACGTCGTCGAATGCATGCCACAAATGCACGAGCCACAGCTCCCGCCCCTCCTCGTCGAGCAGCAGCGGCAGCCCGGCGCCCGCCTGCAGACGCGCGTGACGCTGACTGAAATACAGCGGGCCGCCGCACGATTCGACGACGAAGTCCGCGACGCGCTCGACGATGCAATCGAAGCAGTCGCCGGCACGTGCGAAGAGCGGCGTCGTCTTCAAGCGCGCCATGTGGCACGCCACCAGATCGCGCAGGCCCGCTTCCGTGCAGATCGCGAGCAGCCGGTGCGGCGGAGCGGGCAGCGTCGGGCATACGGTCGGCCCGACGGCGTCGCGCCGCTCGTGTGGAAAAGGCGCGGCCGGCCATTGCAGCGTCCGATAGCAGGCGCGCGTACACGGCGTCCAGCGTGCGCGGGGCGTAGCCCCCGGGTTCGGGTTCATGAGCGTGTCGGCTCCCTGTTCGGTTTGTCGGTTATATATCGCGCTACATAACGATGTCCGAAACGAAGCAGGTTCCGCGCCACGTCGCGCGAAACGCCGCTATTCCGGTCCGAAGCAGTGCGCGTAATCGGCGCACGCGCCGCAGCTCGGCGCCCTGCAGACGAACAGTCCTTCGCGCTCGCACAGCTGCTTGTAAAAGAACTTCTTCCACTTCATGTCGCGCGTGTTCTTCGCGGCGAGCCGTGGAAACCACCGCCCGATCAGCAGCGACAGCTCGCGGCGCGACGGCAGCAGCAAGTCCTGCCACAGATGGTTGTCGCCCGCGCAGGCGGCCGCCAGCACGCAGGCGACGCAGCGCGCTTCGTCGCGCATGCCCGCATCGGAGTCGGCGTGCGCGACGAAGAGCGTGACCAGATCGTCGAACTCGTCGTCACGCGGCGTGTGCGGTTGTGTGTGCATCGGCGGCAGCGCAGCGCCTGGCGACTCGGCGCATGCCGCGAGTGCGGCCCGTGCGCCCGGAAACCAGCGATCCAGCACGCGGTGCGTATCGGTCGCGTCGAGCCCGGCGGTCGTCGCGGCGTCGGCCTCGCCGCGTGCAAACGCCACCGCGAGCGGGCCGACGAACGCGAGCACGGTCGGATCCTGCGCGTCGAGCGCACAACGCATCAGGATCGCGCGCACGTCCATCGCCGCTCGCCCCGTCAAACCTGCGCCGCCGCGTGCGTATAGCACTTCTTCGGGCAGATCTTCGCGCACGCGGTGCAGCCGATGCACAGCTGCCGGTGCGCGATCGTCATCACCTTCTTCTCGTACTCGTCGTCATCGTCGCTGTCGCTGTCGAGCGCGACGTGCTCGCCGTCCTCGTCGACGCCGACCAGCTCGAGCACGCCGCGCGGACACACCTTGAAGCAGCGGCCGCAGCCGATGCATTTGCCCTCGTCGAGCGTGGACACGAACGTCGGCGTCCAGGTCTCCCCGCTCGGCAGTTTCACGCTGAAGGTTTCGCTCATGGTCGGGTGCCTCGCGTCACGCGGCGCTCGCCTTGCGCGCTTCCATCAATGCGGCATGCGCATCGTGGCAGCGCTGCGCGACGGCGAGAATCTGCTCCCAGTTGGTCGGCAGTTCCTCGGACAGGTCGTGCAGATCCATCTTCGCCTGCGTCGCCTGGGCATTGAGCTTCTTCAGGCGCGCTTTCAGTTCGTCGGCTTGGTTGGTCATCGATTTTCTCCACGTTGCGCCGCTCACGCGCCGTACTGCGCGACGGCCGGGTACGCGCGAATCATTTCGATCGCGTCGTCGAGGAACTTGCCGCCCGCCGCCGCGAGCTTCTCGAGCGACGGAAAGCCGAAGCGGTGCACGTCGCGCAATTGCTTGTTGACGACGACGAGCCGCCCCGCGATCAGCACCATCCGGCCGAAGCCCTCGTGGCTCATCTTCATCATCGGCGATACCATCTGGCGCGTCTCGCGTTCGATCGCGACCGCAACCGCCGCGTAGAACAGCTCGAGCCGCCACAGTGTCTCCGGGTCGGGGTCGCCGATGATCGGAATCGCGCGCCGCTCGTCCGCGCTCAGGATGAACGGCTTCAGCAGCTGCAGGTCGCTGCGGTTCTCCCAGGTGCCGTGCAGGTCCTGTGCACGCAGCTGCTTGATCAGCTGCTGCACGAACGGCGTCGCGAGCAGCGCTTCGTCCGAGGCCGCGTCGGGCGTCGTGTCGATGGTGGCGTCAGCCATGTGATACCTCGTCGTCTTCGTCGAAATCGAATGTGCGCCCGCCGTCCTTCGCGAGCGCCTTGCGCAGCCATGGCGGCGGCGTGCCGTTGAGCACCTCCTGCAGCTTCACCAGGATCTCGCCGATCGGTTCGGGCTGCGGCACCTTGATCGGATGGATCTTCAGTGCGACGACGCGCGCCGCGCCCGAGCCGCCGATCGCGGCAACGTACAGGATCGCGCAGTCCCTGATCGCGTCGAGCTTCGGCGCGAGCTTGTCCTCGTCGCCGTCCTCCTCGAGCTTGCCGCCGAACTCGAACGATTCGACGAAGGTGTGCCCGTCCGGCCGCACGTCGTACGTGACGATGCTTTTCGCCCAGCCGAAATGCGCGTCGACGTGCTCTTTGTCCTGGGTCGCGAAGGCGATCTTCATGCGGTGTGCTCCTGGTCGAATATCGGTTGGGCGACGATCGGAATGTCCAATGTGCGCGCGGGATCGCGCGCCGCGAGATCGACCGCGTGCGGCGGCAGCGGCCAGTCGCCCGGGCCGTGATGCGCAATCCGCTCGATCATCAGGTTCGCGATCTCGAAGATCAGGTTCATGGTGCCGCGATAGCCGACCTGGCAGCGGTGCGCGTTACCGATCCGGTCGAACACCGGGAAGCCGACGCGCATCAGCGGCTTGCCGAGCCGCTCGGCCATCTGCCGGCCGTGCGAGTGCGTGATCAGCAGATCGCAAGCCGCCGCACGCTGCTCCAGGTCCTCGAGATCGCCGAGCAGCACGTGTGGCGCGGGCAGCAGCGCGTGCGCGGCCGACGCGGTCGTGCTGACGCAGCAGCGCAGCTCCGCGCCCATCTCGTGCAGCAGGCAGCCGAGCGCGAGCAGCAGGTCCGGCTCCGCACCGAGCGCGACCTTGATCCCGCCCGTGTAGAAGTGGCCGTCGAGCATCGCGTCGAGCAACTGGCTGCGTTGCCGCCGATACTTGTCCGGCACCGGCCGCCCGGCGAGCTGCGCGAGCCGCACGAGCAGCCGGTCGTTCGGCTCGAGCCCGGTGAGCCGTTCGAAGATCTCGAACGGCGCGCCGGTCAGCGCATGGAGCGTCTCGGCCGCCATGCGCGTCTGCTCGCCGACGCCGATCGTGAACGCGGACGCGCCCGCCGCCCGGATCTGCTCGAGCGTCGTGCCGCCGAGCGTCGTGCCGCGCCAGTCCGGCGCGATGTGGCCGTCGAGCGAGCCGGACAGGTCCGGCAGCACGATCGCGTCGAGCCCGAACGCCGCGACGATCTCGCGCAGCTCGTCGATGTCGGCCGGCGACAGGTGGCTGCCCGGCAGCAGCGTGACCTGCCGCGCGTTCGCCGGCAGCGGCTTCACGAGCGCGCGCACGATCGCGGCGACCGCAAGCCGGTAGCCGTCCTCGAAGCCGCCGACGTAGTCGGGCGTCGACACGTAGACGATCTCCGTATCGTCGAGCTCCGGCTTGCGCGTGCGTACGGTCCGCAGATAGCCTTCGACGTCGTCGCCCTTGGTTTCGGTGAGCCCCGTCGAGCAGATCGCGATGATCTTCGGCGCCGCGCGCTTGCGGATGTTCAGCAGCGCCGTCTCGATGTTCTCGTAGCCGCCGAGGATCGTGGTGACCTCGTTCATCGCGGTCGTCTGCAGCGGGATCGCCTCCTTGAAGTGACGCACGAGCAGCACCAGGCCGAACGACGTGCAGCCCTGCGAGCCGTGCATCACCGGCATGCACGCGTCGAGGCCCATGAACGCATAGCTCGCCCCGAGCGGCTGGCTCATCTTGAGCGGATTGACCGCGCAAGCCTTTTTCGAATCGACGACTTCCGCCATCGCAGCTCTCCCCGGCCCGCTCAGGCGACGACGCCCGGTTCGAGCCCCATCGCCCACGCATGCACGCCATGCGGAATCGGTGCCGATGCGGCCGCGGCAGCGGCGCGCACCGCGCCGAGCGTCTCGCCGTCGTCGCCCCACGGCGCGGGGATCCGCACCTGCTGCCACACCGGGTTGAAGATCGCGCGATCGATCTCGTGCACGAGCTCGACCATCCCTTCGTAGCCGCCGTACGGATGGTGGCGCTCCTGGTTGATGTCGAGCCACGGCATGCGGGCCTTCAACGCGACGAACTGCGAGCGCCCGCCCGACAGCATGATGTCGGCCTTCGCGTCGCGCAGCATCGCGTACATCTCGCGCGGCGTCATGTCGTCGATCATGTGCGCGTCGTCGCCCATGATCTCCTTGATCTTCTCCTTGTCTTCCTTCGTGCTCTTCTTGACGCTGGTGCCGACGATCTCGAGCCCCGCCTCCTGCAGCGCGGCGACCACCGACCACGACTTCACGCCGCCCGTGATCAGGAGCACGCGCTTGCCGGCGAGGCGCTTCCTGTAGTGCGCGATGCGCGCCCACGCGCGCGCTTCCTCGCTCGCGATCAGACGCTCGGCGCGCTCGACGAGGTCGTCCGGCGCGCCCTGCCGCACGAGCAGCGTCGCGATCTGCCGCAGCGTGTCGCTCATGTCGCCGATCCCGTAGAACGAGCCCTCGAAATACGGAATCCCGTAGCGCTGCTGCATCCGCGTCGCGATGTTGATCATCGACTTCGAGCACACCATCATGTTGACCTTCGCGCGATGCGCGCTCGCCACCGCGTCGTAGCGGCCGTCGCCGGAGATGCACGACAGGATGCGCACGCCGAGCGCATCGAGCAGCGGCCTGACCTGCCACAGCTCGCCGGACAGGTTGTATTCGCCGATGATGTTGATGTCGTAGGGCGTCGTGTAGTCGGGCTCGCGCGTGCCGATCACGTAGTCGAGCAGCGCCTCGCCGCCGAGCTTGTTGCCGAGGTTCTTCGGCCCCGCGAAGCCGGGCGAGTTGACCGGAATCACCGGCTTGCCGAACTTCTCGGTGGCGCGCTTGCAGACGGCCTCGATGTCGTCGCCGATCAGCGCGGTCACGCAGGTCTGGTAGACGAAC
Source organism: Burkholderia vietnamiensis LMG 10929 (assembly GCF_000959445.1). NCBI lineage: Bacteria > Pseudomonadati > Pseudomonadota > Betaproteobacteria > Burkholderiales > Burkholderiaceae > Burkholderia > Burkholderia vietnamiensis. The sequence goes on along the minus strand of NZ_CP009632.1, from coordinate 544,102 downwards.
ACGGCGGGCGGATCGTACTTCTCGATGATTTCGCGCACGCTTCGGAACAGCCGCTTCTCGCCGCCGTAGACGACATCGAGCTCGTTGATGTCGGTCGTGAAGCCGGTGCGGTACAACTGCGAGCCCGACGATGCCGAGTGCCGGTTGTCCCACGAGTTGCCTTCGCACGCGATCGGGCCGTGCACGAGATGCGCGACGTCGACGATCGGCTGCAGCGCGATCTTCGCGCCGTCGAACGCGCAGCCGCCGGCCGCCGCGCCGGGCGAAAGCTGCTTCGTGCAGCCCTTCTTGCGTGCCTTCTCGCTCTTGTCCTGGTTCTTGTCGCAACCCGGTTCGTCGAACACTTCGGCAATCTTGGCTTTCAGCGATGCGGACATGACGGGTTCCTCTCAGGTTCGTGCAACGGGATATCCGCAAATTCCATACCATGCGGCTCGGCCCCATGAACACCGTTCGATGCGGTCTGACGGGGCGCGCGCGTTGTCGGGATTCGGACGCGCTTTGGACGGTTTTGAACGGAACCCGACAACGCGCGAGTCGCGCTCGAGCGGCGAACGCTGTAAGGCGCAGCGCCGGTGCGAGCGGGCGATCGCTCGTTCCCGCATCCGGTCGCGAAAGCGTTCGCCGACGCATCGGCCGGGGTTCGTTCGGTTCGCCGTTTCTTCATGTCCTTGCGCCGCCCGTCAGTTGTCGTCGGCCAGTACGTCGAGCGCGACGAGCTGCTCGTACAGCGCCCGCCTCGCCCGCCAGTTTCGCTCGCCGGCAACGCGCGGATCGCCGCCTTCGAACGCGGCGAGCGCGTCGTCGTCGGTCCAGTACACGATGGCTGCGCTGCGTGCGGCGAGCGCGGCCGCCGCCGCGTCGCGCAGCGTAACCGGCTGGTTGCCGCAGACGCCGCGACCGAGCACGTAGTCGGCCCGGTAGAGCATCGCGTCCCAGCCATAGGCGTCGCCGAGCGAGCACAGCGCCGGATACGCGGCGCGCAGCGCCGCGTCGGGTTCGGCGCCGTCGAATGCGAGCAGCTCGCGCACCGTCAGCGTGTCGTGGATTTCGTCGCGCGCGAGCGGGTCGGACGCCGCCACCTTGCGCGCAAAATCGGCGTCGTCATACGCGAACCATGCGTTCGGCGCGCCGGCTTCCGGCAGTTCAAGCACGTAGATCACCGCGTCCTCCTGGCGCCATCCGGCCGCTGCGGCCACGGCGCATGCGTCGGGCCATGCATCGCGGCCCGGCGATGGCCGATCGCTGCCGCGGCGCACGCCGTCGAATCCTCGTCACGCGCGCCGCTCGCTCGCCGCGCCGAAAAAAAGCCGCCCCATACCGGCGGCGGGCCAAATTTCGCGAGGTAAAACCCTGTTGGACCGACCGACCGACCGACCGCGCCGCGACCGAGCGACGCCACGTCGTAACGCCGCCGCATCGCAACGGCCGGCGCTCATTCGACGCCCTCCGCTGCCGTCTTCGCCCATACGGCCTTCCGGATGCGCTGCGCGATCCCTTGCGGGCTCGCGTCGAACGCACGCTGCGCGGCCGACAGCGCGCCCTGCGCGATCGCGGCCTCGTCGTGCGTGAGCGGCAGGCGCCCCGCCACGTGCGTGGCGCCGCGCACCGTGCGCGCGATCGCCTGGCGGTTCGGATGCTCGCCCAACGGCACCAGATGATCGGTCTCGCGCACGCCTGCGAGGCAGACCCAGCCGTCGATCACCTCGACCTTGCGGCCGTCCTGCGTCGTCTTGACGAGTACCCGTTCCGTCATCGCCGCCTCCGTGTCAACGGATGATGTCGTAGCTGTAGTCGGTCTTCGACGGCACCATCGTGTTCGCGTCGAGCGCTTCGAAGAATTCGTCCAGCAACATGATCAGCGTGCGCAGCGCGCCCGCGTAGCCCCAGGTCGGATAGCGGTGGTAGTGGTGGCGATCGAAGATCGGGAACACCATGCGCACGAGCGGCGTCTTCGTGTCGCGCTCGAGATACTTGCCGTAGGTGTTGCCGATCAGGAAATCCACGGGCTCCGTGAACAGCAGCGAGCGCATGTGCCACAGGTCGCGCTTCGGATACACCTTGCAGCCCGCGCCGTACGGCGACGCGTCGAACATCGCCTGCACCTTCGCCGCCCATGCCTCGTTGCCGTTGGTCGCGAGCACGTGCGCGGGCTCCGCGCCGAGTTCGAGCAGGAACTGCGTATAGCCGAGCATCTGGTCCGGATCGCCGTACAACGCGTAGCGCTTGCCGTGCAGGTGCGCCTGGCTGTCGGCCATCGCGTCGACCAGCTGGCCGCGCTCCTTCTCGAGTTCCGCCGGGATCGGCTTGCCGGTGACGCGCGAGATTTCCATCAGGAAATGATCGGTGCCCGCCACGCCGACCGGCGCGTTCAGCACGACGACTTCCTGGCCGTGCTCGGCGATGAACTTGCTGGTCTTCTCGCAGCAGTACTCCTGGAACACGAAGGTCGCCTTCGCGTGCAGCGCGCGTTCGACCTCCTCCTTCGTCGTGCCGCCCTCGTACATGCGGAACTCGCCGTCGGTCGGCGTGTTCCAGGTCTCGGACGGATCGCAGATCACGTTGACCTTCACGTCGAACAGCGCGAAGATCCGGCGAATTTCGGCCATGTTGCCGACGACGAAGCCGTCGAAGCCGCCGATGAAGTTCACGCTGTCGTCGGGCACGCGCACGAGCGGCGCCGCGCTGCCGGCCTTGCCGTCCCAGAAGTGCTTGAGGATGCCGAGCAGCGAATTGTCGTAACCGGTGACGTGGCTGCCGACGAACGCCGGCGTATGGGCGAACGGCACGTCGTAGTCTTCCGGCACGCTGCCCTTCTGCTTGCTGTTCTTGATGAACGCGTCGAGATCGTCGCCGATCACCTCGGCCATGCAGGTCGTCGACACCGCGATCATCTCGGGCTTGTAGAGGTTGTATGCGTTCGCGAGGCCGTCGATCATGTTGTTCAGGCCGCCGAACACCGCCGCATCCTCGGTCATCGACGAGCTGACGCACGAGGTCGGCTCCTTGAAGTGGCGCGAGAAGTGCGAACGGTAATACGCGACGCAGCCCTGCGAGCCGTGCACGAACGACAGCGTCTTGTGAAAGCCGTTCGCGACGTACACCGCGCCGAGCGGCTGGCACGCCTTGGCGGGATTCACGGTCAGCGAATCGCGCGCGAAGTTCTTTTGCTTGTAGTCCTCGGTCTTGGTCCACTCGACGATCTGCTTGACCGCCTCGTCGGGATGGTTGAACTCGAATTGCTCCTTCTTCGTGCGGAAAATCTCCTGATACTCGGGTTCGCGGAACAGCAACTCGTGATCGAGGATCTTGTCGGCGGATTGTGGCATCACGTACTCCTGATTCAGTCGTCAAATGGGCGGTGGGCGCGGTGCCGGCGGTCTGCAGCGAGCGTCGGCGGGCGGGGTCAGGCGGCCTTCTTCCACGGCGCCTTCGCGAGGCTCCAGACCGGGCTCGAAATCGCCATGTCCATGTCGCGCGCGAAGATCGCGAAGCCGTCGTAGCCGTGGTACGGGCCCGAGTAGTCCCAGCTGTGCATCTGCCGGAACGGCACGCCCATCTTCTGGAACACGTACTTTTCCTTGATCCCGGAACCGACGAGGTCAGGCTGCACCTGCTCGACGAACTGCTCGAACTCGTAGCCCGTCACGTCGTCGTAGATCAGCGTGCCGTCCTTCACGTAGTGCGTCGTGCGCTGGTAGTCGTCGTTGTGGCCGAACTCGTAGCCGGTGCCGACCACCTCCATCCCCAGATCCTCGTATGCGCCGATCACGTGGCGCGGACGCAGGCCGCCGACGAACAGCATCACCTTCTTGCCCTGCAGCCGCGGCTTGTACCGTGCGATCACGGCATCCATCAGCGGGCGGTACTTCGCGATCACCTTCTCGGCGTTCGCCTTGATCGTGTCGTCGAAGTGGCTCGCGATCTCGCGCAGGCTCTTCTCGATCATCGTCGGGCCGAAGAAGTTGTACTCGACCCACGGAATCCCGTACTTCTCCTCCATGTGCCGGCTGATGTAGTTCATCGAGCGGTAGCAGTGCAGCACGTTGAGCTTCGCCTTCGGCGTGTTCTCCAGCTCGGCGATCGTGCCGTCGCCCGACCACTGCGCGATCACGCGCAGGCCGATTTCCTCGAGCAGGATGCGGCTCGACCATGCGTCGCCGCCGATGTTGTAGTCGCCGATGATCGCGACGTCGTACGGCGTCGATTCGAACGCGGGGCGCTTGTCGGGATCGGTCTTGTCGAACACCCAGTCGCGGATCGCGTCGTTCGCGAGGTGGTGGCCGAGCGATTGCGACACGCCGCGAAAGCCTTCGCAGCGCACCGGCACGATCGTGTGACCGGCGTATTCGGTCGCCTTCTTCTTCGACACCGCCTCGATGTCGTCGCCGATCAGGCCGATCGGGCATTCGCTCTGGATCGAGATGCCCTTGTTCAGCGGAAACAGCTGCTGGATCTCGTCGATGATCTTGTCGAGCTTCTTGTCGCCGCCGAACACGATGTCCTTCTCCTGGAAGTCGGACGTGAACTGCATCGTGACGAACGTGTCGATGCCGGTGGTGCCGATGTAGTAGTTGCGGCGCGCCGCCCACGAGTACTGGCCGCAGCCCACCGGGCCGTGGCTGATGTGGATCATGTCCTTGATCGGCCCCCAGACGACGCCCTTCGAGCCCGCATACGCGCAGCCGCGGATCGTCATCACGCCGGGCAGCGACTTGATGTTGGATTTCACGCCACAGTCGGGCTTGCCCTCCTCGAAGGTACCCAAATGCTTGGCGCGCCGCTTGGCCATCTTCTCCGGATAGGCCTTCAGCACTTCGTCGATCAGGGCCTTGTTCGCGGCCTTGCGCTCTTCAACCGTGGCGGTCATAGCATGCTCCATATGTGAGGTCGTTCTCCACTGCGCGCCCCGCCGCGCGCGCCGCGCGGCGGGGCATGTCGCGCGACGCGCGTTAGGCGGTCAGTTCCGACGCGGTCTTGCCGACCTGCGACTCGTCGATCGCGCTCATGATCCCGTGCTCCATCAGCAGATCTTCGAGCTGGTCCATCGTGATCGGCGTCGGGATCGTGCCGTTGCCCGCGTTGTTGTGAATCTTGTTGGCGAGCTGGCGATACTCGTTCGCCTGCTTCGAATCCGGCGCGAACTCGATCACCGTCATGCGACGCAGCTCCGCGTGCTGCACGATGTTGTCGCGCGGCACGAAGTGGATCAGCCGGGTGCCGAGCATGCCCGCCAGCGCTTCGGCGAGCTCGAGCTCCTTGTCGGTCTGACGCTCGTTGCAGACGAGGCCGCCGAGGCGCACGCCGCCGCTGTTCGCGTACTTCAGGATGCCCTTCGAGATGTTGTTGGCCGCGTACATCGCCATCATCTCGCCCGACATCACGATGTAGATCTCCTGTGCCTTGTTCTCGCGAATCGGCATCGCGAAACCGCCGCACACCACGTCGCCGAGCACGTCGTACGACACGTAGTCGACGCCGTCATACGCGCCGTTCTCCTCGAGAAAGTTGATCGACGTGATGACGCCGCGCCCCGCGCAGCCGACGCCCGGCTCCGGGCCGCCCGACTCGACGCAGCGAATGTCCTTGTAGCCGATCTTCATCACGTCCTCGAGCTCGAGATCCTCGACCGAGCCGGCCTCCGCCGCGAGCGACAGGATCGTGTCCTGCGCCTTCGCGTGCAGGATCAGGCGCGTCGAGTCGGCCTTCGGGTCGCAGCCGACGATCAGGATCTTCTGGCCCAGATCGGTCAGCGCCGCGAGCGTGTTCTGCGACGTGGTCGATTTGCCGATGCCGCCTTTGCCATAGAAGGCGATTTGCCGAAGTTGAGACATTGCGTGCTCCACATTGAGAAAAGAGGTTGAAACCAGGGTTGCGAAATCGCGACCATGTCAGCCTGCCGTGTCCGTATCGCCTTTGGTCTTCTTCTGTCGCACCGCGCATCGGCCAGGAGTTGTCCGCAGCCCAGCAATTGCAGCTTCCGTGCCAACCCGCACGACATTCGTTGCAACGCCCGTCGCGACGGGCCGGCTGCGCGCGGCGCGAGGTCGGCGCCGGCTTCCTTCGTCGTGTCGGATTCCCGACAAACGCCGCGCGCAGCGTCGCAAACGACACGCAGTTGTCGCGCATCCAGGCGTGGTTTTGTCCGCTTCGTCCGCTGCGGCCCGGCGCATCTCGCCTGGTACGGTTGTTGCACCAAGCGGCTTCATGAACACGCCCGCCCATTCCGCTCATTCGCTTCACGCGGCGCCGTCGCCTTTGGATCGTCTCGGCGGTGCAGCCGCGCTCGCGCGCATCGTCGATGCGTTCTATCGCCAGATGGACACGCGGCCCGACGCCGCCGGCATCCGCGCGATGCACGGCGCGGATCTCGGCCCGGTGAAGACGGTGCTCGTCACCTATCTGTGCGAGTGGCTCGGCGGCCCGCGTCACTATTCGGCGCAGCGCGGGCACCCGCGTCTGCGGATGCGGCATCGCGCGTTCGCGATCGGCATGGCCGAGCGCGACGCGTGGCTCGCCTGCATGCGCGCGGCGCTCGACGAATGCGGCGTCGAGCCGGCACTGCGGGACGAACTGATGCAGGCGCTCTTCAAGCTGGCCGACTGGTTGCGCAACACCGGGCGATGACGTTCGCCCTCACCTTTGACGACGACACCGAGGATTTTTCATCATGACCGAAGCGCTCACCCGCACCACGCTCGACGACACCGCGTTCGCGCGGCTCGAAGCCGAAGGCCGTCTGCTCAACCCCGTGCTGAAGGGGCTCACGAATACCTTCGGGCGGGTCGGATTCCGCGGCGAACTCGCGCTGCGTTTCGCGGCCAAGCTCGCCGACGAAGCGCGCCCGCCCGAGCTGACCTGCGATCAGGTGATGGCCGTCGCGACCTTCGGTGAGCCGCACCTGCCGTTCTTCGCGGGCTTCCTGCTGAGCTTCGAATATCTGAAGGACGTCGCCGAGGTGCTCGGCGACACGTTGAGCGCCGGCGGCAAGTACTTCCTGTTCTGCGACAACATCGACCTGAGCAAGCGCTACCAGGTGCCGTACAAGGGCGCGATGTTCTACGTGCTGCCGATTCTGGAGAGCACCGTCTACAACGAGATGCTCGAGCTGCTCTATCTCGAGAAGAGCGAGCTGAAGAAGAAGGACACCGCGGGCAAGCTCGACGCCGTCGCCGACGCGGCGCTCAAGTTCGACGTCACGTTCGACACGATCACGTACGAGGAAGGGCTCGAACTGATGGGTCCGGTGCGCAACCCGAACGAGAACCGGCCCGTATGAGCGGCCGCGAAGCTGTCGCTTCACGCCACGCGCACGAGCGGGCCTGAGCAACGTGGGGCGGCCCGGCGTTTCCCGCGCGCCGGCACCGGCGCCCGCGGGCCGCTTGGCCGAACCCTGTCCGTCAAACGGAGCCGGAGCACGACCATGTCCCTGCACAGTTCCTTCGTCGCACGCCGCGGCGGCAACCTGCGCGCGGTGCGCGACGACGACCCGCCGCGCCCACGGATGCCCGCCGCGCTCGCCACCTGGCTCGCGTGGCACGACTTTCCCGATCTGCACTCGTGCGGCATCGACGGCGTCACGCCGCTGATGCTAGCCGCGCTGCAGGGCGAGGACGGCGTGCTCGACGCGCTGCTCGCGCACGGTGCGCGGCTCGACGCGCTCGACGACGCCGGCAACGGCGCGCTGTGGTATGCGTGCATCGGCGGCGCGCCCGCGCCGATCCTGCGGCTGATCGAGGCGGGCGCCGACGTCGACCACGCGAACGACGACGACGTCACGTGTCTGATGCAGGCGGCCGCGAGCGGCCGGATCGAGGTGATGCAGCTGCTGCTGTCATGCGGCGCGAGCGAGACGCTATGCGCGCCGGACGGCCGCAGCGCGCGCGACATGGCCACCGATCGTGCGCTGCAGTTGCTGCGCGAATCGCACCGGCTCGCGCATGCGACGCAGGACGACGCGGCATGAGCGCGTGTGCTTCGCGTCGCCCGGCTTCGGGTTACACGCGCGCCGATGCGGCGAGCGCGCTCGACCATCTGCTCCGGACCGTATTCCGGCACGAGCGCCATGCAGCCGGACCGAGCCGCGACGCACACCACACCGCGTTCCGGCGCGATGAGGGCGCGCCGCTCGAACCGCTGCCGCTCGCGGACGCGCACGTCGTCGGCAAGCGCATGCAGCGCGAGCGTTCGCAATGAAGGGGCAACGCGTCTTTCGACGTCTCACGGTCAACGAGCTCGGCGCGTGGCGCGGCCGTCATCCCGATGCGCTGGTGCTCGACGCGCGCGATGCCGACAGTCATGCGCGCTCCGGCTGGCCGGACGCCGTGCGGCTGTCGCGCGACAACCAGGACGAGCTGTTGCTGCGCACGCGGCGCGGCCGGCCGATCCTGATCTACTGCCACCGCGGCAACGCGAGTCAGGCCTGGGCGCGCATGTTCGCGGACTTCGGCTTCACGGTCGTCTGCGACCTGATCGGCGGGCACGCGGCATGGGCCGCGAGCGTTGCCGGCGCGAACCCGTCCGGCAGCCCGGTCGAGCCGGCGCTTGCCGCGTGGCTCGCGAGCGTCGGCTTCGTCGGCCCGAGCGCGCGCGACGCGCACGACAACACGCCGCTGATGGTTGCCGCGTGGCGCGGCGCGCACGACGCCGTCGACGCGCTGCTGGCGCACGGCGTGGCGGTCGATGCGATCAACGCGGACGGCAACAACGCGCTGTGGCTCGCCTGCGTGCACGGCGACCCGGCCGGCATCGAACGGCTCGCGCGGGCCGGCGTGCCGCTCGACCATGCGAACGTGACGGGCGCGACCTGCCTGATGTACGCGGCATCGTCGGGCAAGGCCGAGGTCGTCCGTGCGCTGCTCGCGCTGGGGGCCGATCCGGCGATCCGCTCGCGGGACGGCTTCACCGCCCTCGACATGGCCGCGACGGCCGAATGCCTGCAGTTGCTGCGCCGCCTCTGATGAAGGATCTTGCGATGGCTCATGTCACGTTTTACGAAAAACCCGGCTGCGGCGGCAATGCGGCGCAGAAGGCGCTGCTGGTCGCCGCCGGCCACACGCTCGAGGTGCGCAATCTGCTGCGCTGGCCGTGGACGCCGAAGACGCTGTTCGCGTTTCTCGAGCCGCTGCCGGTGCACGAATGGTTCAACCGCGCGGCGCCGGACGTGAAAGCCGGCCGGATCGTCCCCGAGGCGCTCGACGCCGCGGCCGCGCTCGCGCTGCTGCTGGCCGAACCGTTGCTGATTCGCCGGCCGCTGATGGAAGCGGGCGACGGCCGGATGGTCGGCTTCGATGCGGCGCGCGTGCATGCGTGGATCGGCCTCGGTCCGTTGACGGCGGCAGACGTGACGACCGGTTCGCTCGAAGGCTGTGCGGCCGCCACGACGGGCTGCGCCGCCGCGTCGGCCTGAATGCAATTTGACCGGAGAGCCGCCATGCCTCTTTACGACTATCGGTGCCGCGACTGCGGCCGGACCTTCGAAGCGCTGGTGCGGGCGGGCGCGTCGCCTGCGTGTCCGCACTGCGGCAGCACCGCGCTCGACAAGCAGGTCAGCGCGCCCGCGCCGCCCGGACGCTCGCGCGAGATCGTCAGGAAGGCCCGCCGGCAGGCGGCCCATGAGGGCCATCTGAGCAACTTCTCGGCCGCGGAGCGCGCGAAGCTGCTGAAGTAGCGGAATGACGGGGGCGCGTCGGTCGGGCGATGAGCGCGATGCGGTTCTCAAGAGCCGCTCGCGACATCGACGCCCGCCTCCGCATGCCGCCTCACGACGGCCTCACGTCTGCCTCACACGAAGCTCAACAGCTCGACGGTCACCGGTTCGTCGCCGAGCACCGCCTGGCACGCAAGCCGCGATTTCGACCCGACCCCGACGATCGCATCGAGCTTTTCGTTCTCGGTGCGCTGAATCTTCGACAGGCTCTTGCGGCCCTCCTGCACGAACAGATGGCACGACCCGCATTCGGCCTTGCCGTCGCATTTGTGCGCGATGGCCTCGCCGACGCCGAGGAGCGCCTGCAACAGCGTCGCGCCGACGGCGACATCGTAGGATTTACCGGAAGGAAGAACGGTCAGGATGGTCATGGTCAGATACTCACGGGACGAGAAAGACAACAAGGAAAATGGCGGCAACTACCGCGTGACGACATGCCGCGCCGCGGCCGTCACGCGGGAAGCGCGTGCCTCAACTCGGCGACCAGCGCGCGAGCAAAGGCATCGAGCGGCATCGCGATCCGCTCGATGCGCTGCTCGTCGAGGAAGCGCGCCTCCATCCGCGTCGGCTCGTCCGGCAGCACGGCCCAGTGCGTATCGGACGAACGCTTCATGATCTGGCGCGCGAAGCTGCGGGCGAGCTGGTCGTCGAAGCGGCAACCGACGAACAGGAAGCTGCGGCCGCTGCGCCACGCCTGCACCGCGGGCGGAATCGGCGTCTGGATGTCGATCTCGGTCAGCACTTCGACGAAGTCGCTGTCGGACACCAGATAGTTCGCGGCAGGCGCATGCGCGCCGATCGGCTTGTAGAGCAGCGCGCCGGCGGACGGGACCTCGGGCAGCCGCGCGCCGTGCGCGTCGTAGCCGGCGAACCATTCGCCGAAGTGCTCGGACTGCGACAGCCCCTGCACCAGCGCCCAGCCGCCCGGCCGCATGCGCGCGAGCGCCGCCGCGAAGGTGTCGTCGTACCAGGTGTCGACATACAGGCCCGCCCCGCTCGCGGCGAGCGCGCAATGCAGCGCCGACGGCGCCGGCGAGGCCGCGAACGCGTCGTTCATGAGGCTCACCACCGACTTGCGATGCTTGAAGTTCTCGATGAACTGCGCGGCCTGCGTGAGCCGGTGGCGGATCTTGTGCGGCACGCTGACCTTGTCGGTCATCAGCCGCGCCAGCGCCTCCGCGGTGGCCGGCACGCGCACGTCGGCGCACAGCGCGAGCAGGCCCGGGCCGAGATACGGAATGATGCTGCCCGCCTCGATCCGGCGGGCGATGTGCTCGATCGACATGCTCATGAACGGCTTCCTCACAGATAGATCGCGGCTCCCGCGCCCACGTTGGTCGCGGTGTCCTTCAGGGTCGTGACGATGAACTTCACCTCGTCGGCGTCGAGCAAGGTGTGCAGCGGCAGCGCCAGCGCGCGGTCGCCGATGCGCTCGGTGTCCGGCAGCACGCCGCGCTTGCGGCCGATCGAGTCGCCCGCCTGCATGTAGTGGAACTGCTCGTGCAGCGGATGGCTGTATGCGGCGGTCTCGATCCCGCACGACTTCAGGTCGTCGATCATCTGCGCGCGCGCGCTTTGCGTGAAGCGCTTGCCGAGGTGCACGACGTACAGCATCCAGTTCACCTCGTCGACGTCGTCGGCCGTGTACGGCGGCTTGATGCCTTCGAAGCTGCGCATCTGCTCGTGATACCAGCGCTCGACCTGCTTGCGCTGCGCGAGGCGCTCGTCGAGGCTCGCGAGCTGCGCGAGGCCAAGCGCCGCCGTCAGCTCGCTGATGCCGGCCTGCAGCGGCACGCGCGCGCCGACCGACACCGAGCCGCGGTCCGCGACGCGCCGCTCGCGCAGATAACGCAGCTCGTGCACGAGCGCGTCGTCGTCGGTGACGAGCATCGCGCCCTCGCCCGCGCACAGCGCGCTCGGCGCCGAGAACTCGAAAATCGCGACGTCGCCGAACGAGCCGACCGTGCGGCCGCGGTAGCGCGAGCCGAGCGCCTCGGTGCTGTCCTCGATCAGCGCGAGCCCGTGCGCATCGGCCAGCTCGCGCAGCGGGCCCCACGCGGCGGGATGGCCGTTCGTGTTGCCGGCGAGGATGGCCCCCGTGCGCGGCCCGATCTTCGAGCCGGCCTTGTCGGCGCTCAGGCAGCCGCTCCAGTAATCGATGTCCGCGAACACCGGCGTCGCCCCCGCCAGCGTGATCGCCTGCGCGACCTGATGCCAGGTGTGCGATGCGCAGATCACCTCGTCGCCGGCCCCGATGCCGAGCGCGCGCAGCGCGAGCCACGCGCCGAGCGTGCCGCTCGCGACCGCGACCGCATGCGCGCGGCCGGCCCAGCCAGCGAACGCGCGCTCGAATGCTTCGCGCATCGGGCCGTCGCTCCAGCGCGACGAGCGCAGCACCGCGCTCACCAGCTCGATTTCACGCGCACCGCACGCCGGCTCGGCGAGCGCAATCTCGTCAAGTTCCATGGCCGCTCCCAGCGTCGGTGAGGATCAGCGCGTTCGCTTCGCTCGCATGCGCCGTGATCGACAGGCACATCCCGGCGATCCGGACGAAGTAGACGGCCCGCGCGCCGACGCGCAGGGCGGGCGTCTCGCCGCACATGTCGGCCGCGCCGAGCTGCATCGTGCGCACGTCCGGAAAGCGCTCGCGCCACCGGCTCGCGGCGGCGTCGAGCGTCGACGCCGAGCCGATCAGCTCGGCCGCGGCCTGGACTTGCTCGGCGGTGAGCGCCATGTCATTCCTCCACGCCGGCGATACGCCGCGCTTCGACCGTCACGGGCAGCGCCGTGGCGGCATCCATCTCGGGCAGCTCGAGCTGCCAGCCATTGCCGAGCGTGACGAGCCCGCCCCACATCTGCGGCCGCGCCATCGACACGATCGGCTCCTCGAGGTCCTTCTTCGGCACGTAGGCGCTCAGCACGCCTTTGCTGTCTCTGCGAATCATCACTTTCACGATAAAGACTCCGGGGATACGACGGGTTCAGGTCGGCTGCACGGCCGCTTCGGCCAGCAACGGCTTCAACAACGGAGGCAGCGCGGCGAGCAGGTAATCGATGTCGCGCGCGCTGGTGGCCGCGCCGAGCGAGAAGCGCACGGCGCCGAGCGCCTCGTCGCGCGGCACGCCCATCGCGCTCAGCACGTGCGACGGCTCGCTGCCGCCGGACGAACACGCCGAGCCCGACGACGCGCACACGCCGATCTGCTCGCAGCGCTGCAAGACGGTGTCGGCGTCCAGCCGGCCGACGCGCAGGCAGCTCGTGCCGGGCAAGCGCGGCGCGCTCGCGCCATACACGTGCACGCCGGGCAGCGCCGCGCGCAGGCCGGCCTCGAACGCGTCGCGCAGCGCGGCGATCCGCGCGGCGTCGGCGAGCGCATCGGCCAGCCGCTCGAGCGCTGCGGCGAAGCCGACGATCGCGGGCAGGTTTTCGGTGCCGCCGCGCCGGTGCCGCTCCTGGCTGCCGGGAAACTGCGCCGCGAGCGGCACGCCGTCGCGCACGAGCAGCGCGCCGATCCCTTTCGGCCCGTGCAGCTTGTGCGCGGACAGCGACACCGCGTCGGCGCCGAGCGCCGCGAAATCGAACGGCAGCTTGCCGACCAGCTGCGTCGCGTCGACGTGCAGCAGCGCGCCCGCCGCCTGCGCGAGCGCCTTCACGTCGGCGATCGGCATCAGCACGCCGGTCTCGTTGTTCGCCGCCATCACCGACACCAGCGCGACGTCCGGGCCGATCACGCGCGCGGCGCTGTCGAGATCGAGCACGCCGTCCGGCCGCACCGCGATGAAATCGACCGGACGGCCCTGGGCGGCGAGCGCGTGCGCGAGCTTCAGCTGCGCCGCATGCTCCGTCGCGCCGAAGACGAGCCTGCGCCGCACGGCCGAGGCCGTGGCCGACGCCCCGAGCCCGAGCACCGCGAGATGATTCGCCTCGGTCGCGCCGCTCGTGAAGACCACTTCCCTGGCCTTGCAACCGAGCGCGCCGGCGATCGTCGCGCGCGCGGCGGCCAGCGTGCGCTTCGCCTGCTGTCCGGCGCCATGCTGCGACGACGCGTTGGCCCACACGTCGGTCAGCACGGCGAGCATCGCGTCGATCGCCGCCGGCGCGGGTGCCGTCGTCGCGTTGTGGTCGAGATAGATCATCGTCGCTCCCCGTCGTGCGTCACGGCCAGAACACGCGCTCGGCGTCGACGCACAGCAGCTCCAGCAGCAGGTCGAGATCGGCGCTTTCGTACCGCCACGACCAGCGGTGCGCTGCATGATCGCGGGCGTACAGGCTCCAGCGCCCGGCGGGGCCGCGCGCGAGCCGCGCGATGTCGATCACGCCGCCGCCCGGATCGACGTTGCGCGAGCAGCACGGGCTCTCGATCCGGAATCCGTCGGCGTCGCGCATCACGCGCGGGCTCACGTAGCGATAGCGCGCACGCTCGCGCAGCGCGCGTTCGATGCGCCGCTGCGTGAAATCGACGACGCTCGCCGGCTGGCCGCGCCCGGGCGCCGCTCGCCCCTGCGTCATCATCGCGCCGCCCCGTCGTGTTCGGGCAGCAGGCCGGCCGGCGCCGGCGCGATCTCGTCCTCGGTACAACCGATCACCTGCCGGCCGAACTCGACCAGGTAAACCGGCTCGCCCGTGTCAACGACCTGCCCGACGTTGACGATCTCGCCCACCGCGCCCGCGTCGACGAGGCGCGCGCCGGGCGCATGGTCCGGATAGCTGCCGTCGTTGCACAGATCGTCCAGCGCGACGACGCGCATGCCCCACGAATACTCGGGCTCCCGCATGGGCTCCATCATGTTCACGATGACGTCTCCGGTTCTCCGCGCGCCGCGGCGTGCGGCCCGTCGGCTGCAACGGCCCGCCCGAGCTCGCCGAGCCGGCCCGCGTGCGCGCCGAGCTTCGCGAGCACGTCGTCGGGCAGGTTGTCGAGCGTGCACAGCTCCTTCGCGCGCATCCCGACCCGGTGGCCGGTGTCGACGAAGTCGACCGCGTAGATATAGAACTGCTGCAGGAACGTGTTGATGCTCGTCACGTAGCCGACGTCGCCCTTGTTGACGAGCACCTCGCCGATGTCCTTGCCGCTGTAGGTGCCGTCGTTGCGCACCGCCGAGCGCGCGACCACCCGCTCGCCGAACGAAAAACGCGGCGGATGGGCGACCTCGATCACGTCGTCGTCGCGGTTGATGTCAGCCATGGTCGGCTCCACTATCGAGTTCCAGCGGTTGCGACGGATCGTCCGAACGCAGCCTGCGCCTGGCGAGCGCGCACACTTCGTCATCCGCATCGTCGAGCAGCAGCACGACGATGCCCGGCGGCGCGCGCCGCGCGATCTCCCAGCGCACGCGCCAATCCGCGTCGCCGAGCAGGTTGCCGAGCAGCGGCGCCGGCAGCCGCGCGGCGACGCGCCGGCGCACCTCGGCGTCCGCGTCGTCCACCATCCGCAGCAGCGCCGGCATGTCGAGCCGCTCGGCCACGCGCATGCGCACGCCGCGATCGGCGTCCCGCGCCATCGACGGCAGCAGGGCGACCGGCAGGCGGCGCGCGACCCAGTCGCGCACGCCGTAGTCGGGATCGGTCCGCATGCTCGCGAGCACGGCCGGATCGACGCGCTGCGCGACGCGGATCCGCACCTCGCGGTGCGGATCGCCCGCGAGCCGCGACAGATATGCGTGCGGCAGGCGCAGCGCCACCTGCAGCCGCACGGTTTCGTCCGGATCGTCGAGCAGCGCGGGCAGCCGGAACACGTCCGCGTAGCGCGCGGCGATCGCGCGCACCTCGAAATACGGGTGCGCGAGCTGTTCGTTGGCGAGTGCCGGATGCCAGCTGAAGAAGCGGTCGATCCGGCGCGCATACGCGTCCTGCATGCAGGCGCGGCCCGGCTCGCAGCCGGCTTCGCCCGCGCGGCCCCGCAGCGCCGCGTACGGGCAGCGCGCACAGTCGAGCGCGCCGCCCTGCCAATCCAGCGGCGGGATGTCGCCGGCGGGCGCCGACGCGCGCGGCGCGGCCGGCGCGTTCGCGTCGGCCTGCGCCGGGACGCTGCGCGCCCGGCCGAGCGCGCTATCGCGAGCCGGCCCGGCGGCGCGCTCGCGCGGCGACCGCCCTGCGTGCGAGGAGCGTGGCGAGCGGTTCATCTCGGCGTCTCCGCCCAGCCGCGCGCCGGATGCGCGTGCAGCGCGTCGTCGTCATCGTCGTCCGCGCGGCGTTCGTCGCGCGTCAGCACGTGCAGCAGCAGTGCGCCGCCCACCCGGTCGTCCGGGTCGAGGCGCCGCAATTCGTCGAGCAGCGAGCGCGCCGCCGCGCGCTCGCCGAGCCGCAGGTTCAGGTATGCGAGCCCCTTCATCACGAACAGCTGGAAGCGCACCGTCGCGTCGTAGCGTACCGCGTCGCCCGTCGGCGGCGCATCGCCGACGCGCGGGCCGAGCGCCGTGCGCACGAGCGCAAGCGCTGCCTCGCCGACTGCACGCGCCTGCGCGAGCCGATGGCCGTAGAAATGGAAGCGGTACAACGCGATCAGCGGCGCCGGATGCGCGGGCAGCGCCGCCCGCGCGCGTTCGAGCAATGCCAGCGCGTCGTCCGGGCGATGCTGCAAGCGCCCGGCGGCGTCGATCCATGCGGCAACGGGCGCCGGCAGGCCACCGCCGAGCGCCGAACACGCGAACGCGGAGAGTGCGTCGTCGAGCGTGCGGGATTCGCCGTACATGGTCCGCTCCCGTCGGTCACGACGCGCGCGACAGCTCGGGCGGCCGGCCGCGGCCGATCGCGTCGATGCCGATCTTCGCGACGCCGGGCTCCGCCGGCGCGGCGCTGCTGCACGCACACGGCGCCTGGTTCGGGTTCGTGAACGTGAAGCCCGACTGCGTCGCCGTTTCGACGAAATCGATCGTCACGCCGTCGAGCAGCATCCGGCTTTCCGCGGGCAGGAACACGCGCAGGCCGTCGGCGTCGAGCACCGCCTCGCCCGCCTGCGGCGCGGCCTCGGCGCTGAACGCCGCGTTATAGCCCGAGCAGCCGCCGGCGCTGACGACGAGCCGGAAGCCCGCGCCGGCCGGCAAGCCCGAGAAACGCACGATACGGCGCATGAACTTGTCCGCCGCGGCGGTGATGGTGACATTCGGCAGCATGATCGCGATTCACTCCTTGTCGTTGAACGCATTGAACGCGTGGACGGCGGTCGGCACGCGGCTCACGCCGGCACGATGCAGCCGTCGACCGGGCACACCGCGACGCATTGCGGGCTGTCGAAGTGCCCTTCGCATTCGGTGCACTTCTTGGGATCGATCGCGAATACGCCGCCTTTTTCGCCGATCGCGACGTTCGGGCACTCCGGTTCGCACGCCGAGCAGCCGGTGCAGGTCGAAGCGATGATCTTCAGGGACATGGTGACGCTCCTGTTGTGGGTGAGATCCTGATGACGCGCGCGTTACGCCGCCGCGCTGCCGGTGTACGCGCCCTGCCGGATCGCCGCGTCGCCGCGATCCGCATGCACGACCGCGCCGGACGCGACGCGGCTGCGGTAATCGTCGAACCATGCGAGCGCGGCCTTCTCTATGAACTCGCCGGAGAAGCGCTCGACCGGCTCGATGCCGGCGTGCGCCAGTTCGTCGCGCGGGCACGCGCCGATCTTCGCGACCAGCACCGCGTGGCAGTCGTTGATCGCGCGCACGACGGACGGCAATTGCTCGTCGTCGCCGAAACCGCCCTGGCAGTAGAGGTCGACGCGGCGATGGCCGACGAACAGCGCTTCCGACGCGGACACCTCGAAAATCTGGAATTCGCTCACGTGGCCGAAGTGCTCGTTGACGCGCCCGCCGCCCTTCGTCGCGACGGCGACCAGCACCTTGAGATCCGTGGCGACGTCGCTCGCCATCGACGCCGCGAGCGCCTCCTGCTTCGCCGCATGCTGCGCGCTGCGTTCGGCCTCGACGCGGTCCTGATAGGCCCGGCGGCGATCGAGGTCGTAGACCACTTCCATCTCCTCGATCCGGTCGAGCGTGAACTCGTCGCTGCGGTCCTCGCCGAGCAGGCCGACCGCGTCCGCGCGGCATTGCCGGCAGTGCCGCATCAGGTTCGCGCCGCCCATGCACGCGTCCTGCACGGCCTTCAGTTCCTGCGCGCTCGGTCCGCGCTGGCCGTTCAGGCCGAAATAGGTACCGTGCTCGGGTTCGGAGATCAGCGGCATGATGTTGTGCAGGAAGGCGCCGCGCTTCTTCACCTCGCGGTTGACCTCGATCAGGTGCTCGTCGTTGACGCCGGGGATCAGCACCGAATTGATCTTGGTCAGCACGCCGCGCGCGGTGAGCATCTCGAGCCCCTTCATCTGCTGCTCGTGGAGGATCTGCGCGGCCTCGTAGCCCGTCACGCGCCGGTGGTCCCAGAAGATCCACGGATAGATCTTCGCGCCGACGGCCGGGTCGACCATGTTGATCGTGATCGTCACGTGGTCGATGTTGTAGCGGCAGATCTCGTCGACCAGCGCAGGCAGCGCGAGGCCGTTGGTCGACAGGCACAGCTTGATGTCGGGCGCCTGCTCCTGGAGCATCCGGAACGTGTCGAAGGTCTTCTGCGGGTTCGCGAGCGAATCGCCGGGGCCGGCGATGCCGAGCACCGTCATCTGCGGAATCTCGCTCGCGACCGCGACGACCTTCTTGACCGCCTGCTCGGGCGTGAGCTTCTGCGACACGACGCCGGGGCGCGACTCGTTCGAGCAGTCGTATTTGCGGTTGCAGTAGTTGCACTGGATGTTGCAGGCGGGCGCGACGGCGACGTGCATCCGCGCGTAGTGGTGATGCGCCTCTTCCGAGTAGCACGGGTGGTTCTTGACCTTCTCCCAGATCTCGGCCGGCATGTCGTCGGGGCCGCCCGACGAGCCGCAGCTCGCCTTGCCGTCGCCGCCCTGCGTGCCGCAACCGCCGCCCGCTGCCGGGA
Organism: Burkholderia vietnamiensis LMG 10929; assembly: GCF_000959445.1. Classification (NCBI taxonomy): domain Bacteria; kingdom Pseudomonadati; phylum Pseudomonadota; class Betaproteobacteria; order Burkholderiales; family Burkholderiaceae; genus Burkholderia; species Burkholderia vietnamiensis. The sequence goes on along the minus strand of NZ_CP009632.1, from coordinate 525,477 downwards.
CGTCCGCTGGCATACCGAGCGGTTTGATCTCGCCGATGCCGATATAGGCCGACGCGGGGGGCATGCCGACGTTCTGTGCGCTGTGCATGGACTTCTCCTGGAATTCGACGGGGACGACGTGCGACGTTAAAAGCCAGAACCGTGCCACGCCGCGACGCACGCAGCGGCGCGCCTGAGCGGCCGATCCGATGTCCGGTTTGTCGGGCCGGCGCGTGTTCCGCGACGAGAACGGCGGCCGCCGCTGTCGCGGTTGCGACAAACGACACAATCGGGAAGCGGCAGAGGGAAGCGCGCCGATGCGTCGGCGGCTGCAGCGGGATGGGAATGCGCGCGTGCGCGTGAGGTCGGTCGGGAAGGAAAGCGGAAGCGGAAGCGGCGTGCGCGCATGCGACGGCGCAAGCGCGCAGTCAGGCGCCGCGCGTGCAGCTCAGCGCACGCGCGGCATGGCGGCGCCGGTCAGAACCGCCGCACCTCGATGCCGTACTTGTGCAGCGCGTAGCCGATCTGTCGCGGCGTGATCTTCAACAGGCGCGCGGCCTTCGCCTGCACCCAGCCGCAGCGCTCCATCGCCCAGATCAGCCGCTCGCGCTCGCCTTCCGGCTTGCCTTCGTCGTCGCCGTTCATCGCGAACGCGTCGTCGTGGTCGTGCTCGTGTTCATGGAACGCGTCGTCGAACGGGTCGTCCGCGAAGCCGCCGTCGCGCGGCAAGCCGCGGTGATCGCCCGCGCCCGGCGCGGGCACCTCGCAGATCGGAATGTCGAGCAGCCGCGCGGGACGCACCGCGTCCTCGCGCTCGATGTGATGCAGCACCTTCGTCAGGCAGCGGTCCTCCTGGCACAGGAACGCGAGGCGGTCGATCGTGTCGTGATGCGTCATCGTCGCGGTGCGCTCGACGCAGTTCTCGAGCTCGCGCACGTTGCCGGGCCAGTAGCAGCTCGTCAGCACGCGCATCGCGTCCTCGCTGAAGCGCAGCGCGCGGCCGTTGTCGCGGTTGAAGCGATCGAGAAAGTGCTGGGCCATCGCGGGGATGTCGTCGCGCCGCTCGCGCAGCGGCGGCAACTGGATGCTGACGACGTTGATCCGGTAGTAGAGATCGGCGCGGAACTCGCCTTCCTTCACCATCCGCTCGAGATTGCGATTGGTGGCGAGAATCAATCTCACATCGACTTTCACCGGCGCCGCGCCGCCGACCCGCTCGAACTCGCGCTCCTGCAGCACGCGCAGCAGCTTCGCCTGGAACGACGGCGAGATGTCGCCGATCTCGTCGAGGAACAGCGTGCCGCCATGCGCCAGTTCGAAACGCCCCTTGCGCAATCCCTGCGCACCGGTGAACGCGCCCTTCTCGTGCCCGAACAGCTCGCTTTCGAGCAGCGTCTCGGTCAGCGCCGCGCAGTTCACCGAGATGAACGCGTGGTCGTTGCGCGGCGACAGCCGGTGGATCGCGCGCGCGATCACCTCCTTGCCGGTGCCGCTCTCGCCGCGCAGCAGCACCGTCGTGCGAGCCGGCGCGACCTGATGGACCTGCGAGAACACCTGCTGCATCGGCGCCGACACGCCGACCACCTGATCGAGCTGCTGCACCGGCCGGATCGCCTTCTGCATGCGCCGCACCTCGTCCTGCAGGCGGTCGTGCGCGCAGCTGACGCTGCGATGTAGCAGCATCGCCTGCCCCATCAGCGTCGCGACGATCTTCATCAGATACAGGTCGTTCGCGAACACGCGGTTGCGATCGGGGTTCGCACAAAACGCGACCAGCACGCCCAGCGTGCGCTGCTCGTGGCGGATCGGCATGCCGAGCATCGCGACCGAGCCGTCGTCGGGCTCGCCCGCGCCGCCCGTGCGATCGAGGAACAGCGGCTCGTCGCGCACTTCCGGCACGATCACCGGCGAGCCGCTCGTGAAGATGCGTCCGACGATGCCCTCGCCGGGCAGGAAGCGCACGCGCTGGCGCCAGTCGTCGGCGAGGCCGGTGCAGCACAGGCCGCGCAGGTAGCCGTCCGGCTCGACGACGACGACGAACGCCGAGCGCCAGCCCAGCGTGTACGACAGGTAACGCAGCGACGTGAGGAAGGTCTGCGAGACGTCGAGCGACGATATCAGCGTCTTGCCCACTTCATAGACCACGTCGAGATCACGGCGATGCTCGCTTGCATGGGAATTCGGCATGGCTTTCGCTCCTGCGATGGCTAGCCCGCGCGTGCAGCACTCCGGCGCGACGTAATGGCGAAGCAATATCTGCGCCCATCTCGTGCCGCGGGATCGCGGCGCCTGCCCGCGACGACAAAGCCGACACAGGCGAGAAAAGACCAGACAAAGGCGACAAGGTCGCGCGCCGTTCGCCGGGTGCGCGCGACAAACTCGACAATGCGCAGCTCGACATCCACGATATCAAGCGAAAAAAAAGCGTGGCATGGATGTTGCAAATCCGGCGGTCGTCAACCCACCGTCGTCATCCCTCCACGCGGAGCATGCAATGGCCTATAGCGACAAGGTCCTCGACCACTACGAAAACCCGCGCAACGTCGGCTCGTTCGACGCCGGCGCCGACGACGTCGGCACCGGCATGGTCGGCGCGCCCGCATGCGGCGACGTGATGCGGCTGCAGATCCGCGTGAATGCCGACGGCGTGATCGAGGACGCGAGATTCAAGACCTACGGCTGCGGCTCCGCGATCGCGTCGAGCTCGCTCGTCACCGAATGGGTGCGCGGCCGCACGCTCGACGAAGCGCTCGCGATCAAGAACACCGACATCGCCGAAGAACTCGCGCTGCCGCCCGTGAAGATTCACTGCTCGATTCTCGCCGAGGACGCGATCAAGGCCGCCGTCGCCGATTTCCGCTCGCGGCATCCGGGCGCGGGCGGCGAGACGCTCGCCGAGCAGCCGGTCTGCACGTCCACGCCGAACTGAACGCTTCACTCCTTCGAGGATCGCCCCATGGAACTCCTGCAACCGTCCGCCGACGCCGCGCCCGTCCCGCTGCCGGCCTTTCTGGACTTCACGCCCAACGCGGCCGCGAAAGTCGCGGCGCTGATCGACGCGGAAGGCAACCCGCAACTGAAACTGCGGCTCTACGTGTCGGGCGGCGGCTGCTCGGGCTTTCAATACGGTTTCGCGTTCGACGACCAGGTCGCGGAAGACGACCTGCAAGTCGTCACCGACGGCGTCACGCTGCTGATCGACGCGATGAGCCAGCAATACCTCGCGGGCGCCCGCGTCGACTACGAGGACGGGCTCGAAGGCTCGCGCTTCGTGATCCAGAACCCGAACGCGCAGAGCACGTGCGGCTGCGGCAGTTCCTTTTCCGTGTGAGCGCGCGATGGCCATCTCCGTCACTCCAGCGGCCGCGCGCCACATCGAGAAGGCGCTGCAAAAGCGCGGCGCCGGGCTCGGCCTGCGCGTCGCGGTCAAGACGAGCGGCTGCTCCGGCTTCGCCTACGCGCTCGAATTCGTCGACGCGCCGAACGACGACGATCTGTGCTTCGCGACGCACGGCGTGACCGTCGTCGTCGACCCGCGCAGCCTGCCGATGCTCGACGGCACCGAGCTCGACTTCGTCCGCGAGGGCCTGAACGAAGGCTTCAAGTTCCACAACCCGAACGCGACCGCGAACTGCGGCTGCGGCGAGAGCTTCGCCGTCTGAGCACGCCCGCACGCGACATTCGCACCGACCGCACGGAGACCCGCCATGGCCCTGCTGCAGATCGCCGAACCCGGCCGCGCCGCCGCGCCGCATCAGCACCGGCTCGCCGCCGGCATCGACCTCGGCACGACCAACTCGCTCGTCGCGACCGTGCAGAGCGCGCTCGCGCGCGTGCTGCCGGATGCGGACGGCCACGCGCTGCTGCCGTCGATCGTGCGCTATCTGCCGTCCGGCGCAACCGAGATCGGCCGGCTCGCGCAGCTGCGTCAGGTCGACGATCCGCAGAACACGATCGTGTCGGTGAAGCGCCTGATGGGCCGCGGCCTCGCGGATGTCGCGGGCGCCGACGCCCTGCCGTACCGGTTCGTCGAACGGCCCGGCATGGTCGCGCTCGACACGGCCGGCGGCGTTCGCACGCCCGTCGAGGTGTCGGCCGAGATCCTGCGCGCGCTGCGCGTGCGCGCCGAGACGGCGCTCGGCGGCGAGCTGGCCGGCGTCGTCATCACGGTGCCCGCGTATTTCGACGACGCGCAGCGGCAAGCGACCAAGGACGCCGCGCGGCTCGCCGGCCTGACCGTGCTGCGCCTGCTGAACGAGCCGACGGCCGCCGCGGTCGCTTACGGCCTCGACCGCGGCGCGCAAGGCGCGTACGTCGTCTACGATCTCGGCGGCGGCACCTTCGACGTGTCGGTGCTGAAGCTCGCGAACGGCGTGTTCGAGGTGCTCGCGACGGGCGGCGACTCGGCACTCGGCGGCGACGATTTCGATCACGCGATCGCGGCTTGGCTGTGCCGCGCGCACGGCGTCGACACGCTCGCCTCGCACGCGCCGGGCGACCAGCGCGCGATGCTGAGCGCCGCGCGCGCGGCGAAGGAAACGCTGTCGCACGCGGCGAGCGCCGATCTCGCGATCCGGCTGTCGAACGGCGTCGAGCTGCGGCAAACGCTGTCGCGCGCGGCGTTCGCGGGGCTCGCGGAAGCGCTCGTCGCGCGCACGCTGGCGGCGACCAAACGCACGCTGCGCGACGCGCAGCTGGCGATCGGCGAGCTGGACGGCGTGATCCTCGTCGGCGGATCGACGCGGATGCCGGTCGTGCGCGACGCGGTGCGCAGCCTGTTCGGCCGCGAGCCGCTGGCCGACATCGATCCCGATCAGGTGGTCGCGCTCGGCGCCGCGAAACAGGCCGACATCCTCGCCGGCAACGCCGGCAGCGACGCGTGGCTGCTGCTCGACGTGTGCCCGCTGTCGCTCGGCATCGAGACGATGGGCGGCCTCGTCGAGAAGATCATTCCGCGCAACTCGACGATTCCGGTCGCACGCGCGCAGGAATTCACGACGTTCAAGGACGGCCAGACCGCGATGTCGATTCACGTCGTGCAGGGCGAGCGCGAATCGGTGGGCGACTGCCGCTCGCTCGCGCGCTTCACGCTGCGCGGAATTCCGCCCGCGGTGGCCGGCGCCGCGCGCATCCGCGTCACGTTCCAGATCGACGCCGACGGGCTGCTGGCCGTCACCGCGCGCGAGCAGCGCAGCGGCGTGGATGCGCACGTCGAAGTGAAGCCGTCTTACGGACTGAGCGACGACCAGGTCGCCTCGATGCTGCGCGATGCGATCGACACGTCCGTGGCGGACATGCAGCTGCGCGCGTGGCGCGAAGCGCAGGTCGATGCGCGCCGGATGCTCGACGCGACCGAAGCCGCGCTGACGGAGCATGCATCGCTGCTGTCGGCCGACGAACTCGCGGCGGTCCGGCAGGCGCTGTTCCGCGTCGCCGATGCGCTCGGCACGGCCGCGCCGCTCGACGCGCTACGCGAGGCCGCCGACGCGCTGTCCCGCGCCACCGAGCAGTTCGCCGCGCGCCGGATGGATGCGTCGATCCGCAGCGCGCTCGCCGGGCGCGCACTCGACAGCCTCGCGTAACGGATATCGAGGAGCGCGTATGCCCTGCGTCCGGGTTCTGCCCCATCCTGCGCTGTGTCCCAACGGCCATGCATTCGATGCGCCGCGCGGCACGTCGTTGTGCGAGAGCCTGCTCGCCAGCGGCATCGCGCTCGAGCACGCATGCGAGATGGTCGCCGCATGCGCGACCTGCCATGTGTACGTGCGAGAAGGCGGCGCGTCGCTCCCGCCGCCGGACGACGAAGAGAACGACCAGCTCGATCGCGCGTGGGGGCTCGACGCGCAGTCGCGGCTCGCGTGCTGCGTGAGCCTCGGCAACGACGACCTGACGATCGAACTCCCGCGCCACACGCGCAATCTCGCACGCGAACGCTGAGCGCGCGGGCCGTCCTCGGGCCGCCGTTCGTCACTCCGTCACGCGCCTGCCGCTCATCCCGCCCGTACGTCCTCCTGCGCGACACGTTGCACGCGCAACGTCGCGCGCACCGCGCGCCAACGACCCGACATCCAGCCGACGCACCGCTGTCCGAAACAGCACATTCGCGACACGCGTCGGCGGCAAGCCGCCATCCGCACGCTGCGCGATTCGCGCAAACCCGCGTCGCGACGGCCTCTCGCGCACCCATGCGCAATTGGCACGACCTTTGCAAATACGTATCGCAACGCCCTCTGGAATCGCAACCATGTCCATTCCGATCATCAACGACACGACACTGCGCGACGGCGAACAGACCGCCGGCGTCGCGTTCACCGTCGAGGAGAAATGCGCGATCGCGACCGCGTTGTCGAACGCCGGCGTGCCCGAACTCGAAATCGGCATCCCGTCGATGGGCGCCGACGAGATTGCGGACATCCGCTCGATCGTCGACCTGAATCTCGACGCGAGCGTCATGGTATGGGGACGCCTGACGCCGGGCGACCTCGCCGCGGCGCTGCGCTGCCGGCCCGACATCATCCACCTGTCCGTGCCGGTGTCGGACATTCATCTGCAATACAAGCTGCGCCAGCCGCGCGCCTGGGTGTTCGCGCAGATCAGGCGCGTGATCGGCGAGGCCGTGCGCAGCGATCTGAAGATCTCGCTCGGCGCCGAGGACGCGTCGCGCGCGGACCCGGCATTCCTCGCCGACGTCGCGCGGCTCGCGCAGCAATGCGGCGCGCAGCGCATCCGCTTCGCCGACACGCTCGGCGTGCTCGATCCGTTCTCGACCTACGAAGCCGTCGCGCGCCTGCGCGACGCCATCGACATCGAGATCGAGATGCACGCGCACAACGATCTCGGGCTCGCCACCGCCAACACGCTCGCGGCGCTGCGGGCTGGCGCGACGCATGCGAACACGACGGTCAACGGCCTCGGCGAGCGCGCGGGCAACGCGGCGCTCGAGGAGGTCGTGATGTGCTCGCGCCATCTGCTCGGCCGCGACACCGGCGTCGACACCACCGCGCTCGTCGGCATTTCGCGGCTCGTCGAGCATGCGTCCGGGCGGCAGGTCGCGCTCAACAAGAGCATCGTCGGCGGCGGCGTGTTCACGCACGAGTCGGGCATCCACACCGACGGCCTCGCGAAGAATCCGACGACCTACGAGAGCTTCGATCCGGCCGAGCTCGGCCGCGCGCGCTCGCTCGTGCTCGGCAAGCATTCCGGCTCGCACGGCGTGCGCCATGCGTACGAGGCGCTCGGGCTGCCGGTCGCCGACCAGCTCGTGCCGCTGCTGCTCGCGCGCATCCGCCAGCATGCGACCCAGACGAAGCAGGCGCCGAACGCGGCCGATCTGTACCGGTTCCTGGTCGAGACGCGCGAACTCATCGAGGAATGGTCATGAGCGCCGTGCCGCGCACCGCATCCGCGGCGGCGGCGGCCGAGCGCGCCGCCGGCCGCTCATGGTGGGCCTTGCTGCGCGGCGACGCACGCTGCGTGCTCGAGCGCGATCCGGCCGCGCGCAGCAGGCTCGAGGTCTGGACCATCTATCCGGGGCTGCACGCGCTCGCCGCGCACCGCGTCGCGCATGCGCTGTGGCGGCGCGGCTGGCGCTACCTGCCGCGCGTGCTGTCGTTCGTCGCGCGCATGGTCACGCAGGTCGACATCCATCCCGGCGCGACGATCGGCCCGCGCCTGTTCATCGATCACGGCTCGGGCGTCGTGATCGGCGAGACGGCCGAGATCGGCGCCGACTGCACGCTCTATCACGGCGTCACGCTCGGCGGCACCAGCCTGCACGCAGGCAAGCGCCATCCGACGCTCGGCGAGCGCGTGATCGTCGGCGCGGGCGCGACGATCCTCGGCCCGATCGCGGTCGGCGATGGCGCGCGGATCGCGGCGAACTCGGTCGTGATCGACGCGGTGCCGGACCACGCGACCGTCGTCGGGATTCCGGCGCGCGTCGTCGCGCCGCGCGACCGGCGCACCGCGCACGGCTACGACCTGAACCATCACCTGATTCCCGACCCGGTCGGCAAGGCGCTCGCGTGCCTGCTCGATCGCGTCGCCCGGCTCGAGCAGTCCAGCCAAGGCGGCCCGCTGCCGCCGCGTCCCGGCGCACCCGGCGAACCATGCTGCGGCGACGGCTGCATGGACGCCGTGCACGCGCCATCCCCGTCCCGCCGTCCGGAGTGATTCGCCATGACGCCCCTCGCCGAACGATTGAAACACCTGTCCTCCGCGGAGGACTTCCTGCAGTTCTTTGGCGTGCCGTTCGACCAGAAGGTGGTCGACGTCTGCCGTCTGCACATCCTCAAGCGCTTCTTCCAGTACATCCGGCAGCAGGCGTCGATCCCGCAGGACACCGAAGCCGCGCTGTTCGCCACCTACCGCGACCAGCTCGCACGGGCCTACCGCGACTTCGTCGCGTCGACGCCCGCCGAGGAAAAGGTCTTCAAGGTATTCCAGGACGTCGACGGCCGCCAGCACGTGTCCGTCGACACTCTCCGCGCGTCGCTGCCGGCGCGCGGCACCGCATGACGGAGAAACCCACCATGCACATCGTCGTCTGCATCAAGCAGGTTCCGGATTCGGCGCAGATCCGGGTTCATCCGGTCACCAACACGATCATGCGGCAGGGCGTGCCCGCGATCCCCAATCCGTACGACCTGTTCTCGCTCGAAGAGGCGCTGCGCCTGAAGGACCGCTTCGGCGGCATGGTCACCGCCCTCTGCATGGGGCCGCCGCAGGCCGAGGATGCGCTGCGCAAATGCGTGAGCTACGGCGCCGACGACGCGATCCTCGTGACCGACCGCGCGTTCGCGGGCGCCGACACGCTCGCGACCTCCTATGCGCTCGCGGCCGGCATCCGCCAGATCGCGCGCGAACAGGCGGTCGACATCGTGTTCACCGGCAAGCAGACGATCGACGGCGACACCGCCCAGGTCGGCCCCGGCATCGCGAAGCGGCTCGGGATGCAGTTGCTGACCTACGTGTCGCGGATCGTCGAGATCCATCCCGACGCGCGCACGATCGTCGTCGAGCGTCGCGCGGAAGGCGGCGTGCAGGTGCTGAAGACCGCGCTGCCGTGTCTCGTCACGATGCTCGAGAACACCAACGAGCTGCGCTTCGCGACGATGCCCGCGATGATCCACGCGGCCGGTTTCCCGGTGCGCAGATGGAACAAGGAGGACGCCGGCATCGAGGACGTGACGAAGATCGGCCTGAAGGGATCGCCGACCGTCGTCAGCAAGGTGTTCGGCCCGACCCCGCGCAGCGAGAAGGCCGACCTGCTCGAACTCGACACGTCGACGCTGCGCGACGTGTCGCTGACCTTGCTGCAGAAGATCTTCACGCGTCATCCGACGCTCGAAACCGACCTGCTGATGAAGGAGTCGACATGACGACCGCCGCCAACCCGCCCGCCGCGCCCGTCAGGAAGGCCGGCGGCCGCAATCTGGAGCTGCCCGAGCACCTGAAGGCGTACAAGGGCGTCTGGGTGTTCGTCGAGCACGACCGCGGCCACGTGCACGGCGTGTCGTGGGAACTCGTCGGCGAGGCGCGCAAGCTCGCCGACAAGCTCGGCAGCGACGTGTCCGTCGTGCTGCTCGGCGGCCCCGACGAAGCGCTCGAGACGTTCGCCGCCGACGCGTTCGGCTACGGCGCCGACAAGGCCTACGTGATTCACGCGCCGGTCCTGCACGGCTACCGGAACGAGCCGTTCACGAAGGCGCTCACCGAGCTCGTCAATCGCTACCAGCCCGAAATCCTGCTGCTCGGCGCGACGTCGATGGGCCGCGACCTCGCCGGCTCGGTTGCGACCACGCTGTTGACCGGACTGACCGCGGACTGCACCGCGCTCAACATCGATCCGGCCACGCGTGCGCTGGCCGCGACGCGGCCGACCTTCGGCGGCTCGCTGCTGTGCACGATCATGACTCTCGCGTACCGGCCGCAGATGGCGACCGTGCGCCCGCGCGTGATGGCGATGCCGCGCGCCGAGCCCGGCCGCGGCGGCGAGATCGTGCAGGAAACGTTCGGCATGGTCGAGACCCACATCGTCACGAAGCTGCTCGACTTCATCGCCGACGCGAACAGCAACCGCATTAACCTGCCCTATGCCGACGTGATCGTGAGCGGCGGCAAGGGGCTGAAGAATCCGGAGAACTTCCGCCTCGTGTTCGAGCTCGCGCGCGTGCTCGGCGGCGAGGTGGGCGCGACGCGCCCGTGCGTGCAGGCCGGCTGGGTCGAGGCCGACCGGCAGGTCGGACAAACCGGCAAGACCGTGCGGCCGAAGCTCTACATCGCGGCCGGCATTTCCGGTGCGATCCAGCATCGCGTGGGGATGGAGAGCGCGGACGTGATCGTCGCGATCAACACCGACCCGAACGCGCCGATCTTCGACTTCGCGCACTTCGGCATCGTCGGCAATGCGATGCAGGTGCTGCCCGCGCTCACGCAAGCGTTCGCGGAACACCTGTCGGTTCGCGGCAAGCAGGTCGCATAAGGAGCAGCGAGATGAAAAAACCGTCGCAATTCGACGCGATTGTCGTCGGCGCGGGGCCGTCGGGCAATGCCGCGGCCTACACGATGGCGAAGGCCGGCCTCAAGGTGCTGCAGATCGAGCGCGGCGAGTATCCGGGCAGCAAGAACGTGCAAGGCGCGATCCTCTACGCGAAGGCGCTCGAGGAGATCATCCCCGACTTTCGCGACGACGCGCCGCTCGAGCGTCACATCATCGAGCAGCGCCTGTGGATGCTCGACGAGACGTCGTTCGTCGGCACGCACGTGCGCAGCGACGACTACAACAAGCCGCCGTACAACCGCTACACGATCATCCGCGCGCAGTTCGACAAGTGGTTCTCGTCGAAGGTGCGCGAGGCCGGCGCGCTGGTCATCTGCGAGACGACCGTCAACCATCTGATCCTCGACGGCGACCAGGTGGTCGGCGTGCAGTGCGATCGCGAGCAGGGCGACGTGTACGCCGACGTCGTGATCCTCGCCGACGGCGTGAATTCGACGCTTGCGCGCAAGGCCGGTTTCCACGACGAGATCGACGCCGGCAACGTCGCGCTCGCCGTCAAGGAAATCCTGTTCATGCCGGAGGAGACGATCCGTCAGCGCTTCAACATCGGCGAGGACGAAGGCGTCGTGATCGAGATGATCGGCCGGATCACCGACGGCATGATGGGCACGGGCTTCCTGTACACGAACCGCGAATCGCTGACGATCGGCGTCGGCTGCATGCTGTCCGATTTCAAGCAGAACGCGAACCGCACGAGCCCGTACGTGCTGATCGAGCAGATGAAGCGCCATCCGGCGATCGCGCCGCTGATCGAGGGCGGCGAGATGAAGGAGTACTGCGCGCACCTGATCCCGGAAGGCGGCTTCCACGCGGTGCCGCGCGTGTACGGCAACGGCTGGATGATCGTCGGCGACTCGGGCGGCTTCGTCAACGCCGCGCACCGCGAAGGCTCGAACCTCGCGATGACGACCGGGCGCCTCGCGGCCGAGACGGTGATCGCGGCGAAGGCGGCCGGCCGCGGCTATCGCGCGGGCGAGCTGAAGGCGTACAAGGCGAAGCTCGACGACAGCTTCGTGATGAAGGATCTGTACAAGTACCGCGACATGCCGGACACGCTGCACCGCAATCCGCAGTTCTTCACGACCTATCCGGATCTGGTCGCGAACGCCGCGCGCACGATGATCACCGTCGACGGCGTCGACAAGAAGACCAAGGAGCGCGCGATCGTGTCGAGCTTCCGCAAGAGCCGTTCGTTCGCCGGCCTGGTCGGCGACGCGTTCAAAATCTGGAGGGCATTCCGATGAGCACCGTGACAGTCAACGTCGAGGAAAAGCTGTTTCAGAACCGCTACCGCGTCGACGCGGGCCGGCCGCACATCCGCATCAAGAGCACGGACGTCTGCCTGAACGACTGCAGGCAGAAGAGCTGCACGTTCGTCTGCCCGGCGTCGTGCTACAAGGCCGAAGGCAACGGCGCGGTGACGCTGATCACCGACGGCTGCCTCGAGTGCGGGAGCTGCCGGATCCTGTGCAGCGAACATCAGAACATCGAATGGGAGTACCCGCGGGGCGGCCACGGGATCCTGTTCAAGTTCGGTTGAAGGAGGGATACCGCGATGCCACGTCCGACACGACACGTCTTCGTCTGCACGCAGAACCGGCCGCCGAACCATCCGCGCGGCTCCTGCGGCGGCGGCCACGGCTCGGCCGCGCTGTTGCAGGCGTTCTGGGCCGAGCAGCAGAAGCGCCAGGCCTACGACACGGTCGCCATCACCTACGCGGGCTGCCTCGGCCCGTGCGAGCGCGGCGCGAATGTCGTCGTCTATCCGGAAGCCGTGCTGTACAGCGGCGTCACGCCGGCCGACGTCGACGAGATTTTCTCCAGCCACCTCGAACGCGGCGAGCCGGTCGCACGTCTGCTCGCGCCGAGGGAGATCTGGTGAACCTGATGACGGGATCCGAGTCCGCCGAGCTGTTCGGCGGCGACGTGCCCGCGTCGATCCGGCATCTGATCGACTCGGCGCGCGGGGCGACGCGCGACGAGACCGGCGCGGCGCTGTGGGCAGCCGTGCTCAGCGCGCCGCGCAGCCTGCCCGCGTACTACCTGCTCTACAAGTTCCATGCGGCGGCCGGCGAGCTCGCGCACGCGCAACAGGTCGCGATCAAGGCGCTCGCGGTCGCGGCCGAGCAGGCGTCGCTCGCCCGCGACTGGCGCACGGTGCGCGCGAGCGACGCCGATTTTTCGGTGCCCGGCCCCGCCCGCTTCTGGCTGTTCACGCTGAAGGCGCTCGCGTTCATCAGCGTGCGGCTGGGCGAGTACCGCGTCGCGCGCGCGCTGGTCGAGAAATTGCGCGCGCTCGATCCGGCCGATCGCGTCGGGTACGGCGTCGTCGATGCGCTGCTCGCCCAGGTTCCGGAACGGTGACGGGCCGCGCATGAAGGAGGTCGAGATGGTTCGCAGTGGAACGCAGCGGAACCGGTCGCCCGGCCGGTCCGCATACGCGGCATGCGCCGGTGCATGGCCATTCGAGGTCCGATGTTCCACCTGAAGGATCACGCACGATGACGCTTCGACGTTCGCCGGTTCGCTCGCGCAACAAGGCCATGCTGCTGCCGACGCCACGTGCGACGGTCGACCGGCAATCGCTCGAGTACCACCTCGTGCTGGCCGCGATCCGTGCGGGCCACGGCAACGAGCGGCAGCTCTCGCGGCTCGTCGAGATCCTGTTCCTGGCCGAGTTTCTTCACGAAGCCGGCTATGGGGACGGCGACCAGGCCGCGTTCGCGGAGATGGAAGCGGCGCTGCGCCGATGCACCGACCGCGGCCACACCACGGGCGAATGGCGCATGGATGCACAGGACCACGGGCACGTGGCGCAATTGCTGACGCTGCACGATCGGCAACTGGCGCGCGCGCCGCTTCACGCGGTCGCGACCGCCACCGAGCGTTTGCGTCGGCTGCTCGCCAAGGCGGCGCTCGCACTCGGCGTCGCGCGACAGGCGGCGTGAATGCAGGCGGCGTGAAGGCAGGCGAGCGTGCATGTCGTCATGCATCCCCGCTACGCCGCGCCCGCATGGCCGCCCTAAAACCGCAGACGCATCAACGCGCCGCCGTCAGCCGCATCGTCGACTTCGATCCAGCCGCCGTGCGCCTCCATGATCGTCGCGACGATCGCGAGTCCGAGCCCCGCGCCTGCGTTGCGACTCCGGTCGACCCGATAAAAGCGATCGAATATTCTCGCGCGCTCGCGCGCCGGAACCCCCGGGCCGTGGTCGCGGACCGAGCAACACCTGCCCGGCCCGCTCACCACCTCGACCGTCGTTCCCCTCGGCGTATGCTCGAGCGCGTTCTCGATCACGTTGCGCAGCGCCCGGCCGAGCGCTTCCGTGTGACCGCGGATCGTCGCGCCGCCTGCATCGACGAACGTGATCGAACGGCCGCGCGCCACCGCGAGCGGCAGCAGGTCGGTGGAAACGTCACGCGCCAGCGCACCGAGGTCGACGCGATCGTCCGCGGCAATTTCGACCGTGCTCGCCTGCGCCATGTCGAGCATCTGGTCCACGAGCCGCTTCATTCGCTGCGCGTCGCGCGTGAGCTTCGTCTTCGTCTCTCCGTCGGGCAGGCTTCCGATGCCGAGCATCAGGATCGCCAGCGGCGTGCGCAACTCGTGCGCAGCGTCGCCCGCGAACTCGCGCAGCGTTTCCACCGACAGCTGCAGCCGGTCGAGCATGCGGTTCACCGATCCGACCAGCGCCTGCACCTCCCACAGCGGCGTCGCATCCGTTATGCGCGTGGCGATCTGCGCCGGATCGATGCGATCCACCGCGGCAATCGTTTCATCGAGCGGCTTCAGCGTGCTGCGCACCACGCTGAAGTTGAACAGCAGCAGCAAGCCCGACAGCAGCGCGAGCGGAAGCAAGACATGGAAGCGGATCTCGTCGAAGATCACTGGAACGAACGGCTTGAAGCCGCGGCCGGCGATCGCCACCGTCACCCAGTACGGGCGGTCGGCCACCGTCACGCGCCGCGTGCCCGTGAGCAGAAAGCGGTCGCCCCATGTTTCGCGCTGCGTGCGGATCACCAGGAACGACATGGGCGCCTCCTGTTCGATCCGCACCTCGCCGTCGTCATGTCGCGCGACGATCGCGCCGCCCTTCTCGTGAACGACGAACGCGCGGCGCGTGTCGGGCGCGAGCGGCTGCGCGAGATCCGCGGATCGCGCGAGGCCGGCATCCGCGCCGTCGGCGGCGATGGCGCGCGCGATGCGGGTCGCCTCGGCTGAGATCAGCAACTGATCGAGCTCGTTGGGGTTGCGCACGTACATCCACATGACGGCGAGCAACTGCACCAGCATGAAGATGCAACCGACGACGGCCAGCCGCACGGAGATCGTGAAGAACAGCGTGCGGCGTCGCCGCAGCCGCGTGCCCGCCCCGTCAACCATTGCGCTGCGCTTCATCGCCGTCGCCGTCGCCATCCGACGCGGACGCGGATGTGCCGGTCAGCATGTAGCCGATCCCGTGCGCGGTGTGCAACGCGACCTGCGCATGCGCGGCGGCGAGCCGGCGCCGCAAGCGCGACACCACTGCCTCCAGCGCGTTCGGCGTGACCTCGGCTTCGAGCGCGTACAGCGAATCCTCGAGCGCGCCTTTCGTGACGACGTGCCCCACTCGCCGCATCAGGCATTCGAGCAGCCCGAGCTCGCGCGGCGGCACGGGCACGACGCGCCCCGCGACGCGCACTTCCCGCCCCGCCGTATCGAGTTCGAGATTGGCCACCGCAAGCGTGGTGCCGAGGCACGCGCCCGGCCGGCGCAGCAGCGCACGACACCGCGCCGTCAGCTCGCGCAGCTCGAACGGCTTGACCAGGTAGTCGTCACCGCCCGAGTCGAGCCCGATCACGCGGTCGTCCAGACTGCTACGCGCCGTGATGATCAGCACCGGCACCGTATGGCCGCCGCGGCGCAGCGCCTTCACGAAGGTCACGCCGTTGCCGTCCGGCATGCCGAGATCGAGCAGCACCAGGTCGTAGGGGGTCGACGCGAACGCACGCGTCGCGAGATCGAGTGTCGCGCACCAGTCCACCGCGAAGCCTTCCTTCGCCAGCCCGTCGGCGAGCAGCGACGCGAGCCTGGCGTTATCTTCGACGAGCAGCAGCCGCATGATCGACGTCCGTTTCAGATGCTGCCCGTTTGCGCCCGGTCACCATCGCAAGCACGAGGTTCTCGTGATGTCGGCGGCTCTCCACTACCGCGGCCGTCACGTGCAGCGCCGCCATGACCAGCACGGCGTCGACGAGCAACGCATGCGTGGTCTGCAGCCATTGCTCGCCCCAGAAGCGGTCGAGGCCCTGCATCCAGCCCGTGATGCAGACGGCGGCGAGCAGCGCCATCAGCGCGAGCATCATGAGGCCGCCCGCCGGGTTGTGGCCGACATAGCGGCGATCGCGCCCGGTTGCAGCGCTCGCGATGTGCATCACCGCCGCGCGCGGCGTCGTGACGAAGTCCGCGAAGCGCGCGTGCGTGCTGCCGACGAAGCCCCACACGACGCGCACGGCGAGCGCGCCGGCCACCGCGTAGCCGACGTAACGGTGCGGCGCCTTGCCGGCTTCGAGAAACACGTAGTTCGCGAGCACGCCGGCCACGACGCTCCAGTGAAAGATGCGCACGACGAGGTCCCACACCGGGATCGACCGCGCGTTCGCGTCATGTCCGGCGGCGGCGGGAGTGATCTGCGTGTCGTGACGATGCAACGGCAGCATGGCTAGTCCACGTTGCTTTCGACGACCGCGCCCGTCACCGGATTGAAATAGACCTCGGCCTTGCGGCCGTCGGCCGTGCGACCGTAGATCTCGTAGCAACCGGACGTGGTTTTCTTGAACACCTTGATTTCCTTGTAGCCCATCTGACTGATCTTCTTCTGCATCTCCGTCTCGCTCAGCCATTGCGATTCGGGCTGACGCGTGCAGGTCGGGCTGGCGACGGCCTGGCCGGCGATGCTGCCCAGCAGGATGATAGCGACGATGCTGCCGATGCGGTTGCGATTCATGTTGCGGCTCCTCTTGCCTGAAACGGCGAGCGCAAGGCGCGCTCATCGCCAAGCTTAGAGACGCCTTCTGACCATGTCCTGACAAACCCGCGCCGAAGCGCGTCGTCACACACCGATGGTCGTTGCACGTCGTGGCGCACGTCAGGACATTGTCAATCCTGCACGACAACATGGTCGGTGTCGCCACGGTCGGCGACGTTCCCGAAAAGGATACCGATCATGAAACGCTTCAAGCAACAGATGCCCGTCGCCGCGCTGGCGGCGCTTTCGTTCGTCGCGGCTCCCGCGTTCGCCGACGGTCCGTTGAAAGACCAGACGAAGCAGAACCTCGAGGCCGCGATGCACGGCGAGGCCTACGCGCACCTGAAGTACCTGGCCTACGCCGAGCATGCGCGCAAGAGCGGCCACCCGGAGATCGCGAAGCTGTTCGACGAGAGCGCGAACGTGGAAGCCAACGAGCACTTCGCGCGCGAGGCGGAAGCGCTGAATCTGGCGAAGTCCGACGAGGCCAACCTCGCCGACGGCATGGCCGGCGAGCACTACGAGAACACCAAGATGTACGTCAAGTTCGCGGAGCAGGCCGATGCGGCCGGCGACAAGAAAGTGGCCGCGATGTTCCGGCAGATCGCCGCCGACGAGGGCGATCACTACGCCGCGTTCCGCGCGGCGAGCGAGAAACTGCGGACGGCCAGCAAGTAACGCCCGCGCATTCGCGCCGGTCCGCTTTGCGTCCTGCTCCTCGCGGGAAGATTGCGACGCTTCGGGGAGCGGAAACGCCGTGCTTGTGCGAGCTGGAACGCCGTCGGATTCAACGGCGTCGCGCCCCGTCCGGCGTCGCCGCTTGAGCGGCGTTGCCGGACGCCCCCGTCGGGCAACACAATTGCGCGAGGATATCGAGGCCGCGCGCCGGCTCCCGAACGAATGGATTCGTCTCGTCCCACGCGTACCCTGCCAGGATCGAGCACACCATGCGCTTCACGTCGGATGCCTTGTCTTCGTGGAACACGATGTCCTGCAGCGCGCCCGAGTACCAGCGCTCGACGAACGCGCGGAACGTGTCGATGCCCTTGCGCAGCGCGACGTCGTAATCGCGTGCCCAGTCGACCGTCTCGCCGCGCAGCTGCCGCTCCAGCGTGGCGACCGCCAGATGGGCCGAGCGCAGCGCGATCGTCACGCCCGACGAGAAGATCGGATCGAGAAACTCGCCCGCGTTGCCGAGCAGCGCATAGCCGTGGCCGTGCAGCGACTCGACGTTCGACGCATAGCCGCAGATGCGGCGCACCGGCATCACGAACGGCTTGCTGCCGACCAGCCGCGACAAGGTCGGCTCGGTCTGCAGCAATTCGCGCAGCAGCGCTTCCTGCTCCGCTTCGGGCACGTCGAGGAACGCCGCATCGGCCACGCAGCCGACCGACGAGCGCCCATTGGTCAGCGGAATCATCCAGTACCAGACGTCGCGCCGCTCGGGATGCACGGCGATGCAGATCTTGTCGCGATCGGTGGAGCCGGCCGGCAAACGATCTTCGACATGCGAGAAGATCGCGGCCCGCGTCGGCAGGCCGGTGGGCGCTTCGAGCCCCAGCAGCCGCGGCAGCACGCGGCCGAAGCCGCTCGCATCGAGCACGAACGACGCTTGAACGGAATATTCGTGGCCGGCCTCGTCGACCACGTCGAGCCGCGGCGTATCGCCGGCGTGAAACGCACGCACGGCATGACCGAATCGCACCTGCGCGCCCTGCTTCTCCGCGCAGCGGATCAGCAGATCGTCGAACGCGGCGCGTTCGACCTGATAGGCCGTGCCCCAGCCGTCGGAGAACTTGTCGCGGAAATCGAACGACGACATCCGGTCGCGATGAACGAAATACGCGCCGTTCTTGAACTGGAAGCCGGCCTCGACGACGGCCTGCAGCATGCCGGCCTCTTCGAGATACCGCATGCTCTGCGGCAACAGGCTCTCGCCGATCGAGAAGCGCGGAAAATGCTGGCGCTCGAGCACGAGCACCGAGCGGCCCGCGTTGCGCAGCAGCGCGGCGGCGACGGCGCCGGACGGCCCGGCGCCGATGATGGCGACGTCGACCGAATTCGATTTCATTTCGTTCATGCTTGCCCGTTCATTTCGATTGATTGGGTATCTTACGTTTCTCACGCCGCAACATGGCGTTGCAAACTACAATGGGCGCCAAACAAATCCCGGATTCCGACCAAGGCCCATGACGTCCCACCGCACGCACGCTCCCGCCTATGTTCCCGAAACCCGCTTCGGCGTCTGGTTTCTGCGCACGCACACCTGGGAGCATCACGTGCTCAGGGTGGCGATCGCCGACCTGAAGCGGCTCCTCGCCGCGCCGCTGCCGGCCGCGCCGGTGATCCTCGATGCGGGCTGCGGCCAGGGCAAGTCGTTCCGGCTGCTGAGCGAGGCGTTCGCGCCCGGCAAGATCATCGGCGTCGACTGCCACAACGAATCGCTCGCGCAAGCGACGCACCAAGCCGGCCGCTGCGCCACGCCGGTCGAGCTGCATCGGGCCGACTGCACACAGATTCCGCTGGCCGATTCGAGCGTCGACGTCGTGTTCTGCCACCAGACCTTTCACCACCTCGTTCATCAGGACGAGGCACTGGCCGAGTTTCGCCGCGTCCTGAAACCGGGCGGCGTGCTGCTGTTCGCCGAATCGACCGACGCGTACATCAAGTCGTGGGTGATCCGGCTGCTGTTCCGCCATCCGATGCAGGTTCAGAAAAGCGCCGACGGCTACCTCGCGATGCTGCGCGATGCCGGCTTCGCGTTCGACGCCCGCAACGTGTCGTTCCCGTACCTGTGGTGGAGCCGCGCGAAAGACTTCGGCCTGCTCGAGCGCATCGGCCTGTACACGCCGAAGCCCGGCAAGCGTCGCGAGACGCTCGTCAACGTCGCCGCATGCAAGCCTGCCTGAGCCCGACGAGGCCGCCTCGCGGCGGCCCGTTGCGGATCGACGCGCGTTACCGCTTCAACGTCACGACTTCGCCCGTCAGCGCCACGCCGGCCACGAATGCGCCGGCGCCGCAGGTGTACGCGCTCGTGCTCGAGTGCAACACGTTCCGATAGTTGCTGTTGATGCCGATCACGGCATTGCCGCCTTCCTGCTTGGCGCGCGCCTGAAGCTCGATCACGGCCGACAGGAACACGTGCTGGCACGCGGCCTCGTCGCTCTTGCCGAACGCGTTGGTCTTCTTGTTGGTCGCGAACGTCCCGTACGACTTGAGCACGCGCGGATGCGGCCGATCGCCGAAATACAGCGCGATGCTGTCGTCGACCTTGCCCGGCTCGCTCGTCAGTGCGCTGTCGATCGGGTAGGTGTCGATCGTGTCGCGCGCGTAGGCGGCCGGGGCAGCAAACGACGCGGCGAGCAACGCCAGTGCGATGCGATGTTTCATCGGTACTCCGTTATCGGACGTTCAGTTTCACGACATCGCCCGACACGGCGATCGCGCCCGCGCTGGGGCTCACGCCGCACGTATAGCCGGTGGTCGAATTCGACTGGTTCTCGTGAAAGCGCGTCGTCACGTTGATGACCGCGTCGCCGCCATGATTCTTCGCATAGGTGCGAAGGCGGTTCAATGCCTCGGCGAGCGCCAGCTCGCAGGTCGGCTGCTCGTTCAGCGTGCCGCGCTGCACGCGCACGGACGCCGAATGCGGGCCGATGACGGCCTTCACGTCCGGATGCGGCTGTGCACCGAAGTAGACCGCGACGCCGCTGCTGTCCGCCGCCGTCGCCGCTGCCGGCAAAGGCAGCGAACGCACCACCGTGCCGCACCCCGTCAGCAACGCGGCCGCGGCCAGCACGCCGGCCAGAAGTCCTGCTTGTTTCATGGTTATCGCCCTCTCAGCTCATCAGGTTCAGATCAATCGCCCTTCCAGGCGTCCAACAACACACTCGTACAACTGCCGCCGAAGCCGAACGAAACCGACAGCGCGCGGCCGATCGTCGCGTCGCGCGCGTCGCGCACGAGCGGCATGCCGGCGACGGCGGGATCGGGGCGGCCGGCGACGGCCGTTCCCGCGACGAAACCGTCGCGCATCATCAGCATCGTGTAGATCGCTTCATGTGCGCCGCTCGCGCCGAGCGGATGGCCCGTCATTCCTTTCGTCGACGAGAACGCCGGGACATCGGCGCCGAACACGTCGCGCAGCGCCTGCAGCTCCTCGACGTCGCCGGGCTGGGTCGACGGCGCGTGCGTATTGACGTAGTCCGGGCGCCGTCCGCCGCCGGCTTCGACCGCATCGCGCATCGCGCGGGCGATACCGCGCGCATGCGGCGTCGCCATGCCGGCGTTGTCCGTGCATTGCCCGAACCCGCTCACCTCCGCATAAATCCGCGCGCCGCGCGAGCGCGCATGGTCGAGCGATTCGAGCACGAGCAGGCCCGCGCCCGACGCGATCACGAAGCCGTCGCGGTCGAGCGCATACGGGCGCGACGCGCTGTCCGGCGTGTCGTTGAAACCGCTCGACAGCACGCCCATCGCGTCGAACATCAACGTCATGTTGTCGTGCAGCGCGTCGCTGCCGCCGGCCAGCACGACGTCCTGGCAGCCGTGGCGGATCAATTGCATCGCGTGGCCGATCGCGAGCGCGCCGCTCGTGCACGCGGACGACGGCGAGTACGACACGCCCTCGATGCCGTACAGCTGCGCCACGCATGCCGACGCCGTGCTGCTCATCGCCCTCGGCACGACGTAGGGCGGCGTCCGGTCGATGCCGCGCTGCTGCGCGACGGCCATCGCGTCGTCGTAATCGGCGATCGATCCGATGCCGGAGCCGACGATCGCGCCGGCGCGCGGCGAGCGCAGCGCGGCCGGGTCGAGGCCCGCATCGTCCAGCGCGGCCGCGGCCGCATGCGCGGCAAAGCGCGCCGTGTCGCCCATGAAGCGTTCGTGCTTGCGCGCGAAGCGCGCCGCCGCGGCGACGGACGCCACGCCCGCGACCTGGCTGCGAAAGCCGCGATCGCGCCACGCCGGCACCTGCGTCACGCCCGAGCGGCCGGCGCGCAGCGCGGCCGACACGGCATCGAGCGAATTGCCGAGGCACGACACGATGCCGAGCCCCGTGACGACGACGCGCGTCGTCACGGCGCCATCCGCCGGAAGATCAACGACGTGTTGATCCCGCCGAACGCGAAGTTGTTGCTCATCACGAATTCCGCATCGATCGGGCGAGCGTCGCCGACGATGTAGTCGAGCGACGCGCAGGCCGGGTCGACCGTCTCGAGATTGAGCGTGGGCACATACCAGTTGCGCTTCATCATCTCGATCGTCCACCACGCCTCGAGCGCGCCGCACGCGCCGAGCGTGTGGCCGACATAGCTCTTCAGCGAACTGATCGGCATGCGCTCGCCGAACACCGACGCCGTCGCATGGCTCTCGGCCACGTCGCCCCGGTCGGTCGACGTGCCGTGCGCGTTGACGTAGCCGATCGCGCCGGCGTCGAGCCCCGCATCGCCGAGTGCGAGCCGCATCGCGATCGCCATCGTGTCGGCGGTCGGCTGCGTGATGTGCGCGCCGTCGGAATTGCAGCCGAACCCGACGATCTCGGCGTGGATCGTCGCGCCGCGCGCCTTCGCGTGTTCGTATTCCTCGAGCACCAGCGTCGCCGCGCCTTCGCCGACCACCAGGCCGTCGCGAGCCGCATCGAACGGGCGCGGCGTCAGGTCGGGCGTCTCGTTGCGCGTGCTGGTCGCGTACAGCGTATCGAACACCGCCACCGCGGGGCCCGACAGTTCTTCCGCGCCGCCCGCGAGCATCAGGGCCTGCTTGCCCGTCGCAATCGCTTCGTACGCGTAGCCGATCGCCTGACTGCCCGACGCGCATGCGGACGAAGTCGGCACGATGCGCCCTTTCAGATCCCAGAACAGGCTGACGTTGACCGCGGTCGTATGCGGCATCATCTGCACGTAGCTGTTCGACGTGACGTCGCGCATCGAGCCCGTTTCGATCATCGTGCCGAACGCGCGGATCGGCTCGACCGAGCCCGACGACGACCCGTACGCGACGCCCATCCGGCCGTCGCGGATCGTCGGATCGTCGGTCAGCCGCGCGTCCGCCAGCGCCAGTTCGCTCGCGCGCACCGCATACATCGACACCGGCCCCATCGAGCGCGTCTTCTTGCGCGGATAGGACTTCGGCACTTCGAACGCCGGCAACGGACACGCGAGCCGCGTATGCAGCGCTTCGTAGCAATCCCATTCCGGCATGCGCCGCACCGCATTGCGCCGCTCGCGCAGGCGCGCGTCGATCTCGTGCCAGTGCTGGCCGAAGGCGGTCACGCCGCCCATCCCCGTCACGACCACTCGCTTCATCACACCATCCCGCCGTTGACGCCGATCACTTGCCGGGTGACGTAGCTCGCCGCATCCGACATCAGGAAGCCCACCACCGCCGCGACTTCGTCGGGCTGACCGACGCGGCCCATCGGCACCGTCTTCAGGGCGTGCTCGAGCGGCACCTCGCCCAGCATGCCGGTATCCACCAGCCCGGGCGCGACGCAGTTGACCGTGATCCTGCGCGATGCCAGCTCGACGGCCAGCGCCTTGGTCGCGCCGATCAGGCCGGCCTTCGCGGCGCTGTAATTGACCTGGCCGCGATTGCCCATCACGCCCGACACGGACGCGATCGTCACGATGCGCCCGCCGCCGCGCAGGCGCACCATCGGCATGGTCAGCGGATGAACGACGTTGTAGAACCCGTCGAGGCCGGTTTCGATCACGATGTCCCAGTCCTCTTCGGACAGCGCGGGAAACGCGCCGTCGCGCGTCACGCCCGCGTTGCAGACGATGCCGTAGTACGCGCCGTTCGCTGCGACGTCGGCTTCCAGCGCACGCCGGCATTCCGCGCGATCACGCACGTCGAACTGCAGCACGCTCGCCGTGCCGCCCTGCGCGCGAATCGTCTCGGCGACGGCCTCCGCGTCCGCGCGCCCGCTGCGGCAATGAACCGTCACGGCGAAACCGTCGGACGCCACGCGCATTGCCACGGCGCGGCCGATGCCGCGGCTCGCGCCTGTCACGAGAACTCGCCGAGTCATGAATTGAAGCTCCCTTCGATGAAAGATTGAAAGTCCTGCGGTTGGTACACCTTGACGACCGCTTCCGCGTAACAGCCGCCGTCGGCATGGATCGCGCAGTCGTACGCGCCGTGCCCTTCGTCGCCGCGCAGCAGTTCGCGCGCGACGATGCGCAGCACCGTATCCGCGCCGAACGCCGGGCGATGCGCGACATAGCGGTTCGCGCCGAGCAGCACGCCGGGCTTCGCGCGGCCGCCCGCATGGGCGGCGAGCAGGCCGACGTGCGCGGCGATCGCCTGCGCCATCAGCTCGATGCCGATCCATGCCGGCATCGCGCCGTTGCCGTCCGCATACCATGCATCGCGGCGCACGGTCGCGCGCACCTCGATGCCGGTTTCCGAGCAGCGCTCGATCGCATCGAGCAACAGCATCGTGCCGCGATGCGGCAACACCTCCGGTACGTCGCAGACCGCGATGTCCGCGCCCGCGTGCAGCGCATCGGTCAATGGTCCGGCATCCATGTCAGGTCCCCAGAATCAGGCTGGCATTGCTGCCGCCGAATGCAAACGAATTGCTCATCACGTAGCGTCCCGCTGCGTCGCCGGCCAGCCGCCGTTCGTCGCGCACGAGGTCGAGCGCCGGCAGCGCCGGGTCGTGCTCGCCGTCCCACACGTGGGCCGGCAGCGCGATCCGGCGCGCCAGCGTCAGCCAGCCGAAGCCGAGCTCGGTCGCACCCGCCGCACCGAGCATGTGGCCCGTCAGCGGCTTGGTGCCGCTCGCCGGCACGCCGTGCGGAAACACCCGGGCGGTGACGTCGGCTTCCATTTCGTCGTTCAGGCGCGTCGCCGTCGCGTGCAGGTTCACGTAGCCGATCGCGGATGCCGCCACGCCGGCGTCCGCGAGCGCCGCGCGCAACGCGTCTTCCGCGCCGTGGCCGGCCGGGTCGGGCGCCGAGATATGGTGCGCATCGCTCGACTCGCCGACGCCGGCCAGCCGGATCGCCGCTTCGTCGCGGCTCATCACGAACAGCGCGGCGCCTTCGCCGATGTTGATGCCGTTGCGGTTGCGGCTCATCGGATTGGCGCGGCCGGGGCTGACCGATTCCAGCGACGCGAAGCCCTGCAGCGTCAGCTCGCACAGCGAATCGGCGCCGCCGACGATCGCCGCGTCGCAGATCTTCAGCTGCAGCAGGCGGCGCGCGGCCGCAAATGCCTTCGCGCTCGACGTGCAGGCCGTCGACAGCGTGTACGCCGGCCCGGTCACGCCGAGCACCGCGCGCACGAACGGCGCGGCCGTGCCGATCTCCATCTGCCGGTAATCGAAGCCGACAGGCATCGCGCCGGTCGCGGCACGTCGTGCGAGCGCGTGTTCCGCCGCGTCGACGCCGGACGTGCTGGTGCCGATCACGACGCCGATCCGGCGCGGGCCGTAACGCGCGAGCGCCGCGTCGACCAGCGGCTGGATCTGCGCGAGCGCCGCGAGCAACAGCCGATTGTTCCGGCAGTCGAAATGCGCGAGCGCGGCCGGCGGCGCGCACTCGAGCGGCGCGGTCACGCGCCCGACCCAGCCGCCGGCCGGCGCATCAGCGCGCGGCGCCATCCCGGGCGCGACCCCGCGGCCCAGGGCGTCGACGATCGCGTCGGTCGTGGCGCCGAGCGCGTTGATCATGCCGGGCGCCGACAGGTAGACGGTCGTTCGAGTCGAATTCATGCGCGGCGCTCCTGGCCGGATGGCGTGGCGAGCGGTGCGAACAGCACCGAAAAGACAATGCCCAGCGCGAGCGTCGTGCCGAAGCTGCGCAGCGCGGGCATCGCGCTCGCGCCGAGCATGCCGAACGACAGCAGCGTCGTGGCCGCCGACAGCAGCACGCCGCTCCATACGGCGCCCAGGCCGGCCGCGTCGCGCATGCAGCCTTCGCGCAGGAACACCGCGTAGTTCGCGCCCACGCCGAGCACCAGCATCAGCGCGAGCCAGTTGAACAGCGTGAGCGGCACGCGCGCATAGCCGAACGCGGCGAGCGTCAACGCAATCGCGAACACGACCGGCAACGTCGTCGCGATGCCGCCGCGCACGCCGTAGCACCACATCAGCAGCGCGGCGACCACGACGAGCGCACCGGCCAGCCACAGGCCGCTGTCGACGCGATACGCGCCGAACAGGCTCGACACGCTCGCGGCCTTGTCGACCCACGACACGCCCGGCAACGTGCGCGCGACGGCCGCGAACGTCGCGACGTTCGCCGCATCGACGCGCTCGGGAATTGCGAGCGCCGCGCTGACCGGGCCGGCGCCGCCGTCGATTCGACCGAGCCACAGATGCCGGAACGGCGCCGACCAGCGCGCCGCGAGCCAGCTGTCGACCGACAGCGTCGCCGCGGCGTCGGCGGAGAACGCGCGCAGCCACGCGTCGGCGACCTCGTCGCGAAAGCCCGCGTGCGCGAGCGTCGCGCGCAACGCAGCCCTATCGGCGAATACCTGCGTGGCGAGCACCGCACGGTCGCGCGCCTGCCGCTGCGCCGACGGCACGAACGTCGCGATCGACTGCACGCGGCCGAGCCGCTGCGCATCGAGCGCGCCGATCAGCGCCTCCGAGCGCTCGAGCACCTGTTCGTCGGACGCGCCCTGAACGACGAAGAACTGGGCGGTGTTCGCGAGGCCGACCGCCGCGCGAATGCTGCTTTCCTGCCGCGCGAGATCCGCGTCGCGCTGAATCAGCAGATGAACGTCGTCGTCGCTTTTCAGCAATGCCCAGCCCGGGATGGCGACCAGCGCCACCAGCACGGCGACGGCCACCGCGCGCCGGCCGGCCAGCAGCGACTGCCAGCCGCGCAGCAAGCGGGCCGCGTTCGCGAACACGCGCGCCGGCACGCGCCGCGGCGGCCGTGTCAGCATCAGCGGCAGGAAGCCGGTCACCGCGGCGAACGCGCAGGCGATGCCGACGATCGCGAAGCACGCGATCTGCTTGAGCGCCGGGAACGGCACCCACATCAGGATCGCGTAGCCGAGCAGACTGGTCGCGAGCGCGACCGCGAGCGCCGGCCTCACCGCCGCCGCGCCGCGGCGCGCATCCCATTGCGGCCCCGCCGACAGATACGCGACGAAATACTGGATCGAATAATCGACGGCCTCGCCGATCAGGCTCACGCCGAACACCAGCGTCAGCAGGTGCAGCTTGCCGAACACGAGCAGCGTCGCCGCGAGCGCGCAGACGATGCCGAACGCGGTCGACGCAAACGCGAGCACCAGCAGGCGCGGCGAACGGAACACGCTCATCAGCAGCAGCGCGATGCCGGCCAGCGATACCGCGCCGATCACGTGCACGTCGCGCTCGGCGCTCGCGCGCGCCGCTTGCGCGTAGAACACGGCGCCGGCGCGGTCGACGCGAACGCCGGCGAAGTCGGCCGCGAGCGCACGTTGCGCATCGTCCGTCGCGACGCGTACCGCGTGCTGCACCGTCGATTCATAGGCCGACCCCGGCAGCGAGGTCATCACGAGCACGCCGGTCGCGCCGTCGCGATGCGACACCAGCATGCCGTCTTCCATCGACAGATCCGACGCCGCCAGCGGCAGCGCGCCGAGCCAGTGCTGCAGCCAGCCGAACGGATCGTCGGCCACGGGCGTCTGCAGGCCGTCGGCCGGCGGCGCATAGAGGCGCCGGGCCAGTTGCTCGCCGAGCGCGGGGTCGCCGCGCTCCAGCGACTTGCGATCGGCATCGGTCAGCAAGCCGAAGCGCGCGGGCATGTAGGTGGCCGCGATCTGCGACAGGTCGAACGGCGGCACCTCGACGGTCACCGAACGAAATGCGCCGCTCGCGGCGAGCCGCGCGCCGAAGCGTTTCGCGGCGGCCTTCGCGCGAGCCGCGTCGCGGTCGCTGACGAGGAACACGGTGCGGTTGCCGAGCGCGTCGCCGAGCAGGTCGACCGCGCGTTCCGCGACCGGGTTCGCCTCGGTCGCCGGCAGCAGCGCGAGCAGGTTCGTCTGCAGCGGCGACGCGCCGCTGAAGCGCCACAGGATGATCGCCGCGGCAGCCAGCGTGACGAGCAGCCACGCGCCGCACAGCAAGCGCCGTCGCGCGCGTGCAGGTGCGCCGCCGCTCACGTCGCGCGCCGTGCTCATCAGCGCGCCTCCAGCCATGCGCGCTCGGCCGGCGCCGGTGCGTCGACCGGCGTCGGCCGCGCAAACTCCAGCGCGCTCGCGTTGCCGTTCGCGAAGGTCATGTCGAGCCGGCCCAGATACGCGCCGCCGCTCATTTC
Source organism: Burkholderia vietnamiensis LMG 10929 (assembly GCF_000959445.1). Taxonomy (NCBI): domain Bacteria; kingdom Pseudomonadati; phylum Pseudomonadota; class Betaproteobacteria; order Burkholderiales; family Burkholderiaceae; genus Burkholderia; species Burkholderia vietnamiensis. The sequence continues at coordinate 497,665 of NZ_CP009632.1, read as the reverse complement.
GAGCACGCGCACCGCCTGCGCGAGCTGCGGCTGGTTCGGCCGCAACACCATCCGCCATCGTTCGGGCGTGCCGCTCGCTTCGACGTCGAACTGCGCATACAGCGCGGACAGGTCGCCGCCCAGCATGTCGCGCATCATCCGCGACACCTGCGCGACGCCGCGGCCGCCGCCGGCTGCGACGAGGCGTCCGTCCGCGCCGACCTCGCGCACGCCGCCGTCGGTGATCACGTAAGTCGCCCGGTACGGCGTCTCGATCCGCCACACGACGCCGGCCCGGCGATCGAACAACATCGAGCCGGTGCTGACGAGCGGCTGCTTCATCGCCGACAGCGTCTGGGTCTGCCGAAACTCCGCGCGGATCGCACCGACCCGCGCAAGCCGCGCGGCGATGTTCGACACGAGCGCGGCATTCGCGGATTGCGCCGCCGCGCTCGACGCCGGCGCGGCTACGGCTGCGCCGCCGGCCAGCGTCAGGCATGCGGCCGCGAACATCGTCACGAGCCGTCCGTTGCGCAGCATCAGGCCCATTGCGCACGCACCCGTTCGATCAAGGCCGGCGGCGACACGAACTGCAGTTCGCGCGTCGTCGCGTCGATGGCCAGTTGCACCGTATACCCCTTCGTCAAACGCTCGCCGGTCGCGGCGTCGACGATCTCGTAACCGATCTTCAGCCGGTTCTCGAATTCGAGCAGCGTCGCGCGCACGTCGAGCTGCTGGCCGTACAGGGCCGGACGCACGTACTTGAGGTGCGCCTCGACCACCGGCCACATGTAGCCGGACGCCAGCATCGTCGGATAGTCGTAGTCGATCATGCGCAGCAGTGCCGCGCGGCTGCTTTCGAAATACTTGAGGTAGTGGCCGTGCCAGCAGACGTTCATCGCATCGACGTCGTGAAACAGCACTTCGACGCGTGCCGTCGCGGTCAGCGCCGGACGAGCTTCGTTCATGCCGCCTCCTCCTGCGCGATGCCGTCGCGCGATGCGCCGATCGGTTCGCATGCGGCGAGCCGTGCGCACAGCGCACGCAGTTCCGCTTCGAGCGGCCGGTCCTCGACCACGAGCGGCGATTGCCGGCCCACGTCGTCGACGAACGCGCGCAGCGCCGGCGTCAGCTGCGCGTGCGGATCGTCACGCAGCCGCAAGCGCACGGCCTGCACGGTCGCGAGCACGTGCGCGGCGGCGACCTGCTCGGTGAGCGCCAGCACGCGCAGGCAATCTCGTGCGGCGATGGTGCCCATGCTGACCTTGTCCTGATTGTGCGATTCCGTCGAACGCGAGAACACGCTCGCCGGCATCGTGTGCTTCAGCGCTTCGGCCGTCCATGCGGAAGACGAAATCTGCACGGCCTTGAACCCGTGGTTGATCGCCGCACGCTCGGGCGCGGCGCCGCTCAGGTTGCGCGGCAGGCCGTTGCTGAACTTGTCGTCGACCAGCAGCGCGAGCTGGCGGTCCATCAGGTCCGCCAGATTGGCCACCGCGGTCTTGAGCGCGTCCATCGCGAACGCGATGTGCCCGCCGTAGAAATTGCCGCCGTGCAGCACGCAGCCTTCGTCCGGGTCGATCAGCGGGTTGTCGTTCGCGCTGTTCAGTTCGTTCTCGATATCGCGGCGCATCCACGACAATGCGTCGCGTGCGACGCCGATCACGTGCGGCGCGCACCGGACCGAATAGCGGTCCTGCAGCCGGCGGCCCGGCAATTCGTCGCGCCCGGCCAGATCGGCGCGAATCCACGCCGCCGCCTCCGCCTGCCCCGCGTGCGGCTTCGCGTCGAACAGCCGCGCGTCGAAGTGTCCGGCGCGGCCGTCGAGCGCGATGGTCGTCAACGCGGTCAGACGCGCCGCCATGCGCGTCAGGTGGTCGGCGCGCGCAAACGCGAGACACGCGAGGCCCGTCATCACGGCCGTGCCGTTCATCAGCGCGAGCCCCTCCTTCGGCGCGAGCGTGAGCGGCGTGCGATCGATCGCGCGCCACGCGTCGCGCGCGTCGCACTCGCCGCCGGCGAACCCGACGCTACCCTCGCCGACCAGCGCCGCGGCGACGTACGACAGCGGCGTCAGATCGCCGCTCGCGCCGACCGAACCTTCCGACGGAATGCGCGGCAGGATGCGGTGATTCACCATGTCGGCCAGCCGTTCGAGCAACGTGAAGCGCACGCCCGAGTAGCCGAACGCGAGCGAGTTCAGGCGCGCGACGACGATCGACAGCGTTTGGGTCGCGTCGAACCAGTCGCCCATTCCGCAGCCGTGATAGCGCGTCAGCTGCAGCGGCAGCGCTTCGACGAGCGACGGCGGCACGTCGACGACGCACGCGTCGCCATATCCGGTCGTGACGCCGTACACGGTGCCGCCGTTCGCGAGATGGTCGCGCAGCCACGCTGCACCGCGCTCGATCCGCGCGCGCCAGGCGGGCGCCGCGTTCAGTGCGAGCGGCGCGCCGTCGCGCGCGATCGCGACGACGTCCTCGATCGTCAGATGCCGTGCGCCGACCACGACGGCCGCCCGGCCCGCTGCCGCCGCGGCGCTTGCCGCGACGTCGCTCATCTCATGCTCGGCCACGCGGACCTCCATCGGGCCGCGCCCAAAAATCGAAGAAGTTGAACCATTGGTAGGGCGCCTTGCGGCAATAGTGTTCGAGCCGTGCGGCATAGCGCTGCGCCCATGCCGCGACGTGCGCGGCGCGCTCGCGGCGCGGCAGTTCGATGCGCTCGGCGAACGGCTCGAAATAGAGCCGATAGCCGCGCGCCTCCTTCAGGCAGAAGAACAGATAGACCGGGCAGCCGAGCGCATGCGCGAGCACGTACGGGCCCTGCGCGAACGCGGCCGTCGCGTCGAGAAAACGAGCGTCGACCGTTTTGCCCGAATCGTTCGGCGGCACGCGATCGCCGACGATCACGAGCAGCTCGCCCGCGTCGATGCGCGACTGCATCATCATCGCCGTGTCCGGCCCGAAGTCCGACACTTCGACGAGGTGCTTGCCGTAGTCGCGGTTCGCGCCGGCGAGCACGCCCGTGAAGCGCTTCGCATGCTCGGTGTAAACGATCGCGGTCACCTTCGTGTGGGCGTCGCGCAACGCGAGCGCGCGCGTCATCTCCAGGTTGCCGAGATGCGCGCCGATCACGAGCGCGCCGCGGCCGCTCGCCGCGAGCGCATCGAACGCGGACGAATCGTCGAAACGCACGTCGAGTTCGTCGAGCCGCCCGGACCACGCGACGAACTTGTCGAAGCCGGCCTGCGCGAACGCCAGCATATGCCGGTACGCGCTGCGCCATCCGGGCTGCGGCATGGCCGCGGCCTTGGCATCGCGCAGGCGGGCGATATAGGTATGCGATGCCGCGCGTGCGGTGCGATTCGTCAGCACGAAATAGCCGACGATCGGATGCAGCCAGCACGACGTGAAGCGCTTGCCGAACCAGCGGCAGCTGAGCGCCAGCAGGGCCATGCCGAGCCGGCTGCCACGCTCCGGCGTGCGCCACCATGCGCGTGCGCGCGCCGTCGGCGCGGCGCCGCGCCGCCCGACGAGCCGGCGTGCGACGAGCAGCGGCGCGCGCATGAGCATGCCGGCCACGAGCCGCGTATGGCTCGCGCTGATGCGTACGTTGTCGCGCCAGACGTCGAAATGCGAGACGCCGTCGGCCGGGTAGATCACGCGCGTCTCGATCGTCCTGAACGCGAGCCCGCGCCAGTGCAGACGCACCAGGATTTCGCTGTCGAACGCCATGCGCGTCGGCAGCGGCACCGCGTCGATCAGCTCGCAGACCGCGTCGACCGGATAGAGCCGAAAGCCGCACATCGCATCGGGAATGTCGAGCGACAGCGTTTCGATCCATACCCACGCGTGGGTCAGATAGCGGCCGTACAGGCGCGCCTTCGGCACGCTGTCGTCGAAGCGCGGCCGGCCGAGTATCACCGCGTCCGGCTCGGCCTGCGCGGCCGCCACGAACTTCGGCACGTCGGCGGCGTCGTGCTGGCCGTCGGCGTCGATCTGAATCGCGTGCCGATAGCCGCGCGCGCGCGCCGCGCGCAATCCTTCCATCACGGCCGCGCCCTTGCCGCGGTTGGCGGGCAGCCGCAGCAGCGTCATCGTGCCTGCGTAGCGCGCGGCGAGCGCGGTCAGCACCTGTTGCGTCAGCGCATCGCTGCCGTCGTCGACCACCAGAATCGGCAGGCCATGCACGGCGAGCCGCGCCAGCGTGCCGCCGATCGCGTCGCGATGGTTGTAGATCGGAACGACGATGCAGGTGCCGCTCATTGCGCCGCCGCCTCGTAGACGAGCACGCCCGACGTGCATTCGCGCTCGCCGCGGCGGAACGCGAAGCGTGCGCGACCGCGCGCCGCGTCGTGCGCGATGCGCAGCGTCAGCACCGCGCCGGGCGGCACCGGCGCCTTGAATTTCAGATGCTCGACGCAACGCAGCTCGCGCACGGCCGGCAGCTCGCGCGCGGCCAGACGCGCCGCCCAGTCGATTTGCACGACGCCGGGCAGGATCGGCAGCCCCGGAAAATGTCCGTCGAAATGCGCGAGCGTGGCCGGCACGCGCAGCTCGTAATGCAACGCGTCGTCGCTGCGCCAGGACGCGAGCAGTTCGAAACCTTCCGGCGTGGCCGTGAAGGCGGCCGCGAGCGCGGCGGCCGGCAATTTGCCGCGCGCGTCGAACGGCATCGCGTGCAGGAAGCGCCAGTAGCGCGGCAACGCGGCCGCGTCGAAATAGTCGCCGAGCGCATGCCGCAGCGCGGTCGCCACGGCGACCCGTCCGTCGGCGGCCAGCGCGTCGCGCCCGGCCGCGGACAATACCGCGACGACGCCGACGTGCGCGCGCGTCGCGCCGTCGACCACCACGGCCGCCGCCTGCGCGACGTAGGCGTGCGCGAGCAGCCGCGCCTCGAGCTCCGGCAGCGACACGCGCTTGCCGTCGAGCTTGACGATGCGATCGCGCCGCCCGGCGAGCACGAAGCGGCCGGACGCATCGAACTGCGCGGTGTCGTCGGTGCGGTGCCAGCGATCGTCGCCGAGATGCGCGGAGCGCACGCAGAGCGCGCCGTCGTCGTCGCAGCGCACGCCGATGCCCGCGAACGGCTGCCATGCGGGCAAAACGTCCTGACGCCGCCATGCGATGCCGCCCGTTTCGGTGCTGCCGAAGATTTCGAGCGGCGCCGCGCCGAACGCGTTCGCATACGCGGCTGCCGCATCGGCCGGCAACGGGCCGCCCGACGAGAAGAACGCGCGAGGCGCCGGCGCCTGCATCGGGAAGCCCGGCAGCGCCGGCCAGCGCGCCAGTTGCGCCGGCGTGGAGACGACGATGCCGCCGCCGTATGCGGCGAGCCGCTGCTGCAGTTGCAACGGCTCGAGCACGGCGATCCGGTCGAACGCGCGGCCGGCCGCGAGCGGCCACAGGATCCTGAACAGCAATCCGTAGATGTGATGATGCGGCACGCTCGACAGCGTGACCGCCGCACCGACGCGCTCGGCCCATTCGCGCTGCAGCGTACGCACCTCCGCGTCGAACTGCGCGAGCGACTTGCGCACCGGCTTCGCGCTGCCGCTGCTGCCCGACGTGTAAAGCGTCACCGCGGCGTCGGCGTCGATCGTGCGGGCCGCGGGTGCGGCCTCGCCGCCCGCGGCCGGCGCGCACGCGGCCAGCGCGGGCGCATCGAGCACGAGGTCGTATGCGTGGGCCAGCTCGGCGAGATAACCGAGCGCATTGCTGGCCGGAATCACGGCTTCGGCGCGCGCGGCCGCTACCGCGAACAGCGCGCACGCGAACGCGAACGGATCGTCCATGCTGATCGCCACGCGCCGCGCGCCACTCGCCTCCACGCGCCGCGCAATGGCGTCGGCGTGGGCGCGCAGGTCGCCGAGCGTCAGCGCCTGCGCGCCGTCGCGACAGACGGCCGCGCCGCTGTCCGCTTCGGCCGCGAGCATCTCGTGCAGCGCGATCATGCGACACCTGCCCGTTTGCGCGCGGCGGCGATGAAGGCCCGGCGCCACAGCCACTCGCCGGCGATCAGCGCACCGATCAGCACGTATGCGACCAGCCCGTTGTAGACCGCCCACGCGGCCGGGCGCCAGTACAGCGCCGTGTAGACGGAGAAGCCGCCGTTTGCGATGAAGAACGCGCACCACACCTGGGTCACGCGGCGCGTGTAGCGGACGATTTCAGGGCTCGGCTCCGGATAGGTGAGCCGCGCGAATTTTTCGATCATGGTCGGACCGTGCCGCAGCGTCGCGCCGAACGCGATCAGCAAGCCGGCGCTCACGCATGCGGGATACAGATGAAGAAGCCGCTCGCTGTCGGTGACGGCGATCGCAACCGACAGTGCGGTCAATGCGCCGGCGACGCACCAGTCGAGCAGCGCGAGGCGTCTGAGCGCGTTCGCGAACGGCCCGTTGCCGACGGTGCGCTGCAGCCACAGCAGCGCAACCAGCAGGCAACCGACGTAACGCGGCGACATGTTCTGCCACGCGAACAGGATGACGAGCGGATAGGCGAGCGCCACCACCGCCCGGCCCGCGACGGCCAGCCGCCGCGAACCGCGCGTGCCGGTGGTCGCGCGCATGCCCGTCACCGCCATCGTCACGCGTCTGCGAGCAACGCGTGCACGGCGGCGACGACGTCACCGACCGTGCGCACGGACTTGAACTCTTCGGGCTTGATGCGTTTGCCGGTCATTTCCTGGAGCTTGATCGCCAGATCGACGGCGTCGATGCTGTCCAGGTCGAGTTCTTCGAACAGGTGCGTGTCGGGCTGCACCTGTTCGGGCTCGATCGCAAAGTTCTCGTGAAAGATGGCGCGGATGCGCTCCAGGATTTCTGCGTCGGTCACGAGAGACTCCCCTTTTCCAGCACGGCTTCGTGCGATGCCTGATGAGACTGCTGCTCGGCGATGAACGCCGCGAGCGTGTTGACCGACCGGAAATGCGCCTTCGTGCGCTCGTCGTTGGCGGCGATCGTCAGATGAAACTTCTTGCGCAGCATGATGCCGACTTCGAGCGCATCGACGGAATCGAGTCCGATGCCGTCGGTCGAGAACAGCGGCGCATCGTCGTCGATGTCGTCGACGGTCATGTCGCTGAGATCGAGCGTCTCGATCAGAAGCTGCTTAATTTGCAGTTTTAAAGTAACCATGCTGAATGAGACTTTGAGTAATGTGCACTTCCACCTCGCGGGCAATGCTGCGCGCGGCGATCGACGGCGACGCGACGTTCGCTGCCAGCCGGTCCAGATCCATCGGTTCGAGCACGTCGATGCGCATGCGGAACGCACGAGACGGCACGTGGTACCAGCGCAGCGTCTTGGTGAATACCGGCGGGTCGCAATCGATCAGCACCGGCTGAATCCTGCTGCCCGACTGCAGCGCCATGTGCGCGAAGCCGCGCGAGAACGCGTGCAGGCGATTGCCGCCCGGGCTGCGCGTGCCTTCCGGGAAGATGATCATCGTGTAGCCGGCCGCCAGCTGGCGCGCGCCGGCGTCGACCAGCTCCGTGGCGTCCGCGTTGCTCACGTACTCGGCGGCGCGCACGATGCCCCAGAAGCACGGGTTGCCCCAATGGCCGCGCTTGACCACGCAGCAGGCCTTCGGCGTCAGCGACAGCAGCACCATCACGTCGAGCCAGGTCGGGTGGTTCGCCACGACGATGGCCGGGCCGCGCTGCGCCAGACGCTCGACGCCGCTCAGTTCGAGCTTCATCACGCCGACGCGCTGCAGCAGCGCGACCAGCGCGCGAAAGAAATGATGGATGACGAGCGTGACGCCGCGCTGACGCGAACGGCGATGCGGCCACAGGGCGCTGGCGACGATCGCCAGCAACGAGAAAGCCGAGCCGCACAGCGCGAAAAACGCCAGGCTCGCGCCGGTCGCGAACAAGCGCCAGCCGTAGTCAAGCCGCGCGATCATGCCAGCTCCATCGCCACGATGCATGAGGGCTGCGCCACGACGCCGTCGTGCGCGTCGACAGGCAACGCAGCAGCGCGGCGCTTTGCGTGCCGGCTGCATCGTCGGCATCTTCGTGCGCGCAGTCGTCCGCATCCTCGGCGGCCATCTCGCAGGTCAGATAGCCGGCCGGTTCGGCCGCGCCCAGCAGGATGGCGAGGCCGACGCTCTCCGGATCGTCGTCGACCGCGCCGTACACGGGATCGGCCGGCTCGTGCGCATAGACGAGCAACACCGGCGACGCCGGCGAGGTTTCGTATTGGGAATAGGCTTCGAGCAGCGCGTAGCCGAGCGTTTCGTGTCCGGCCGCGATCGCGGTCGCGGTCGAGCGGTCGCGCCTGGCGATGCCGAAGATGCCGGTGACCGCATTGAGAACCGAGAGGCTGAACGCCGTCGGCGACACGGGCTCGCGCGCGCCGATGGCGGCGAGTATGCCGGTGGTGCGCGCCAGCTCCCCGTGGCGCGATGCGAACACCATGCGCAGCGGATCGTCGTCCGATCCTGCGCAGTCGTACGCTGCCTGAAGCGCGACACGCGACAGCCGGCTCAAGCGGCGTCGCACCATCGGATCGAGGGCTTCGACGCCCGGTGCCCCCGCGGTCGAAATCGACGTCCATCTGGCGATTGGCATGGTCCAATGCAAATCGGCCATTTTTTTGTTCTCTTTACGGTTACTTCGCTGAGGGTAGTTTTTTTAATGCGCCGCTCGCGATGCGCAGTCAGATGCCGTTTCATCCAGCATGCCGTCCTGCACGTCGGACTCGGCGGTTCGAGACATCGGCTTACCGGCTCCCCGGAGCCATACAGCCGATCACGCAGGAAATCGCGGCGTCACGCAACACAATCGACGGACGGCCGACCGTCGGGCGGTCTTGTTTCGGCGAGACTGTAACAGGACCGTCGTGCGAAATCAACGCGACGACGCCGGCGTCAGACGATACTTAATCCGATTTGTCAATTGTTATGAAACGCTCGATTCGAAAGCGTCAAACGGTCGGGAGTATAACGCGTTAGCGGTCGAGCGCATAACCGGCGAGCGCGATGCGGTGAACCGGATAGCCGGTGTCCATTAGGGCGCGCGTCTCGACGCGTTATGCGTGCGCATGCCGCCGCCGGGCGCACCGTTGCGTCGAACCGCGGGCCTCGTTCCTGACACTGATGCGTCTGGCGCAACCGGCGATGTAGTCGCGGGCATTTCGAGCGCGCCGAAGAACGCGCAATGCGGATCATTTATCCGAATCCAGTATCAGCCGCCGCGGAGGTATTCAATTACGTCGCGGGGTTTCCCGATTCGATACGGAGATACGATTCCACGAGCGGTTTGTCGCGTCTCGATGTGGCGATAATCTTGCCGTCGCGATGGCCGGTATTTTCTTGCAGCGAGACGGGCGTTGGTCTTCGCCTCGGTGTTTCCAAAATCGCTCGTTGGCGTCTGACTTGCCGAGCCCCGCCCGACGCCGCTTCAACTCTGCGGCAACGCCAGCGTGAAGATCGCGCCGCCCTGCTCCGCATTGCCGGCCGTCAGCGTTCCGCCGTGACGATCGACGATGCCGTAGCTGATCGACAAGCCGAGCCCCGTTCCGCGCCCCTGCGGCTTGGTCGTGAAGAACGGCTCGAACAGGTGCGGCAGATGCTCGTCCATGATGCCCGTGCCGTTGTCGCGCACCGTGACGATCACCTGGCCGTCACGGTGGGTCGCGTCGATCCAGATCTCCGGCGTGCCTCGATGCGCGCTCGACGCGGCGTCGCACGCGTTCTGGATCAGGTTCATCATCACCTGCAGCAATTGCCCCGCGCTGCCGTGCACGAGTTGCGGCTCGCCGGGCGACCAGTGAACGTCGAAATCCGGCCCCGCGCCTTTCCTGATCCAGTGAATCGCGCGCGTCACGACCTCGTTGATGTCGACCGCGCCGAGCTCCTCGCGATCGACCGCGGAGAACCTGCGCAACGCGCTGACGATGTCCGCCGTGCGCTGCGCGCCTTCGACCATTCCGTCCACCAGCGACGGCAAGTCGGCCAGAATCGGATCGATCCGCAACTCCGTGCGCAGCCGGGTGCGCTCGGCGGCCGATAGCGGCTGCGCCGTCGCATCGATGAAGCGCGTCAGGCGCTCGCCATACCGCTTCAGCACATGCACGTTGCCGAGCACGAAGCTGATCGGGTTGTTCAGCTCGTGCGCGACGCCGGCGACCAGACGCCCGAGCGCCGCCATTTTCTCCGAGTGAAGCAGTTGCTGTTGCGCGTGCTTGAGCGCGTCGTGCGCTTCGCGCAGCTGCCGATACGCGCGTTTGAGCTCGCCCGTCGGGCGGCCTACCAGCAGGTAGCCGAGCCTGCGGCCGCGCGGCCCGCCACGCGGCGTACAGCTGAAGTCGACCGGCACGGCCGCGCCTTGCCGATCGCGCATGTTCAGTTCGACCACCGTGCCCTGCGCCGGCGTGCCCGACGCCGTGACGGCGCGCAGCGCGGTGACGCTCGCGTCGTCGGCGAGCCAGCTCTCGAAGCGCGATCCGCGCAGCACGCTGTCCGGCTGCCCGAGCAGTTCGCACATCGCGGCATTGGTTTCCTCGACCTCGCCGCGCGCGTTGCACGCGGCCAGCACGTCCGACATCGACGACAGCAGCCCGAGAATGAACTGCTGCGATTGCTCGAGCTGCGCGTTCTTCTCCTCGAGCGCAATCTCGTCCTGCACGAGCTGCGAGTAGACCTCGTCCATCTTGTGGATCACTTCGAGCCAGGCTGCGTCGTCGAGACCTTCGGCATCGGGCCGGGCGTCCGGCCCCGCGGCGGCGTGGCTCAGCGCATCCGCGCCGGGCGCCGCGCGGCGCTTCGCCGCCGGTTTGGGTGGGTTCGATCGATTGCTCGCCATGACGCTGTCAGTACGCTGTTCGTAATCCGGGTTCGGCCGACCGTGGCGGCCGGCTCAATGCACCGTGCAGACCATGCACGGGTCGAAGGACCGCACGATGTGCTGGACCGCCACGGGCGTCGTCTCGCCCGGCTCGACCGGCGCGCCGATCAGCGCGGCTTCGAGCGCGCCCGGACGGCCGCCGGCATCGCGCGGCGAGAAATTCCACGACGTCGGCGCAATGATCTGATAATTCGCGATCCTGCCGTCCTTCACCGCCAGCCAATGGCCCAGACTGCCGCGCGCGGCTTCGTTGAGGCCGACCGCGCGGCCCTCGTCCGGCAGCGCGAAGGCCGCGCAATACGGCATGCCGGGCGCGAGCGCGCGCACCCACTGCTCCATCATCGGCACGACACGGGCCAGCTCCAGCAATCGCGCCAGCACGCGCGTGTACACCGAGCCGCCGCAACGCGCGACGGCGTCGGCGATCAACGGGTGACCATCCGCCAGTTGCCGCGCGATCGCACCGGTTTCCAGCACCGCGCCGTTCAGCCGCGGCGCCTTGTTCCAGGTGTAAGCGCCCGGCTTGTCCGCGCGCGGCTCGGTGAGCCCCGCAAACGGATGCCGCGCGCCGCCCGCATCGTCCAGCCATGCATGCGTCGCGTCTTCCGTGATCGCGTCGAGATCGAGCGCATCGGCCTGCTTGCGCTGCGCGTCCCAGACGCCGCCGCGGAACGCGTGCGCGCCGTCCGGTTGCGGATACGCGCCATACGACAGGTACAGGTCGGGGCCGGCGCCGAGGCGGTCGAGACCGAGATCGTCGGCGAGCGTCAGGAAGAACCGCAAATCGCCACGCCGTTCGCCGCGCGCGCGCCAGGCGGCGAGCGCGGCTTCGCTGTCGAGCTGCGCGATCTCCTCGAGTGGCGCGTCGAACAGCACCTCTTCGAGAAACTGCCGGAATTCGCCGATGAACCCCAGCAGGCGGATCCGCTCCGCGTTGTCGATCGCGCGCGCGCTGCCGCCGGGCTGGATCGAACCGGTGTGCGGCCACTTGCCGCCGAGCGTGCCCATCAGGCGCAGCCAGCGTTGCCGCGCGGCAAGCGAGGCGCGGTGCCGTTCGCCCTGATAAGGCGTGAAGCGCGACACCGCTTCGGCGTGCCACGCGCGCGCCGCATAGACCGGCCGCACGAAATCCGGCATGAAGAACAGATAGAAGTGACTGAGGTGATCGGCGAGGTTCTCGGCGGCGAGCATCAGGTTCGTCGCGATCTGGCCGTTCGGCGCGGGCGTCACGCCGGCCAGGTCGGCCAGCGCGCGCGCGGCCGCCACGCCCTGCGACACCGAGCAGATACCGCAGATGCGCGGCACGTAGACGAGCGCATCGAGCGGATCGCGATCGAGCAGGATCTGCTCGAAACCGCGAAACATCGTGGCGTTCACATGCGCGTCGCTGACCCGGCCGTCGACGACCTCGATGCGCACCTCGAGGTCGCCTTCGACGCGATTGAACGGACCGATCACGAGTCGAGACATCAAGACACCTATTTATTACGGGGCCGCGAACGGACCGCGGGCGCGACTTTCAGATGATCGGCCGTCGCGTTTTCGCGCACGCGCTTCGGCGTCGCGGCCTTCGACAACGACGCGAGCGCGACGAACCACGCCTTCGGCATGTCGCTCGGCAAGCCGATCGGGATGCCCGCGACGTTCGGCGTGCGGTGGAACGCGTGGCCGGGCTCCTCGAAGCCCGGCTCCGTGCAGTTGATGCACGCATAGCCGCCGCGCGTGCACGAGCCGTCGCCGTTCCACAAGCGCGTGTTGCAGTCGGCATGCGCCTGCGTGCCCTTGCAGCCCATGTGCTCCATCATGCAGCCGAGATCGGACGGACGCACGGCGCTCGCCTTGTACTCGTAGAACTCGTTGCGCGTGCAACCGTGATGGACAAGCTGGTCGGCATAGAAGCGCGGCCGGCCGAGCGTATCGAGCGCAGCCGGATCGAGCAGCGACATCGACAGCGCGCTCAGCGTCTCGACGACCCAATCCGGATGCGTCGGGCAACCGGCCACGTTGACGACCGGAAAGCCGCTGCGCGACCGGTACGCCGCGCCCAGCAGCCCGCCCGGCTGATCGCCGTCGTACTGGAGCCCGCAGGCATCGGCCGGATTCGCGCCGGCCGCGGTGATGCCGCCGTAAGCGGCGCAGGTGCCGATCGCCACCGTGTAATGCGCGACGCTCGCGAGCCGGGCGACCCAGTCGATCATCGGCACCCCGGTGCCGGCCAGCACGTGAAAACGCCCCGTGCCGTTCGGGCCGCGCAGCATCGCGCCTTCGACGCACAGCGCATGCAGCTCGACGGTACCGTCGAGGCACGCCAGCAGCACGTCGCGGGCGTCCGCGCCGGTTTCGAGCGACAGCGACGGATGCCACAGCAGCCGAATGCCGGCGCGCGACAGCATGCCGGAGAAGTCCGGCGTGTCGGCGCACAGCAGCGACATGTTGCAGCCGCCGCAGCCGCCCGACTGCAGCCACAACACGTTGAACGCGCCCGTGCCGTCGGGCGCGCGGGTATCGACGCTCATTTCTTCTCCAGACCGAATCGCTGCATTTTCTGGCGCAGCCCGGCGCGCGACAGGCCCAGCTCGGACGCGGCGCGCGTCTTGTTCCACCGGTGCCGCAACAGCGCCTCCTTGATCAACATCGTTTCCATCGCATCGAGCCGCTCCTGCAACGTGCCGGCCGACGCAATCTGCGCTTCCGGCCCGCGTGCGGCCGGCCCCGACTGCCCGCGCAGCACCTTCGGCGAAAACGCGTCGGCGCGGATCAGGTCGTCGTCGCTCAGCGCGACCGCGCGGTAGATCTCGTTGCGCAGCTCGCGAATGTTGCCCGGCCACGCATAGCCGAGCAGCACCGCCAGCGCATCGCGGGCGAAGTCCAGCCCGGCCGGGCGCGACTCGTGCTCGGCGATGGCCTGCAGCAGCCGGTGCGCGATCGGCACCAGATCGCCGCTGCGCTCGCGCAGCGGCGGCAGCGCCAGCGTGGCCGTCGCGATCCGGTAGTAAAGATCCTCGCGGAAACGCCCGGCCTCGACTTCGCGCTCGAGGTCGCGATGCGTCGCGGCGATCACGCGGACGTCCACCGGCACCGCGCGCGTCGCGCCGACCGGCCGCACCTCGCCTTCCTGCAGCACGCGCAGCAGCCTGACCTGGAAGGCGAGCGACGTGTCGCCGATCTCGTCCAGGAAGATGGTGCCGCCGTTCGCGCGCTGAAATAGCCCCGCGTGGTCGTGAACCGCGCCGGTGAAGGCGCCGCGCTTGTGGCCGAACAGCTCCGATTCGAGCAGCGTGTCGGCCACGGCCGCACAGTTCTCGACGACGAACGGGCCGGCCGCGCGCGGGCTCGCGTAGTGGATCGCGCGCGCGAGCATCTCCTTGCCGGTGCCGGACTCGCCGAGGATCAGGATCGACAGGTCGTAGCGCGCGAGCTTCGACGCGAGCTTGCAGATCGGATCGAGCGGGCTGCCCGGCGCGCGCACGATCGCATCGAAGCCGAGCGTGTTCTGCACCTGCGCGAGCTTCTCGTGGCTGCGCTGCCGCAGCAGCGGGACGCTGTTGCGCAACTCGAGGTCGAGCCGATGCATGTCCTGCTGCAGCGACTGCGCCTCCGCGGCCTGGCGCACCGTGTGGAGCAGATGGTCGGGCATCCACGGCTTCAGCACGAAGCGGTGGATGCCGGCCTGGTTGATGCCCGCGACGATGTCCTCCGAATCCGTGTAGCCGGACACGATGATCCGCACGGTGTCGGGCCACGTCTCGCGCACTTCGGACAGGAACTCGACGCCCGTGCGCCCCGGCATCCGCTGATCGCAGAGGATCACGGCGACCGGCTGCTGTTGCAGGATCGCCCGCGCCTCGTCGGCGGAGCTCGCGGTGAGCACCTCGAACTCCTCGTCCAGCACGCGGCGAATGGTTTCCTGCGCGCGCAGCTCGTCGTCGACGACCAGCACGGTGGGGGGCCTGCGCAGCGGCGCCGGATCGGGTTCGGGGTCGGTGCTGGGATGGACGGGTAAGGGCGAGCTCATGGGTCGATCGAGGCCGTGCAGATCCGGCCGATTCAGGCCCGCCGCACGCGGAATGCGGCAGCAGGCGGCCTGACAACGCGCATGATACCCGCGTCGGACGATCCTCGCCGTTCCGCGGCGTCAGCAAATGCGCGGCAGCTGTTCGCCCGACAGCCAGTCGGCGATCCGCCGTCCGCCGAACTTCGTCTCGACCTGCACGAAACCGTGCGCGTCCTCGGTCACCTCGCCGATCTGCACGGCGTGCGCGCCGAGCGGATGCGCACGCATCGCGGCCAGCAGCGCGGGCGCGTCCTCGGCCGCGCAGACGGCGACGAGCTTGCCTTCGTTGGCCACATAAAGCGGATCGAGGCCGAGCAGCTCGCATGCCGCGTCTACCTGCGGCAGCACCGGAATCGCGTCCTCGCGGATCAGCATGCCGACGCCCGACTGGCTCGCGATCTCGTTGAGCGTGGTCGCCAGCCCGCCGCGCGTCGGGTCGCGCAGCACGCGCACGCCCGGCACGGCCGCCAGCATGCTCGCGACCAGCGTGTGCAGCGCGGCGCTGTCGGAGCTGATCTCGACGTCGAACTCGAGCGCCTCGCGCGTCGACATGATCGCGACGCCGTGTTCGCCGATGGTGCCCGACAGCAGCACCGCATCGCCCGGGCGCGCGAGCGCGCCGTCGATCCGGATGCCCGCCGGCACGACGCCGACGCCCGTGGTCGTGATGAACACGCCGTCGCCCTTGCCGCGCTCGACGACCTTGGTGTCGCCGGTGACGATCGGCACGCCGCACTCGCGCGACGCGTTCGCCATCGATTCGACGATGCGCTTCAGGTCCGCCAGCGCGAAGCCTTCCTCGATGATGAAGCTGGCGGCCAGGTACAGCGGCCGCGCGCCCGACATCGCGACGTCGTTGACCGTGCCGTGCACGGCCAGGCTACCGATGTCGCCGCCCGGAAAGAACAGCGGCGACACGACGTGCGCGTCGGTGGCCATCACCACGCGCTCGCCGGGCGCCGTGGCAGGCGGCGCGAACGCGGCCTGATCGTTGCCTTGCCGCAGCCATTCGTTGTCGAACGCGGCGACGAACAGCTCGCGGATCAGTTGCGCCGACGCGCGGCCGCCCGCGCCATGACCCATGTCGATCCGGCCGTCGCGGAAATTGAGGGGCCGCACGTACGCGGGCTTGGTGCGAGGGGTCGGTGTCGAGCTCATGCGGGTACCAGCGGAATGTCCTTGAAACGGCCATACGAGTAATGCGCGGCGCACGCGCCCTCGCTCGACACCATGCACGAACCCATCGGATTCTCGGGCGTGCACACGGTGCCGAACAGCGAGCAGTCGCGCGGCTGCTTGAGGCCGCGCAGGATCGCGCCGCACTCGCATTTGCGGTGGTCGGCGACGGGCCGGTAGACCAGCCCGTAACGCGCTTCGGCGTCGTGGCGCGCGTATTTCGCGCGGATCCGCAGCGCGCTGGCCGGCACCTCGCCCAGGCCGCGCCACTCGAAGCTCTCGCGAGCCTCGAACACGTCGTCCATCAGCGCCTGCGCGGCGGCGTTGCCGGCACGCGTGACCGCCCGCGAAAATTCGTTCTCGACCTCGGCGCGGCCGTCGTTGACCTGGCGGATCAGCATCAGGATCGCCTGCATCACGTCGAGCGGCTCGAAGCCCGCGATCACGACCGGCTTCCGATAGTCGCGCGCGAAGCCCTCGTAGGGCGCCGAGCCGATCACGATGCTGACGTGCGCGGGGCCGATGAAGCCGTCGAGCGGCACGGCGTCGGCCGCCACGGCCGGCGCCGCGAGCAGATGCGTGATCGCGGCGGGCGTCAGCACGTGGCAGCACAGCACGCTGAAATTGTCGACGCCGGCAGCGGCCGCGTCGCGCACGATCAGCGCGGTGGGCGGCGTGGTGGTCTCGAAGCCGATCGCGAAGAACACGACCTCGCGATCGGGATTCAGGCGCGCGATCTTCAGCGCGTCGAGCGGCGAATAAACCATCCGGATGTCGGCGCCGTGCGCCTTCGCGCGCATCAGCGACATCCCGCCGGAGGCCGGCACGCGCATCGTGTCGCCATAGGTGCAGACGATCACGCCGCGCTCCAGCGCGAGCTGCACCGCGAGATCGATGCGTCCGACCGGCAGCACGCAGACGGGGCAGCCGGGGCCGTGGATCATCCGCACGTTGTCGGGCAGCAGGTCGGTCACGCCGTAGCGGGAAATCGCATGCGTGTGACCGCCGCAGAATTCCATGAAGTGATAGCGCGTGCCGGGCTGCGCCTCCGCCTGAATGCGCGCGGAAATGCGTTCGGCGAGCGCGCGGTCGCGGAATTCGTCGATGTACTTCATTGCGGCGCTCCGCTCGGCTGCACGTCGCCGTCGCCGGCCGCGTGCGCCAATTCGCCGAACAGCGCGAGCGTACGCTCGGCCTCGTCCGGATCGATCCTGCCGAGCGCGTAGCCCACGTGCACGATCACGTATTCGCCCAGCCGCGCGTCGGGGACGAGCGCGAGCGAGATCGTCTTGCGCACGCCGCCGAGGTCGACGACGCCCATGTCGGCGTCGCGCAGCTCGACGACGCGTGCGGGAATGGCTAGACACATGTCGAAACTCCTTCGGACGTCGCGCGCACGGCGCCCGACGTCAATGTATGCGCGGCGACCCATGCCTGGCCCAACGCCAGGCCGGCGTCGCCGCATGGCACCGACGACGGCGCGCAGCTGCGCACGCCGCGCGCGTCGAGCGCGGCGCGCAAGCGCGCCGACAGCAGCCGGTTGGCGAAGCACCCGCCGCCGAGCAGCACGGCACGTCCGTGCGCGGCCGCGGCGGCCCACGCGGCGAGCGCGTCGGCGAGCGCGAGATGAAACAGCGCGGCGCCGTGCGCGCTCGCGCCGGCATCGGCCAGTTCGAGCACACGAACCAGCAGCGGGCGCAGGTCGAGCTCGCCGTCGTCCGCGATGCGCCACAGTCCGTCCGTATCGGGCTCGGGATGGTCGCGCAGATAGTCGGCGGCGTGTCGTTCGAGCGCGATGGCAGCCTCCGCCTCGGTGCACTGATGGCGGCAGACGCCGAGCAAGCCGGCGGCCGCGTCGAACCACCGGCCCGCACCCGTGCTCGGCGGACAGTTCAGGCCGCGCGCCAGCATCGTGCCGATCGTGCGCGCCGCGCGCGTGCCGACGTCGCCGCCGAGCCGCGCTTCGATCTCGTCCGCGCGGCCGAGCGTGTGCAGCGCCGCCGCGGCCATGCGCCACGGCTCGCGGGCCGCGACGTCGCCGCCGGGCAGCGCGAGCGGCGTCAGATGCCCGAGCCGCCGCCAGCCGTCCGGCGCGACCTCGAGCAGTTCGCCGCCCCAGGCGGCGCCGTCGGTGCCGAGCCCGACGCCGTCGAGCGCGAGGCCGACGACCGGCTCCGCGAGCCCATGCTCGGCCGCGACCGCGCCGATGTGCGCATGGTGATGCTGCACCGCGATCGCCGGCACGCCGAGGCGCTCGCTCCATTCGACGGCCAGCCGCGAGCTGTGGAAATCCGGATGCAGGTCATGTGCGATCGCGCGCACCGGCCGACCGGCTTGCCGGGCCGCATCGACGAGCGACGCGACGGAGGCCTCGAGCGCGACGCAATGGCGCGGATCGTCGAGATCGCCGTGCAGCGGCGACCAGTACACGTCGCCGTCGACGTACACGCACGCGGCATTCTTCAGCCACGCGCCGGTCGCGAGCACGGTGTCGGCGCCCCACGCGCGCGGCAGGCGTTCGCGCCGCAGCGTCATGCCGCGTCTCCGGCGCGACGCTGCTGCGCGCGCAGCGCCGCCAGCTCGGCCTCCAGCTCGCCGATTCGCGCGGCCAGCGGACCGCGCGCGTCGCCCGTGCGCAGAACCCAGTCGAGCCACGCGTCGATCCCGTCGCCGGTGGTCGCCGACACGCAGATCACGTCGAGCGCCGGATTGATGCGGCGCGCGTATTCGATGCAGCGCTCGACGTCGAACTGCACGTACGGCAGCAGGTCGGTCTTGTTGACGATCATCAGCCGCGCGGCGGCGAACATGTCCGGGTACTTGAGCGGCTTGTCCTCGCCTTCGGTCACCGACAGGATCGCGACCTTCGCGTCCTCGCCGAGATCCCACAACGCCGGGCACACCAGATTGCCGACGTTCTCGATGAACAGCACGCTGTCGGGCTGCTGCGCCGCGCCGCGGCGCTCGGACGAAGCGTGCGCGTCGTGCGGGTGGTGATGATCGTGATCGTGGTGGTGATGTTCGTGGCCGTGGCCATGCGCGTGGCCATGATCATGACCATGCGCGTGCAGCGGCAGCCGTTCATAGGCCGCCGCGACCATCGCCGCATCGAGATGGCATCCCTTGCCGGTGTTGACCTGGATTGCCGGCGCGCCGGCCGCGCGAATGCGCTCGGCGTCGTTCGCGGTTTGCTGGTCGCCTTCGATCACGGCGATCGGCAACGTCGGCGCGCGCGCGCGCAGCGCAGCGATCGTCGCGCACAGCAGCGTCGTCTTGCCCGAGCCGGGGCTCGACACGAGATTCAGCGCGCGTACGCCGTGCGCCGCGAAATGCCGCCGGTTGTGCGCCGCATGGCGATCGTTCTCGCCAAGCACGTCCTGCTCGATGCGCACCGTGCGCCCCTGATCCAGGCCATGCACCGTGACGCCGGCCGGCCCGAGGCCGTAATGCAGGTCACCGCTCGCCGCATCGGCGCGCACGTGCGCTTGAGCGTCGTGGTGCGCGTGATGCGCATCGTGCCGATCCAGGTGCGCCCCGTCGGGGCTGTCGCAGCCGCATACCACGCACATGTCGTTCTCCTTCCGCAATTCGGTTGATTTCAGGCATCGTCGACGAGCATGTCGACGATGCGCAATTCCGTGCCGCCGTTCGGCTGCAGCCAGTAGCCGCCGCAGCGGCCGCACGGCTCGCCGCGCGCGGCCAGCGGCACGTCGCAATGACAGTTCAGGCACCACGCGCGGCCCGGCGGCTCCGCAATCTCGATGCGCGCGCCGGCCAGGCACGTGCCGGGCGCCATCGCGTCGAGCGCGAAGCGCAGCGCGTCGACCTCGACGCCCGCGAGCCGACCCACTTCGAGCCGCAGCACGTTGACGCGCGCGAAACGCTCGCGCGCGGCGGCTGCCTCGACCGCCGCGAGCACGCCGCCCGCCAGACTCACTTCATGCATGTCGATCGGTTTCCATTCGTATGATCATCGTCGCGCCGAACCGGCGCGGCGGTTTCGAGAGCATAGGCGATGCACGGATCGAACGCGCCCATCAATGCGCCGACGCGTGCCGCGAGCCCGGCATCGCCGCCGCCGTCCGGCCGCACATCGACGCGTGCGAGCGCGTGCGCGAGCGTGCCGTCCGGATGAAAATTCCACTCCGTCGGCGACGCCACGCGGTAGTCGGCGACGCGCGCGGCGTCGCCGGGCACGAGGCGGACCCAGTGGATCAGCACGCCGCGCGCCGTCTCGCACCATGCCAGCGCCTCGCCGGGCGCGAGCGCCAGCGCGCCCGATCGCAGCGCGAACGCGGCCGGGCCGCCGGCGGCGAGCCGCGCCAGCTCCGCGACACGCGCGCCGAGCCGCAGCCATGCGCTGTCGTAAGCGGCTGCGTGCGGATCGCCGCAGCGGGTCCAGACGCCGGTTTCGGCCGGCGCGCCGTCCTGTTCGGGCCGCTGCGCGAAGCGCGGGTCGCCCGCGATCGCCGCGCCGATCCGGCGCAGCCGCGCGCGGTCCGCGCCGTCGATACGCAGCGCGCGCGGCGGCATCCGCAGCGCGTCGGCGACCGTGCGGCAGTGCAGCAGCAGCGACGCCGGGAAGCTCGTCGCGCGCGCCGTCCATGCGCTCAGACAGGCGCGCGGATCTTGATCCCAGCGGGCGAGCCAGCCGTCGGCCGGTTCGCCGAGCACGTGACGTTCGATCCATTCGCGCGTGCCGGCCGCCCGTACGTCGGGCAGCGCGCACGGCGCGCCGCCGACGAGGCGCGCGGGCCAGTCGAGCCAGATCCGGCGCAGATGCTCGGCGATCGTTTCGCGCGCGAGCGTGGCCGAGCGTGCGTCTTCGCCGTCGCGCT
Organism: Burkholderia vietnamiensis LMG 10929; assembly: GCF_000959445.1. NCBI lineage: Bacteria > Pseudomonadati > Pseudomonadota > Betaproteobacteria > Burkholderiales > Burkholderiaceae > Burkholderia > Burkholderia vietnamiensis. The sequence continues at coordinate 476,764 of NZ_CP009632.1, read as the reverse complement.
TGCCTTCACCACGGCTCGCGTCATGGTCATCGCCCGCGCCGTTGCGATCGACGTTGCCATCAGCGTCGCCTTTGCCACCGCAATCGCCAGCCGCGCCGCCCGCATTCGCATATGCGCCGGCCGCCGTCACGGCAAGCTCGGCGCACAGCGCATGCGCGCGCCCGCAGAGCGAGAACACCGCGGACAGCCGCGGCGCGGCCAGCGCGGCCGGCTGACCGGCGAGCAGCAACCCGGCGAGCGGCGGCCGGCCGCCGTCGATGCTCGGCGAGCGGCCCGGGCGCACGACGTATCGCCCGGCCAGCGCGGCGAACCCGGACGTATCTTCGCTCGTGCTCGCGACGCCCGTCATGCGCCGGCCTCGCGCGTCGCGGGCCGGCGCAGCAGGAACTCGCGCCGGCTCGTGCGCGGCGGCGCGTCGGCGGCCGCGGAGCGCAGCTGGGCGAGCACCGCGCGCGCAGTCGCCACCGCGCTCGCGTGATCGCTGAAGTCGAACATCGGCGAAAACAGCGAACAGCACGCGTGCGCGCCGGCCTGCGGCACGTGCGCGCCGATCCAGTCGAACTCGACGGCGCCCACGCGACGCGCGGCCAGCTGCCCCGGCGACGGGCACGGGTGAGCCGCGCTGTTCCCCCCCGGCAGCCACACGAGGTTCATGAACCACGGCGTGACGAGGATGCCGAGCAGATCGCCGCTGGCATCGCCGCCAGCAGGATACGGCCCGAACGCCACGGCCTCGACCCGCAAGCCGGGATGCACGACCGGCATGCCGAGCATCGTGGTCGCCGCGACCGTCGTGTAGTGCGCGACGAGCGCGCCGATGCGCGGATCGGACGGTCCGCCCGGCAGGGATGCACGCAACGCATCGCCGTCGCGGGTCGGGCTTCGCGTGGTCAACGTCAGTCCCTCAGCACCATGAATTGCTCCGCATCGCCGTCGCAGGTCGGGCAGCGCCAGTGCGCCGGCAGCGCGGCGAACGGCACGCCGGGCGGAATCTGCCAAACCGGATCGCCCTGGCGCGGATCGTAGATCCACCAGCAGATCTTGCATTCGAGCCGCGTATCGGCCGCGATCCGGCTGCGATCGCCGAGATAGCTGCCTTCGAACAGCGCCGCGGTCTGGTTCATGGTCACGCCTCCTCGACCCAGTCGATCAATTGTGCGAGACGCTCGTGCGAGTCGTCGATGTCCTCGGGCGCCGCCTGGACGATCTCGGGCAGATTGGTGATCTCGATCGTGTTCAGGATCAGCGTGTCCTGCGAGTTGAAGTACGCGATGCGCCAGCAATGAACGACGCCGGTGCTGGCGATCCGGCAATTCCCGTAGCCGCGCGACAACACCGACACCGGCCCGCCGCCGAGCACCGCGTCGATGAACGCGCCGTCTTCGGACGACAGCGGCAGCAGCGTCAGGTTGATCACGTGCGGCGCAGCGCCGGCACGCCAGCGGGCGACCTGGTCGCGCACTTCGGTGAGGATCGCCGGCGCGTTCATCACGCCGCTCGGGTGCGTGTCGGACACCGGCAGCTCGGGCGCGGCCGCTGCGTGCGCGGCCGCTGCCAGCGCGGCCGGCGCGCCGCCGACCTCGATGCGCTCGGCGCGGCCGGCCGGGCCGTCCTCGGCGATGCGCCACACGCCCGCGAACACGGTCTCCTGGATCAGCACGCTGCCGGCGTCGGCGGTGTCGATGCGCGCGCTGACCTCGCCTTCGCCGAGCACCGCGTTCAGGATGCGCAGCGCATCGGCGTCGCAGGCCGTCAGATCGATCGGCGCGGGCTGTTCGCCGCGGCGGCATGCGTCGAGCGCGTCGAGCACGGTGAGCAGGATGCCGCGCACCACGTCGAGCGCACGCGCGTCGGCGCGCTCGGGCAGCGACGGCGCGACGAACGTGTGCATCGCCTGCGGCATCGGCATGTAGTCGAGCACCGCATCGCCTTCGGGCTGGCTGCCCGGGCCGAACGGCACGACGGGGACGGGAAAGGTTTTCATCTGCATGGTCGGCGAGCGTGAATTCAGTGGCAGCCGGACGAGCCGCCGGCGACGTTGACGGGAATGCCGATCGACGGCGCACGCGTGGTCGGGCCGGCGAGCGCGTCGGCGACGCACTTCACGTAGTCGTCCCAGTCCATCATGCCGGACAGCACCGTCACGTACTGGCCGTCGCGCAGCCACAGCAGCGCGGGCCAACGTAGCGAGCCGAAGCGGCGCGCGATCGCGTTCTCGCCGGCGCGCGTCGCCACCGCCAGCCGCAGCGCCCGGCCGAAGCGGACCGCCGCGACGTGCGCGAGCTCCGGCAGCACGGCCGCGACGTCGAGCGATTCGGGAAACCGCACCGGGTCGCCCATCAGCAGCACGACGCACTCGCCGCCGTCGGCGAGCCAGCCGTCCAGCGTGTGCTCGTCGACGAAGGTCGCGTGCGCTTGCTCGATCAGCCGCTGCACGACGGCCGGGCAATCCTGGCCGGCCGCCGCTGCGTTCGGCACATTCGGCACATTGGGCGCGTCGGCCTGCGTTGCTCCGGGCACGGAGCCGCTTGTTTCGCTCATTTCGATTCCTCAGGAACAGCAAGGCTGCCGGCCGCGCGCTGCGGGCCGCCGACGAGCCGGTTCAATTCATCCACGCCGAGCGCCGACGGCAGCGCGAACGCGGCCGGGCTTGCCGCGCCGCCCTCGCCCGCCATCACCGACTCGATCAGCGCGAGCGTCGCGTCGATTTCGGCCGCGCGTGCGGCGTCGAGCCGTTCGCGCGCCGCATCGAGAAACACCAGCAGCCAGTCGCCGGGCGCACACGGCCCGACCAGCGCGGTGTCGACGCGGCGTCGCACGCCGCGGCCGACGCACCACGCATGGCCGGGTTGCGCCTCGACGACCTGCATCGGCAGCCCTATGCACATGACGGCGGCTCCTTGGCGAGCGCGCGCACCAGCACGCGTTCGTCGCCGATGCGGCACGCGTCGGCTTCGCTCGGGCGCTCGCCTTCGTAGCGCGCCAGCGCCAGATGGTGCAGCGTGACGGCTTCGTCGTCGCGCAGCGCGGTGCGTCGCGGCAGCGGCGCGCCGCCCCACTCGCGCAGATATGCGACGCCCGCGTCCAGCGCCCGCTCGAGCGCCGCCTTCACGCACGGACGCAGGCTGCCGCCGTAGTCCTCGATCTCTTCCGGCTGGCAGCCGATCAGCACCACGCGGCGCGGATACTTGCCGGTCAGTTGCGCGAGCATCAGCACTTCCTGGAAGCCGGTCTGGTGCAGGCTCATCTTGCGCACGCCGAGAAACTTCGGCACCTCGTCGTCCTCGACGATCTTCAGCTCGCCGGGCGCGAGGCCGTAGTCGACCGCATCGAAGATCAGCAGGAAGTCGGCCGCCTGCACATGCTGGATCAGATAGAGGCCCTGCGTGCCGCCGTCCATCAGCGTGACGTTCGGCGCGCATTCGAAGCGCTGCTGCAGCGCCTCGATGCAGCGCACGCCGAAGCCTTCGTCGGCCCACAGCACGTTGCCGATGCCGAGCGCGACGATCGCGGCGCCGTCCTGCGCCGACGGGATGGTTTGCGGGGAAGTGTCCATCGGCGCGTCAGTCCTTGAACGTGCGGTAGCCGGAGATCATCGAGCCGACCACGCTCTGGCGTCCCATGATGTCCTCGCGGATCGCCGCATACACGTGAAGGATCACGAACAGCAGGATCGCCCACATCCCGAGGTGGTGCCACGTATGGACGCCCTGCGACTGGCCGAGCAGCGGCCGGATCCAGCCGAACGTGCGCTGCTGCCAGGAGCCGGCCTGTGCGCCTTCGCCGTACAGCGCGAAGCCGGTCACGACCATGAACAGCGAGACGGTCAGAAACACGAAGAACATCGCGAAGCGCGACAGCGGATTGTGGCCGCTGTACTGCCGCGGACACGGGCCGAGGAACATGTAGTAGCGCAGCATCCCGAACACGTCGAGCCAGTAGTCGCGCGTGAACACGGGCACCCAGAACATCTCGCGCGCGTGGTGGTTGCCCACCAGCGCCCAGTACGCGCGGCCCGCGAGGCCGACCGCGAACAGGTACGCGGCCGCGAAATGCGCGAACCGGATGTACCCCATCAGGAAATGGGCGCTGGCCTCGCCCGGTTGCGTCGCGAGCGGCGAGCCGATCAGGTAGCCGGTGATCGACAGCACTGCGATCGACGCCGCGTTCATCCAGTGCCAGATGCGCACCGGCGCTTCGTACACGTAGATCGCCTTGGCGGCCGGAACGGTATCGGGCGCGCGGCCGCGCCGCGACTGCGTTTGCATCGTCATCATTCTTCCTTGCCGCGCGGGCCGGCCGAAGCCGGCCGCGACGGCGTCCTGTTGTTACCGGTGGTGCGTCAGGCGACGGTGCGTCGACGCGGGAAGTATCGCCAGCGGCGCGGCACGATCAACGCACCGTGACGGTGGTCATTTCCGCGCCGTCTTCGCTCATCACGTGCGTCGAGCAGGCCATGCACGGATCGAACGAGTGCAGCGAGCGCAGAATCTCGACCGGCTGCTCGGGGTTCGCCATCGGCGTGTTCATCAGGCTCGCCTCGAACGCGCCGATCTGGCCTTTCGCGTCGCGCGGGCCGCCGTTCCACGTGCTCGGCACGACGCACTGGTAGTTCTCGATGCGGCCGTCCTTGATCTTGATCCAGTGACCGAGCGCGCCGCGCGGCGCGGCGACGGTGCCCACGCCCTTCGCCTCGGCCGGCCACGTCGACGGATCCCACTTCTCGACGTTGGCGGTCGACGTGTCGCCGTTGCGGATGTTGTCGACGAGCCGCTGCCAGTCGTCCGACATCATCTCGGCGCAGTACTGCGCTTCGAGCGCGCGCGCGAGCGTGCGGCCGATCGTGGTCGGCAGCAGCTGCTTCGCGCCGAGCGTCGTCTCGGGCAGCCCGAGGAGCTTCGGCATGTCCTGGTTGACCGACTGCAGCGCCGCGTCGATCTGCTCCTTGATCCGCGCGCCGTGCGGGTTGCCCTGCTTCGCATGCGCATAGCCGAGGATGTAGCGCGCGAGCGGCCCGACCTCCATCGCGTGGCCGCGCCAGCGCGGCGCCTTGACCCACGAATACTTCGCGCTTTCGTCGACCGATTCGATCGCCGTGCGCGTGCCCTTCGTGTTCGGCCCGAGCTCGTAGTGCGGCTCGGTCATGCCGTCCCACGGATGCAGGCCGCGGTCGTTGTCGGGGTACTGGTACCACGAATGGGTGACGAACTCCTGCACCTGCTCCGGATCGCGCGCGTCGACCGGCAGGATGTTGTCCCAGTCGCCGTTCAGGATCGCGCCGCCCGGCATCTGGTTGGTGGACGGGTCGTAGTTGACGAGCGGATACGTGCCGTAGTCCATCACGTTGGTGGCGGCGAGGCCGCCGCCATGCAGCCAGCCGCGCGCCTTGTAGATCGTGCCGATCGCGAGCAGATCGGGCACGTAGACGTTGCGGCAGAACGTCTCCGCCTGATCGATCAGCGAGCGCACGAAGTTCAGGCGCTCCATGTTGATCGGCGCACCGGCCGCGAGATCGCCGTCGATGTTGATCGCGCACGGCACGCCGCCGACCAGGTAGTTCGGGTGCGGGTTCTTGCCGCCGAAGATCGTGTGGATCTTGACCCACTCCTTCTGCAGGTCGAGCGCCTCGAGGTAATGCGTGACGGCCATCAGGTTCGCTTCCGGCGGCAGCAGATAGGCCGGATTGCCCCAGTAGCCGTTCATGAACGGGCCGAGCTGGCCGCTTTCGACGAACTTGCGCAGCCGCGTCTGGATGTCGCGGAAATAGCCCGGCGACGACATCGGATGCGACGGCGACACGCGCTGCTGGAGTTCGGAGGTGAGCTTCGGGTCGGCCTTCAGCGCGGACACGACGTCGACCCAGTCGAGCGCGTGCAGGTGATAGAAGTGCACCGCGTGGTCATGCACCTGCAGCGTCTTCGCCATGATCTCGCGGATCAGGTGCGCGTTCGGCGGAATCCGGATGTCGAGCGCGTCCTCGACCGCGCGAACCGACGCCAGCGCGTGGCAGCCGGTGCAGACGCCGCAGATGCGCTCGACGAACGCCCACGCATCGCGCGGGTCGCGGCCCTTGAGAATCACTTCGAGTCCGCGCCACATGGTGCCGGTGGACACCGCGTTGCGGATCACGTTGTTCGAGTCGACGTTCACTTCGACCCGCATGTGGCCTTCGATGCGCGTCACGGGATCGACGACGATCCGGCGTCCGCTGTTGTCGAGCTGAAAACCCTGGGTGGAATAGGCTGTCATGCTGTTGTGTAGTTCCTGTGCGTGTGGGGGCTGCGCGTGGCGTCGGGCGGCTAACCGCTAGCGGCCGTCGCGATCGCGTTTCGAGCTGACGCGCTGAATCGCCGAGGCGGCCGCATGCGCGGCGGCGGCGGCGCCCAGGACGACGGCCGCGGTGCCGCCGATCTTGTCGGCGTTCGCTTCGACGCCGAACTGGTTGATGTGGGTCAGGCGGTCGTAGAACGATCCCTTGTCCCAGAAGCCGTCCTCCGAGCAGCCGATGCAGCCGTGTCCGGCCTGGATCGGGAAGCTGGTGCCGCCGTTCCAGCGCACCGTCGAGCACGCGTTGTAGGTCGTCGGACCCTTGCAGCCGACCTTGTACAGGCAGTAGCCGCGCCGCGCGGCGTCGTCGTCCCAGGCCTCGACGAACTGTCCGGCGTCGAAGTGCGGGCGGCGGTAGCACTTGTCGTGAATGCGCTGGCTGTAGAACATCTTCGGCCGGCCCTGGCGGTCCAGCTCGGGCACGCGGTCGAACGTCAGCATGTAGGTGATGACGCCCGTCATCACTTCCGCGATCGGCGGGCAGCCGGGCACCTTGATGATCGGCTTGTCGGTGATCACCTTGTGGATCGGCACCGCCTGCGTCGGGTTCGGCTTCGCGGCCTGCACGCAGCCCCACGATGCGCAGGAACCCCACGAGATCACGGCCTTCGCGTCCTTCGACACGCGGCGCAGCTGATCGACGAACGGCTTGCCGCCGATGATGCAGCTCATCCCGTCCTGGTTCAGCGGCGGATTGCCCTCGACGGCGAGGATGTAGTTGCCCTTGTACTTCGTCATGACCTCTTCGAGGATCGCCTCGGCCTGATGGCCGGCCGACGCCATCAGCAGATCGTCGTAGTCGAGCGAGATCATCGACAGCACGACGTCCTTCGCGAGCGGATGCGCGGAGCGGATGAACGATTCCGAGCAGCACGTGCATTCGAGGCCGTGCAGCCACAGCACCGGCGTGCGGGGCTTCGTTTCCATCGCCTCGACGATCCTCGGCATGAAGGCCGGCCCGAGGCCGAGCGACGTGGCGGTCAACGAGCAGAACTTGAGGAAGCTGCGGCGCGAGATGCCCTGGCGGCGCATGACCTCATAAAACGTTTCAATCACGGTGTGGTTCCTTGATGGCCATCTGGCCGACGGCCCGGCATGCGGGGGCGCTGCCGGAGCGGGCGCCGGAGCGTGGCTTCGGCGTGAATGCCGTGCTTTAAAACAAGAACCGTGCCAGGGCCGCGCCGACACGGTACGGGCAGGCCCGCTCGGCGCCATTGATCTGTATCAAAAAGGAAAAATCGGCGCCGGGGCCGGTGCGGCGGCGGCGCACGCCGGTTGGGCGGGTAGTCACGGCGCATCCGGTTGGCCGGCCAAACTGGCAATGGCGTGACCAGCGCGTTCGCACGGCCGCGCGGCGGCACGCGGCGCCCGGCTCGGCGGCGATGCCCGGCGGCATATGCGCGCGGTCGGGCGTGATTCCAATTGGAACGGAAGTTGCATGAGTCAGCGGCTTTGTCGCGCCGCGCGCTCATGTGCCGCGCATGTGCCGCTCATGTGCCGCTCATGGCGCGCGGTCCGGCAAAGCGGCAAAATGCGGGCCGCTGCTGCACGCGCCATTGGCCCATTGCGCGGCAACGCAACCGCTTCGACTCAGACACGATGGAACTTCCCGTGAACGCCTTCCTCCCGCCGCAGCGACGCTCATGCGCCGCGCCTCTCGCACCGTCACGCCACGGTCAGCGCGCCGCACCGCGCGCGGCAGCCCGTGTACCGGCCGCGCGCCGGCGGTCGTCATGACCGCGCCCGTCCTGCCCGGCGCCGGCGGTCGCGCAAGCGGCGCGCGCGGCAAGCTCGTCCTGCTGCTCGCGGCGCTCGCGGCGTTCAACCTGGCCGCCTGGGGCTGGGCCGTCGCCGTGTTCGGCGGCCAGCCCACGCTGATGGGCGCCTGCGTGCTCGCCTACACGTTCGGGCTGCGCCACGCGGTCGACGCCGACCACATCGCCGCGATCGACAACGTGACGCGCAAGCTGATGCACGAAGGCCGGCGTCCGCTGACCGTCGGGCTGATGTTCTCGCTCGGGCACTCGACCATCGTGATCGTCGCGTCGGCCGCCATCGCGGCCGCGGCCTTCGGGTTGCGCGAGCGCCTCGCCGCGTTTCACGACATCGCCGGCACGATCGGCACGCTCGTGTCGACGACGTTCCTGCTCGCGATCGCCGTCGCGAACCTCGTGACGCTGCATTCGGTCGTCCGCACGCTGCGCCGCGTGAAACGCGGCGAGCGGTACGCGGACGCGCATGCCGACACGGCGCCGCACCATCACGGATTTCTCGCACGGCTGCTGCGGCCGGTCCTCCGGATGGTCACCAAAAGCTGGCACATGTACGTGCTCGGCGCGCTGTTCGGGCTGGGTTTCGACACCGCCACCGAGATCGGCGTGCTCGGCATCTCGGCGACCAGCGCGGCGCACGGGATGTCCGCGTGGTCGATCATGGTGTTTCCGGCGCTGTTTACCGCGAGCATGTCGCTCGTCGACACCGCCGACAGCATGCTGATGCTCGGCGTGTACGGCTGGGCGTTCCGCGAGCCGGTGCGCAAGCTCTACTACAACGTCGGGATCACCGCGCTGTCCGCGGCGGTCGCGCTGCTGATCGGCTGCGTCGAGGGCTTCGCGCTGCTCGGCGACACGTTCGGGATCCGCGGCGCGTTCCGCGATGTCGTCGATGCGTTGAACGCGCATCTCGGCGCGCTCGGCTACGCGATCGTCGTGCTGTGCGCGGCGAGCTGGCTCGTGTGCGCGGCGATCTATCGGTTCAGGCGCGGCAGCTTCGCGCCGCTCGCCGAGCACGATCACGGCTAGGCGCCGCGATTTTCAGGGAAGTACGTCGTCGATGTCACACCGAATTCCGCCCGCGCACGCCGATGGCGTGCTGGGCGTGCAAACCGGCCCCGCGCCGAACACCGGCGCCGCATGGGTCGCGACGGCGGCCGGCGCGCGCCGCATCGCGCATGCGGGGCAGGAGCGTTTCGACCGCATCAAGCAGTCGCGCGCGTATCCGGCCGCCGCGGTCGACGCGTGCCGCATCGCGCTCGACCTGCCCGCCGACGCGCGCCCGTCGCTCGTCGCGTGCGTCGACACCGGGCAGGCCGCGCCGCTGCCGCCATATGTCGATACCGTGCCGCAGCTGCGCGTCGAACACGCGCTCTGCCATGCCGCCGCCGCGTACTACTGCTCGCCGTTCGACGAAGCCGCGATTCTCGTCGTCGACGGCCATCGACACGAGCAAGGCGCGACGCCGTCGTCGCACAGCGTGTGGATCGGCTGGAACGGGCGCATCGAGCCCGTGATGTGCAGTGCGTCGTGCGGCATCGGCGCGCTGTACGAGGCGGTCACCGTCGCGATCGGCTTCGGCGCGCATGAAACCGGCAAGACGATGGGGCTCGCGCCGTATGGCGACGATGCGGCCGCACCGGACCTCGGCGGACGCCTCGACGGCCTGGCCGTGGATTACGGCGCCCGCTGCGACGCCGACGGCGCGCGGCTGTTCGGCCTGTCGCCGCTCGCGGGCGCGACGGACGACGAAAGCCTGGCCGCGCGCGCCACGCTCGCCCGCGCGGCGCAGCGGGAATGCGAGCGCGCCATGCTGCATCTCGCGCGGGCCGTGCGCGAGATCACCGGGATGCGCCGGCTCTGTCTCGCGGGCGAGGTGTCGCTCAACGGGCGCGCCAACGATCTGGTGTGGCGCGACGCGGGCTTCGACGCGGTGTTCGCCGGGCCCGCCGGCGCCGATTGCGGAACGTCGCTGGGCGCGGCGCTGTGGGGGTATCACGGTGTGCAGGGCGTGCCGTTTCGGCCCGGACCGTTTTCTCCGTACGGCGGACGGCCGTACGGCGATGCGGACGTGGACGCCGCGCTCGCCGCACTGCCCGATCGCGCGCGCTACCGCGACACGCGCGGCACGATCGACGAACTGGCCGAACGCACGGCGGCGCTGCTGGCCGCCGGGCAGTGCGTCGCGCTGCACGCCGGGCGCGCCGAGATGGGCCCGCGCGCGCTCGGCAATCGCTCGCTGTTGATGAGCCCCGCGCACGCGGACGCGCGCGACCGGATGAATCTGCGGGTGAAGCGGCGTGAGGCGTTCCGGCCGTTTGCGCCATGCGTTCCGGTCGAGGACGCCGCGCGCTATTTCGAACTCGACACGCCGAGCCCGTACATGCTGCGGATCTGCGCGGTCCGGCCGCAGTGGCGCGCGCGCATCGCCGCGATCACGCACGTCGACGGCACCGCGCGGCCGCAGACCGTTTCGCCGCAAGACAACCCGCATCTCCATCGGTTGCTGCGCGCGTTCGAACGCGTGGCCGGCATCCCGGTGCTGCTCAATACGTCGTTCAACGTCGCGGGCGAGCCGCTCGTCGAGACGCCGGCCGATGCGCTGCGCGGCTTCGCGCGCAACGACATCGACGCGCTGTGGATCGGCGACCGGCTGCTCGAGAAACGGTGATGCGGGCGCTCGGGTGGAACGTGCCGCGCACGTGTCAGCCGAACTGCGCAATGCGGCGGCCGATGTAGTTCACCGAGAAGTGCTCGTCGAGACTCTGCGCGCCGCACTTGTCGCGAGCGGGCCAGTTCATCACCTCGCAGACCAAAGGTGGCCGCGCAAATTCGGACAGTCGGATAAGTGGTTTGGCCGGGGCCAGAGCCAGAGATAATGCTGGCAAAGGAACCGAGGAAATGACGAAGAGAACCGGACGGACGCACTCAGCGGGGCGTTCAAAGCAAAGCTGGCGCTGGCAGCGGTCAAAGGCGAGCAGACGCTGGCCGAACTGGCGCAGCAGTTCGATGTGCATCCGAACCAGATCACGGAATGGAAACGGCAGTTGCAGGAGCGCGCTGCGGATGTGTTCGGCGCAGCGGGCCCGGCATCGAACGAATCGCCGGTAGATGTGAAGACGCTGCATGCGAAGATCGGCCAGTTGACACTGGAGAACCATTTTTTGTCCGGAGCGCTCGGCAAGGCCGGACTGCTGAGCGCAAAGCGATGATCGACCGTACGCATGCGCTGCCGGTTTCGCGACAGACGCGGCTGGTTGGCATTGCGAGATCGAGCGTGTATTACCGACCGCAGCCGGTCAGCGAGGTCGATCGGTTGCTGATGCGACGAATCGACGAACAGCACATGGAGTTTCCGTTTTCCGGAGCACCGATGCTAGCGCGCCTGTTGCGCCGGGAAGGCCATGAAGTGGGTCGCCGTCGCGTGCGCACGCTGATGAAGCGCATGGGCGTCGAGGCGCTGTGCCGTGACCGCAAATTCTGCCAGTTGGCCTCGGTTGAGCTTCTTGCGGAATAGTTCAGTACCTCGCTCGTCGTTCGCTACGAGGTGGAACCAATTCTTGCCGAGATCAATGCCAATGACATAGACGCGGTGATCGTTCATGGTCGCTCTCCCAGGGTGGACGCGCCTAGTATCGCGCAGGAGGTGGGGCAGACCATTCCATTAGGCTACCGCGCTCTTGATGTCGGAAGGCATCGAACGTACGAAGTAATTGATCAGATTGGCGCAAGCGAATCGGTCGAGCTGATCTGCGCGGTATTCGACGTGTCGCGGTCCTGCCTGTATGCCCATCGAGGGCGAGCCCGACGTGTTGATGCCGAGCGAATGGCACTGCGTAGCCGGGTACGCGAGCTGTTCATCGAGAGTCGAAGCTCAGCCGGCAGTCGCAGCATCATGGGCATGATGCGCGAGGAAGGTACGACGATTGGCCGCTTCAAGGTCAGCCGCTTGATGGAAGAGCTGGGGTTGATTTGCAAGCAACCCGGCAGTCACACGCCGCCGTCGCGGCCCGCCATGCGCTCGATCCATTGCTCGAACGCGGCTACCGCCGGATCCGCGCCGCGATCGGCATTCGTCACCAGCATGTAGTCGTCGGCGCGCCATATCGGCGCCGCAAGCGGACACACGAGGCGCCCCTCGGCGAGATCGCGACCGATCAGCGGCAGCGACGCCAGTGCCACGCCAAGGCCCTCGACGGCCGCGCAGAGCTGAAGATTCACGTGATCGAATTCAACGTGGCGCGCCGCCCGCAGATCGGCAGCGCCGGCCGCCTTCAACCAGTGCGGCCATGCAGAGCGCGTGGTGGCCGAATGCAGCAGCGTGTGATGGCGCAGGTCGGTCACGCTCTGGATCGGATGCTGACGCAACAATGCGGGATCGCACGCCGGCACACGCAAGTCGGCCATCAACGATCGCGACACCACGCTCGCGCCTTCCTCTGCACCGGACCGGACACCGATATCGAACGCGTCGGCGACATAGCGCAGCTTGCGCGATGTCGTCGACACCCGCACGTCGATGTCGGGGTAACGCGCATGGAAATCGGCGAGCCGCGGCAGCAGCCAGCAAAACGCGAAGCTCATCGGCACGTTCACCCGCACGACGCCTGATATCCGCTGCGTCGATGCGTGCTGGCGCAGCCGCACCGCCGCAGTCCCGAGGCGCTCGAACGCACTGCTGACGTCGCCGAGCAACGCGGCGCCGTCGTCGGTCAGCACGACGCCGCGCGGCCGACGGTCGAACAACGGGCGGCCGAACCAGTCTTCCAGCAAGCGGATCTGCTTTCCTACGGCCCAGTGGGTGACGTGCAGTTCGACCGCGGCGCCCGCGAAGCTGCCGTGCCGCGCGACCGCGTCGAACGCGCGCAGCGCATTGAGCGGCGGCAGCTCGTCCCGATACTTCGCAATTTCTCCGATTCCGCCCATGACGTGACTTTTTCTCTCTGATGGCGCGATTTTAGCTCAATTGAAATGCCATTGAGCTCGGTCATAGAATTCGCATGGCGAGGCTGAAATCGACACTACGAGCGGCTCCCACCTCCCTCGCGTACGGAGAGAACCACGATGCGCTTGCCGGATTTTTCCCCTCCGATGGCCGCGGACGCTGCGCAATCGCGGCCGCGCGTGCTGTGGCTATCGTGCATTGCGCACGCATTGCACGACGGCTATACGGACATGATTTACGCCTTGCTGCCGGTGTGGCAGGCGGAGTTCGGGCTCGACTTCGCCGCACTCGCGATCGTGCGCGGCGTCTATGCCGGCACGATGGCGACGCTGCAATTGCCTGTGGGGCGTCTCGCGGAACGCTTCGGCAGTCGCGCCACGCTCGCCGTCGGCACGCTGCTGGCCGCGCTGGGCTATGCGCTGGCGGGGATGTCGGGCGGGCTGCTCGGTTTGTCCGCGGCCTTGGCGCTTTCGGGTGTCGGGTCGAGCACGCAGCATCCGATTGCATCGGCGGCCGTGTCGCGCAGCTATGGGCGCGACGCGAGAGGCCCGCTCGGTATCTACAACTTTTCGGGCGATCTGGGGAAATCCGCGCTGCCGGCGGCCATTTCGCTGTTCGCGACGATGATGCCGTGGCGTCACGCGCTGTGGATCGTCGCCGGATTAGGCTGCGTACTCGCCGCGGTCATCGCGTCGTCGTTTCCCGCGGTGCCGTCGGCGGCTCGCGACGTGACGGCCGGCGCCGCGGCGCCGGCTCGCCGCGACGGCGCCGTGGGAAGCGGATTCCGCGCGCTGTTCTCGATCGGCGTGCTCGATACGGCCGTACGCATGGGCTTGCTCACGTTTCTACCGTTCCTGCTCAACGCAAAGGGCGTGTCGCCGCCACTCGTCGGCACGGCGCTCGCGCTCGTCTTCATCGGCGGGGCGGCCGGCAAATTCATGTGCGGCTGGCTCGGCGCGCGCACCGGCGTGGTGACCACGGTGCTGCTCACGGAAGGCGGGACGGCCGCGTGCATCGTCGCGGTGATGTATCTGCCGTTGACGCTTACCATGGTGCTGCTGCCGATCCTCGGCATGATGCTCAACGGCACATCGTCGGTGCTGTACGGAACCGTTCCGGAGATGTCGTCACCCGACCGCACCGAGCGCGCTTTCGCGATCTTCTACACGGGGACGATTGCATCGGGCGCGCTTTCGCCGGTGCTCTACGGCTTCCTCGGCGACGCGATCGGCGTGCGCGCCGCGACCTATGCCACCGCATTGACCGCGCTGGCGATTTTTCCGTTCGCCGTCGCACTGCGTCCGCATCTGGCGCATGACCAATCAGGAGGAACACGATGACCAAGCGTGACCATCCAACCATCGCCGTCGTGGGCCCGGGCGCGATCGGAACCACCATCGCCGCCGCGCTTCACGAAGCCGGCCGCACGCCGGCGATCTGCGGCCGCTCGGCGCACGCGCAACTGAAATTGCGCTTCGATGGCGGCGAGATCGTCGTGCCGGGGCCCGTCATCACCGATCCGCATGCGATCCGCGAACGGTTCGATCTCGTGTTCGTCGCGGTGAAGTCGACCCAGGTGGCGAGCGCCGCACCATGGCTCGCCGCGCTCAGCGATACGAACTCCGTCGTTTGCGTGTTGCAGAACGGCGTCGAGCAGCAAGCCGCCTTCGCCCCGTATGCGGCGGGCGCGACGGTCGTGCCGTCGGTGGTCTGGTTTCCGGCGCAACGCGAGTCGGGCGCGTCGGTGTGGCTGCGCGCCGCGCCGCGTCTCACCGTGCCCGATACGCCGGCGAGCAGCGTGGTGGTGTCGGCCTTGCGCGGCACGCGCTGCTCGGTCGAGGTCGCCGAGGATTTCATCTCGCTCGCGTGGCGCAAGCTGCTGCAGAACGCGGTCGCGGGGCTCATGGTGCTGACCGGCCGTCGCGCCGGAATGTACGCGCGAAGCGACATCGCCGATCTGTCGCTCGCCTATCTGCGCGAATGTCTGACGGTCGCCCGCGCGGAAGGGGCGAAGCTCGGCGACGACGTGCCGCAGGAAATCGTCGATGCATTTCAGGGCTATCCGCCCGATCTGGGCACGTCCATTCTCGCCGACCGGCAGCACGGTCACCCGCTCGAATGGGATTGCCGGAACGGCGTCGTGCAGCGATTCGGTCGATCTCACGGCATTCCGACGCCGATCAGCGATCTGGTCGTACCGCTGCTTGCCGCCGCCAGCGATGGGCCGGGCTAGGCGCAGGAAACCGCCACGCGAGCGAATCGAGTCGCACCGTTCGGCAAACGCAGCGACGCATATCGCGAACTGCTTGACCGGCTTCACCACGGACATGCGCGCGTTCTCTGCATCGACGGTGGCCGCGATCTGTTCCGCGTCGTATCGCCTCCGAAGCACGCGGCTGTGCTGAATTTCCGCGTTCGCGATCCCGGCCTCGACGCACTGCCAATGCGGCGCTACCGCCACCGCTGCGGGGGCCGCCCGGTCCACGCGCGAAACGCGCGCGAAAAATGCGCGGGATCGCTGTAGCCGAGTTCATACGCGATCTCGGTCACGCGCATCCCGGCTGCGAGCAGCGCGTGCGCCCGTTCACAGGAAACCGCCTGACGAATCGTCCGGAAATCGCGCCCGTGCATCGCCAACTGCCGCTGCAAGGTTCGGCTCGATATGTCGAGCCGTTTCGCTACCCAGTCGACGCGCGCCTGTTGGTCCAGCAACGTGCTGGTACGAACCAATTCGGTCACGGTACCGACGAAGTCGTCCTCGTCCGGCAGCGACGGCGGAATGCGCAGCGGGCCGGTTGTGCGCATCGGATTCGGCGCGTCGAGCAGCTCCATCGGCATGGCGAGCGTGGCCACTGCGCCGCGCGCGATCCCCACGCCCAATGCCTGTTCGACCGCCGCCTGCGCCATCAGCTCGCCCGGCATCACCAGGAACTCGGGCTGCCAGTCCTTGCCGACGAACATCCGCACCAGGTCGCGCATATAGCCGAGCGCCAGCAGTTCGTTCGCCTGCCGGCCGAATTCGACCGGCTCGGCGACATGGTAGGTCCAGCGCGCGTCGCGACCGTGCCGGGCGATCTGCATCTTCGTGGCCGTCTGCAGCGCACGGTTAATCAGACGGCTCGCGCAGTCGATCGCGTCGCCGAGCGTCGCCGTGGTCCGCAGCAGCGCCGCGAACGGTCCGAGGACGTTCACGCCGCCGTCCGACGACAGCCGCACCGGCAACGTCGCATCGCCGAGCTCGCGCCGCGCGTGCTCGACCAGGGCCAATTGGTCCCGCAGCGGAATCAGATGGTCCGGGTCGTCGATCAATCGCGACGGCAAGCCGGCCCGCGCGAACAGGCGCTCGACCGATGCGCCGCATTGCACCACGGCCTCGACCAGCGGCCCCATCGACCGCGCGCGCGTCAGGCCTACAGCCGACATCGCGCCGATCCGGTGAACCACCGCATCGGCACGTGGCGCGAAATGGCAAGTGTGGGTGCGATCCGGCGCATATCTTGATGGGACGTTTCCGCCCCACCCCAAGGAAACGAACATGATCCATTCAGGAGACAGACGCATGACCGTTAGCAATTTCAACGCCAGCGCAATTGATTGGCAGCCCTTCGGCGAATTCCCGCACTTCGCGTTCTTCATCATGAACGTCGACATGGAGCAGCGAATCGCCGATGTGATCTTCAGGTTCGATGCGGGCCGGCAGATCGTTTCGCATCGCCATACATCGCTGAACCATACGTTCGTCGTGCAAGGCGAGCACCGCATCTACGAACACGACGGCAGCCTGCGGGAAGCGCGTCCGGCCGGCAGCTACACGATCACGCCGGCGGGCGAGACGCCGCATCGCGAAGGCGGCGGCGATGAGGACGCCATCGTGCTGTTCAGCATGCGCCCGCGGCCCGGTGAACTGCTGTATGAAATCCTGAGCGACGACGGCACGCCGATCGCGGAGATCTCGCTCGAGCTTCTGCACGGCATGTTCGAAGCACAGCAGGCGGCGCGCGCGTGACGGCGCGCCACCGATCACGTGTTGCCTAAAGTGACAGCCGCTCGCGGCAGTGTGTCGCCGTGGAGCATGGCGGACACGACGCGAGCGGCGCATCGGCGGCGCTCGCTATGGCGGCGCCCGCCGCCTCGTCGGCGCCGTACGATCGCGATGGTATGGCCCACATCCGGCTCGCACGCTGCACGGCAACACGGCCGACGCGTCCCGGCGAATGGATCGCGACCACGGTGGAAGCGGCACAACGCGCCTCCGTCAGAGCGCATGCACGCAGTCAAGGTGTCCCGCTGCCGCCCTGTCAGCAACCCGCGAGCGCCCACATCAGCCGCTGCACGAGTTCCCCCGGATCGAACGGCTTCTCCAGCACGCACAATGCGCCGAGGCGTTGCGCGTCGCCCAGCCGCCGCGCGCTCAGATGCGCGGTCACGAAGATGAACGGCACGTCGCAGCAGCGCGCGCGCAGGCACGCGAGCAGTTCGATGCCCGACATACCGGGCATCTGGATATCGCATACGATGCAGTGCAACGGCGCGCCGCTTCCGTGCGCGAGAAACGCTTCGGCCGACGCGTACAACATCACGCGCACGCCCATCGAGCGCACGAGCGATTCCAGCGACTGCCTTACCGCCATTTCATCGTCGATGATGCAAACCGTCTTGTCGTGCACAGCATGTCTCGCGTGACGCCACGCTCGCCGGCCGGGCCGGGAACGCAACCGGATTTCGGGCAACGTATCGTCGGCGCGCTGCCGCGACGGTCATGCCCAGGTGGAAGTGTGCGATACCGGCCGCGGTCCCTCGTGCGTCACTGACCGTCCGACATGCACGAAATGCCCGGCGCGACGGCCGCCGCGTGGATCATCCTGTCCCAGTTGCACGGCACGGTACGGCCGCGCCCCTGCGGGCGGTACACACGGTCGCCGCAATGGATCGGCACACCGGTCAGCACGCAGCGCGACGCCATCCGCGCGGTCACGCAGCGCCATACCTGTTCGCCGAAATGCCCGAATCGCGGATCGCTCCAGCGCACACTGACCGACGTCGCCGACAGAATCTCGACGATCCTGATCTTGACGGCCGCAGGTGCCGTCATGTCGGCCGCGTCGGTCGCAACGTCGCCGGTCGCCCCGCGCCGCGTGCGCCGCGCTGCCGCGTCGGCCACGCCATCGCACGCGCCGGCGCCTCTCGACGGATCGAGCAAGCGCATCAGTGCACGTTCGAACACATCGTCGTATGCAAACGTTGGCTGCGTCATATCTTCCGTTCCCCTTGCATCGACCGCGCATGCGGCGCCCGCCATCGGTGCGTTGCGCCGACGAAACCGCGAAGCTGCCGCCTCGCCGATTCCCCGCTTCGCGGCACCACGCCCTTCACTCACGTCGAAGGCGAGTCTAGTGGAACGATTTCGTCTGAACCATCAGCCGGTGGTGGATGCCGTCTCATACCAAGGTTTGGGTTGCCGATCGGCTACCCGCCGCCCGCGGCACGCACTGCAACGCGCAACGATCTACCTTATAGTTGCACTTGCATTCGAACGCACATGCAACGCATCGATCGCCGGCCCGATGCGTCACGTCTGTCCATCCGGTTTTTCGCGCGCAACGCGAGCCCACAGCGCAAGCACCTGGTCCTCATGCCCACGTCCGCAACCCTCACGCTCAAGCCGCCAGGCGACTCACCTCCGGCGGAAAGCGAGCTCTTTCTGTCGGCGCCGATACCGATCCTGATCGAAGACTGGTCGCACGTTTATCGGGCGGTGCAGGCGCTGCGGCGGTCGGGCATCGTCGATCTCGACCGCTATTTCGACGAGCATCCGCACGCCGTCGCGGAGCTGCGCGCGCAGCACACGCTGGTGGCCGTCAACGACGCGGTGGTGAGCCTGTTCGAAGCGGAGTCGAGAGCGCATTTCCTCGAGCATGCGCAGATCCTGTTGCCGCCCGATCGATTGAGCAACCGCGCGGTGCTGCGCGCCATCTACGACGCTAGCCCCGCGTGCCAGGGCGAGCGCACGCTGCTGACCTTCAAGGGCCGCAGCGTGCCGATCGTGTGGCGCTGCTCGCTGCCGAAGCACGAGGACGGCTACCGGCGCCTGCATTTCTACGCGTTCGACGTGACCGAACAGAAGGAGCACAGCGACCGGCTCGACGCGTTGCGCGCGGAAGCCGCGCGTGCCGCGCGCGTGTCGCTGTTCGGCGAGATGTCCGCGTCGATCCTGCACGAGGTGAGCCAGCCGCTGTCGGCCGTCGGTTCATCGGCCGAAGCCGCGTTGCGCTGGCTCGCTCGCGACGAGCCCGACATCGGCGAAGCGACGGCCGCCATCGCCCGCGCCGCGCGCTGGGCGCGCGACGCGACCGAGATATGCCGCAAGATTCGCGGCTTCATCGCCAAGGCGCCGGTCCAGTTCGTCGAGTTCGCGGCGTCGGACGCCGTGCATGCCGCGCTGTTCCTGGTCTCGCCCGAAGCCGGCGCAAAGGACGTCCGCATCGAACGTTCGATCGATCCGGACGCGCGCGTATTCGCCGATCCGGTTCTGATCCAGCAGGTGCTCGCGAATCTGCTGCTCAATGGCATCCAGGCGATCGATATCGGTTCGTCGCGCGAGCGCGTGCTCAGCGTGTCGGTCACCGCGAATGCCGACGAAGTCGTGTTCGACGTCTGCGATACGGGCCCCGGCGTCGAACAGGCGACGATCGACCAGCTTTTCGAGCCGTTCTTCACGAGCAAGTGCGACGGCATGGGAATGGGCCTCACCGTCGCTCGCTCGATCGTCGACGCGCACCACGGCAGGATATGGGCACACGGCGAACCGGGCGCGGGCTGCCGCTTCTCGTTCGCACTACCCGCGCGCCGGCCAGCCGAGGCCGCCGACGCGTGACGAAAGCCGTATCGACAGACGCGGTTTTGCTGAACGCTTGCCCTCGTCGCCGCGGGGCGGCTTAACGCGCGGTTCGCCCAAGCGCCGGATCAACACGACGGCCGCCACATAGGCGGTCCCCGATAGATTCGAGCCTGGCACCTCGATCGGCAAGCCGAACTGGAACCACACCGAACCGGCGTCATCGCCGCGCCGCCTAGCCCGCCGCCGGCGCGTGCACGCCGATGGCTTCCGACTTGCGCACGAGGTCGGCTAGCGACGACGCATTCATCTTGCGCATCACCGACGCGCGATGCTGCTTGACGGTGATCAGACTCAATCCGAGCTGCGAAGCGATCTGCTTGTTCAACGCCCCGCTGACCACGTGCGCGAGCACCTCGCGCTCGCGCCGCGTAAGCTGCTCGAACAACTGCTGCAGCCGCCGGCGCGTGCTGTCGTTCGTACGCCGAGCCGTATCGAGCGACAGCGCGAGGTTCACGGCGTCGATCAGCTCCTGGTCGGTAAACGGCTTCACCAGAAAATCGACGGCGCCGCCCTTCAGCGCCTTGCGACACACCTCGACGTCGGCGAAGCCGCTGATGACGACGATCGGCACCGGCGGCCGATCATGCGCCTGCTGGAACACCAGCCCGCTCTCGCCGCGCAGCCGGACGTCAAGCAGCAGACAACTCGACGCGTCCGCCCATTGCGTCGCGCGCAATTCGGCCGTGCTCGCAAACGTCGCGACGCGCATGCCCATCGAGCGCAACAGCGTATCGAGCGACGCGCGCACCGCGGCATCGTCGTCGACGATGTACACGACCGGCGTCGAACCGTCTTGCGTCGCTACCTCTGCCATATCCTGCGTCTCAACGGTCCATTCAGTCTTGGTTCAGTGCCGCGAATGCGGGCCGCGGCGCATCTCGCGCCGGCGTGTCCGACGGTGCTTGCGTCACCGGTGCTCGATGCTTGCCGCGGGCAATTGCGTGCGCTGCGCGGCGGACGAGCGCGTTCGCGCCCGAACCCGGCACGCGCCCGACCGACCGCGCCCCTTCGCCGCCGAACCAGCGAGCACGCCCGGCCGCAGCTCGTGCCCGACGCGCGGCCGGCCGTCGTGCGGCGAGCGTCGCGTCGAGGTTGGGGGGCCGCCATCGCTGGATCGGCGAGCACCAGCTTCGACGCCCCGTGCGCGAACGCAGCCGAGCACGGCACTGAAATCGGGTGCGGAAAGTTCGTCCAACTGGCGGGAACGATGTCGACGGGTTGAAGCGAGATCTGCTGGATGCGTCCCGTCGGCTGCGAGGCCCCGGCCGGCGGCATCCCGGAACCGATGCCATCCGGACAGCGCTCATTTTATTTATCAACGATGCGCGCGGAGGGACGCAGTTCCCTCGTTTCGCGCCATGCTGGATGCGACATCCGGCAGCACGCGTCAGTCGGAATCCACGGGCTCGGTCGCGGCCGGTCGCCGCAGCGCCTGCGGCGGCTGCCCGAACGCGCGCACGAAGGAGCGCCTCATGCGCTCCGGATCCGCGTATCCGGTTTCGCGCGCGATCGTGTCGATGGTCCATGACGAACTCGTCAGGAAATCGCGCGCCGTTTCGAGCCTGATGCGATCGACCGCCTTGGCCGGCGTCAGGCCCGTTTCGTCCTTGAAGCGACGCGTGAACTGGCGCTTGCTCATTCGCGCCACGTCGGCGAGCTTCTCTACGGTCAGTTCGGTGCCGAGATGCTGCCGGATGTAGGTGATGACCTCGTGGATCCGGTTGCTGCGCGCCGGATGCTCGAGCAGCACCGACGTCTGCGGCTGCGCGCCCGAGCGCCGCCACCGTTCGATCACGAGATCCTTGGCGACCTCCAGCGCGGCATCCGCGCCGAGATCCTCCTCGAGCATCGCGAGCGCCATGTCGATGGCCGTGCTCATCCCGGCCGAACTCCAGATCCTGCCGTCACGCACGAAGATGCAGTCCTTCTCGACGCTCACCGCCGGAAAGCGCTCCCTGAACTGGTCGACGTACGCCCAGTGCGTCGTGGCGCGGCGCCCGTCGAGCAAGCCGGCGTCGGCCAGCAGAAATGCGCCGAGGCAGATCGAGGCCATCCGCTCGACTTTGCCGGAGAGATCGAGCAGCAACTGGCGCATGCCGTCGGTCAGCGGCGGCTTCGACAACGACGCCCCGACGAATACGGTGTGCAGCTCCGCCGCGTGAGCCGGCCGGGTCGACGCGCACATGCCGAACGACGCCTCCACCGGGCCGCCATCCTCCGAGATGACGCTGACCTCGTACAGCGAGCGCCCGGCCCGCAGATTGGCGATGTCGAACACGGATAACGCTAGCAAACTCATCACCTGGAACTGCGGGACGAGGACGAGCCCAATGCGACGCATACTGACCTCATGTGAATCGGCACCGCCGGCCGACCCGGCATGACCGCGACAAACAGGAAAAAACCGGCTGGCAGCGGCGCTCGCTGCCTGCCCGCTGGCACGCCGGCGATGCTACAAGATTTTTCCGGCGCGGGAGAATGGCCATACGGCGAGCCGGGAAAACGGCGCCGAGTGCCGATCGGCACGCTTCGCGCGACCCTCTCGTTTTCGGTGCGACCCCAAAAATCCAGCGGAATCTGCGCAGCAGCATTTGCGCGCGAGCGTTCTGCCCCCACACGAAGGCTCGCGAAGGCGCGATACCACACCGGCTCGATATCGGGATAATATTGCGCGCCGCGCAGGGGCACGTGCCGCTTCTGCGCCGGCATCCGAACTTGAAGCCTTGGAGCAAGCATGCAAGACATCATCGACGGTTTTCTGCGTTTTCAGCGCGACATCTTTCCGCAACGCGAGGCGCTGTTCAAGCAACTCGCCACGTCACAGAGCCCCAAAGCGCTGTTCGTCACGTGCTCCGACAGCCGCGTCGTCCCCGAGCTGCTCACGCAGCGCGAACCCGGCGAACTGTTCGTCATCCGCAATGCCGGCAACATCGTGCCGTCGTACGGCCCCGAGCCGGGCGGCGTGTCGGCCACCGTCGAATACGCGGTCGCCGTCCTCGGCGTGCGCGACATCGTGATCTGCGGCCACTCCGATTGCGGCGCGATGGGCGCGATCTCGCGCTGCACGTGCCTCGATCATCTGCCGGCCGTCGCGAACTGGCTGCGCCATGCCGATGCCGCGAAGGTCATCAATGCCGCCCATGAATACGACACGCCGCGCGCCAAGCTCGACGGGCTGGTGCGCGAAAACGTGATCGCGCAGCTCGCGAACCTGCGCACCCACCCGTCGGTCGCACTCGCGCTCGAGCAAGGCCGCATGAACCTGCACGGCTGGGTCTACGACATCGAGAGCGGCGGCATCGACGCGCTCGACGGCGCGACGCGGCGCTTCGTCCCGCTTGCGGAATCGCCGTCGGTGGTCGCCGTGAACGCGCGCGATCGCGGGCAGGCTTAGTCGCTTACCGGCTTGCGCCGGCAGTGGCCCGGCGCGAGCCGGGTCGCAGGCCTGTCGGCACGCGCCCGCCATGCGCTTCGATCGGCCGCGTGCATGCAGCTTGCGTGTGCCGCCTCCCTGAGCCGACCTCGCGCGGCCGCCCTAATGCGCGGTGCGGCGCAACATCTTCGTGTCGTAACCGAGCGTGCGGACGCGTTCGATCAGCGCCGCGGCCTCGTCGGCAGAAGGCTTCGCGCTGCGTGTGAGGATCCACAGGAACCGGCCCGACGGCTCGCCGACGATCGACCATGCATAGTCGTCGGCGTGATCGAGCACCCAGTAATCGCCGAAGAAGAACGGCCCGAAGAACGACACCTTCAGTTTCGCGTCGCCGCTGCCGGCGACGATTCTCGCCCGCCCTTCGGAGCTCCGCACCGGGCCGTTCGGACCGCCTTCGCGGCAGCTGTTGCGCACGCCGATGAGGCCATCCTCCCGCTTCGCATAGTCGGCCGTCACGCCGTCGCATCCCCGTTCGAAGCGGTTTTCGTAGCGCGCGAATTCGTACCATCGGCCGACGTAGCGATCGAGATCGACGGGCCTGGCCGGTTGCGGCACCTGCGCATTGCCGCTCGGCCCGCCGGCCAGGCCGGTGCATCCGGCGAGCAACAGTGCTGCGCCGGCGACGACCATGCACACCGCACGCGCGGGCCTACGGACGATACTTTGCTTCATTGACTAGCTCTCCAGGCACGATGTCCGGCCATTTTGCACCCGACCGGCGGGATGCTGCAGCATCCCGCGAATGACGGCTGCATCTGCACGCGCGCGACGCTCGTATCTGACTGAAGATCCTGCGACGCCCGCCGGCCTGCACGACAGGCGGCGTGTCGACCGCGATCGCTCAACCGGTACGTCCGACAGTGCTATATTTCGCTCCACATTCAAGCCATGGCTCTGCGCGCCATTTTCTCCGCATGAACGACAGGCCGAAGGATGCCGGGCGCGTCGCTCCGTCGGCGTCTGCGCGCGACGGCGACGCGGACGCCGCGCGCCGCGAACACCTGAACCGCGTGACGTCGCAGGCGGCGCTCGGCGATCAGGCCGCTTTCGCCGAGCTTTACCGGCTGAGCGCGGCGCACCTGTTCGGCGTCATCGTGCGGATGGTGCACGATCACGGGGAAGCCGAGGATCTCCTTCAGGAGGTCTACACCGCCGCGTGGCGGCGCATCGATGCGTTCGACCCGGCGCGCGGCGGCGCGATGACATGGCTCGTCACGCTCGCGCGCAACCGGACGATCGACCGGTTGCGGCAGCATCGCGACGCGCAGCTCGACGACGAACACCGGCTGACGGTCCCCGACGACGCTCCGACGCCGGCCGCGCTCGCGGAGGCGAGTCAGCAGCGCCAACGCCTCGAGCGCTGCCTCGAGCGGCTCGATCCGCACCACGGCCGCGCGGTGCGCGAGGCGTTCTTCAGCGGTGCGACCTACAGTGAGCTGGCCGCGCAATTGCGCGTGCCGCTCGGAACCATGAAAAGCTGGATCCGGCGCAGCCTGATGCAGCTAAAGGTGTGTCTGGAGCAATGAATACGCCGCCCGATCACGATCCCGAACTGCTCTGCGCGGAATACGCCCTCGGCGTGCTCGACGCCGACGCACGCCGCGAGCTGGAGCAGTCCGCCGCACGCGATCCGATGTTGCGCGCCACGCTCGAGCGCTGGCAGCGCCGTCTCGCGCCGCTCGCCGAAGACGTCGCGCCGGTCGCGCCGCCCGCGCGCGTCTGGACGAAAATCCAGCGCGAACTCGACTTCACCGCTGCGCCGCCCGCTCACGGCGACGCACGATCAAGCGGATGGTGGAACAGCCTGCAACTGTGGCGCTGGGTCGGCATCGGCGCGAGCGCCGCGGCGCTCGGGCTGCTCGCGGTCAACGTGCTCCGCGTCGGCGAGGCGCCGCAGCGCGCCGCCGTCGGCACGCCCTACATGGCCGCCACGCTCGCGCGGCAGGACGGCGTGGCCGACTGGACGGCCACGGTCGACCTGCGGCGCGCGACGATGGTCGTCGTGCCGGCGAACACGCCGGCGATCGCCGCCGATCGCTCGACCGAACTGTGGCTGATTCCGCCGAATGCGAAGCCGATTTCGCTCGGCGTCTTCGCGCCGAACGCGCCGGCGTCGATGACGCTGCCCGATGCGATCGTCGCGCAACTCGGCGCGCGCGCGGTTCTCGCCGTGTCGCTCGAGCCGCGCGGCGGCTCGCCGACCGGTCAACCGACCGGGCCCGTGCTCGCCACCGGGCCGATGCACGCCGCATAACGCGCACCACATGACGCACGCCGCGCAACCGCGCGGCGCGCGACTACGTCTCACCCGCCCCTTCCCGACACCGCCGAACCGCGCTGCATCCTGCCTGCTGCATCCGTTCCGCCCACGGCTCCGTATATCGAAGACATCGCGTCCTCGGAGCCCGTATGCCCGCCGTCGCCGTTGCCCTGCTCGCTTTCATCGGTCTGTTCCTGTCGTTCACGGCGGTATGGATCGAACAATTGCATTCCCGCAACGCCGCAATGATCGACCCCGTCTGGGCCGCGACGCTCGGCGGCGTAGCCGTGTTCGTCGCAGCGCTCGGCACCGGCCTCGCCGCGAATCGCGCGCTCGTCGCGATCGGCGGCGGCGTCTGGGGCCTGCGGCTCGCGCAGCATCTGTGGCGGCGCAATCGCGGGCAGCCGGAAGATCCGCGCTATCGCCGGTTCCGCGAGCAATGGGGCGACGCCGCGCCGCGCAACATGTTCTGGCTGTTCCAGCTGCAAGCGCTGATCTCGATGTTGCTGTCGATCGCGTTCTTCGTCCCCGCCTATAGCGCGGAAGCGCCGTCGGGGGCGGCGCTTGCCGCCGCGGTCGCGATCTGGATCGCCGCCGTGGCAGGCGAGACGGCCGCCGACCGGCAGCTCGCGCGCTTCCTCGCCGATCCCGGCCACCGCGGCCAGGTCTGTCGCGTCGGCTGGTGGCGCTATTCGCGGCACCCCAACTACTTTTTCGAGTGCGTGCACTGGCTCGCGTACACGGCGCTGGCGATCGCGATGCCGTGGGGCTGGCTGACGCTGCTGCCGCCGCTGCTGATGGCCGTGCTGCTGGTCAAGATATCCGGCTTGCCGCTGCTCGAAGCGCGTCTCGTGCAAACCCGGCCGGGCTACCGCGACTACATGCGCACGACCAGCGCGCTCGTGCCGTGGCCGCCCAGGCCGATGCGCGGCACTTCCGCCGCGCCGACCGATCACCCCGAAGACCGGAGCTCACGCTGATGACCGCTACCACCTCGCCACCGTCGCCGGCCACGCTGCCGGCACCCGACGACTCCTGGCTGATCCGCTGTTGCGAGCGCGGCTGGCTGCCGGACCCGCTGATCCGCGCCGGAATGCGCTCGCTGATGCGCGACCGCCTGCGCGCCGAACATGCTTACGACGGCGAAGGGCGAGCGGCGGCCCATGACGCGCTGGTGCGCGAACTGAGCGCGAGCCCGATCGCGATCGACACGCAAGCAGCGAACACGCAGCACTACGAGGTGCCCGGCGCGTTCTTCGAGGCGCATCTCGGCCCGCGGCTCAAGTATTCGTGCGGCTATTACCCGCGCGGCACCGAAACGCTCCCGCAGGCCGAGGACGCGATGCTCGAGTTGTACGTGGAGCGCGCCCAGCTCGCGGACGGCCAGCGCATTCTCGACCTCGGCTGCGGCTGGGGCTCGCTGTCGCTGTGGCTCGCCGAACGCTATCCGCACGCGCAGATCGTCGGCCTGTCGAACTCGCACGGCCAACGGCTGTTCATCGAGCAATGTTCGGCGCGGCGCGGATTGACCAATCTGCGCATCGTGACCGGCGACGTGGTCGACTTCGATTTCGACGCCGACGACGCCGGCTTCGACCGCGTGCTGTCGATCGAGATGTTCGAGCACATGAAGAACTACGGGCAACTGCTCGCGAAGATCGCGCGCTGGATGCGCGACGACGGCAAGCTGTTCGTGCACATCTTCGCGCACAAGCTGCTCGCCTATCACTTCGCGGTGCGCGACGACACCGACTGGATGTCGCGCCATTTCTTCACCGGCGGCACGATGCCGTCGGCCGATCTGCTGCTGCGGTTCCAGGACGACGTGCGCATCGCCCGCCAATGGTGGCTCGACGGCACGCACTACGCGCGCACGGCGAACCAGTGGCTCGCGTCGCTCGACGCGGCGCGCGACCGGATCATGCCGATTTTCGACACCGTCTATGGCGCCGACGCGCGCGTCTGGTTCCAGCGCTGGCGAATGTTCTACATGGCCGTCGCCGAGCTGTTCGGCTATGCCGGCGGGCAGGAATGGGGCGTCGCCCATTATCTGTTCGACAAGCGCCGGGGGCACGCGTGAGGCCCGTCATGTCGCACGGCGCGGTGCGTCGCGTGGCCGTCGCGATGGCGATGGCGATGACTCTCGCGCTCGGCGCCGCAGGCTGCTCCGACGCTCCGCCGAACCCGAATCCGCGCGCCGGCGTTCCGCTGTCGACCGTTCCCGTCGACCTGCCGCGCTACATGGGCCGCTGGTACGTGATCGCGAACATTCCGTATTTCGCGGAACGCGATTTCGTCGGCAGTCGGGCCGAATGGCGGCTACGCGAAGACGGTCGGATCGACGACGCGTTCGTCGGCCGCAAAGGCGGCTTCGATCGACCCGAGACGCGCTACCGGTTCGTCGATTCGGTCAAGCCCGGCAGCGGCGGCGGCGAATGGCGCGTGCGGCTGTTCTGGCCGGTGTACGTCACGCAGCTGACGCTGTATGTCGACGCCGACTATCGCTACACGATCCTCGGCTACCCGGGCAAGACGCTCGGCTGGATCTTCTCGCGCGAGCCGACCATGGACGACGCCACCTATCGGTCGCTGCTCGCGCGGCTCGACGCGATGGGCTACGACACGTCGCGCTTCAGGCGCGTGCCGCAAACGCCCGACCAGCTCGGCCAACCCGGCTTCGCGTCGCCCGGCCGGCGCGATTGACGGCTTGCCGTGCATCCGCACGCGCGCGCGCCACGTATATCCGGACATGTCATTTCCGATTGCGCTATTGTGACTGACGGAGACCCTTCGCGATGCACCCGCAATACATCGGCTCGCTGCCGCGCGGACGACGAATCGCCGTCGTCGGCGCCGGCATCGCGGGCCTCGCAAGCGCCTATCTGCTGGCCCGCCGTCACCGCGTGACGCTGTTCGAATCCGCCGACTATCTGGGCGGCCACACGCACACGGTCGACGTCGAACTGGACGGAGCGCGCCACCCCGTCGACACGGGGTTCCTCGTATTCAACGACCGCACCTATCCGAACCTGATCGCGCTGTTCGACGAACTCGGCGTGGCGGCACATGCGACCGACATGTCGTTCTCGGTGTCGGTCGACGGCGGCCGGCTCGAATGGGCCGGCAGCAATCTCAACACGGTATTCGCGCAACGCCGCAACCTGTTTTCGCCGACGTTTCTCGGCATGCTGCGCGACATCCTGCGCTTCAACGCGGCCGCGCGCGATCATCTCGAAGCGGCGCACCGCCAGCGTCTGTCGGTCGGCGAACTGCTCACCGCCGGCCGCTACGGCGCGCCGTTCCAGCATCACTATCTGCTGCCGATGGCGGCCGCGATCTGGTCGAGCGCGGCCAACGACATCCTGCGTTTTCCGGCGGCGACGTTCCTGCGCTTCTGCCTAAATCACGCGCTGCTGCAGGTCAACAACCGCCCGCCGTGGCGCACGGTCGCCGGCGGCGCGCGGCAGTACGTCGAGCGCATCGCCGCGACGCTCGACGACGTGCGCGTCGGCACGCCGGTGCGCGCGATCCGGCGCGACGACGGCTACGTCATGGTCGCCACCGACGCGGCCGGTCACGAGCGCTTCGATGCGGTCGTGCTCGCCTGCCACGCGCCGACGAGCCTGCGGCTGCTCGCCGACCCGAGCAACGCCGAGCGCGACGTGCTGGGCGCCGTGCGCTATCAGCACAACGTCGCGGTGCTGCATACCGATACGGCGCTGCTGCCGCGCCGCAAGCGCGTGTGGTCGGCCTGGAACTACCTGAGCGGCCGCTCCGCGCCGGGCGGCGGCGACGCAGCGCCAGTGTGCGTCAGCTATCTGCTGAACCAGTTGCAGCCGCTGCCGTTCCGTTCGCCGGTGGTCGTCACGCTGAATCCGGTCGACGAGCCCGCGCCAGGCACGCAGTTGGGGCGCTACGACTACGAGCATCCGCTGCTCGATCTCGCGGCCGTCGACGCGCAGCAACGTCTGCCCGCGCTGCAGGGACGGCGCAACACGTGGTTCGCGGGCGCGTGGACGGGCTACGGATTTCATGAGGACGGGCTGAAATCGGCGTTGCGCGTCGCCGCCGACTTCGGCATCGCGCCGGTCTGGGCGCGCCCATGAACGCGCCGTTCGCCCGCGACGGCCATGCCGCGCGGCTTCTGGTCGGCCACGTGATGCACGAACGGTTACGGCCGGTGCGCCATGCGTTCACGTATCCGATCTTCCAGGTCTGCTGCGACGTCGAACGGCTCGACGAGATCGACGGCCGCTGGTTCGGCGTCGACCGCTGGCGCCCGCTCGCGCTCGCATCGCGCGACTACGGCCCGCGCGACGGGCGGCCGCTCGGGCCATGGATGCGCGATCTGCTCGCGCGGGCCGGCATTCCGGCCGACGGCCCGATCTGGCTGCAGACGATCCCGCGCATCTTCGGATACGCGTTCAACCCGGTCAGCTTCTGGTACTGCTACGACCGCGCGGGCCGGCTGCGCGCGCTCTACGCGGACGTGCGCAACACCTTCGGCGCGTACCACGGCTATCTGCTGACGGCGCTGCATCACGCGCCGATCGACGCCGGCACCGCCCTCGTCTGCCGAAAGACGTTTCACGTCTCGCCGTTTTGCGAGGTGGTCGGCAGTTATGCGTTTCGCGTGCGGCAGCGTGGCGACCGCCTGAGCGTCGCGATCGACTATCGCGACGACGACGGCCTGCTGCTGCGCACGGCGCTCGGCATGCGCGCCGAACCGCTGACCGCCGCACGCGCGTGGCGCGCGCTGGCTCGCCAGCCGCTGAACGCGGTGAACGTCGTCATCCGCATCCATTGGCATGCGCTGCGGCTGTGGCTCGCGCGCGTGCCGTTCTACGGCAAGACGCCGCCGGGCCATTCGGCCGGCGCCGATTCGTCCCTGTCCCGCTCGCCGGACGCGTCGTCACGCGGCCGCCCGGCGACGTCCGATCACGAGGCCCGCCCATGACCCTGCTGCGCCTGCTCTCTGCCGCCTCGCAAGCGGCGCTGCCGCTGTCGGCCCGGTTGTTCATCGCGCTGCTGCGACGCATCCACGACGGCCATCTCACGCTCGTGACGCCCGAAGGCGCACAACACGTGTTCGGCGATCCGCACCGCCAGCCGGCCGCGACGCTGCAGATCCGCGACTGGCGCGCCTGCCGCGCGATCCTGCGCGCCGGCGACATCGGCTTTGCCGACGCGTATCGCGCCGGCTGGGTCGACACGCCCGATCCGGTCGCGCTGCTGCGCGTCGCGATCCGCAATCAGCCGGTGATCGCCAAGACCGTGACGGGCGGCCCCTTCGCACGCGTGTGGTACGCGCTGCGCCATCGGCTGCGCGCGAATACGCGCGCGGGCAGCCGCCGCAACATCCACGCGCATTACGACCTCGGCAACGACTTCTACCGGTTGTGGCTCGACGATACGTGGACCTATTCGAGCGCATGCTTCGACGGCGACGACCGCCGCCCGCTCGCCGACGCGCAGGCGGCGAAGTATCAGCGCATCGTCGCGACGCTCGGCCTGCGCGCCGGCATGCGCGTGCTCGAGATCGGCTGCGGCTGGGGCGGCTTCGCCGTACACGCGGCGCGTCAGGGCGTCCGCGTGCACGGCGTGACGATCTCGCAGCAACAATATTCGCTGGCTCGCGAACGCGTTGCGCGCGAGGGGCTGGCCGATCTCGTCACGATCGAATTGCGCGACTATCGCGACGTCGACGGCCAATACGATGCGGCGGTGTCGATCGAAATGTTCGAAGCCGTCGGCGAAAAGTTCTGGCCCGTGTACTTCGACGTGCTCGTGCGGCGTCTGAAGCCCGGTGCACGCGCGTTGATCCAATCGATCACGATCGCCGAGTCGCAATTCGAGGCGTACCGCGCGTCGAGCGACTTCATCCGCGAATTCATCTTTCCCGGCGGGATGTTGCCGAGCGCCGAGCGCTTCGTCGACGCAGCGCGCCGCGCCGGACTCGCCGCCGCACCGGTGCACGCGTTCGGCGACGACTACGCGCGCACGCTGCGCACGTGGCGGGCGACGTTCGATGCACACGCCGATCTGGTGCGCGCGCAAGGATTCGACGAGACCTTCATTCGCACGTGGCGGCTGTACCTCGCCTATTGCGAAGCTGGATTTGCCGAGCGGCGTACCGACGTGATGCATTTCGTCGTGTCGGCGGGCCGCTGACATGACGCGCCGGTTCGCGGCCCTCGCGGCCGTTGCGGCGTGGGCGGCGTTCGCGATGCCGGGCGCCGCCGATGCAAATTGCGTCGACGATGTCGCGTCGGCGCGGCTGATCGGCTCGGGCCGCTTCTGCGTGTTCGCGATCTGTCTGTACGACGCGCAGCTGTGGGCGCGTCGCGCGCCCGGCGCGTTCGACACGCCGTTCGCGTTGTCGCTGGCCTATCGCCACGACGTGACGGGCGAGCGGCTCGTAGCGACCGGCATGGATGAAATCGAGCGCCTCGCGGCAGCGCCGCTGCCCGCCGCGACGCGCGACGCCTGGCGACGCGACATCGCCCGCGCGTTCACCGACGTGTCGCGCGGCGACGTGCTCTGCGGCGTGTATCTGCCCGAGCGCGGCGCACGCTTCTATACGAACGGTCGCCTCACCGCGGAAGTGGCCGATCCGGCGTTCGCGCGCGCGTTCTTCGAGATCTGGCTCGATCCGCGCACACGCGCGACGTCGTTGCGCCGCCAGTTGCTCGGCGACGATGCGCGCTGATTCGGCCGGCGGGCGCGGCCGGCCGAATACCGCACGCGGCCGCGTTGCCGCGTGATCGAACTTCGTGAGGATCGCTTTCAACGCGTCGTTCGCCATGGTCGACAAGATTCACTTGCCTCGAAAAACGTGTGCCGCCTGTGGGTTGCCTTTCAGCTGGAGAAAGAAGTGGAAGGCAGTGTGGGAGGACGTCCGATATTGCTCGGATCGCTGCCGGCGAAACCGGCGATCGACCGGGAGGGGGAAGTCGGTCGGTTCGCGCGATTGAGGTCGCGCTGGCTCGTCGCGCATAGCGCCGGGCCAATCAGGGATGAACCTCGTCGCGCGGTTGAGCGCTGTTGGCCCATGCGCGCCGTGCGTTCTCCACGGTTGACGCAAGTCGAAAGAGCTGCACGCCGGCTGTCCCCGTCGGTGTCCGGTCGAGATGGGCCAGCAGCAGGAGGTCGAGCGCATCACTGCGGCTGGATGAATCGAATTTGAGCTATTGACTCATCTATCTGAGTCATATCTTGAGTCAGACGCCCAACACACCCCCATCCCATTGGCTCGCATCCGTATGAATCGCATCGTTTTGCGTAGATTCATCACGAATAGCGACTCATAATTCCGCTTCAATAGACGCGAAATTGAAGCACATTCGGCTCGATAGTCCATATTACACGCATAATTTCACACGAATACCCCACACCGCAGAGGCAATGACACACTAAATTCGCATTTTCACAACTCTTGACTCGCTTTTCTGCTTCACATTCCCGAAAATTTGCATACAATCGAGCCGTGACGCAGGTATCGACCCAAGGGAGGCCCCGTGCCAACACGCAACGACCACATCAAGCTGAGCCGTCTCGCCATCCGTGCGGCCGCGGGCCGGATGCGTGCGGCCGCCGCCACCGCGCGCGCGCGCTCGCACCGTCCCGCCGCGAACGCCGACGAACCCGCTTCGCGCCAGCGGCTCGCGGCGCTGACGCGCGGGGAACGCCGTCGTCGCCCGCAACCACAGGCGATCGACCGATGCGCGCGCGCCGAAGCGACGTTCGTCCGCACTGACGGAACGACGCTCGCCGAAGCCGACCTCGGTACGCCCGCCTATCCGACGCTGCTGGTGATGGGCGACCTGTTCGCCGCCGACATGCCGGTCGCGCCGGCCGCGCCGCCCGGATTGCGCATAAGCGAGCGCGCCGAGTCGGTGTTCCAGGCGCTGCGGCATCCGGAGCTATTCGTCGATTCATTCGTCGCGCACGTCACGTGGCTGCACAGCGACGTTGCGCAGCTCCTCGTGTCGCTGGCGCACGGGCGTCGCGTCCGTGCGGCCGCGGTCGTCTACGAATACGGCAGCGTGCGCGCCGTCGAGCTGCTGCGTGTCGCCGGCTTCGATCTGTTCCGTGCGGCCGACGGTCAGGTCGACCGTCAGTTCGTGCTGGCGAAACTGAAACGCGCGGTCGCCGCCACGTTCGCGCCGGAACGAACCGACAGCGAACCGGAGTTGCCGCGCATGCGGCATCGCGACGACACGACGCCTGCCGCGCGACACCGCACATCGCACGCACGCCGCCGTCGCGAGCGCGCGGGCCGGCCCGGTCGGCAGGCACGCGCGCGCGTTCGCACCTGAGCCACGCGCGGCCGATACCTCTTCGGGCACGCACGGCATCGCACCGGATCACGATCTGCCGCACCACCATCCAACCTCGAGAAACGAACCGAAATGGGAAATGTAATCGACGCGCCCGAGCACACGTTGACCGCGATCGACGAGGGCATTCCTCTGTCGCAACTGATTCGTCGTCGGCTCGAACATGCGGGCGCGCGCTTTCATGCGAACGACAACATCGCCGCGCACCTGCGCGACGGCGAGCTCGACGCGCTGCAGAGCGAAGTCGCACAGCGGATGGAAGCGGTGCTGCGCTCGCTCGTCATCGACGTCGATCACGACCACAACACGCGCGACACCGCGCGGCGCGTCGCGAAGATGTTCGTCCGCGAAGTGTTTGCAGGCCGTTACGAGGCACCGCCGCCCGTCACCGAGTTCCCCAACGTCGAGCGGCTGGACGAACTGCTGATCGTCGGCCCGCTGCGCGTACGCAGCGCGTGTTCGCATCATCTCTGCCCGATCATGGGGCGGATATGGATCGGCGTGCTGCCGAGCGCCACGTCGAATCTGATCGGCTTGTCGAAGTATGGCCGGCTCGTGAACTGGGTCATGGCGCGCCCGCAGATTCAGGAGGAGGCGGTCAAGCAGATCGCCGACCTGCTCGAACGGCGCATCGCGCCCGACGGGCTTGCCGTCGTGCTCGAAGCCGACCACTTCTGCATGCACTGGCGCGGCACCAAGGACGACCAAGCGAAGATGACCAACAGCGTGATGCGCGGCAAGTTCCTCGCGGACGCGTCGCTTCGCCGCGAGTTCCTTGCCCTTCTGTCCGGCAAGGACGCGTAGGCCGGCACGGAACCACGCGCAATGAATCCACCGGCACGGTGTTCACTCATGATCGGCGTCCGCTCGCACCGCGACGCGCAAAAGCAGGAAGCTCACAGCATGCGGAGTTGCAGATGAACTGTTCGCACGAGTCACTCCGCCCGTCGTCGGCGCACGGGCGCGCGAAGCCGCTCCATTCGGCCAGACAGCAACGCCGCGGCGCCGCTCATTCCCAGTCGTATGCGGCAGGCGCCGACGCGTTCGCCGACGACACGGCGCAGCGCGAGCCGGACGAGCAAGCCGTCTGGCACGCGGCGCTCGACAGCCTGCTGTGTCGCGTCGCCGCCGGCGACGAGCAGGCGTTCGCGCAGCTGTACCGATTGACGTCGGCACGGCTGTACGGCCTGATCGTGCGGATGATACGTGACCGCCATGAAGCGGAAGATCTGCTTCAGGAGGTGTTCACGACGGCATGGCGGCGCGCCGGTGCGTTCGACGCCGAACGCGGCACCGCGATGACATGGCTGCTGACGCTCGCCCGCAATCGAACCATCGATCGGCTCCGGCAGCACCGTGACGCGCCGCTCGACGAAGAGCAGGCGCTGCTGATACCGGACGAAGGCCCGACGCCCGACGCGGGCGCTCAGGCAAGCCAGGAACGCCAGCGCCTGGAGCGCGGGCTCGCCCATCTCGGCGAGCGACAAGCCTACGTGCTGCGTGAAGCGTTTCACGGCGGCGCGTCGTATGCCGAGCTGGCCGAGCGCATGCAGGTTCCGCTCGGCACGATGAAGAGCTGGATTCGCCGCAGCCTGCTGCGG
Organism: Burkholderia vietnamiensis LMG 10929; assembly: GCF_000959445.1. Taxonomy (NCBI): domain Bacteria; kingdom Pseudomonadati; phylum Pseudomonadota; class Betaproteobacteria; order Burkholderiales; family Burkholderiaceae; genus Burkholderia; species Burkholderia vietnamiensis. Next base: position 441,189 of record NZ_CP009632.1, on the reverse strand, counting down.
CTCAGGATTTACCTCGAGCAATGAGCCAGCCCGGTCGCAGAAGTTCGACGTCGAGTGCCGATGCCCATGCGGCACGCGTTGCGGCGATCTCCCGACGTACGGGGTTGCCACGATGAATCACATGCCGCCGTTTTCCGACTCATCGGCACATATCGCGATCGTCGGCGCCGGGATAGCGGGGCTGGCCTGCGCGCGCGTGCTGGCCGACGCGGGTCACCGCGTGACCGTCTACGAAAAGAGCCGCGGTGTCGGCGGACGCATGAGTACGCGCCGTACCGCGCTCTGGCAAGCCGATCACGGTGCGCCGTATTTCACCGCGCAACATCCGGCGTTCGTCGCCGAAGTAGCGCGCTGGGTGGCAAGTGGAGCAGCAGCCCCGTGGGAGGCGCGCGTGGCGTCGATCGGCTCGCTCGGCCCGCGCGCGTTGCTCGCGCCTGCGCTGCGGTACGTCGGCGTGCCGGGCATGTCGGCGCCGGCGCGGCGTCTGTCGGCCGGCATTCGAACGCTCTGCGAAACGACGATCGTCGAGTTGATTCGCGACGGAGATTGCTGGCGCGCGACGTCGGCCGAGCACGGCGTACTGGACGCGCACCACGACGCCGTGATCGTCGCCGTCCCCGCGCCGCAGGCCGTGCCGCTTCTGCGGCATGCGGAGCCGAGTCTTGCCGTCATCGCACAGCGCAGCGAGATGCGCGCGACGTGGACGGTGATGGCGCAGTGTCGCGGGCTGCCGGACCCCGGCTTCGACGCGGCCTTCGTCAACTCCGGGCCGCTCGGCTGGATCGCCAACGACACGTCCAAGCCCGGGCGCGCCGGCATCGACACGTGGGTACTGCATGCAACGCCCGACTGGAGTCACGCTCATCTGGAAGCGCGGGCCGAATGGGTGACCGACGCATTGTTGGCGGCGTTTCGGGACATCACGGGCGCGGGCGCCGAGTCGGCGACTGCCCATCGGTGGCGCTATGCGGAGCCGGCCGTTGCCACGGCCTCGACGCACGGCCGCTTTGCATGGCGGACGACGGCCGGCGTCGGACTGTGCGGGGACTGGCTGGGCGGCGGCAAGGTCGAAGGTGCATGGTTGAGCGGCAGCGGGCTCGGCGGCGCCGTGGTCGACGCGTTGGGCACACGGAGGTCGCGCCTTGAGACACCCCGGTCCGATCGTTGATCGATTCGTGAACGTCGGAGGGTGAGGCGCGCGCCAATTCCGCGATGCTCTCTGCTACTTAACGCATGCGGCGAGCGATCGCGCGGCGCCGCGGCAGTGCTCGACATGCGACACGGGCGCAACACACGGCGCCCGCGCACTTCGGCATTTCGACGCAAGCGGCGCTCCCCATCCGCCGCCCCTTCATACGCCCCGACCACAACCCGCCCTACAGCGACTCGATATCCCGCACCACGCCCTCCGCCTGCGCGCGGATCGCATCGAGCGCCTCGTCGTCGAAACGCGCGAGTTGCCGATAGACCATCGACAGCCGGTGGTTGTGTTGCAGCGCGCTGCGATGCCGGTCGAAAAAATCCCAGTACAGCGCATTGAACGGGCACGCGTGCTCGCCCGTGCGCGCACGATGGTCGTACGCGCAGCCCTTGCAGTAGTTGCTCATCCGGTTGATGTACGCGGCGCTGGAAACGTACGGCTTGGTCGCCATCGCGCCGCCATCCGCGTACTGGCTCATGCCGAGCGTGTTCGGCAGCTCGACCCATTCGAACGCATCGATGTAGACGCCGAGATACCACTGATGCACCTGACGCGGCTCGAGCCCGGCCAGCAGCGCAAAGTTGCCGATCACCATCAGTCGCTGGATATGGTGCGCATGCGCAGCGTCGAGCGATTGCGTCAGTGCATGCGCCATGCACGCCATGCGCGTGCTGCCGTTCCAGAACCAATGCGGCAACGCGCGCCGATGGCCGAACGCATTGCTGTCGGCGTAACCCGGCATGCGCGCCCAGTACACGCCGCGCACGAACTCGCGCCAGCCGAGAATCTGCCGGATGAACCCTTCGACCGCGGCCAGCGGCGCGGCGCCGGTGCGATACGCATGCTCCGCGCGCTCGACGACTTCGCGCGGATTCAACATCTTCACGTTGAGGGCGAACGACAGCATCGAGTGGAACAGGCGTCGCGCGTCGCGGTGCATCGCATCCTGAAAGCGTCCGAAGAAAGGCAGCCCATGCCGGATGAAGGACTCGAGGCACGCGAGCGCCTCGCTGCGATCGACCGGCCAGCGGAAGTCGTCGGCGGACGGCGCGCCGAAGCTGCGCACGCCGGCGGCCACGATCCGGCTCCACAGCGCGCGATGGTCGTGACGCGGACGCCAGTCGGGCGGCTCGGCAGGCGTACCGGACCACGCCTCGCGGTTTTCGGCATCGTAGTTCCATTGCCCGCCTGCGGGACGCCCTTGTGCGTCGAGCAACACGCGATGGCGTACGCGCATGCTTCGATAGAAGCGGTCCATGACCCACGTGCGGCTGTTGCCGAACAGGCTCGCGACTTCGTCGCGCGTCGTGTAGAAATGGTTCGTATCGAGCACTTGCACCGGCACGCGCGCCGACGCCGCATAAGCCTGCAGTTGCCGGTCGACGCGCCACTCGTCGGGCAGCAGATACTCGATGCGATGTGCGCCGTAGCGGTCGGCCAGCATGTCGAGGTTCGCCGCAATGGCCTGGCGATTGAGTGGATCGTCGATCTCGATGTAGTGGACGACGTGCCCCGCCTCGCGCAGCAACTCGGCGAAGCGGCGCATCGCCGCAAACACCGCAATGAGCTTCTGCGCGTGATGGAGCACGTAGTCGGTCTCCTGCCGAATCTCCATCAGCGCGTACACGATGTCGGGCTGGACCTCGGCGAACCAGGGGTGATGCGGGTCGAGCTGGTCGCCTAGAACGAGCCTCAAGGTGGTCATGGGATGCTTTGCGATCGCTTGTCGTTCATGAGGTGTCGAGGCGGGCGCATCGCGACGCCGGATGCGTCACGATCCTTCACTTACAACTTCGCGCACAACGCCCGCCGCACCGATACATTCTAGCCGCGCATGCGCTTCACGAACCATCTTTCCGACCAAAATTACGTACATTGAATCACTTTCCTGCTTCAAATTTCCGGCAAACTGCGTAAAATCCTGATACATCAGCCATCGACTTCAGGAGAGCACCGATGTCCGCTCGCAAGGATCGCGATACGCCGCACCGCTATCGCAGCGGCGAGGCCGCGCGCCTGGCACGCATGCCAGCAGCCACGCTGAGGATTTGGGAGCGGCGCTATGGCGTGGTTGCGCCGCCGAAGACGCCGTCCGGGCAGCGGATGTACTCGGACGACGACGTGCAGCGGATTCGTTTGCTGAAAGCCCTCGTCAATCAGGGTCACGCGATCGGCTCAATCGCGAGCCTGAGCCGCGACGAACTCGAGGCGTTGTCGTTGACCGATACACGCGGCGCGGCGCTGCCCGAAACGGGCGTGAGCCTAGCCGTCGTCGGCGCGCTGCCGATCTCGGCGTCCGCTATCGAGCGCATGGGCATCCATATCGCGGCGCGCATCGAATCGATCGACGAAGCGAGCCGGCACACCGGTACGTCCGCCGATGCGCTGATCGCGACGACCACGTCGCTTCATGAAGACGTCGTGTCACAACTGGCCAGCGCGGCGCAAGCGCTCAATGCACATGCGGTGGCCGTCATATACGGGTTCGGCACGGCGGAGGCCGTCGAGCTGGCGCGGCTGTCCGGGTTCGAGCTGTTCCGCTCGACGGAAGGCCAGACCAACTCCGCGTCGATCATTTCGAAACTCGCCCAGGCGGTCGTCAAGGCGCGACAGGCGAACGACACCGAGCGCGGGCTGTGGCTGCGCACGCAGCGCCGCTTCGACGAAGCGACGCTCGCGTCGCTGAGCGGCTTGTCGACGACGGTCAAATGCGAATGCCCGCGCCATCTGTCCGAACTGATCATGCAGCTCAGCGCGTTCGAGCGCTACAGCGACGAATGCGTGTCGCGCTCGCCCGCCGATGCGCTGCTGCACCGCCATCTCGGCGACGCGGCGAATCGGGCCGCCGAATTGCTCGAAACGGCACTCTCCGTCATCCTGCGCGAAGAAGGGCTGGACGCGGCCGCGCAAGCGCCGAAGTCGGTCTAGGGCGGCAATCGCCAGCCAGCGGTTGGGTTGCGTTGTGGCGTAGCGCGTCGTCGACGCGCGATGCGCGGCGACGAGCGCGCCCGTTCCATTTCACCACCGCTCACTGCGCCGAAACCGCCGACGCGACCGTCGCAGCGCGCGGCTTTGCGTCGCCGCTCGCGACTCCGGCGTTCGACACGCCGCCCGCGCGCTCGACGAATGCCGACAGATCGTCCAGCACCGACGCCGCGCGTCTGAGCGGCGCGCCCAGCACGCCGACCAGCGCGGCATGGCTCAGATGCCGGTAGCGCGTGACCACCACGCTATCGCCGGCGTTCTGCAACGCCCGCGCGAATCGATCGGTGTTGCCGGGCTCGACCACCGTATCGTTCTCGGCGACGGCCAACCACATCGGCGGCTCGCTGCCCCGCACGAAGCGGATCGGCTGGCTCGCTGCACGCTGGTCGTCGGGGAAGATCCGTTCGAGCGTCGCATCGCGCAGCGGCAGGAAATCGTATGGGCCGGCCAGCCCGATCACGCCCGCGATCTCGCTGCTGCGCATCTCGCTCGCGGCCAGATAGCGGCCGTCGGTGGCGAGCAGCGCGGCGATTTGTGCGCCGGCGGAATGCCCCATCAGGAACACGCGCCGCGGGTCGCCGCCGAACGCAGCCGCGTGCCCGCGCGCCCATGCGACCGCACGGGCCGCGTCGTCGATGAAGCCGGGAAAGGTGGTGGCCGGATAGGTGCGGTAGTCGGGCACCACGGCGACAAAGCCGCGCGACGCCAGCGCCTCGCCGACGAACAGATAGTCGTTGCGCTTGCCCGACTGCCAGCTTCCCCCGTAAAAGAACACGACGACGGGCGCGCCGGCATTCGGCTCGGTCGGCCAGTCGCGCGCCACGCGCGCCGGCAAGTAGACGTCGAGCACTTGGCGCTCGCCGGGCCCGTAGGGGATATCGGCGAAAAGGCGGAAGGTGTTGGTCGGCGTCAATGCATTCAGAAGCCGCAGCGGACTGTGCGCGGCCAGCAAAGCGGCTGCGACCAGCACGGACAGCACGGCGAGCGCGACCTTGAGGTTCATGCAAATCTCCAATTGTGACCACGCGGGTCGCACACCCGCGTATACGTAGTCAGGGCGCAGGCGGATGCAGGCGCGCGTTCCGCTCGTGTCGGCACGAGATGCATCCGTTCGCCGCGCACCGCCGTATACACATGAACCAACGAACGGAGCCCGCATGCCCGCCATCGCTCCCGATGAAGCCATCGTCCGCGAATCGCCCTATTTCTTCGGCGCTGCTCGGCTGCGCCCGCGAAGGACGTATTACGTTGCGCGCCGTGTCGAGATGCGACGTGTGCATCGCTGTGGCCACGGACGAGGTGGGCGCTCATCCTGCCGGCGGCGATCGCGATCGCAGCGCGTTGGGACGGCGTGACCGCGCCGGTCATCGCGGGCAATGGACGGCCGCGACATGAATAACGCGGCCATCGTTCGGATACGTCGCGCGGCTCGGCCCCATCCCGTTCACACCATGCAACCGCAACTCTTCACGACACACTCATGACCCGCTCCGACCTTCCGCACGAAGCTCGCCCCGTCGTCGTATGGTTCCGCGACGACCAACGGCTGGCCGACAACCCCGCGCTGACGCATGCGCTCGACACCGGGCACCCGGTCGTTTGCGTGTATGTGCACGACGCCGCGCCGAAACACGGTCGTGCGATGGGCGGCGCGCAGCGCTGGTGGCTCCATGAATCGCTGAGCAAACTCGACGACGCGCTCGCGGCGCATGGCGGCTCGCTGATTCTGCTGCGCGGCAACGAGCATGAAGCGATCACCGGTTTCGCCGCAGCGATCGGCGCGGCGATGGTCGTCTGGAACCGGCGTTACGCGAAGGCGCAGACCGGCACCGATGCGTCGATCAAGAGAGACTTGATCGACCGCGGGATCGCCGTGTCGACGTTCAACGGGCACCTGCTGCGCGAACCGTGGACGGTGACCACGCGCGAAGGCCTGCCGTTCCAGGTCTTCAGCGCGTACTGGAGAGCCGCTCGGCGCGACGATTTTTTCCCGCCGGTTCCGCTGCCGGCGCCGTCGCACATCCGGTTTTTTCCGGTTCCAGCCCACGCGACGCCACACGTCTGCACGCTTCGCGAGCTCGAGCTGCAGCCGTCGGCTCCCGACTGGGCCGGCGGGCTGCGTGAGACCTGGCAGTGCGGCGAGCAAGCCGCCAGCGATCAACTCGAAGCATTCCTGGAGAATTCGCTGTCCGACTATCCGACGCTGCGCGATTTTCCGGCCGCTCGCGCGACGAGCCGGCTGTCGCCGTATCTGCGCTTCGGCAACATATCGGTTCGGCAGGTTTGGTACGCGACGCTGTCGGCGGCCGATGCAATGCGAAGTGCGCGCATCGTGCGCGGCGTCGACTCAAAGGACGGGCCGTTGAGCAAGTTCCTCAGCGAAATCGGCTGGCGAGAATTCTCGTACCACCTCCTGTATCACTTCGCGCCGCTTCATCAGGTCAATTTCCGCCGGCAGTTCGATTCGATGCCGTGGCGCGACGACGCGAAGTCACTGCGCAAGTGGCAGACGGGCCGCACGGGCTACCCGCTCGTCGATGCCGGCATGCGCGAGCTGTGGCATACCGGCTGGATGCACAACCGCGTGCGCATGGTGGCGGCGTCGTTTCTGTCGAAACACTTGCTGATCGACTGGCGACAGGGCGAAGCATGGTTCTGGGATACGCTGGTCGATGCCGACGAGGCGAGCAATCCCGCGAGCTGGCAGTGGGTGTCGGGCAGCGGCGCCGACGCGGCGCCGTATTTCCGCATCTTCAATCCGGTTCTGCAGGCGCAGAAGTTCGATCCGCACGGCGACTACACGCGTCGCTGGGTGCCCGAGCTCGCGCAGCTTTCCGCAGACACCGTCCACGCGCCATGGGCCGCGTCGCGCGAGCAGTTGCAACGCGCGTCCGTCACGCTCGGGCGAAGCTATCCGATGCCGATCGTCGATCATCAGTGCGCGCGTGCACGCGCGCTGGAATCGGTGAAGCGGCTCGATTCGGAAAGCCATGCGTAGCATGGTCGTAGCGGCGGTGGATTGCGGTATGAACGCGGACGCCACGTAGCGCGTTGCGCGCCGCATCGTTCAGAAGAACTTCGACACCCACCGCGGCGCGGACGCGCGATCGAACACCACGTGCAGTTCCGGGCTGAACGATCCCAGTTCGAGCCCGTGCTCCGTCGCCAGCAGCGTGAGCGCCGCGCTCGTGTAGAACGAAATATGTCCGTTGCGCGGCACGCAGTACCACCACTGCTCGATGCCGCGCGCGCGAATCTCCGGCGTGATCAGCGAGGTCTGAAACAGCAGCGCGCCCGCGACGCCGCGATAGCGGACGATGTCGGCGAACAGGCGTCGCGGCTGCGGATGATGCTCGAACACCTCGAACGACAGCACCGCGTCGAACGTGCCGTGCGGCGCGACAGCCTGGCTGAACGGATCGTACGACGTGACGTCGCCGAACCCGCGCGCCGACAACTTGCGCTCGAGCAGCCCCAACCCCGAACCGAAATCGAGAATGCGGCCGTCGCGCATTTCCGGGAAGCTCGTGCAGATCAGGTCGGCATGCTGTTGCGGGCGATGCTCGAGATACTCGGGATCATGGCGCACGTAGTCGTCGTTGTAGACATGACGCGCGAAGTCGTCGTGCGTCCAATGGTCGAACGCCGGCGTGCACGTGAAGCCGCATTGCCGGCATGCGTAGTAGTAGATCGGCACACCGACGAACGGATCGACCTTGTTCCCCGCGATCATGTCGGCGCCGCAACGCGAGATATCGACCACGCCGCAGATGTCGGCTTCGGCAGCGCACACCTTGCATGCGATCGTCGTCGGATAGTGGGTGATGTCTTCGAACATGTTTCGGTCTCCCCGGGATCTTCGAGCGCGCTGCCGACAGCCGCGATGGCCGTCGAATCGGCAAGCTCGGTCATGCGTTTCGCCGAATCGAGCGGCCGACGCGCGAGCGTATTGTCGGGCCGAAGCCGCGCGCCGTCGAGTGTCGCGCGCATATGACGTCACGGCGCATCGGCGCTTTGTTAAATAGCGTGAGTCGCCGGCAACCGGCCGGAAAATTGCCTTAACATCGCGGCCACACGATCGACCACGGTCGTCGCCCGCTCGCCGCGATCGCTTTCTCATGTGACCCGAAGCGGGTGCGCAATTCCTTCGAACGGACCGACGCTCATGTTCCAAGCACCGGGAGACTCCTTCGTCGGCGGATCGCTGCTCGGCCTGTGCGTCGAGGTGCCGCTCGCCGCCGTCGTATCGCTGCTGATGCACGGCGTCAACTGGAACGCCGCTCGCATCGCGCTGCTGGTCGCGACACCGGTGCTGATCGCGTGCGCGTTGCTGCTCGCGCGCCCGCTCGTCTTCAGCACGGTATGGAAGCACAAGCGCTCGCCGTTCGAACTCGACGACAACGTGCACGCATCGATCTACGGCCGGCTGACCGGCATCGCGATCGGCGTGGTGTTCGGCATCATGATCGCGACCACGTTTTCGTAAGGGGATACGCGCGGCGTGGATGCCTGCATGTATTCAAGCCTAGGAGCCGAACTCGCCGTCGAATTCGACGCCTTGAAGATCAGTTCGAACGGCGCCTGATCGCCGGAGCGGTCCAGCCGATCGGCACTTGCGCCGCGCCGCTAAGGCTGCCCCGCGCCGCCCGACGCGCCATAGATCTGCCCCGTCACATAGCTCGCACGCGACGACGCCAGTTCGACATAGATCGACGCGAGTTCCGCCGGCTGCCCCGGCCGACCCATCGGCACCTGCTGGCCAAACGTCTCGACGTTCTTCTCGGTCTGGCCGCCGCTCACCTGCAGCGGCGTCCAGAACGGCCCCGGCGCGACGCCGTTCACGCGAATCCCGCGCTGGATCATCTGCTTCGCGAGCCCTTTCGTGAAGTTGGCGATCGCGGCCTTCGTCATCGCGTAGTCGAGCAGGTTCGCCGACGGATCGTACGCATTCACCGAGGTCGTGTTGACGATCGCCGAACCGGGCGGCATGTGCGGAATCGCGGCGCGCGTGATCCAGAACAGCGCATATAAATTGGTGCGCAGCGTCCAGTCGAACTGCTCGGTGCTGATGTCGAGGATCGAATCGTGGCTCTGCTGACGCGCCGCATTGTTCACGAGAATATCGAGCCCGCCCAAGCCTGCGACCGCCTGTTCGACGAGCTTGCCACACGCCGCTTCGGTGCGGATGTCGACGGGCAGCGGCACTGCCTTGCGGCCCGCACTGCGAATGTATTGCACCACCTCGCGCGCATCGGGCTCCTCGTCCGGCAGATAGGCGATCGCGACGTCCGCGCCCTCGCGCGCGAACGCGATCGCGGCGGCACGGCCGATCCCGGAGTCGCCGCCGGTAATCAGCGCCTTGCGGCCGTCGAGCCGGCCGCTGCCGCGGTAGCTGCGCTCACCGTGATCGGGCCGCGGCGTCATGCGCCCGGCGAGGCCCGGCCACGGCTGGTGCTGCTGCGGAAACGGCGCGTGCGGATACAGCGTGCGCGGGTCGTGCGGCGCGGTGTCGCCGACATCGGTCGCGCCGGCATTCTGCGCGACGGCCGGAATCGCGACGCTCGCGACCAGGCTGGCCGTCGTGCCCTGCATCCACTTGCGGCGCGATTCGGATACTTCGTCTGATGACATGGTGGGCTCCGGTGCGAGATCTACACGAATAGCGATGGATGCCGAAGTGCGCCGAGCCGCGGCTGCGGTGCGGCGCGTGCAACGCAACTGGCCATTACAGCGGGCGCGGCCGGTCGCCTGCGTCGTCGGGCGCGTCGTGCCCGTCGGGCCAGGGCTTGTCGGACGGATCGCGGGCGGCGGTCTGACGCGGATCGTCGGGCACGACCTTGCGCGCCTGATCGCCCGGAATCGAATCGAGCTCGCCGCCGCCGGGCGCGTGGCCTGGCGGCCGCGCCGGTTCGGCCTGCGTGCCGCCGTGCGGTTCCGGCGTGCGGGCCAGGCCGCGTGCGTCGCGATCGTTCGGTATGCTGGATTGGGTCATGGCTTTCTCCCGTGTGCGGATGGGCAGGCGCAACGCCGCTGCGGCGGTGCAGAACGCGCTCGAATCGCGGGCGCGCGGCGGCGTGCGACGACACCCGCCTTCAGCAAGCGCCATGCCGTCATGCGGCCGCGCAACATCCGTATCCATCCGACCATTGCACTGCAGAATTTACAAACGCAGCGCCGCCCGGCACCGCGCGCGCCCGCATGGCGGCGCGGCGACGCCCGCCGCACGGGAATCCGGGCGCGGCACGCAGTTTGCTCAGGCCGGCCGGGATAGGCCGGCCGTACCGGTTCGCCGGCTGCCTGCGGCGTCGTGGTGTCGTGAGATATGAAATCTGCCTCTACCCTGCTGAAATCCGCGCCGATGCGCACCGACCACTTCGTTCAGTTCTACGACTCCGACGAGCAGCTCGTGTCGGAAGTCGCATCGTTCTCGGCCGACGCGCTGCGCGACGGCGGCAGCGCGATCGTGATTGCACGGCCCGAGCGGCTGGCGGCCGTCTACGCGCGGCTCGGCACGCTCGAGCGAGCGAACGGCAGTGCGGCGCGCGACCGCGTCTTCATGTCGAGCGCGCAAGCACTGCTCGACAGCTGCATGGACGGCGGCCTGCCCGACCCCGCGCGCTTTCGCCGCTCGATCGGCACCATCGTCGAAGCGGCCGTGCGCGCGGGCCGGCCGGTACACGCGTTCGGCGAAATGGTCGCGCTGCTGTGCGCGCAGCATCGCTACGCGGGTGCGCTGCGGCTCGAAGCGCTATGGAACGAGTTAATCGAGCGATACCGCTTCTCGCTGTACTGCGGCTATCCGCACGACGCGTTTCCGGGCGCCGAGCAGTCGGAGATGTTCCGCCACGTGTGTGCGCTGCACCGGCGCATCCTGCCTTCGGCGTCGCTGCGCAGCGACGAGAACCAGCTGCATCTGACGCTCGCGCTGTCCCAGCAACGGGCGCGCGCGCTCACCGACGAGATCCGCCGCCGCGAGGATGCCGAGCAGCAACGCAACGGCGTGCTGATGCATGCGCCGCTGCCGATCGCGCTGCTGTCGGGCGCCGCGCATCGGATCGTGCTCGCGAATCACCGCTTCTCCGCGCTGTGCGGCCGAACCGACATCGTCGGCCGGCCGCTGACGTCGGTGCTGCCCGGCGGCGACACCGCGGCGATCGCGCGCGCGCTGGAAGCGGCGCGCGTGCAGGGGCGCTCGACGACGATCGGCGAGCACCACGACCGGCCCGATACCGACGATACCGACGCGGACGGCGCGCGCGTGTACCGGCTGCACTTCAATCCGCAACCGCTGGCGGACGGGCTCGGCGTGATCGTCAGCGCCGTCGAGGTGACGGAACACGTCGCGGCGCGCGAGAAGCTGGTCGCGGCCAACGCCGAGCGCGACCGGCTGCTCGGCGAGCTGCGCGACGCGAACCAGGCGAAGGACCAGTTTCTCGCGGTGCTCGGCCACGAGCTGCGCAACCCGTTGACGCCGATCTCGCTCGCGCTGGAGCTGATCCGCAATCGCGACGGCCAGGCCACGCCGAACGAGATTGCGATCATCCAGCGCCAGCTGGACCACATGGTCCGGCTGATCGACGATCTGCTCGATGTGTCGCGCATCACGCGCGGCAAGATCACGCTGAAGAAGGAAGCGGTGCGGCTCGCGGACATCGTCGACCGCGCGGTCGAGGTCGCGAGCCCGCTGCTCGAGCAGCGCCGCCACCGTCTGCACGTCGACACGGACCCCGAGGCGCGCTGCCACGGCGACCCCGTGCGCCTGTCGCAGGTCGTCGCGAACCTGCTGACAAACGCGGCGAAATACACGCTGCCGGGCGGCGACATCGCGGTGCACGCGCAACGCGGTGCGGACGGCAGCACGCTGATCGAAGTGCACGACAACGGCGCGGGCATTCCGCCCGACCGCCTTCAGAGCATCTTCGAACCGTTCTACCGGATCGACGGCGACAACAAGCAGGCGCACGGCGGCCTCGGCATCGGCCTCGCGCTGGTGCGCAGCCTCGTGAACCTGCATGGCGGCACCGTGCGCGCGGACAGCGCCGGGCCCGGCCGCGGCAGCACGTTCACGATCGTGCTGCCGGAATTCCGGCCGCGCGTCGGCGCCGCGGCCGCGCCGCAAGCGGAGCCCGGCATCCGCGTGGCCGCACCCGGCAGCGGCCGGCGCGTCATGCTCGTCGACGACAACGAGGACGCCGCATCGACGCTCGCGCAGTGGTTGCGCGACGCCGGGCACGAGGTCGCGGTCGTGCACGACCCGGTGACGGCGCTCGCCGCGTATCGCGCGTATCGTCCGGACGTCGCGATCCTCGATATCGGTTTGCCGGTGATGGACGGCTACGAACTGCTGCTGCGGCTGAAGGCGATCAACGAAGTCCCGCCGTGCATCTTTCTCGCGCTGACCGGCTATGGTCGCCACTCGGATCGCGAGCGCTGTCTCGCGACCGGATTCGCCGAGCATTTCGTGAAACCGGTCGACCCGGCCGCGCTGCATCTCGCGATGAGCCGCACCGGCGCGCAAGGCGGGACGCCCAACCACGACGGTCCGCAAGCCGGGCGCTAAGCCGCGGCACGGTCGATGCTTGAGATCGGCATGCCAGCCGCGCCGGCACCCTTGCGACCGAGGAGAACGATGATGAGCGACCCGAACGATCTGACACCCGACGACGACGAGCAAGGCGGCCATGCCGGCAAGCCGGGCCATCCGCAGCCCGAGCGTCGGAACGATCTGCCCGAGCTTCCCGATCCGACTGAAGTCGGGGAGGATGGGTGAGCGCGTCGATCGCGACGTAATGGAGGCGGCGCGGAGCCGGGCGTGCGCTGGTGAATGCGTGCTGGTGCTGCGCGGCGACTGCCGATGCTTCCGCAGCCGCCGCGCTTCTTCGAGTTCGTGCCCCCGCGCACGGCGGCGCCAGTGACGGCCACCGCCGTCGAGCAGCGCCCTTACGCCCGATGGCTGGCGCGCCCTATGCCGTGCCTTACCGCGTGCGCCGCTTCTCCCGCGCGACCTCCGCGGCCGGTACGGCATCCGTATCCTGCAGCGGCTCCCCCGGACTGCGACGCTTCGCCGACTGATCGATCGACACGTCCGCGGCAAGCTCGCCGCCGCCGTCCGTGTCGCCGCCCTCGGCGTCGAGCTGTCGTTCGGCGCGCTGCCAGTATTCGTCCGCGCGCCCTTCAGGCGCACCGTCCGCCTGCCACAGCCAGTACGCACGTTCCCTGATCTGCGTTTCCCTGTCTTCGTTCATCCGATTCTCCTGAGCTGATTGCACGTTCTATCGTTCCGGTTTCGACGGCGCCGACACCGCGCCGAGCGTCGACGACATCCCGCCGTCGGCCGACGTGGCCAGATCGCCCAGCGCGACGATGCCGACCAGCCGCTTGTCGCGATCGACCACCGGAACGCGACGAATCTGCGCTTCGGCCATCTTGTTCTGCACCGCGGAGATGTCGTCGTCCTCGTAACACCAGTTCGCCGGCCCGCTGACGACGCCCTCGATCGGCTCGTCGGGCCGCACGCCCATCGAGACGGCCCGCACGACGATGTCGCGGTCCGTCAGCATGCCGATGAGGCGCGTGCCGTCGCACACGGGCAGCGCGCCGACGTTCAGCGCGTCCATCATTTGCGCCGCTTCGCGCAGCGTCTGGGTCGGCGCGATGGTCGCCGCATCGCGTGTCATCACTTCAGATACAGAGGTCATGCTTCGCTCCTGTTCAAGCCGCCCACGGCGGCCTGCTGCCGGAGCATCGCGCGTTCCGCGCTGCTCAGCTCTGCGCCCAGCAGCGCGCGGACCCCAGGCCGGCCGAGGCAACGATCCGCATCAACTGCTGCAGCATCGCGTCGCTCGAAGCGGCTTCGCGCCACTGCACGATCAACTCTTCCTCGCGCACGTCGCGCCCCACCGTTTCGCAAAAGCCGTGCGTACGGCAGGTGAAGCCGGCCGCGCGCAGTTTCTCGTTCAGCTGTTCGCGAGCGGCCGAGTCGGGCGGATATTCGACCGTGACGCGTGCGGTCATGACGCGCCGCAGACGCTGCTCGACGAAGCGCAGCGGCCACACGACCAGCAGCGCGAGCACGAGCCCGAGCGCGCCGAGCAGCAGCTGGCCGCCGCCGATGCACAGACCGATGACGGTCACGAACCACAGCGTCGCGGCCGTGGTGACGCCCGACACTAGGCCGTCGCGATGCAGGATCGCGCCGCCGCCGATGAAGCCCATTCCGGTCAGGATGCCGAGCGGCAGCCGCATCAGGTCGAGCACCGAGAACGCGCCTTGCGGCTTGCCGGCCTGCAGCAGCAGCGCATTGACCTGCAGCATCGACAGGCACGCGGCCAGACACACGAGGATCGTCGTGCGCAGCCCGGCCGTCTTGCCCGACTCGCTGCGATCGAGCCCGACCAGCCCGCCCGCGACGAGCGCGAGCACGATCCTGGCGACGACGTCGCCCCACTGAAGTACGACGGGCATCGGCTCCATGCGCGCCTCCTTGCAAATCGTCGAGCGTCATGCGTCGCGGCGCGGCCGCCAGCGACGCCGCGTACGTCGCAAGGTTCGGACCCGCTATGCGCGTACCGGCCCGAGCACGCGGACCGTGTAGTGCGGCAAGCGCAATTGTAGAAACGGGCATCGGGCGCGCGGCGCTCGCCCGCACCTCGTCACGAAGGAGTTCGACCATGCTCACGCAGAAAACCAAGGACATCGTCAAGGCGACGGCTCCGGTCCTCGCCCAACACGGCTACGACATCATCACGTGCTTCTACAGGAAGCTGTTCGACGCGCATCCGGAACTGCGCAACGCGTTCAACATGGCGCATCAGGAGCAAGGGCAACAGCAGCAGGCGCTGGCGCGCGCGGTGTACGCGTACGCGGAGAACATCGAAGACCCCGGCAGCCTCGCCGCCGTGCTGAAGAACATCGCGAACAAGCACGCGAGCCTCGGCGTGCGGCCGGAGCACTATCCGATCGTCGGCGAGAACCTGCTCGCGGCGATCAAGGAAACGCTCGGCGACGCGGCGACCGACGACATCGTTTCCGCGTGGGCGCAGGCGTACGGCAACCTCGCCGACCTGTTGATGGGGATGGAGAGCACGCTGTACGAACGGTCGTCCGAGCGGCTCGGCGGCTGGACCGGCTGGCGCACCTTCGTCGTGCGCGAGAAGCGCCCCGAGAGCAGCGTCATCACGTCGTTCGTGCTCGAACCGGCCGACGGCGAACCGGTCGCGAACTTCGAGCCGGGCCAGTACGTCAGCGTCGCGATGGACGTGCCCGAACTCGGCTTGCAGCAGATTCGCCAGTACAGCCTGTCGGACATGCCCAACGGACGCACGTACCGCATTTCGGTGAAGCGGGAAAGCGGCGGCGACTATCCGCCCGGCTACGTATCGTGCCTGCTGCACGACTACGTCGAGGTCGGTCAGACGCTCGCGCTCGCGGCGCCCTACGGCAGCTTCCATATCGACGTCGAGGCGAAAACGCCGATCGTGCTGATCAGCGGCGGCGTGGGCCTGACGCCGATGATCAGCATGCTCACGCGCGCGATCCAGGATTCGCACCGGCAAGTCGTGTTCGTGCACGGCGCGCGCAACAGCGGCGTGCATGCGATGCGTGACCGGCTGCGCGAGACGGCCAGCACCCATGCGAACTTCAAGCTCGTCGTGTTCTACGACGACCCGCTGCCGCAAGATGTGGAAGGCGTCGACTACGACCTGAAAGGGCTGGTCGACGTGAATGCGATCAAGGACGCGCTCCTGCTGCCCGATGCCGATTACTACATTTGCGGCCCGGTGCCGTTCATGCGGTTGCAGCACGACGCGTTGAAGCAGCTCGGCGTTCCCGAGACGCGGATTCATTACGAGGTGTTCGGGCCTGATCTGTTCGCCGAATGAGGTGGCGCAACGGCTCGCGTGGGGATTCGGCGCGCGGCGGCCAGCGGCGCTGATGCGCTGATGCACGGCGCACGATGCCGATGGCCGCGCTCGCCGGCCCGATGCCGGCCGGGCCAGCGCCGCGCGAACGCGCGTACCCGAGCGGATACGGGCATCACCGTATAGGCATTCTTTGCTGTTGTTCCGTATTCGACCGGATACGAAACCTCGATTCAACTCCCGCAAATCGCCTTTTCGTTTCCGACTGGATACGAACCGCGGTTGCACGCCCGAATTGTGCAATACTGTTCCCGATCAGATACGAAGCACGGAGAACGTCATGTCGGAGTCCCAGTCCGTCGACACGCTCGGCGCGCTCGCCCATCTCATCCGCGCGGCCCGGTTGCAGCAGGGCTTCACGCGCGACGAGCTGGCGAATGCGACCGGGCTGTCGCCGAAATTCATCAGCCAGGTCGAAGCCGGCAAGCCGACCGCGCAGATCGGCAAGGTGATGCTGCTGCTCGGCGAGCTGGGCGTGCGGCTGTATGCCGAGTCGTCGGTCGAGATTTCGGAGGCGACGGCGCTGAAGGCCGCGCAACGCCGCAGGAGCAGCCATGGCGGCTAGAACGCTGGTCGTGTCCGCCAACGGCGTGCGCATGGGCACGCTCGCCGACGACAAGGGAATCTGGTCGTTCGAATACAATGCGCAATGGCTCGCGAGCGCGGCCGCGTGTCCGTTGTCGCCGGCGTTCGCGTTGCGCGGCGGCGCCTTCACCGACACGTCGAGCGATCGTCCGGTCCAGTGGTTCTTCGACAACCTGCTGCCCGAGGAAGGCATGCGCACGTCGCTCGCGCGCGAAGCGAACGTCGCCGCCGCCGACGCATGGGGCCTGCTCGCGTACTTCGGGCGCGAATCGGCCGGCGCGCTGACGCTGCTGGCCGACGGCGAGCACGAAGCGCCCGGCGCCCTGCAACCGCTGCCGCTCGACGAGCTCGAGCGACGCATCCGCGCGATGCCCGAGCGCGCGCTGACGGCCACCGCGCCCAAGCGCATGTCGGCGGCCGGCGCGCAGCAGAAGCTGCTGGTGGTGCTGCGCGGCGACGCGCCCGATTACGCGCTGTACGAGCCGATCGGCAGCGAGCCGTCGATGCACCTGCTCAAGCCCGACATGCGCGCGGCCGGCTATCCGCATTCGGCGATCAACGAATTCTTCTGCATGAAGCTCGCGGGCAGAATGGGCCTCGACGTGCCGGACGTGCACTTCCTGCGCGCACCGTCCGCGTGCTACGTGATCGACCGGTTCGATCGCGACGTCGCCGCGCAGCCGGCCCGGCGGCTGCACACGATCGACGCGATGCAGCTGCTCAATTACGACCGCGGCTTCAAGTATCAGCGCGCGAACGCGCAAGAGCTCGCGCGCGCGATCGACCGCACCAGCACACGGGCGCTTGCGCGTCTGTCGGTGTTCCGCTGGACGGTGTTCAACGTCGTGGTCGGCAATGCCGATGCGCATCTGAAGAACCTGTCGTTCTTCGTCGACGCGCGCGGCTACCGGCTCGCGCCGTTCTACGACATCGTCAGCACGGTCGTCTATCAGACGCCGACGCACCGGCCCGATCAGCGCGGCGATCACTGGCCCGACTGCGAGCTGACGATGCCGCTCGGCGCGGCGACGCGGTTTGCGGATATCGACGCGAACGCGCTGATGGCGTTCGGTCAGGCGCTGGGGCTCAGGGAGAGGGCGGCTGCGAGCGAACTCCAGCGCTTTCTGGAGCCGCTCGACCGTCATGTCGCGCAGACGCTCGACGAGGTGCGCGAGCTGGCGAAGCCGGATGCCGGCGAGATGCGGCTGCTGAATTCGATCGTCGCGATGCCGATCGCGGAGATGGGGCGGGCGTTACGCGGTGGGCGCGGCTAGGCTACCGACGATGGGCGGATGGCGGCAACGCGCCGCGCATTGAACCAAACTGCCGTGTGATGCGTGGCGAGCCGACGCGTCGCATGACCGACTTCGCACCACGGCTTCGATCGGACGGCCAGCGGCTCGCGCGCTCTTCTCGCCACGCCGCTGCCGACACATACGGAACTCCGACGGCGCAGAAACCCGCCGCAGCGCCCGTCACCGCCCGATCGGCAACCCGGTCGGCTCGATCCACCCGAGCTTGTACGCGATCAACAGCGACAGGAACAGCGTGACCGACAAGCCCACGCGCGCCGCGAGCGACCACGCCATCCGTTTGCTCTTGCCGCGGTCGTGGTTCATGAAATACAGCGCGAAGATCAGGCTTCCGATGATCAGCACGAAAGCCGTTGAAACAAGTGCAACCTTCATTGTCGATGGTCCTCCAGGCCGGGATCGGCCTTCAGCAGTTCGGCGAGTTTTTGCCGCTCGGCCGCGACGTCGCCGACGCCCGATGCCGGCCAGTCCAGCGCGACGCCATTGCCGAGCGAATCGCGCACGAGCGCTTGATAACGCCCGTCGCTGATCCGCCCGTCGGCCATCGATTCCGAGATCTCATGCCGCAACGGTAGCGGAAAGTTCGCGTATCCGCGCGACAGCGCCGCATATTGCCGCGCGTCGATTTCCTTCGACGACGGCACGACCGCCCACAGGACGACGGCCACGATGGCCACGAACGGAATCGCCGTGTAGCGGAGAACGAACTTGATGGGGGTCATGATGCGGATATCGAGCGAACTGCGAACGGGTGGCGGGTGCGGCCGGATCGATCCGGAAGCAGCCGGCGACCGGCTGCGCGAACGATGCCGGCCGAAAAACACGCTCTGTCGGCATCGCGAGACATTGTACTTAAAGTGCGGTCTGACTAACAGAGTATGATAATGTAATTATCATGTGTCGCAGATGATGCAAGCGATCCGGCACCGTTTGCCGCCGGCCCGCAGGTCCGGGGCCGGCACCGGCGCGTGCCGCCCTGTCCGTGCCCGGCGATCCGGGCGATCGAGCGAACCCCGTACCCATATGCCAGCGCAGTACTTCCTGAGTCTGACCGGAAAACACCGGAGCGCACCCGCCAATCGCCAGCTGGGCTTCTCGCTGGCGTTCGTGGCCGGCGCGGCCAACGCCGGCGGCTACCTCGCGGTCAAGCAATACACGTCGCACATGAGCGGCATCGTGTCGGCGATCGCCGATCAGACCGCGCTCGGCGACATCCCGCTCGCGCTGGCCGGCGTCAGCTCGCTGGCGTCGTTCCTGGTGGGCGCCGGCTGCTCGGCGATTCTGGTCAACTGGGGGCGGCGGCGCGGGCTGCAGAGCCAGTTCGTGCTGCCGCTGCTGGTCGAAGCCGTGCTGCTGCTGGTGTTCGGGCTGCTCGGCAGCCATCTCGCGCTGTGGGAAGGGCTGTTCGTGCCGGCGACCGTCACGCTGCTCTGTTTCATCATGGGGCTGCAGAACGCGACGATCACGAAGATGTCGGGCGCCGAAATCCGCACGACGCACATGACCGGCATCGTCACCGATCTCGGCATCGAGCTGGGCAAGCTGTTCTACTGGAACCGCTCGGCCATGGTCGTCGACGCGCATGCGGTGATCGCCAACCGGTCGAAGCTGAAGATTCACGCGACGATGCTCTCGTCGTTCTTCATCGGCGGGCTGATGGGCGCGATCGGCTTCAAGCATGTCGGCTACGTGTCGACCGTGCCGCTCGCCGGCGTGCTGGTCATGCTCGCCGCGATGCCCGTGATCGACGATCTGCTCACATGGTTCGAACGCCGGCGTTGAGCGCGGCCCCGGCCCGGCCGCCAATGCCGACGAATTTCAATCCGATCAACCTATCGAATACGCACGCCTGACGATGGAAACGAAAACCGCCCGCCTGACCGTCCTGATCGATCCCGCGAAGAAGGAAGCCTTCGAAATACTGTGCGCCGAGCAGGATCTCACGCCGTCGCAAGTCGTGCGTCAGCTGATCCGCGAATATCTCGACACGCACGGCATCAGCTACAAGACCAAGAGCGCGGTCGCGAAGCGGGTACGGAAATAACGCTGCGCGCATGGCGGCGGCGCCGTCACGCGCCACGCCGTCACGCCGTCACATGCAGATTTCCCAGCGGGGATGTTCGCGCGCGCGCCACACCAGCCGCGCCGGGTCGATACCCTCGCCCGCCTTCATGCGCCGCGCGGTGGACGCGAGCTTGAGCTCGCCGGCCGAACCGAACGCGAGCGCACGCTCGAGCAGCACGCGCAACGACGGCAACGGGTTGCCGTTCTTCCACGCGAACGCGATGAAATTGTTGTCGTCGCCGCACGGCACCAGCGAGTACGAATCGTCGAACACCGCGCGCAGCTGTTCGAGATGCCGCGGCAGCGCCGGATCGTCGTTCATGAAGTTGATCGCCAGCACACCCGTTTCACTGAGCCGCGCACGGCACGCGTCGAGGAATTCGGCGCCGGTGCAGCGGCCGGCCGTGCCGTCGGCGACGAACGCGTCGTGCAGGATCACGTCCGCTCGCACGTCGGGACGCGCGACGTAGTCGGCGCCGTCCGCACACACCACCGCGAAGCGCGCATCGTCGTGCGGAATCCGGAACACGTCGCGCAACGCAATCACCTGCGGATTGATCTCGACCGCCTCCATCGCGCTGTCGGGCAAGTGGCGGTAACAGTACTTCGCGAGCGATCCGCCGCCGAGCCCGAGCATGCTGATGCGCGCGGGCGCCGGCTGCAGCAGCAGGAAGCCCATCATCACGCGCGTGTAGCCGAGTTCGAGCCGGACCGGATCCTTCAGCGACATGAAGCTCTGCGTGCCGAAATGATCGAAATGCAGCGACACCGCGTGCTTCGTCTCGAGCACGAACGGACGCCCGTCGCTCAACGGCGTCGCCAGAAAACGCAGGAATGCATCGTACGATGCCCGATCGTCGCTCATGTTCGGCAAGCCTTGCGATTGGCGCTCCGCGCCATTACGCGCTCAGACCTTCTTCAGGTAGCAGGCCTTCAGCATGAAGCCGCCCATGTCGGTCTTGCAATCGACTTCGTGATCGCCGCCGACGAGCCGGATGCTCTTCACCTTGGTGCCCATCTTCAACGTGATCGACGAACCTTTCACGCGCAGGTCCTTGATCAGGACGACCGAATCGCCGTCCGACAGCACGTTGCCGTTCGCATCCTTCACGACGTCGCCCGCCGGCTCGTCGCCCGCTTCGGCGCCGGCGCCGGCCGACCATTCGTGGCCGCAGTCGGGGCACACGTACAGCGTGCCGTCCGGGTAAGTGTTTTCCATCGCGCATTGCGGGCAGGCGGGGGCGGCGTTCATTGCAGCTTCCATTCGGTGGGGGTTCGGGTCAATCGACAAAAAAATACCGGCGCGCAAACCGGCGCCGGGATCGCATGTCGCAGCGGCCCGCCGACGTTCGACAGGCCGCAGATCATGCGCACGACATTATAATGCCATACACATAAACTGGTGTACGTATTATAATCTCCCACTCCGATCGTTCGCCGGACTTGATCGCCGCTTAACCGAGGATGCCGACATGTTCGAGATAGATGATGCAGCCAGGCTGGTCGCACGATGCAGCGACGCAAGCACCCGAGCCAGAGGCCGCGCGGTCGCGACGCCGAGCCTGCCGGCCGCCGCGCGCCGTTCCGGCCGCGCGCTTCGCCGCTGATCCGCATCGTGGCAACCGTCGTCTACGTCCAAATCGGTGCGGCATGGAACCGCAAGCGCGCGAGCCATGCGCGCGATGCGCTGGTCGCGGCGGCTCGCCGCTTCGAAAGCGACATCCTGCTGATCGCCAACGGCGTCAGCGCCGCCGCCAAGGACGCCGCCGCGATCGCGGCGCTGCAGTTGCACGGCGGCACGTCCGCCCAGTTGCTGGCCACCGGCCGCGACGAGGACACCGCGCTGCAGGCGCTGCTGCCGTTGCTGCAGGCCGGCTGACGCTGCGTCGTCCGGCCCCACGGCCCCGTGCCGTCCACCCCGAATCACCCAGCCAGAGGAAGCGATGAACGACAACGCCACGTCCACCAACACCCCCAACCTGTCGGCCGCCGCACTGTGGGCGCTCGAGCGCCTCGCCGACGTGCGCTATGGCCGCGATGCGCCGGCGCTCGGCTGGTCGGTCGAGCACGAACTCGTCGGCGCCGGTTTCGTCAGCCATTCGGCGAACGGCCGCTCCGGCGCGTCGATCACCACGCACGGGCGCAATTTTCTGAAAAGCCGCAAGTAGTCGGCGGCCGGCATGCGGCTGCTGACGCGTCGCGCCAGTACGCGGGCGGGCCGTACGTGGGCATGAGCAGGGTCTCGTTGGCGACGCTCCGCGGGGCGTCGCCGCGCGAGTCTGCGGGTCTCTGGGTCTGTGAGTTGCAAGCCCACCAGTCAGCAAGTCCGCAAGTCCGCGGTCCGCACGCCTCGCGTGACGGGCAAGCGAGCGGCACTCGATGAGCGCCTGCGCGATCGCACGCGACAGCGTCGCGAGAACGACGGGTAGCGACGGCCGTCGACACGCGCGGATTCCACGATACAGGCGGGGCTTTGCGCATCCGCAGCGCGTTCCGCGGTATCGTACGGCAGCCCGAAGGCGACGCCGCGTGCCGCCTTCGCCCGTCCTTCCCGATGGAACGCCCGATGACATCCAGCGCCCTGCCGCCCGTCACGTCCCCGCCCATTCTCGACACCCCGCGCCTGATACTCGAAGGCCATCCGCTCGGCGACTTCGACGCGCTCGCCGCAATGTGGACCGAGCCGACCGTCGTCGCGCACATCTTCAACGGCAAGCCGTCGGCGTCGCGCGACTCGTGGATGCGGCTGCTCGCGTATCGCGGACTGTGGCCGCTGCTCGGCTACGGCTACTGGGCGATTCGCGAGAAGGCGTCGGGCCGCTACGTCGGCGATCTCGGTTTCGCGGACTTCCACCGCGCGGTCGAGCCGTCGATCCGCGGCGTGCCGGAGGCCGGCTGGGCGCTCGCGAGCTGGGCGCACGGCAAAGGCTATGCAACCGAAGCGCTCACGCACGCGCTGCACTGGCTCGATGCGCAGCAGCGCTTCGAGCGCAGCGTCTGCCTGATCGCGCCGACCAACACCGCGTCGATCCGCGTGGCGCAGAAGGCCGGCTATGCCGATCCGGTGCGCATCCGCTTCAACGACGCCGATTCGCTGCTGTTCTCGCGCGCGTGCCTGTGAGGGCCGCGCGCTATTGAAACGCGGCTGATGTGGCCGCGCGTGACGGCGACGCCGCATCGCTCGGTGTCGCCGTACCCGGTGTCGAATCCTTCGGTGCCACATCCCTCGACACCACATCCCTCGATGCCGCATCGCTTGACGCCGTATCCCTCGACGCCGCATCGCCCGGTATCGCACCCCTCGGTGCCGCATCCCTCGACGCCGTATCCCTCGACGCCGTATCCCTCGGTGCCTCATCCCTCGACGCCTCATCCCTCGACGCTTCATCCCTCGGCACCACATCCCTCGACGCCACATCCCTCACCTTCGCAGCCCCAACCGTACCCGACGTCTGCCACCCACCGCCGAGCGCCTTGTACAGCGCGACGAGATCCGTCGTCGTCTGCAACGCGCCCTGCACCGCCTGTTGCCGCCCCTCCGACCATTGACGCTCCGCGTCGAGCACGTCCAGAAACGGCGACAACCCCTTGCGGTAACGGTCGCGCGCGAGCTCGAGCGCGCCCTGCTCGGCTCTGACCGCATCGTCGAGCGCGGCCGCGCGCGTCTGGTCGGTGCGGTACACCGCCAGCGCGTTGTCGACGTCGCGCAGCGCCACCAGCACGGCCTGCCGGTACGCGAGCGCGGCTTCCGCCTGGCGCGCCTGCGACAAGCGCAGGTTCGACACCAGCTGACCGCCCGCAAAGATCGGCAACGACACCGCCGGCCCGAACGAATAAAACAGGTGCGACCAGTGCGCGAGCTCGCGCACGTGCGCGGCGCGCAACCCGACCTGACCGGTCAGCGAGATATCCGGATAGAACTGCGCGACCGCCACGCCGACGTCGGCCGTCGCCGCATGCAGGTCGGCTTCCGCGCGGCGGATGTCGGGCCGCCGGCGCGCGAGCGTCGACGGCAGGCCGACCGGCACGATGGGCGGCACCTGCGGCAATGCATGCGGCGCGGCGAGCCAGTCGTCGAGCGCGCCCGGCGCGCCACCCACCAGATAGGCGAGCGCATTGCGCAACAGCACGATCTGCTGATCGAACTGCGGCAACTGCGCGCGGATCTGCGCGAGCCGTGCGTCGGCGCTGCGCACGTCGAGGTCGCTCGCCAGGCCGTGCGCCGCCTGCTCGCGCGTGAGGTCGAGCAGATCGCGCTGCGCGCGCTCCAGCTCGTCGGCCAACGCGCGCTGACTTTCGGCGCCGCGCAGTTGCAGATAGGTCTGCGCGACTTCGGCCTCGAGCGACAGCAGCGCGTCGTCGCGGCTCGCGACCGCGGCGCTCGCCTGCGCGTCGGCCGACTCGAGCGAACGGCGCACGCGCCCGAACAGGTCGAGCTCCCATGACGCGTCGAAGCCGGCCTGCCACAGGTTGACCGGCGCTTCGAGCGCGTCGATCGCACCGCGCGCGCCGGGCCCACCGAGACCGGCAATGCGCTGCTCGATGCCCTGCTCGTCGATGATGCCCCTCAGCCCGAGCTGCTCGCGCTGATAGCTGGCGCTCGCCCGTACGTTCGGCAAGCCTTGCGCGGCTGCCGCATGCACTTGTGCGCGCGCCTGCGCGATGCGCAGCACCGCAGCCTGCAGGCCGAGGTTATCGTGCGCGGCGCGCGCGACGAGCCGGTCCAGCAGCGGATCGCCGAATGTGCGCCACCAGCGCGGGTCGGGATCCGCACCGGTCACGGGCGACGAGCGCGCACGCTCGGCCGGCGGCGCAGCCGCCGACGCACCCGGCGTTGGCGTGGATGTTGGCGTCGATGCCGCCGCCCCACCCTGCACATCGTGCCAATTCGCCGGCACATCAGCCTTCGGCGCCGTGAAATCCGGTCCGACCGTACACCCGCCGAACATCGCAGCCGCAACACAAGCCGCGATCGCGTGCATGGGCACGCGCCGTCCGCCTGCGCCGCGAGATGCGCGCGTCGTCTTCATCGTCAATGCCCTCCCGCGCCGCGAGCGGCCTTCACCGGCGAGAACAGGAACGTCAGCGGAATGCTGAACGCGCAGAACACCGCGAGGATCGCGAACACGTCGATGTACGCCAGAATCGTCGCCTGTGAGATGAAGGTTTCGTACAGCCGGCCGGTCGCCGTCTGCAACGCGGCGGACGGCGGCGCGCCGGACAGCGCGGCGACCGTACGTGCCTGGTCGTGCAGCGCGTCCTGGAAGTTCTGCGATAGCGGCGACATGTGCGTCGACAGATGCGCCATCCGCGCCTGCGTGCGTTCGCGGATCAACGCGGTCGACACCGAAATGCCGATCGAGCCGGCGACGTTGCGGAACATCGTGAACAGCGCCGACGCGTCGTCGTTGAGCCGCTGCGGCACGGTCAAATATGCGAGCGTCGTGATCGGCACGAACATGAAGCCGATCGCGAGCGACTGCGCGCAGCGGATCAGCACGAGATGCGTGTAGTCGATGTCCGGCACGAGCCGGCGCGAATACACCAGCGCGGCCGACAACAGCACGAAGCCGAAGCCGACGAGATAGCGGGTCTGCACGTGCGGCATCAGCCGGCTCACGAACGGGATCTCGAGCGTGATCAGCAGCGCGCCGGGCGACAGCACGAGCCCCGCGAGCGTGGCCGTGTAGCCGAGGTGCTGTTGCGCGAGCTGCGGCACGATCACCGCGCTGCCGTACAGCACGGACGCGAAGGTCGCGATCGTCACGCAGCCGAGCGCGAAATTGCGATCGCGCAGGCACGACAGGTCGACCACCGGCTTCTTCGTGCGCAGCAGCCACAGCGTCGCGCCGACCAGCCCGAGCGCCGACAGCACCGCGAAAATGCGAATGAAGTTCGAGTCGAACCAGTCCTCGTCCTCGCCGCGATCGAGCATCACCTGCAGGCAGCCGAGGCCGATCGCGATCAGCCCGATGCCGATGTAGTCGACCGACACCCCGCGTTCGGCGCCGCGCCGCCACGGCGGATCTTCGACGAGCTGCATCACCGCGAGCACCGTCAGCGCACCGATCGGCACGTTCAGCAGAAACACCCAGCGCCACGAGAAGTGATCGGTGATCCAGCCGCCGAGCGTCGGCCCGAGCACCGGCGCGACGACGATCGCGATCGCCGAGATCGAGAACGCGCGATTGCGTTGCTCGGGCGGGAACGTGTCGAGGATGATCGACTGCTGGTTCGGCTGCAGCCCGCCGCCGAACAAACCCTGCAGCACGCGGAACACGATCAGCTCGCCGAGGTTGGTCGCGACGCCGCACAGCAACGAGCACACGGTGAACGCCGCGATGCACAGCACGAAGTAGCGCTTGCGGCCGAGCAGGCGGCCGAGGAAGCCGGAGATCGGCAGCACGATGCCGTTGGCGACGAGATACGACGTGAGCGTCCAGGTCGCCTCGTCGTAACTCGCGGACATCGTGCCCGCGATGTGCGGCAGCGCGACGTTGACGATCGTCGTGTCGAGCACCTCCATGAAGGCGGCGAGCGTGACGACGATCGCGACGACCCACGGGTTCGCGGCGGGGCGCCACCCGTTGCCGGACGAATGCGGCGCAGCGGAAGGCCGGCTCATCGGCGGCCCTCGCGGCGCGTGCAGAGTATGCGCATCAGAGACATCGCGTCGCTCCGGAGCAAGCGGGCCGCCTCACGGCAGCCGGTCATTTCAGATGGACGGTCGGTTCGACCGACAGGCCGAGACCGAGCGGCGGACGGTTCGGCAGCGGGCCGTCGAGCACGATCTTCACCGGCACGCGCTGCACGATCTTCACGAAGTTGCCGGTCGCGTTCTCGGCCGGAAACGCGGAGAACCGCGCGCCGCTGCCGAGCTGGATGCTGTCGACGTGGCCGTGCAGGTCGAGATCGGGATACGCGTCGACGGACACGTCGACGCGATCGCCGATCCGCATCCGCTCGAGTTGCGACTCCTTGAAGTTCGCGGTGATCCACATCTGCGGCGTGACGATCGAGAAGACCGACGCGCCCGCCTGCAGGTATGAGCCGAGCTGCACGTTGCGGCGCGTGACCCAGCCGTCGGACGGCGCGCGCAGCTCGCAGTACGACAGATCGAGCTCGGCCGTCGCAAGCTGCGCGCGCGCCTGCAGCACCTGCTGGCGGCGCTCCTCGACGACCGTCTCGGCCTGGCGGATCTGCTGCGGCACGAGGCTCGCGGTGCGCGCCTGCGCGCGGGCCATCGCGACGTTCGCGTCGGCACTGGCGCGCTGCGCATCGGCGGCGTCGATCGCCTGCTGGGAGGTTGCGCGCGCATCGACCGCACGCTGGCGCTCCTGGGCGGCCAGCGCCTGCCGGTAAGCGGCGTCCGCCGACTCGATCTGCGCACGCGCCTGGCGGTACTGCGCGGGATACTGCACGCGGGCGATGTCGAGCTGCACGCGCGCCGCATCGAGCTGCGCCTGCGCGAGGCCGAGCTGTGCGCGCGCCGCGTCGACCCGCGCGCGATAGTCGCGCGGATCGATTTCGACGAGCACGTCGCCGCGATGCACGAAGGTGTTGTCGTCGACGGCAAGCCGCGTCACGTAGCCGGACACGTGCGGCGCCATTGCAACCGCGTTGCCGTCGGTATAAGCGTCGTCCGTGCTCTCCTGATCGCGCGTCGCGAGCCACCACACGAGCCCGGCGATCAGCAACACCAGCAGCACCGCGCCGAGGATGATCAGCGGCTTCTTCCCCGGGCGCTTGCGTTCGCCGTCATGGCTGTCGCCGTCGCCATCGCCGCCGGTGCGGCCGCCGCGATCGTCGTGCGGATGGCCGTCACCGCCGCCGCCGCCCGGCGCGTCGGTGTCGCGCTCATCGCGTTCGTCGCGTCGGTCGCGGCCGGCATTGCCGTCGTCGCCGCCGGCCGCGTTGCCGTCTCCGGCGCGCGCAACGGCGACGCGCGGCGCCAGTCCGACCGCACCACCGGCGTAGGCCGATACCGGGACGCGGGGCAGCGCGAGCGCGCGCCACGCGCACACGGCCGCGCGTCGTGCCGGCGTAAACGTAAAAGCACGCACGAGGGAGGCAAGGACTTGCTGCGGATCGGACAGCGGGAACAGGGTCGCATCTGACATCGAACATCGCTCCAGGCAACGGCCGCGCGCGACATTGCGCGGGCCGGCCTCGAGGGCGCGGGCGAGCAAACGGCGCGCCCGGCCGTGTCGATCGCCACGCGAAGGCGCCGGCACGGGCGATGCGTGCGCGCCTTCCCCAATGTTCCGACAGGAAGCCAGCCCGATGACCCGTTCGAATTCACTCGATACCGATTCGCAAGGACAGGACCGCGGCGACAGCACGCCCGGCCCCGAAGGAAAGCCGCACGGCACGCACACGCCGCGGCCGCGCAGCGCGCACGATCCGGCCGAAGGCAAGCCGCTGTCCTCCGATGAAGGCGCACCGGCCGATGGTGCCGGGGCGCACATGCCCACACGCGACGGCGATACGCGCTGACTGCGCTTGCCCGGTGCTATCGCCGCGCAGCTGCACGCATGCTCGCGCGCTGACGGCAGAAATGACAACGCGTTGAAAAATCGCGGACGGATGCGACGCAGGGCCGTGCATCGGCCCCATCAGCAGTATGGCTTCTGCGTCCTTCCAGCACCCGAACGCCGCCCGGCAACGATGCGTGCGCCGTAGCAGCCCCGAGCACTACGTGTGCGCGTCGTGCTCGCGGCTGCGTAGCAGGTGTGCTCCCCTTCTTCAACGGAGGTTTCATGTTCATTCACAACACACGGCTTCAGTACACGGTCCGCGTCGATGCGCCCAATCCGGGGCTCGCGAACCTGCTGCTCGAACAGTTCGGCGGCCCGCAGGGCGAACTCGCCGCCGCGATGCGCTTATTTCACGCAGGCGGTCACCGAGGAGGATCCGGGCCGCAAGGACATGTTGTTCGACATCGCCACCGAGGAGCTGAGCCACCTCGAAGTGATCGGCTCGCTGGTCGCGATGCTCAATCGCGGCGCGAAGGGCGAACTCGCCGAGGCCGTCGACGAGCAGGCCGAGCTGTACCGCAAGCTGCACGGCGCAGGCAACGACAGCCACGTGACGCTGCTGCTGTACGGCGCCGGCACGCCGCTGACCAATTCGGGCGGCGTGCCCTGGACGGCCGCGTACATCGACACGATCGGCGAGCCGACCGCCGACCTGCGCTCGAACATCGCAGCCGAAGCGCGCGCGAAGATCATCTACGAGCGGCTCATCAACGTGACCGACGATCCCGGCATCCGCGACGCGCTCGGCTTCCTGATGACCCGCGAGGTATCGCATCAGAAGTCGTTCGAGAAGGCGCTGTACGCGATCACCGCGAACTTCCCGCCGGGCAAGCTGCCGCCGGTCGAGCCCTACGACCGCGTGTACTTCCGCATGCAGGACGGCGAGCCTGTGCCGGGCCCGTGGAATCGCGGCGATTCGCTGTCGTTGCGGCGCGGTGAGCCGGCCGTCGATGGCGGCGACGGCGCCGCGAAGGGCGTGGTCGAACCGCAGCAATCGCAGGCGCTCGAAGCGATGACGCGGCGTCTCGCTTCGGACCCGCGCTGCGATCCGATCACGGGCGCGGAGCTTGGTGCCGACGCACCGCGGGATACTGCGGCGGGATCGAACGGCGGGCGGTGAGCGGCAGGTGCTAACGGCAGGAGTCGGCGGCGTGGCGTTGAATGCGCCGCGCTGCCGTGAGGATGTGATGCTCTGACGGCGTGGAGCCGTGGAGCCGCGATGGCGCATCGCCGTGATGCCATCGCGCCGCGACGCGGCAACCGTCACTTCGTCAACGGCCGGGATCGACTGCGGATTCAACCCCTCTCTGCCGTTCGATACTCAACCAGCTCTGGGTCTGTTCCTAGCGTTATACGCGTCATCTGCCTGATGATTCTCCAACGAGAGCCAACACCACTATGCATCCGGAATGCAGGTGCGACCGCAATACGCACGGATAATTCGACGATGACCGACGAGAAAGTTCACTCCCACGATTTCTGGCCGCGAACCTGCGATCTCGATACTCACTATCACAGCTCGGGACAGTAAGCGTGTATCGAGCACCGTCTTGACGGGGACCGAATACCTGCGACAGTTACTTGTTCAGAACATGGCAATACCATGAATGCGCCATTAACTCGTCTAGGCGCAGATAGCGTGCAAAGGCGTGTCTGTATCGCGAGGCAAGCTCTGTGTCATGTGTTTCGTCGGGATGGCTCCATTCAGATTCACAGTCTTCGCAGGGCGCAAAGACCCCCGAACTTTTCGATTTGGCGGCTACAAGCACGCGCCCCTGGCCGCATACCGGACAGACCTCATTGACGACAGCGTAGTGCTTGTATGTCATAGGCAGAGACTTCGCGAGTTAGGTGACCAATACGTTCCAGGGCAGCAAGTTACCGATGCGATTGACTGGGTGCTCTGCGATGCGGACGAGCACGTGACGCAGATAGGCTTCGGGATCGATGCCGTTTAACTTGCACGTGCCGATCAAGCTGTAGATTGCGGCCGCTCTTTCACCTCCCGAGCCGGCGCCGGCAAACAGATAGTTCCGACGGCCAATTGCCACACCGCGCAAGGCGCGTTCGACCGGCAGGTTATCGATCTCCAGACGTCCGTCGCCGCAGTAGCGCGTGAGCGCCTCCCAGCGGTTCAGGGCATAAAGTATCGCCCGACTTGTGTCGGATTTGCGCGAGAGCGTCTCCAGTGTGGCGCTCAGCCACACATGGAGTTGATCGAGCAAGGGCTTGGTGTGAATTTGTCGGCACGACCGTCGTTCGTCGGGTGGTTTGCCTCGACTCGATTCTTCGACCTTGTACAGCGCGCCGATGCGCTCCCCCGCCTCCGTATTCAAGGCATTCGGCCGCGTAGCATGCAGTTCGTAGAACTGCCGCCGGGCATGGGCCCAGCACGCTGCTTCGGCCACTCGTCCAGTTTCGTAAATCGCCTGGTAACCACCGTAGGCATCGGCCTGCAGCGTGCCGTTGAACGATTCGAGGTGCTGCTGCGGGTGGGTAAGCCGATCATGCTGCCGATTCCGACGTGCTGCGCAACATGCGCAGCACCAACAGTAGCGTGGTTTCGCTGGGCGAGCCTTCGATGCGCACGCGGGTGTTGCCCACGCTGATCTCGATGGCGCCTGCAGCAGTTGCGCAAGTAACTGGCGCCGGGGCCGGCTGCTCCATCTCTTGCGCAGGTGTGTCCACTGTCACGGGCAGCAAATCCACCGGATCGTATTCGCCAGCACGGAGTGCTCGGCGCCATTTGAATACGAGGTTCGGATTCAACCCATGTTCCATTGCCAAACGCGCGACCGATACGCCTGCTTCGCAGGCCTGCTGAGCCGGCTTCCGCCGGAGTTCGATGGGGTGATTCGGGATGCCTTTGCGTGAACTTCTCTTCGGTGCGTCTGTTGCCACTGTGGTCCCCACTACTTTTCTGGTGGGGACTACTTTGGCAACTTCCCTTCATATCGTCGAGACGGTGCTGAGGACGCGCTTACTCGGGACACGCACGTATCGATACACCTTGGAATGCCTTTACGTCAGAGAGCGCAATGGCCGCGAACGCGAAGCTGCGCAGTCATTCGCGATAGAGCTCGACCCTGTTGCGGCCGCGCTCCTTCGCGAGATATAGCGCCTTGTCACATCGAGTGAGTGCCTGATCGACGCCGACATCCGTCGCATACATCCTGTCGACGCCGATGCTGACGGTCAGTGCGACGTGCTGTTCGCCCAGAACCAGAGGTGTTTCAGCGGCACGACGCTGCACGCGCAGCCCGAATGCGATCGCTTCCTCGGTGCCGCTGTCCGGCAGAACGGCCGCGAATTCTTCGCCGCCAATCCTCCCTACGATGTCGCCTGCGCGCGCCTCTGATCGCAGCAGCCCGGCGAAGTGTCTAAGTGCGCGGTCGCCGAGCGCGTGTCCCCAGCGATCGTTGAGCGCCTTGAAATTATCGAGGTCAAGCATAAGCACCGCAGCAATGCGACTCTCGGCGCGCCGGATCCGGACAAGTTCCGCTTCGCCTTGTGTCATGAAGTGGCGCCGATTGGCCAACTGAGTCAGGTGGTCGACCGTTGCCAGTTCATGCAGTTCTGCCTCAATACGCTTGCGCTCGGTTGTATCCGTAACAAATCCGTGCCATAACGTGCTGCCATCAGCCATACGTTGTGGCCGAGCGTCGCTCTGCCGCCAGCGAATGCCCTGCTGCGGCAATCTTACCCTGTATTCGAAGCGCCACGGCGTCAGGTTCGCCGCCGATTCGAGCAGCGACTGCCGATATCCGGCGACGTCGCGTGGATCAATTCGCGCTTCGACTACGTCCGCACTGCGAACGACCTGTTCAGGCGTCACTTCGTATATCTGTCTTACGCCATCACTCGCGTATGCGAAGACACCACGCCCATCAGCCGTTTGCCGGTATTGAAAGACGAGGCCCGGCACTTCGTTCGTCAGGTTGGTGATCAGGCTAATGGTCTCCTGCAACTGCGTGGCCATATCGCGCAAACCGGTAATGTCTGTGGTCGTGCCGACCATACGCAGCGCACGGCCGTCGCCATTGCGGCTGACTACCTTACCGCGGCTGCAGATCCACTTGTAGGTGCCATCCTTGCAACGGATGCGGTGCTCGATTTCATAGCGGTCCGTCCTGTTTTCGAAATGAGCCTGCATCGTCTCCTTGACATACTCCCGCTCGTCGGGATGCAAACGGAGGTAGGCGTCTTCAATCCGGTTGCTGATTTCATGCGACTCATAGCCGAGTATCGCCTTCCATTCCGGCGAATAGCGAATTTCACCCGTGGTGACATCGCGGTCCCAAACACCGGTCCCACTTCCGATAAGTGCAAGCGTAATCAGATCCTTTTCGGCCTGCAGTTCAGCCGCACGGCCGCGCAGTTCAGCTTCCACTTGACCTCGGGCAACCGATTGCGCGGCTATCGTCGCCAGTTCGTGCAGAAAGGCACGTTGCCCTTCGTCGAGCGTGCGAAACGCGTCATCCAGCAGGCACAGGGCGCCGAGATGGCGGCCGTCGCTGGCAGTAAGTGCGCACGCGGCAAAGAAGCGCGGCAATTTTGCAGTAACGCCGCGATCTTCGAAAAAAAAGCGCGAGTCGTCGTGCGTATCGGGGACGACGACTACCTTCTCGGATTCCTTCTCAACGTTGATACGTTTAGCGAACAGGTCAGGCGGAATCGCATGGGGAAATACGCCATCGACGGCTTGCAACCGCTGCCCTTCCGGGGCGGACAACGTGACCAGCGCAGTGACGACGCCGAAGTGCGCCCGCGCCAGACGGGTCACTGCCTCGCATTCGGGACTCGCCAGCAGAGGTGAAACTTCGCCAGCGGCAGAGCCGGCGGACGCAACCGCATCATCGTCGGAATCGGTTGTGAGCATACAAAACCGTTATTCTATGAGATCGAAAACAGCGAAGTCAGCAGGATCTATAACGGCTTAGTAAGCGCGAAGTTTAGCGCTCCGCAATGGTGAATGATCGCGTCGCGTATTGAATGTCGAAAGTTTGTCGCAGGATGGAGATCGCTCCGTCCTTGGAGCAAGATGCCCCCTGTGATGCCAACAAGTCTGGCCAAGCCAACCGAGTTCAACATTCAATCGGTAACATCAGAATAAGAAAGAAACCGATTCTCATTTATAAACTTTCCCCTTGGGTTTTACCACAGACGAGATAGTGTCTGACGTTACACTCGCAACTACGACGGATGCGAACATCGCGTCCAAGCGGGAGGTCTGCTTTCAGGGGCAGAGTGATCGCTCTAACGACCACGTCACACCGATAGCAAATGGCGCGTCATGGCCGAGGCTGTGTTAAAACGCGAAAGGACCCGGTTTTTGAGTGTCGCTTTACCCTTCCCGAGTTGCTGCCAAGCCAATACAGCGCGATCTGAAGGGTCGATCTGTGAGGAAACCATGTTCAGCATGCGTTTTCACACAGCCTTGGCCGAACGCGGCCGGCCACCGCCCTACAAAGTGCGACCAGCGCAGGTCGACCCGGAACGGTCGGTCGTAAGATCGCGCTCCCTTTGTCGCTTCTTGAGGTACTGCAGGCATCCGACCACCGGTCTTTTTGGTCGGGCATCGGCCAACACTGTCAACAGCGCCGCAGAACCTTATCGACTTGACGTACACCGAGCTCCGAGTCATTGGATGCGAGGAAGCCGCATCAGAGATGAGTTTGCACCGGAAGCCGCTCGTATTGCCGCAGCAATCTCGTCTTCGCCGCGTCCCCCATTGATGGCAATGCTTTCCCCAAAGACAAAGTGAGGAACCGAACGGACACGGGCACCGGCCGACCTGGCCGCTTCCTGCTCGACGCGGCGGTGCTGTTCAGGATCAAGTGCGATGGCACGCGCCTGGTCGCGGTCGAAACCGTAGTCGGCTGCGATGTCGGCCAATACATCCGCGTCGGAAATATTCTTCGCTTCGATGAAGTAAGAGACGGTTTCAAAAAGGCCCCGTGGGGCTGTTAACTTTCGCGGTGAGCTGTTAACCTCAGGCATCGGAACAACCGAGACTGAGGAGATGGCCAAGCCGATCATCGACGATGAATTGTGGACACTGATCGAGCCGTTACTGCCGCCACCCAAGCCGCGGCGCGAGAAGAACCCGGGCCGCCTGCCTGTTTCGAATCGCGCCGCGCTGACCGGCATCCTGTTCGTTCTCAAGACCGGACTACGCTGGCGCGACCTGCCGGCCGAGATGGGATGCGGCTCGGGCGTGACATGTTGGCGCCGGCTGCGCGATTGGCAAGCAGCCGGTGTCTGGGATCGCTTGCACGAGCTACTGCTCGCAAAGCTGCGCGCAGCGGACCAGATCGACTTCTCACGAGCCGCCGTCGATTCATCATCGATTCGCGCCGTTGGGGCAGGCCAAAAACTGGGCCAAACCCCACCGATCGCGCGCGACCCGGTTCCAAGCACCACATCGTCACCGACGCCAACGGTACGCCGCTCGCCGCGATCCTGACCGGCGCGAACGTCAACGACGTCACGCAATTGCTGCCGCTGATCGACGCGATTCCGCCGATCCGCGGATTGCGTGGCCACCCATTGCAGCGGCCGCGTGTGGTCTACGCGGATCGCGGTTACGACTCCGAGCGACATCGGCGCGCGTTGCGCGATCGCGGTATCGAGCCAGTGATCGCCAAGCGCCGTACCGAACATGGCAGCGGCCTTGGCAAATATCGCTGGGTCGTCGAACGCACGCATGCCTGGCTGCATCACTTCCGTCGTCTCCGTATTCGTTTCGAGCGCCGTGCAGACATTCACAGCGCGTTCCTCAAACTCGGTTGCTGTCTGATCTGCTGGAATACCCTTCGGCGGGCCGATCAGTCTTTATGAAACCGTCTCTAAGCGTCAGTGATTACAACGGCGAGCCTGTGCTGCGTGTCACGACCAGCGGCTGCCAGAATCACGGCATGAGCAGCTTGAGTCGGATAGGCCCAGAGCTGGCGGCCAAAATCCAGGGAGAAGTCCGAAGCGCGAGCTTCTCCCTCGGGGCGAGCAAAGGCCACCTTCGGATCGGTTATGCCGTAGCGCGAACGCAGCAAGTCGGGAATATAGAGGCCACCTGCCGACGCATCGGGCAGCAGCAGAACGGGATGCTGCCGGATATCAACGACCAGGTCGGGAAAACGCTCCGCCAGCACTTTGTCGAGACAA
Organism: Burkholderia vietnamiensis LMG 10929; assembly: GCF_000959445.1. Classification (NCBI taxonomy): domain Bacteria; kingdom Pseudomonadati; phylum Pseudomonadota; class Betaproteobacteria; order Burkholderiales; family Burkholderiaceae; genus Burkholderia; species Burkholderia vietnamiensis. The sequence goes on along the minus strand of NZ_CP009632.1, from coordinate 405,422 downwards.
TGATGCCCGACGATGCACCACGCGCATGTGATTTCAGTATAGATGGCTATTTGCATAACCATGTTCTGGCGGTCTGATCTGCACGCTATGCATTTGAAGGTAGCTCGACATCGATTCTGGTCAGTTGAACCGATACGTCCCACAGTCGTTTTGCGAGTTCTGGATTCCGCGCGTCCTGAGACGGAGTGCATTCACCAGAGGGACCTCGCAATTCGGAAGTTTTCGTCGGCCCGTAATAGCCGCCGGACTTTATTTGTCCGGTCGCCGCTTGCAATGCGCCCCACGCGCCCTGAGCCGGCGTGTTGAAAAACAGGCCGATCAATGACATTGCGATGTTGCCCCACCAGCTATCGCGCGCAAGGTTGGTTCCAGCAAGACCCGGGTGGCAGGCCAAAGCCGTAACCGCTATCCCCGCCGCCCGCAGTCGCCGATCCAGCTCAAAGACAAAAAGCAGATTCGCAAGCTTGCTGGCTGCATAGCGAGGCATCCACTTGTAACTCTTCTCCGCATTAAGATCGTCCCATTCGATCTTCGCGCTCTTGTGCAGACCACTGCTCGTGACAACGATGCGCGACCCAGATGTTTCCGTGAGCCTGGGCAACATGAGCACGGTGAACGCAAAGCAACCAAGATGATTGACGCCGAATGTCAGCTCGAAGCCTTGCACCGTGCGCTTCAGCTTCGGCCCTTGCACGCCCGCATTATTGATGAGCACGTCGACGCGCGGTTCCTTTTCGACCAGTTTTGCTGCGTTCCGCACGCTCGTCAGGTCTGCGAGGTCAAGCGGCAGGAATGCGAGATTCGCTTCAGGAGTCTTCAGACGAATCCGGCTAATAGCAGCTTCCGCCTTTGCCTCGTCGCGGCGCGCGAGAAGCACCCTGGCTCGCCGTGCCGCCAACGTACTCGCTATTTCAAGGCCTATGCCGGTGTTGGCGCCGGTGACGATAAAGGTCTTGCCCGATTGATCGGGTACATCAGCATTGGTGAATCCGCTCATGGCGTGAACCGTGTCGAAACGTCATTGCGTCAATGGTTAGCGATGCCTGGCGCGGCACGCACGAACTTCCTGTCGGTCACCTGGTCGACCAGGAACTTCGCAACGTTGCCTCTGGAGAGCTTCGTGCCGAGTCTGGTTTTTCCATACCAACCCACATCCACGCGGCCATCGGCGGGACCATCCTTTAGGTTCGGAATGCGTACCAGTGTCCAGTCCAGGTCCGAATTGGCGATCAATTCGCCAGTCGCCTTGATGTCCTCATACCCCTTGCTCGCGATAACCTTGAACAACAGCGCGAACGCATGAGCTTTGAAGGCAAAGCCATCCTTGGGATCACGATAGGCAGCCGTAGAAATCTGGATAAGACGGCGCACGCCCGCGCGCTTCATCGCGGCGATGATGTTGGTCAAGCCGCGCATGATCGGCTTATCGCCCTGCACCTTGAGACTGTTGGGACCAAGGGCGCTAATGACCGCATCCGCACCCTGGACGCACTTCGCAATGGCACGCTGGTCTTTGAGGTCGCCGACAACGATTTCTACCCTTCCCGCGAACGGCGCGAGTTTCTTTGCGTCGCGCGTATATACCGACAGTTTGTAGCCCTGCGTCAAGGCTTCCTCGATGATGTGCCTCCCGGTCGGCCCGGTCGCACCGAACAGCGCGATAGTTTTTTTCCCGGCCATGAGGTCACGCAGCCTTCGCCAACAAGGCTTTGATGGCCGTTTCGGTGTTGGCGATTGCGGCATGCGCCGCATCGGGGCCGAAAACCGTGCCTTCGACGCGCACTACTTCGACGTCGGTCAGGCCAATGAAACCGAGCAGGTACAGCAAATAATTGGTCTGAAAGTCGAACGGTGCCCAAGCACCTTCCGAGAACACGCCACCGGTAGCGGTAACGAGATAGGACTTCTTGCCGGCCAGCAGCCCCTTCGGCCCAGTATCGCCGTAGCCGAAGGTGACGCCCGGCCAAGTGACGTGATCGAACCAAGCCTTGAGCTGCGAGGGCAGACCGAAGTTGATCATGCCCGAACCGAGCACGATCACATCGGCGACCTTCAACTCATCGACCAATTCTTGCGCGACCTTCACCGCCTCGACCTGTTCCGGTGTGCGATCTTCGGGTTCCGTGATCCGGCCCTGGATGTAGGCTGGCGTGATGTGCGGCGGCGGATTCGCGGCAAGGTCGCGCACGGTCAGCGGACCGCCCGAGCGGGCTTGGATGCCATCGGCGATTTCGGTGGCAAAGCGAGTGGAAAGGCTGTCAGCCCCGCGCGGGCTGGAAGTGACAAGTAGGGTGTGGCTCATGGCGGCTCCAAGGTATAAAAAGAGAACTTAGTAAGGTATTGATTCTTACTTACCAATTTATACAAAGGATGGTATGGTTCCTGCCGCTTCCCCACAAGAAGGCACACGCATGTCACTTAGTCACCCCGAGCTACCTGCCGATATGCCTGCACCTGACGCTGGCGGCTGCTTGGCAACTCGTGAAATCCTGGATCGCATCGGCGACAAGTGGAGCCTCTACATTGTCGCTATGCTGGCCAATGGCCCGCGGCGCTTCAACGAATTGAAGCGCGGCATCGACGGCATTTCCCAGCGGATGCTGACACTCACCTTGCGCGGATTGGAACGCGACGGACTGATAACGCGAACGATGTATCCAACGATTCCTCCTCGCGTCGATTACGAACTCACTGACATGGGAAGAACGCTGTTGAAGCCTGTCATGGCGTTGGTCAACTGGGCGAGCGAGAATCAAGTCTCCATTGCCGAGGCGCATAAACGTTTTGACGAGGCGCCGGAGCCAGATCAGGTCTCGATTCAGGGCGTTGTCTACCAGCGTCGATAGACGGGTCCAGACCGTAGGCTTGTGCCAATACAGCGGCGAAATCCAAATGCCGGCTCCCGTTGGGACCTGTTCCAACGCGGATCTTTCGTGGGCTGAGAAGGCGCTGCATTTTCCGATCTATCCAACCATGAGTCGGCCACGACCAATCGGAAAAGTCGCATAGCCTGACTTGGGTGTCCGCTCCCTGAGCCAAACGGGACGCCTCAACGTCTCGCCGTTGACGCAAACCAATGACGCTTCATGGCCGAACCCGGAAGTCCGGCGCTGGGGGCCGGTCGTGCACTGCAACATCAGCCGCCAACTTCCGTAGCCGACCCATTGCAGCCGTTCGGGTTTCGGTCAGCAACCCGCGCCGAACGCACCGGCCGACAAACTCGGCTCGCCAGATCGCCACGTACGGGTTTCGAAGCGGTTCGGGAGGGGTAAAGCGACACTCGAAAACCGGATAGTTTCGAGTTTTCACATAGCCTCGGCCGGAAGCCGTCGGTAGCGGCCGAGCCGCCACCGCCCATGCAGTCGTCCAGGGCGTGTGAGCGATTCGCATACCGAGAATCGTATATAAATCATGCCTCTACGGTCGTGCAGGGGAGTGTGCGACGTGAATTGACGACGTTGCTTCGGACATAGACGAAGTGACGGCATTATTTCGGAGAGATTGTCGATGATGTCGTCAACTCGGGAGCCAAGAGCCACGTGCGATGGGCACCTCGAATTGACATCTTTGCTTTGCTCTACGGGTGGCAATACTGGCGAAACGGCAGGCACTGTCGACGGCGTCGTGACGACAGGAACGAATGCGATATTGGCCCTGCCGGCCAACGTTCCATGATCGAGCGTGACTACCATCTTGGCTATGCGCGTGATGCATAAGAAGCATAAATCGGACCCGGAAGCGACAATCAAGGCGCTCAGTTACGAAAAATAAGTATAATTTCAGGATCACGTCCTACCTCGGTTTAGCCCCCGATAAACATGCTGCGTGAAGGTCAATTTCATTATATTTCGTAAAATCTGCTATCGAACGCCAGCGTCTGGCTCCATTTGGCAATCCAAAATAGAGATCACTCGCCTTCGGTTCGCTATCCGTTGGCGCATCGAATGGAACATCTGTCGCTTTCCAGGCCTCTGCGACCAGAGTTTTTCTTCCGTCAGGCGTCACTCGCAATACGCGAATCCATGCGGGGTGCTCACCCAATACCGAGAGATCAGGAACCCGTTCTTCATCTTCCGTTGAATTTCGAGGTGCCCAGCCGATCAGAATAATTTTGACTACTTTCCCTGAAAAATCAAGTTGCTCCTGGCGCTCTACGCTCTTCCCTAGGAGCCTGAAACGGCAAATTGGAACATGAGAGTTTGCTTTGAAATATTCTGCGATGACCCAATCAAGACTTGAGGACACAATAGGAACATCCCGACGTCGGTCGAATCTGTAGATTCTCTCTAAATTCTTTACCACTGACAGTGGAGTGTCGGCATTCGGGAAATAATAACGAGCCTGTTTGAAATCATTCGCTTCAGATTTTATGGAGTTAACAGGATTCATATCAAGAATTAGCTCTCGCGGCGGAATTGTAAGTGATATTAGCCTGTCTCCATCCACCTTGCCGTAATACATTGGATGAGTCGATTCTACTACTTTCGCGGCAGGAAATGCCGCCTGAGATATTGAAAGCAATATGATTCCTGCAACCATCATTCTGACCGAAAAATAATCGAAAGATAGATTCATGTCATTTTTAATGTGAAGTGAGTTTGCTTTGCGATGTCAATTATTTGACAAAAAATCGCACCACTTCGTGCGCTCGAGCAGGTATTGCGTCCCGTCCGGGGGGGCTATGTGTTTCGCCAAGTGTTAGGGGCTGACTTGGGTTGGTAATTGGTACCGTCGCGCAGCATGGCGAACAGAACGTCGTGGCGGCGCCGTACGAGCGCGATGAGCGCTTGGTTGTGGCGCTTGCACATCGAAACTGCTGCGCCAGTTCAGCCAACGTCCACTCGCCCTTGACCGCTGCCAGCACTACCTTCGCTTTGAACACCGCTGAGTGCGTCCGTCGGGTTCTCTTCGTCATTTCCTCGGTTCCTTTGCCAGCATTATCGCTGGCTTAGGCCCCGGACAAACCACTTATCCGACTGCCCTAATTTGCGCGGCCACCACGTCGCATGGACGCTCCACTCGCTGACCGTCGGTTGCCTCGCAAATCGTTCGGCGCTCGGATTTCCGATTGTCGACGAAGTAGGCTGCCGCGTCGAATGTCTCAAGTTGGCCGAACCCCGACCTGCACGCGGTAAAACATGCAATCGTGAGGGCGTGGGTGTTGGTGAATTCGAACGTCCACGCAGGACTATTCGTCGTCGGGAAGCTCGCTGGCGCGATGCCCACGGAAGGTGGGCAAGCGCCAGCCAAACCGAAGCGAAGCAAGCCGAATGGCAACGCAGAGGATTGTCGCAAACCATGGCGTCCACCACTGCGTCCAGTGCGCGGACGAGAACAGAACTTGTGCGCCCGCACCGGCGAGCGCAGCCGTCGCATAGACCTCGCGGTCCAAAATGACCGGCAGGCGCGAAAGCACGACGTCGCGCATGACACCGCCGCCGACCGCAGTCACGATGCCGAGCAAAATGGCGAGCTCCGCATTGTGTCCGAAACTCAGCGCCTTTTGCGCACCCGCAACGGCGAACAGGCCGAGCCCAATCGCATCAAAGAACAGAACGGGCTGCCGTAGACGGCGTACCGGTGCATACGCGAAAATCGCGACTGCGGTCGCGAGCACGGAAGCCGCCAGATACCTCCAGTTTGAAAGCCCTGCCGGCGGAATCGCGCCAATGCAGACGTCACGCACGATTCCGCCGCCGCATGCCACCATGAACGCGATGGACAAGGTGCCGAACAGGTCCAGCCGCTTTTGGCGAGCGGCAATAGCGCCGCTCATGGCGAATACGAAAGTCCCGACCAGATCGAGGGCGAAGTAGGCCGCGTGCGAATTCACGCCGATGTATCTCGCTGGTCGAGCCACGCCCCGGCCGCGCATAGCATCGCTTCCAGCCCCGTACGCAGCGTCGGGTCGAGTACCGGCGCGAACTTCGGCGAATGGTTGCTGGGAATCTCGTTGAGCTTTTTCTCCGCCAACGCCTTTCTAAACGTATCCGGATCGGTCCCGCCGATGAACCAGAACCCATATGGCACGCCCCATTCGCGCCCGAATACGCTGAAGTCCTCGCTCGCCGCTGCCGGGGGCGTTTCGTAGGCGCGCTCGCCAAAGTGCGCTTCGAATGCCGCCCTCAGACGCTCGCTTGCCTGCGCGTCGTTGATCGTCAGCGGATAACTCGAGAGCGTCGTGAATTCGGGTTCGCGTGGTGCGTTGGAAGCCATGCATTCCGCGCAACAGATGCGACGGATCGCACCCAGCATGTATTCGCGCACGTCTTCGTCGAATGTGCGCATGTTGAGCTTGAGCGTCGCGTCGTCCGGGATGATGTTCTCTTTCGTTCCCGCCTGCAGCGCACCAATCGTCAGCACCGCGCTATCGCGCGGGGAGATTTCCCGCGATACGATCGTCTGCAGACGGAGCGTCGTCGAAGCCGCCATGATGACCGGATCGATCGAGGTTTGTGGCTGCGATCCGTGCGAACCGCGTCCAAACAACCTTACCTTCAAACTGTCGCCCGCCGAAAGGATCGTGCCGCTCCGATAGCCGACCGTGCCCGCCGCGCCAACCATGACGTGCTGACCAAGGATGACGTCCGGCTTCGGGAAGCGTTCGGCCATGCCGTCGTCAATCATGCTGCGGGCGCCGCGCGCCACCTCCTCGCCCGGCTGAAAGACCGCCATCAGCGTTCCGCGCCAGGCGTCCCGGTGCGCCGCCATCAGGTGTGCGACACCCATCAGCCAGGTCACGTGCATGTCGTGGCCGCACGAGTGCGCGACGCCCACTTCGAGGCCATCCTCGTCCTTCGCCCTCGCCGTGCTGGCATACGGCAATCCGGTCGCCTCTGCCATCGGAAGCGCATCCATGTCGGCGCGCAACATTACAGTCGGACCGTCGCCGTTGCGTAACACCGCCACGACGCCGGTCATGCCAATACCCCGCGTAACGTCATAACCGACATGTTCGAGATAATCGGCTGCAATACGTGCGGTGCGCACTTCCTGCATCGACAGTTCGGGATGCTCGTGCAGGTCCTTGTAGATCGCTTCGAGCTCAGGTAGGAGGCTTTCGATGGCGTCCTTGGTCGCTTCCACCAATGCAGGCATGATCGATCCTTTCAAATGGTTCGTTGCGGTTGCCGATGTCGCATCGCACGCGTCGGCCTTCGTTGAAGCGTGGCAGCGCTTGCGCCCCATCTGGCAACACGACGGCAGGAGCGCGGTACGCAATCCGCCAACTAGTCGGATGCATGCGATAGGGCGAAACACGGAACATCCGTGCGAGCCTGCTCTACTCTGGCACTTCGTATTACGTTGCCATCAAGTCGCCTACTGCCCGAAGCAGGACAGGACTAGAAGATAACCATAGTCTCGATAGCGGCAATCCGGAAGTTCCCGTCGATTCATAAGACAAAGCGGTCGCCCGCAGGTCCGGCTCGGCGAGACCGCGTACGACTCCTTCTGGCTGCGGATTCAACCGGTCGATGCAACAGATTGATGGAACCGCTGGGCGGGGGGAATATCCAAGACCGGCTGCCGGCTGACCAGACACATGCTGTTCGAGGCGGCGTCGGCTTTGCTCCTGCGTCATAAGCGCGACTGCGCGCACTCCGACGTTGGGCGCAGGCACTGATTCCCCGGATTGGCCTGCGCAAAGCACTGGTTGCAACCACTCGCAAACTCTCGACGCTGCCGCTTTCAATGTGGAGAAGCAGCAAGGAGTTCATCTCGGGATAGCCACACGCTCGCCGTCGCAAGTCGCTTTACCTGCAACAACTGCGGTACCGGTTCATCCAGGCTGATTACGTCGCCTCAACGATTCCTTGACGCGCTTTGCGGGAAAACCGCGGCAATCACATCGGAACGTTGTAGCGACTCTCTGACGGCATGTTGTGGCGTGAACACGACCACGAAGACGACAAGGAAACGGCTGGTCTGAACCCTTTCCCGGAGGATGATCAATTGACAGCAATTAGACGACAAGCGCATCTATCGCCTGTACCGTGAGGCAGGGCTGGCTGTGCGGCGCCGTCGCAAGCGCCAGGGCGTCATGATTGAGCGCGAGCAACTGGCATTGCCGGGCGCGCCCAACGAGGTGTGGTCAATCGATTTCTTGATGGATGCGCTTTCCAACGGCCCGCGCGTGAAGTGCCTGACCGTCGTCGACGACTTCACGAACGAGGCTGTCGACATCGTCGTCGATCATGGCATCTCAGGTTTGTATGTCGCTCGGGTATTGGACCGTGCAGCTCGCTTCCGTGGCTATCCCAAGGCGGTGCGAACCGACCAGGGGCCCGAATTTACGAGCCGCGCGCTTGACCAGCGGGCATATGCGAACGGCGTCACGCTGAAGTTGATTCAGGCGGGCAAGCCAACGCAGAATGCGTACATCGAATCGTTCAACGGCATGTTCCGCGACGAATGCCTTAACGAGCACTGGTTCACGACGCTCGCGCACGCTCGGGCTGTCATCGCGGCATGGCGTCAGGACTACAACGAGCAAAGGCCGCACAGTGCACTGAACTACCTTGCGCCGTCGGAGTTTGCGGCGAAACATCGGGCAACCGCGGATGCTCCTGCCGCTTTCCAGGAGTTGGTTTAAAGGGACTTTGCTAGAAGCCCATTGGCTCTATTAAAGGGGGCAGGTCAGCGTGCTTCCGCGAAGGTTCGCTTCATACAGTAAGCCTGATACGCTTAACCGACCTCGATACGATTACGGCCCGACTCTTTCGCCGCATAGAGCGCCCGGTCTGCCCGCCGCATCAACGCATCGACATCACGCTCGCCCGCTTCCCGTGTGACGACACCGATACTGACGGTAAATTGGATCGGCTTTACGCGCCACGCGTGCTCGAAATCCTGTTCCTCGAAGCGGCGACGCAGCGTCTCCGCGATCCGACGCACGTCTGCGGCGTCTGCGCCCGGCAATGCCGCGACGAATTCCTCCCCTCCCCAGCGCGCGAACAACCCAGACTCGTGCGGAATCGACATACCGACCTTCGCCAGCACCCGCAGCACTTCGTCGCCGATATCGTGGCCGTAGCCGTCGTTGATCTTCTTGAAGTAGTCGATGTCCAGAATAAACACAGACAGGAGGTCGTCGGTGCCGAGCACCTTTTCGACAAAATTCAGAAACTCGCGGCGGTTCGCCAGGCCGGTCAGCGCGTCGGTCACGGCCTGCTTCTTCAGCAGAGCGATGAGCTCAGCGCGTTCTCTGATATCGCGAACGACTGCCGTGAATTCGATGACGCCGTTCACTTCTATTTTTGAAATGGCGATTTCAACGGGGATGACCGTGCCATCCCGATGCCGTCCATACACGCTGTTGCTTTCGTCCATGCGGGGCGGTGTAATCGACCGCAGGCTCATCTGTACGGAGTCTGCGAACCGCCCGACGTTCCGGGAATGATTCGCGCGAAACTTTTCCGGCATCAGGACTTCGATCCGCTGTCCCAGCACCTCGGCGGACTTGTAGCCGAACAGGTTCTCTGCCGCGCGATTGAAGAACGTGATGTTGTGCTGTTCGTTGATCGTTACAATCGCGTCGTAAGCGGAGTCGACCACCGCCCGAAAACGGGAAGCACTCACTTCGAGTTCATGTGTCAGCCGCGTTTCCGAGGCAGTATCGAAACCTGTCACGAGGACTTCGTGCACGGCCGTTCCACTGCTCGTATGTCTGAGGGGTTTAAGCGAGAGGTGCCACGGGTGTACGCCGTCATGAAGCGCGAAAGACTGCCGCAGTTCCTGCGCCGCTCCGGACGTGAAGCATGCCCGAAGCTTTTCGCACAACTCGAGTCCCACTTGGTTCGGAATCAGAGCGTCGAATGAGATGGGGAACGTGTTCCAATCCGCAGCTATCCCACCCGCCATTTGGATGAACCGGGCGTTGCAGGCATTGATGACGAATTCGCCGTGAGCATCGCGCCCGACGACAGCGAAGCTGACCATCTCGCCGTCCACGTAATCTTGTGATCTGTTACTCAAATCCGACATAGCCTTACCTTGCGACACTTTGATTCGGCACTAACTCAGGTAGTGAATGATTTTGCTGAAACCGCCGCATCGACTATTGATATCGGCAAGGCGCCGGGAGTCTTGTGAACCGCCCCGAGTTTTGTGGAGGCTCCAACTCTTGAGAGAATGGAGCCATGAACAAGAAGCCAAGCAAGTTTTCCCCGGAAGTCCGAGAGCGCGCAGTGCGCCTCGTACGCGAGCAGCGTAGCGAGCACCCGTCGATGTGGGCGGCAGTCGAATCGATTGCGCCGATGATCGGCTGCACGCCGCAGACGTTGTTGGATTGGGTTAAGCGCGACGAGGTCGACCGTGGAGAGCGCGATGGCGTGAGTACGGCCGAGCGTGAACGCATCAAGGCCTTGGAGCGCGAGGTCAAGGAACTGCGCCGGACCAATGAGATTCTCAAACTGGCGAGCGCGTTTTTCGCCCAGGCGGAGCTCGACCGCCGTTTCAAGTCCTGAAGGCCTTCATTGATCAGCATCGCGACACCTTCGGGGTCGAGCCGATCTGCAAGGTCTTGCGGATTGCCCCGTCGGGCTACCGACGCCATGCAGCACAACTTCGCGATCCGTCGAAGCGCTGCGCCCGCGCGAAACGCGATGAGCTTTTGCAACCGGAGATCAAGCGTGTCTGGCAGGCCAACATGCAGGTCTACGGCGTGCCGAAGGTCTGGAAGCAGATGAACCGGGAAGGCATTGCAGTGGCACGCTGCACGGTCGGACGGTTGATGAAACTGCAGGGCTTGCGTGGCGCAGTTCGCGGTAAGCGTGTTCGCACGACGATTCCCGAGGTGACCGCGCCGCGCCCGCTGGACCGAGTCAACCGGCAGTTCAAGGCTGACCGACCGAATCAGCTCTGGGTGTCGGATTTTACGTATGTCTCGACATGGCAAGGCTGGCTGTACGTGGCATTCGTGATCGACGTGTTTGCCCGCCGTATTGTTGGCTGGCGCGTCAGCTCGTCGATGACCACGGACTTCGTTCTGGATGCACTTGAACAAGCGCTGTACGCCCGCCAACCGGGTGAGGACGGGACTTTGATTCATCATTCCGACAGAGGGTCTCAATACGTCAGCATCCGCTACAGCGAACGGCTGGCTGAGGCCGGCATCGAGCCGTCGGTCGGCAGCCGGGGCGACAGCTACGACAATGCGCTGGCCGAGACGATCAACGGCCTGTACAAGACGGAACTGATTCATCGGCGCGCCCCTTGGAAAACGAGGGAATCCGTCGAACTGGCAACGCTGGAATGGGTCGCCTGGTACAACCGTCATCGGCTGATGGAACCGCTCGGCTATATCCCGCCTGCTGAAGCTGAGGCAAACTACTACAGGCAACTCAGAAATGCCGCTGACGTGTCCGCATTAACTTAAACCAACCAGCCTCCACGATTCCCGGTGCGGTTCATTGAGGGTGAAAGGCGATAGGAAAGGATCAGGGTTCTTCCGGTTCAGCGACGAAGGCAATCCGTCCCGGTGCATAACGTGATCGATCTGATCGCTTGCCAGACATCAAGACATGGCTGAATGGACGCCACTCTCACCGCGAGATCGACTTCGTTTCAGATCCACTTTCAGGATTACCTCGTGGGCAAATTTCTCGCTGTGTGCGGCCAGCGCGGCATCATCCGTAGAGATTTCAAGCCCTCATTCAAATAACGAGTTCGCCCGAGTCATAGCGCAGAAAGTAGCGATCGTCGCGACGGAGCATTTCGATACCGAAGTCAAAAAAGATATGCTGCTCGCGCATGGCGCCCCGTTCAAACGTGCGCAGGTGCGTTGAGCGAGTTTGTTGTCGATTTGTGCATCGTTCTCGATGGGCCGAAAATGGCCAAGACTGTGTGAAAACGCACGCTGAACATGGTTTCCTCACAGATCGACCCTTCAGATCGCGCTGTATTGGCTTGGCAGCAACTCGGGAAGGGTAAAGCGACACTCGAAAACCGGGTTCTTTCGCGTTTTAACATAGCCTCGGCCGACTGCCGCCCAACGTAGTCGGCCGCACCCGCCCCCAAGGCGCCCTTCGAATTTTCAGAAACCGGACTTTTCCCACCACGCATCGGCGTGCTGATCAGATGCGCAGCCCCCGCCGGTGGGCAATCACATTCCCCAGCTCAACGCTCTCCACGACTTCAACGAAGGCTGAATCGACGTCGAAGGCGCCGCTAGCATCGAGCACCGAGCGGGCTCGACGACGCTCGCAATGGCACTGAACGAACTCCTCGCGACGCAAACGCGCGGGTCGCTCGTCAACGAGCCTTGCGGGCCGGCGCATGAGCGGCCGGCGCCGCAAGCGAGACGATGAAGTCGAGAAAAGCACGCACCTTCGCCGGCACGTAGCGCCGCGACGGATACAGCGCATACAGCGGGAAACGGTCATCGGGCCAGTCGGGAAACAGGTCGACGAGCCGGCCGTCCGCGAGTGGCGCTTCGACGCCCAGTTCCATCACCTGCGCGATCGCGTGGCCGGCGAGACAGACGCTGTGCATCGTCCCGACGTCGTTCACCGTCAACCGGCCCGCGACATCGACGACGAGCTTCTTGCGCCCGCGATGAAACTCCCAGTCGAACGGATGCCCGGTGGCCGGATCGCGATAGCGGATGCACGCATGCGTGTCGCGCTCCAGACCGGCGGGTTGCAGTGGCCGCCCATGCCGCTTCAGATACGACGGCGCGGCGACCGTGAGAATGCGCGTCTCCAGCAGCTTGCGCGCGACGAGCGTCGACGGCTGCGGATGCCCGAAACGCACCGCCAGCTCGAAGCCGTCCGCGATCATGTCGCCAAGCTGATCGCGCGTCACCAGTTCGACCCTGAGCTCCGGATATTCCTCGATGAACGAACCCAACTGCGGACCGAGCACGAACCGCGAGAAAAACGGATCGACGTTCACGCGCAGGCGGCCGCGCACCGCCGTCGCGCCCTGCGTCGCATGGGTCGTCGCTTCTTCGAGCGCCCCCAGCAGCGGCATCACCTGCTCGTAGAAACGGCGGCCTTCGTCGGTGAGCGTGACGGAGCGCGTCGTGCGCTCCAGCAGGCGCACGCCGAGCCGGCCTTCCAGCCGCGCGATCGCCCGGCTCACGCCCGACTGCGACATGTCGAGTATTTCGCCCGCGCCAGCAAAGCTGCCGGTATCGACGATCGCGGCCAACACGCCCATGCCGTTCAGCATACGTTCGTCAAAGCCGGCCATTGATGCCCTCCCGTCATGGATCAAATGACACCGATGTTATCGCGAAGCGAATTGCCGGCGCCCAGAATGGCACCTGTCGAAACGCAAGACACGTGAAACACATCGAACAGGGGAAACGTCATGTTTGCGATCACGGGAATTACAGGGCAGGTGGGCGGAGTCGTCGCGCGGGTGCTGCTTGCGGCGGAGCGGGACGTTCGGGCGGTGGTCCGCGATCCGGCGAAGGGCGCGCAGTGGGCGCAGCAGGGCTGCGACGTCGCGATTGCGCAGATGGACGACGCCGCCGCGCTGTCGCGCGCGTTCGCCGGTACGGAGGGCGTGTTCGTGCTGCTGCCGCCGAACTTCGATCCGTCGCCCGGCTATCCGGAGTCGCGCGCCGCGATTTCCGCGTTGCGCGATGCGCTGCTCGCGGCGCGGCCGGCGCGGGTCGTCTGTCTGTCGACGATCGGCGCGCAGGCCACGGAGGACAATCTGCTGCAGCAACTCGGCGCCATGGAGCGCGAGTTCGCCGCGCTGCCGATGCCGGTCGCATTCCTGCGCGCGGCCTGGTTCATCGAGAACGCGGCGTGGGACATCGCGCCCGCACGCGACACCGGCACGATCCCGTCGTTCCTGACGCCGCTCGACCGGCCGGTGCCGATGGTCGCGACCGCGGACGTCGGCCGCGTCGCCGCCGACCTGCTGCGCGATACCTGGACCGGCAGCCGCATCGTCGAGTTCGAAGGGCCGCGCCGCGTGTCGCCGAACGACATCGCCGCGACCCTGTCGCACCTGCTCGGCAAGGACGTGCGCGCGCAGGCGGTGCCGCGCGAGACCTGGGAAGACCTGTTCAGGTCGCAGGGAATGCGGCATCCGTTGCCGCGCATCCGGATGCTCGACGGCTTCAACGAAGGCTGGATCGATTTCGCGGCGCCGGAGCAGACGGTCAAGGGGACGGTCACGCTGGAAGCGGTGTTGCGCGGGTTGATCGAGCGCGCGGCGTGAACGAACTCAGGCACGATCGTGGCGACCGCAGAGCAACGCGCTCGCCGCGATCCATGCCGCGAATCACAGGAGAGAAAGGATGAGAGTGTTGATCACAGGATCCGCGGACGGTCTCGGCCAGATGGCGGCGCGGCTCCTCGTCGAGGATGGGCACGAGGTCGTGCTGCATGCCCGTGACGAAGCACGCGCGCAACAGGCGCTCGATGCGGTGCCGGGCGCGCGCGCTGCGCTGTCCGGCGATCTGGCATGCCTGCGCGAAATGGCCGACGTCGCCGCGCAGGCGAACCGGCTGGGACGTTTCGATTCGATCATCCACAACGCGGCGCTCGGGTATCGCGAGCCGCGGCGGATCGAAACGGTCGACGGCTTGCCGCACGTCTTAGCGATCAACACGCTCGCGCCGTACGTACTGACCGCATTGATAGATAAACCGCGGCGGCTGATCTATCTGAGTTCGGGTCTGCATCGCAGCGGCGACGCGAGCCTCGACGATCTCGAATGGCGCACACGCCGATGGGACGGCACGGCCGCGTATTCGGACTCGAAGCTGCATGACGTGCTGCTCGCGTTCGCGATTGCGCGGCGCTGGCCGGACGTGCTGTCGAATGCGCTCGAACCGGGCTGGGTCGCGACGAAGAAGGGCGGCCCCGGCGCGCCCGACGATCTCGATGCGGCGCCGCGCACCCAGGTCTGGCTCGCGGCCAGCGACGATCCCGCGGCGCGCGTCAGCGGGCAGTACTTCTATCATCTGATGCCGCGGCCGACGCATCCGGACGCGCACGATCCCGAAGTGCAGGACCGGCTGATCGACGAATGCCGCCGGCTGTCGGGCGTCGTGCTGCCGGACTAGCGGCCGGGTAGCCACGGTTACGCCGTGCTCACTGGCACCGTCGACCACGTGCCCGCCGGCTCTCGCCGCTGACGCGCCGGATCGTCAATGATCCGGCGCGATGCGGCGAACGTCTCCAACGTGCCGAACTGAGTCAGCCAATCTGACGCGGTCTGTTTGGTCGAGTCCAGCCTATACGCGTCACGACCACGCCGCCGCAACTTCGTCGCCGCCCACCGCTCGCACCGCTTCGGGCACACCCGTTGCTGCGTATGGTCATGGACCTCGCCCTCATCACCTACCCGCCTCGCATGACGCTCCCCGACCCGTCCGATTTTCCGGTGCGCGCGGTGCCGCTCGCACCGTTGACGAAGGAGCGCGCGACGATCGTCTGCCATCGCAACGGCCGCGTCCTGCTGGTCGCGCGCCGGCAAGCGCTGCGCTGGACGTTGCCGGGCGGCATGATCCGGCGCGGCGAGTCGGCGCTCGAGGCCGCGCATCGCGAACTGCAGGAGGAGACGGGCCTCGTCGGTCTCGACCTCGCGTATTTCTTCTACGTGGACGGCAGCGCGAAACGTCACCACGTATTCGTCGCGAAGCTGCCGCCGGCCAAGCACGCGCGCGCGGGTCGCGAGATCGCGCTGTGCCGCTGGGTTCGCCTCGACGCGGTGTCGCACTGGCCGACCAGCGCACCCACGCAACGCATCGCACGTCAGCTCGCGACGCTCTGCGAGCAGCATGTCGGCGCCTGCGTCGCGCTCAGCGCCCTTCGCGGGTCGCGCTGACGCCCGCCGCGGCCGAAGCCGGATCAGGCGGCTCGCGCTCGAGCCCCTGCGCGAACACCTTCAACCCTTCGAGCAGCGGCGTCAGCGCATCCCACAGCGCCTCGTCGTGCAGCAGCCGATACGCGCCGCGCACGCCCGGCGCGACGTGCTCGTGCTCGGCCGATTTCCACGCGCCGACGTGATGCAGCGCGTCGGCAGCCGCGAAGGCGACCTTGCCGAACTGCTCGGGCGGAATCCGCGACAGCGCCATCAGCAGCGTCATCAGGTTCTGTACGCCGGATTGCATGCCGGGCTTGTCGAACGCGTCGACGAGCCGCTGCGCCATCTGCGCGTTCGCGCTGACGACTTCGTTCGCGAAGTTCAGAAAACCGTGCCGGTGCAGGCTGCCCAGCAGGCTCTCCAGCGCGTTGTGCGCGCCGGGTTCGGGTGTCGCAGGCGTCGTGTCGGAGAACGGACGATCGGACATCGGCAAGGCTCCGGTGAAGCGCCGCGCAGCCGCCGTTACGCGCGCCGCGCGTGCGCGGGTTCGGGTCGGCCCGCGCCGGCCGCATGCGGCGACGCGAGCCATGCGGCGTCAGTGCATGGGGCCGGCGGGCGGCGCCTTGTATTCGCTGCGCGCGCCCATCGCGTCCTCGACGGTCTGCACGCCGCGCAGCCCGGCGATGCCGTCGACCAGCGCATGCCGCTCGGTTTCCTCGACCTGCCCGCTCAGGCGCACGTGCCCGTGCTCGACGCCCACGTCGACGTCGCGCGGATGTGCGACCAGATGGCCCAATGCGGCGCGTACGCGCTCGGCGATCTGCACGTCGTCGGCTTCGCCGGCGAACCAGTCGGCATGCAGCCCGGCGATCGCGCCACGCGCATGATCGGCCGCGCGCCGCGCCTGAGCGCTCGCATAGTCGGCGACGCCGTCCCGGCCCGCAGCGGCCTTGTCGCGCACGTACGCGCGCCGCCGCCGGCCCGACGCCGGATCGAGAAAGTACATCGCCGCCGCGCCGCATGCGACGGCCGCGACCAGATTCAACAATGGATGAGTGGAACGTGTTCTGGAGGTCATATCTGCACCGTAGGTCGATACCCGGAACCGCCGGGCTTCGTCGTCACGCGCAGCATCGGCCGTTCCTCGTGCGAGCGCACGGGCCGTCGCGGGCCTGGCGGGCAGCCGATCGGCAGCGCAGCAGCAGGTGCAGCCGCGGCGTACTGGCGCCGCGCGCGGTTGCGACGGGGCCGAGCCGCGGCGGACAACCGGGCAAGGCAGCGCTGCCGAGGCGCCGGCGGTACGCCCCAAATGACAAGCGCTTGAAAATTCCGCGATCACTGCACGGCTTGCGGCCGCGGCGAACGTGCGGGCGGCAGGCGTGGTGCGCTCACCCCGCCACGCGGCCCCGTCAACCGACTCCTCCGAGTGGCGCTTCCATGGGGCCTACTCCGACGGGCTCCTCCAGCGGCTCGTCCATGCCCGCTCCCCCTGGGTCGCTCTATGCGCCCGCCCGCCCCTCCGCCCCATCGATCGTCCCAGCCGGACGCCCCCACCCCAACGCCCAAAACGGCGCTAAGCAACGGGGAACGCCGCGAACCCCGCGCCCCCTGCACGCCCTCCTGCCCCGCGCGTCCCCCTCACCGCGGCGCATGCGTATCCTCATCGGCGGGAAAGAAGCGAATGTCCGTTAGTTGCGCGATGCCGTCGAGGTCCGGAAAGATCGTCCCGATGCTCACGCCCACGCCCGCCAGCTCGCGCCGGATCGCGGCGAAGCATTCGCCGGGCACGACGATCCGCGTGAGGCGCCCGGCAAGCGCCCGATCTTCGTCGAGCGGCGTGCAGCACCGCGCGTCGGCGTCGTAGCGATGGATCGTGAACCAGCCGTCCTGCGCGGTGATGCGCGGCATCACGTGACGCGGCCGGAATACCGTGGTGCGCGTCACCGCCAGCGGCGCGCGCCGCTCGGCGGCCGTCGCGATGTCGTCGGCGTCGTGCGACAGGCACCACACCGCGCCGTCGCCGCCCGTGCCGTTGGCGGTCCTGACCGCGAACCACAGCGCGGCCAGCGCGTTGCCCGACCAGTCGAGCAGTCGCGTGCGCATCCCGTGCTGCTGCGCGAGCGCGAGCCAGTCGCAGGCGTCGAGGTTCGGCGCAGGATCGAGATGCGGCAGCGCGCGCCGCGTGAACTCGTCGAGCATCCGCGCCTCGAGGTCGGGCGACGCGCACTGGCGCGCGATGCTCGGCACGAGCGGCCAGCCGGCGTTGCATTGCCCGCGAAACAGCCGCGACGGCGTCCCGTCCCGCGCCGCGCCGAGCGCGGTGATGTAGCTCGCGATGCTGTCGATCGTCGGCCCCGCCTTGCCCGCATCACGCCCCATCGCGCGCCCCCGGTTCATTACGGTCACATGTGCTCATAGCCGACGTCGCCGCGCACCTTGCCGCGAAACACCCAGTACGACCAGCACACGTACAGCAGCAGCACGGGCAGCATGAACGCGGTGCCGATCATCAGAAATTCCTGCGACACCTGCGCCGACGCGGCCGACCACAACGTCACCGACGGCGGCGCGACGTGCGGCCACAGGCTGATGGTCAGCCCCGAGAAGCCGAGAAAGAACAGCCCGATCGACGCGACGAACGGCAGCACGTCGCGGCCGCGCCGCAACGCGCGCGCGGCGAGCCACGCAAGCCACGCGGTCAGCACCGGCACCGGCGAGAACACCAGCAGGTTCGGCCACGCGAACCAGCGCGCGGCGATGCCGCGATCGGCGAGCGGCGTCCAGACGCTGACCACGACGATGAACACGATCACGCCGACGAGCGCATGGCGCGCGCTGCGCTGCGCGGCCGCCCGCAACGGCCCTTCGCCCTTCATCACGAGCCACGTGGAGCCGAGCAGCAGATAACCGGCCACGAGGCCGGCCGCGGTGAGCAGCGGGAACGGCGCGACCCAGTCCCAGCTGGTGCCGGCGAAGCGCCCGTCGACGACCTTGAAGCCCTGCACGAACATCCCGAGCACCGCGCCCTGCGCGGCGGTCGCCACCAGCGAGCCGTACGCGAACGCGCCGCTCCAGAGCCGCTTGCGCGCGCCCGTCACGCCGCGAAACTCGAACGCGACACCGCGAAACAGCAGCCCGAGCAGCATCAGCAGCACCGGAAAGTAGACGCCCGGCACGACCACCGAAAACGCGCCGGGGAACGCCGCGAGCAGCAGCGTGCCGCCGAGCACCAGCCACGTCTCGTTGAAGTCCCACACCGGCGACACCGACGCGATCATCACGTCGCGCTCGGCTTCGTCGGTGCGCCAGAAGAACAGCATCCCGACGCCGAGATCGAAGCCGTCGAGCAGCACGTACATCAGCACCGACAACGCGAGCACGCCGGCCCACAACGGTACGAGGTCAAGCCCTGTCATGGTTCGCCTCCTGTTGCGCGGCGCCGCCGCATGCGCGCGGACCGGCGCGCTCGGCCCGATGCGCACGAGCCTGCGCAGCAGCACGAAGCCCGAGCCGAAAATCACGATGTAGCTGACCACGTAGAGCGCGAGCGACAGCGCGACGTCAGCGGTCGTCAGCGACGGCGTGACCGAATCGGCGGTGCGCATCAGCCCGTACACCGTCCACGGCTGCCGGCCGGCTTCGGTCGTGGTCCATCCGGCCAGCACCGCGACGAAGCCGATCGGGATCGCCGCCCGGCATGCGCCCAGCCAGCCGCGCCGCTCGTACAGCCGGCCGCCGCGCAGCAGCGTGAGCCCGCGCACGATGATGGCAAGCATCACGACGCCGAGCCCGACCATCAGATGGAACGCGAAGAACACGACCGCCACCGGCGGGCGACGATCGCGCGGCCAGTCCTTGAGCCCGTGCACGAGGCCGTTCCAGTCGTGCGTCAGGTACAGGCTGCCGAGCTTCGGAATCGACACCTCGAAGCGATTGGTTTCGCTCGCTTCGTCCGGCAGCGCGAACAGCGTCGCGGGCACGCCGCGGCCGGTGTCCCACAGCCCTTCCATCGCCGCGAGCTTGGTCGGCTGATGCTCGAGCGTGTTCAAGCCGTGCGCGTCGCCGAGCACGATCTGCACCGGCACCATGATCGCGAGAAACAGCAGCGCCATCTTCACCATCACGCGGCTTTCGTCGGGCGCGCGCCGCTGCAGCAGGTAATGCGCGCCGACGCCGAGCACGACGAACGCGGTCGTCACGAGGAACGCGGTGACGGTATGCGCGAGACGATACGGAAACGACGGGCTCAGCAGCACCGACAACAGGCTGTCCGGATAAAAGCGGCCGTCGACGAGCCGGTAGCCGGTCGGCGTCTGCATCCAGCTGTTCACGGCGAGAATCCAGAACGACGACAGCAACGTGCCGAGCGCGACCATCACCGCGGACAGCGCATGCGCCCACTGCGGCACGCGCGAGCGGCCGAACAGCAGCACGCCGAGAAACGCCGATTCGAGAAAGAACGCGGTCAGCACCTCGTACGCCATGAAGCCGCCGACGACGTTCGACGTCGCCGCGACGAACCGGCTCCAGTTCGTGCCGAACTGGAACGGCATCACGATGCCGGACACGACGCCCATTCCGAACGACACCGCGAAGATCCGCAGCCAGAACGTCGACAGCCGCGCATAGACGTCGCGCCCGGTGGCCCAGCGCAGCACCTCGAGCGTCGCGATGAAGCACGACAGCCCGACGGTGAACGCGGGCAACAGGATATGCAGCGCGATCACCCAGGCGAACTGGAAGCGCGACAACAGCAATGCATCGATTTCCATGCGGTGCTTCCCCCGGTCTCGATGCGCGGCAGCGAGCCAGCGCGATGCCGCGGCGACGGGCGCGCGCGCCGCGCGAGTGCCGCCGCGCCGCCGCGGCGCGGTGGCGATCAGCGCGTCGCGCCGTGTTCCTTCTGCCAGCGTTCCATCAGCGCGATCTCGTCGCGCTGCGCGGCGATGATCCGGCTCGCGAGCTTGCGCAGCGTCGGGTCCTTGCCGTATTTCAGCTCGACCTGCGCCATGTCGATCGCGCCCTGGTGGTGCGGGGCCATGTGCGACACGAAATCGCGATCGGCGTCGCCGGTGTAGGGCGCGCCTTCCATCGCGTCCATCATCTTGCGGTCGGCGCGCTTGTAGGCGGCCGTCGACGAATCGGGCGTCGTCGCCGAAGCGGGCGGACGCAACTGGCCCCATGCCGGCGACGCGACGGCGGACACGGCCAGCAGCGCGCAGGCGGCGCGCTGCCAGATCGGGCGGGTGCTGCGGAGAATGGCTGCATGCATAAGTCGGCTCCTCGACGAAGGGTTGAACGAGCGGCGGCGGCGCTCATCGCCAGCGCGCACGCGCATGCGCGTCGCCGCGCGCCACCAGCGTGCGGATGCGATCGGCGGTGCGGCACGCGATCGCCTGGATCGTCAGCGACGGGTTCACGCCGCCGACGGTCGGAAACACCGAGCCGTCGCAGATCCACAGGTTCGGGATGTCCCAGCTGCGGCAGTCGGCATCGACGACGCTCGTGGCCGGATCGCGGCCCATCCGCGCGGTGCCCGCGAGATGGCAGGTGTCGTCGTCCTCGTGCCAGATGTCGCGCGCGCCGGCGGCTTCCAGCGAGCGGTCCATCTGCGCGAACGCGTGACGGATCATCCTGCGGTCGTTGTCGTCGTATGCATAGGTGACGCGCGCGACCGGCAGCCCGAACGCGTCGCGCTCGTCGGCGAGCGTCACGCGGTTGTCGGCGCGCGGCAGCGTCTCGCCGACGATCTTCAATCCAGCCTGGAAGTTGTAACGCGCCATCTCGCGCTTCAGCGCGTCGCCCCACAGCCCGCGCGCAGCGAGCTTTCTCGCCCATTCGATCGGCAGCGGCCCCTGGCTCATCCAGCAGTAGCCGCCGAAGAAGTCCTTGCCGTCGTCCGCGTAGTTCCAGTGTTCGGTGAGCGCGAGCGACGGCGGGCCCTTGTACCAGCGCACCTCGTCGTCCATCGTCCCCCACGACGCCTGGTTCAGCTGCGCCATCAGATAGCGGCCGACGAGGCCCGAGCTGTTCGCGAGCCCCTGCGGATGACGGCCGTTCGCGGACAGCAACAGCAGCCGCGGCGTCTCGATCGCATAGCCGGCGACGACCACGTTGCGCGCGCGCTGGAAGTGCGTACGGCCGTCGCGCTGGTAATGCACGCCGGTGACCCGATCGCCCGCGGCCTCGATCCGCAGCGCCATCGCGAGATCGCGCACTTCGGCGCCCGCCGCGACCGCGCGCGGTATCCACGTGACGAGCGCGCTCTGTTTCGCATTGGTCGCGCAGCCGGCGATGCAGAAGCCGCGATACACGCACGGATGCGCGCGGCCGCGCGGCGCGGACAGCGTCGCGAGCGGCGTCGGCGTCCAGTCGATGCCCATGGCCTCCGCGCCGCGCGCGAGCACCAGCGCGGCCGCGTTCAGCTCGTGCGCACGGTACGGATAGCGAGGCCGCGCCGGCCCCCACGGGTAGCGGACCGGCCCGCTGATCTTCAGCGCCTGCTCGACCTCGCGGTAGTAACGCCACATCTCGCGCCAGTCGAGCGGCCAGTCGACGCCGTAGCCGAGCGCGCTGCGCGAGCGGAACCACTCGGGCCGGAACCGCAGCGACACCATCGCGAAGTGCACGGTGCTGCCGCCGATCGCGCGGCCGCTGTTGTTGGTGCCGAGCGTCAGCGGGTTCGCGCCGTCGCAGATGCGCTCGTCGGTCCAGAACAGCTTGCGCTGGTGCGACTCGTCGGACGCGAATTCCTCCAGCGGCCGCCACCACGCGCCCGCATCGAGCGCGACGACCGAGTAGCCGTGCTCGGCGAGCCGGCACGCGAGCGTGCCGCCGCCCGCGCCGGTGCCGACGATCACGAAGTCGACCGGCTCGTCGTCGCGGAACATCCGCATCGGCGACCAGCCGCCCACCCGCAACGGGTCGGGCGCGCGGCCGTCGCGGCCGCGCGGTGCGTCGGCGGCGCCGCGCGCGTCAGTGCTCATCGCGTGCGCCCTCCGCGTCCACCTGCGCTTCCCACGGATCGCGCCGGTTGAAATCCATCCGCACGTAGCCGCGCGGGCTCGCGGGGCCGCCGAAGCCGATCTCGTTCCACGCGAACGGATGGCTGTAATACGCGCCGCAGATGTCGACCAGCACGCGCTTCGCGAAGAACGTGCGCGGATCCATGCCGGCCCACGCGGCCTCGCTCTGCGCGTCGATGCGGCCTTGCTGCACGGCGCGCAGCAGCGCATCGGCGGCGTGCGCGTCGAGCGCGTCGAGCGCCGCGAACGGGCGCGCGTGCGCGTGGCGCGCCATCGTGTCGAGCGCGGCGAGGCCGATGCGCCACGCGGCGCGCAACGACGGCAGCCGCGCGTCGCGGAAGCCGTCGCCTTCGTCGCTCGCGAGCCGCGCATCGATCAGCGCGGCGGTCGGCACGCCGCCGGCGTCGCCCTGGCGTTGCGGCACGATGCGCGCGCACACGGCGCCGAGCGTCGCGAACTGCGCGGCATCGAGATGACGCGGCGCCGTGGCGGCGACCTGCAGGCGCGCATCGATCGCGCGACGTGTCGCGTCGTTCCACGACGGCGTGTCGCGCTTCGCGAGCACGTCGTAGCCGCGATAGCTGGGCAGCGCCGCTGCGTCGGTATGTGCGGATGCATTCATCCGCTCGTCGGCCGGCTTCATCGCGCCTCCCGTTCGGCGAGCGCGGTCGCCGCAAGCCCGGCGATCGCCAGCGCCGTGAAGCTCGGCGGCGCCGGCAGCGGCGGCCCCGACAACACGTTCTGCGACCAGTTGCGCCAGCCGCCCATCTGGCGCGCGATGCCGCGCGCATGAAACGCGACGCCGACGCAGCCGAGCACGGCCGTCGCGCGCATCCACCATCGACAGAACGGCCGCTCGCCGCGCGGGCGCGACAGCGCGATCTGCGCGGCCGCGAGCGCGGCCACCGGCGGCACGACGAGCGGCACGAACATCGCGCGATGCTGGAACGCCCCGCGAAAATGCAGCAAGCCGACTTCGCCGAGCGTCCCGACGAGGCCGGCCGCGACCAGCCCGGCGAGCGCGCGCCCGCCCGGCAGGCCGGCCAGGCGCGGCGCGTCGGCCGGACACGCACGCAGCCGCTCGCCCGCGGCGCCGAGCATGCCCGACAGCAGCAGCGCGAACGGCGCACCGAGCGGCGCGCCGTAGAACAGGTTGTGCCAGCTGAAGCCGCCCGGCCGCTTCGTCACGTTGTAGACGTGGAACGCCGAGCCAGCCACGCCGACCGCGGCCGACGCGACATGCACCGCATCGCGCAGCCGGTGGCGCTCGGGCGTGTCGTCGGCATGGCCGTGCACGCTCGCGAGCACCGACAGCGTCGACGCGATCAGCGGCGCGACCATCGCGCGGTTGTGCAACGTGCCGCGATAGTGCTCGACGCCGCTGTCGGCGAGCACCGATCCGGCCAGCAGCAGCGCGCTGCGATTGAGCAGCCGCGCGGCATCGGTCAGCAACCGGTCGGGCTCGGCTTTGCGCTGTCGGCGATGTTGCATTCGTCCTCCTCGCTCGTGGCGGTGGTGGGTCGCGCGGGTTCGTCAGAGCGCGAAGCCGGCGACGTCGGCTTCGCGCAGTTCGAGGCCGAGCCCCGCGCGCGTCGCATCGATTTCGAGTGCGCCGTCGACCAGCTGCGGCGCACCGTCGAACATCATTCGCTCGATCCGCACGTGATCGTGAAACCACTCGACGTGACGCATCCGCGGCGCGACGCAACCGACGTGCCGGTGCAGCGCGGGCGCGCAGTGGGCCGACAGGTCGACGTGGTGCGCCGCGGCCAGCGCGCCGGCCGCCAGAAAACCGCTGACGCCGCCGCAGCGCGTCGCATCGGCTTGCAGCACGTCGACCGCGCGGCCTTCGAGCAGGCGCCGGAAGTCGTCGGGCGTGTACGCGTATTCGCCCGCCGCGACGTCGATCTGCGCGCCGACGTGCTCGCGCACGAAGCGCAGCCCGTCGACGTCGTCGCTGCTGACCGGCTCCTCGAACCAGCGGATCGCGCAGTCGGCCGCCGCGTCCGCGAACGCGAGCGCCGTGCGCGGCGCATACGCGCCGTTCGCGTCGACGAACAGGTCGACGTCGGGGCCGAGCGCGGCGCGCGCGAGCCGCACGCGCGACGGGTCGCGCGCATCGTCCGTGCCGATCTTGACCTTGCATGCATGCACGCCGTCGCTGCGCCAGCCGTCGAGCTGCGCCGCGAGCGTCGCGTCGTCGTAGGTGGTGAAGCCGCCGCTGCCGTACACCGGCACGCGCTCGCGCGCACGGCCGAGCAGCATCGCCAGCGGCACGCCCGCGAGCTTCGCCTTCGCGTCCCACAGCGCCGTGTCGAGCGCGGAAATCGCGGTGGCCGCGATGCCGGCCCGCCCGACGTTGCGCACCGCGCGCCACATCGCGTCGACGGCGGCCGGAATGTCGACGAGCGGCCGGTGGCGCAACACGCCTGCAATGAGTGACGTCGCGAGCGTCGCGGCGCTCGCGTCGCTGTACGTGTAGCCGAGGCCGGTGACGCCCGCGGCGTCGATCTCGACGACGACGATCGTCGTCGCCGTCCACGCATAGGTGCCGTCGGCCTCGGGCCGATCGGTCGGCACGCGGTATGCGCGGGCTCGCACGTCGTCGATCGTCGGTGCCGCGGAAAGTGCCATCGTTGCGCTCCGGAACGCTTGCGGTTTGCTTGCAGTTGATCTGCGGGTTGTCTGTAACGACGGCGTGCAACGCGCGTGCCCGGCGCAAGCGGCCGCGGGCCGCACGGCACGGCGCTTGCGCGCCGCCCTGCAGCGCGGCGTGCGGCGAGGTCGGTTCGCGCGACGCATCGGCTCATCCGGAACGAAGGAGAATCGGCATGGCGACAGTGGCGGATTTCATCGTCGAACGGCTGTACGACTGGGGCGTGCGGCGCGTGTACGGCTACCCCGGCGACGGCATCAACGGCTTTTTCGGCGCGCTCGCGCGAGCCGGCGGCAAGATCGAATTCATCCAGGCGCGTCACGAGGAGATGGCGGCCTTCATGGCATCGGCGCATGCAAAATTTACAGGCGAGCTCGGCGTATGCGTCGCGACCTCCGGCCCCGGCGCCGCGCATCTGGTGACCGGGCTGTACGATGCGCGGCTCGATCACATGCCGGTGCTCGCGATCGTCGGCCAGCAGGCGCGCACCGCGCTCGGCGGCCACTATCAGCAGGAGGTCGATCTGCCGGCGCTGTTCAAGGACGTCGCCGGTGCTTTCGTGCAGCTTGCAGTGGTGCCCGGCCAGGTGCGCCATCTCGTCGACCGCGCGGTGCGCACCGCGCTCGGCGCGCGCACGGTCACGGCGCTGGTGCTACCGAACGATCTGCAGGAGCTCGACTACGCGCCGCCGAAGCGCGCGCACGGCACCGTCCATTCGGGCGTCGGCTATACGCGGCCAAAGGTCGTGCCGTACGCGGACGACCTGCAGCGCGCGGCCGACGTGCTCAACGCCGGCAAGAAGGTCGCGATGCTGGTGGGCGCCGGCGCGCTGCACGCGACCGACGACGTGATCGCGGTGGCCGACCGGCTCGGCGCGGGCGCCGCGAAGGCGTTGCTCGGCAAGGCCGCGTTGCCGGACGACCTGCCGTGGGTGACCGGCTCGATCGGGCTGCTCGGCACCAAGCCGAGCTACGAGCTGATGAACGAATGCGACACGCTGCTGGTGGTCGGCTCCGGCTTCCCCTACTCGGAGTTTCTGCCCAAGGAGGGCCAGGCGCGCGGCGTGCAGATCGACCTGAAGGCCGACATGCTGAGCCTGCGCTATCCGATGGAAGTAAACCTCGTCGGCGACAGCGCCGAGACGCTGCGCGCACTGCTGCCGCTGCTGAAGGAGCGGCAGGACACCGCGTGGCGCGACCGGATCGCCAAATGGAATGCCGACTGGCACGACACGCTCGCCGCGCGCGCGGCCGCGAAGGCGAGCGCGGGCCGCGGCGTGAACCCGCAGCGCGCGTTCACCGAGCTGTCCCCGCGCCTGCCCGCCGACGTGATCCTGACGAGCGATTCGGGCTCCTGCGCGAACTGGTATGCGCGCGACCTGATGATCCGGCGCGGGATGATGGGCTCGCTGTCGGGCGGCCTGGCGTCGATGGGCGCGGCCGTGCCGTATGCGATCGCCGCGAAGTTCGCGTATCCGCTGCGCCCGGTGATCGCGATGGTCGGCGACGGCGCGATGCAGATGAACAACATGGCCGAGCTGATCACCGTCGCGAAATACTGGCGGCAATGGGCCGACCCGTGCTGGATCTGCATGGTGCTGAACAACGAGGACCTGAACCAGGTCACGTGGGAGCAGCGCGTGATGGAAGGCGATCCGAAGTTCGACACGTCGCAGCAGATTCCGAACGTGCCCTACTACCGCTTCGCGACGCTGGTGGGGCTCAAGGGCATCTACGTCGACGATCCGGAACAGCTCGGCGCCGCGTGGGAAGAGGCGCTCGCGTCCGACCGGCCGGTCGTGCTCGAAGTGAAGAGCGACCCGGAAGTGCCGCCGCTGCCGCCGCACGTCACGCTGCAGCAGGCGAAGCACTTCGCGCAGGCGCTCGTGAAGGGCGACCCGCGCGAAGCGAACGTGATCGTCGAAACCGCGCGGCAGGTGTTGTCGGCCGTGCTGCCGGGCAACGGCGAGCGCGGCGGCGACGGGCACAAGGGAGAGTCGTAGGCGTACGCGGCGGCCGACGGCGCGCGACGGCGGATCGACGCGGCAGCGTCAGCGACGATCGCCGCTGCCGCTGCCGTCGTCGCCTTCGTCGCGCTGCAACGCGAGCGCCGCGTTCACGAGCCCGACGTGCGCGAGCGTGAACGGAAAATTGCCGCACATGCGCCGTGCGTCGACGTCGTATTCCTCGGCAAGCAAGCCCACGTCGTTGCGCAGTGCGAGCAGGCGTTCGAACAAGGCGCGCGCGTCGGCGTCGCGGCGCTGCATCCCATACACCTGCGCGAGCCAGAAGCCGGCGGCAACGAACGCGCCCTCGTCGCCCTCGCAACCATCGGCGAAATGCGACGACCGGTAGCGCAGCGGCAGGCCGTCGACCAGCAGCTCGCGCTCGATCGCGGCGACGGTCGCCGCGACCCGCGGATCCGACGCGTCGAGCATGCCGGTTAGCGGAATGAGCAACAGGCTTGCGTCGAGGCCGTCGCCGTCGTAGCGATCGACGAAGCGGCCGAGCCGCGCATGGTAGCCGTGCGCGAGCACGTCGGCGCGTACTTCGTCGGCCCAGCGCCGCCATGCGTCGAGCGGCGCGCGATGGCCGAACGCGCACGCCGAGTTGGATGCGCTTTCGATGGCCGCCCACACCATCACCTTCGACGACGTGAAGCGGTGCCGGCCGCTGCGCACCTCCCAGATCCCTTCGTCGGGCTCGCGCCAGATCGTCGCGAGATGCTCGAGCAGCCGCCGTTCGAGCAGCCACGCGTCGTCGTCGGGCGGCAGTCCGTGCCGGCGCGCATGGTACAGCGCGCCGAGCACCTCGCCGTACACGTCGAGCTGCAACTGCCCGGCCGCCGCGTTGCCGAAGCGCACCGGCTGCGCGCCTTCGTAGCCGGCCAGATGCGCGGCCTGCCACTCGTCCGCGCGCCGGCTGCCGTCCGCCCCGTACAGCACGCGCAATTGCGCCGGGTGATCGGCGATCGCACGCACCAGCCAGTCGCGCCAGCGCGCGGCTTCGGCGCGATAGCCGCAGCGCGCGAACGCGCGCAACGTGAAGCTCGCGTCGCGCAGCCAGCAGAACCGGTAATCCCAGTTGCGCGCGCCGCCCAGGCGCTCGGGCAGCGAGCCGGTCGGCGCCGCGACGATGCCGCCGGTGCGCACGCTCGACAGCAGCTTCACCGTGATCAGCGCGCGCTCGATCGCGTCGCGATACGGGCCCTGCGCCGCGTTGCAGGCCGACCAGTCGCGCCAGAACGCATGCGTGTCGCCCAACGACGCGTACGCGTCGGGCACCGCCGGCGGCCCGTCGTACGAGCGCGCGTAGCTGATGCACAGCTGCGCGCGCTCGCCCGCCGCGATGCGCTGCGTGCCGACCAGCCGGTCGGCCCGCACGTCGAGCCGCACGTCGCTGTCGACCCACATCGCGTCGCCGCCCGTCATCATCCGCCAGCGCCGGCCGACGCGTTGGCACCACGGCAACGCACGGCCGTAGTCGAAGCGCACGCCGAGATCGACGTCGAGCGTTACGGTGCCGCGCTCGCCGCGCACGCTGCGGATCAGGCACGGGTCGCGCGCGGCCCAGCTCATCCAGTCGAGCACGCGCACGCAGCCGGTCGACGTGTCGAAGGTCGTCTCGAGTATCGCGGTGCCGGGCAGATAGCGACGCGTGACACTGGCGGGCGGCTCGTACGGCGCGATGCGCAAGCGGCCGTTCGCCGGCGTGCCGACGAGCGCGGCGAAGCACGGCGGCGAATCGAAGTCGGGCCAGCACAGCCAGTCGATGCTGCCGTCGCGCGCGACGAGCGCGGCGCTGCGGCCGTCGCCGATCAACGCGTAGTCCTCGATGCGCACCGCGCTCACCGTTTGAGCCGGCGCGCGGCGACGAAGCCCGCTGCCAGCAGCGCGCCCACCGCGCCGTACGCGAGCGCGCGCGACGTGCCGAGCCCGGCGTTGGCGCCGCTGCGGCGCGCTTCGGCGCCGAAGGCGCCGCGCGTCCCGTGACGGCCGGGCACCGTATGCCACAGGTTCGATTCGCGCGGGCCGGCCGGCGTATCGCGTTGCTGGCCGCGCACGGCCGTATGGGCCAGATAGCGGTCGAAGCAGCCGGGCGCGAGCGCGTTCGCGACGATCGCGGCCAGCGACGACCAGCCGACCCAGCGCTCGCGGCCCGGATGGCGCGCGGCGCGCACGATCGCGTCGGCCGCAACTTCGGGCGCATAGACGGGTGCCACCGGGCGCGGCTCGTGCGGCAGCGTGGAGGCGGCCCAGTCGAACTGCGGCGTGTCGATCGCCGGCAACTGCACCATCGTCACACGCACGCGGCTGCGCGCATTTAGCAGCTCGCAGCGCAATGCGTCGGTGAAGCCGCGGATCGCGTGTTTCGCGCCGCAGTACGGCGCCTGCAGCGGAATCGACCGGTAGGCAAGCGCGGAGCCGACCTGCACGATCGTGCCGCGGTTGCGCGGCGTCATCCGCGCGAGCGCCGCGCGCGTGCCGTACACGCAGCCGAGATAGGTGACCGCCGTCACGCGCGCATAGTCGTCGGGGGCGATCTCGTCGAATGGCGCGAACACCGTGACCATCGCGTTGTTGACCCACACGTCGAGCGGCCCGAGTTCGTTTTCGATGCGCTCGGCGGCGGCGTCGAGCGCGGCGGCGTCGCTGACGTCGACGGCGATCGGCAGCGCCTCGACGCCATACGCACGCACTTCGCACGCGGTGTCGTGCAGCGCGCGCGGATCGCGCGCCAGCAGCGCGACGTTGGCGCCGCGCCGCGCGAATGCGTGCGCGCACGCGCGGCCCACGCCGGCGCTCGCGCCGGTGATCGCAACCGTCTTCACGATGAGGTCCTCCCGTCGGTTCATGGTGTCCGGGCTGGCGCAGCAAGCGACGTGCCGCGCGCCGCGCCGAACGCGGCGCGCACGCGCGTGGCCGCGAGGTCGACGCCCGTTTTACAAGCGCGCTGTAACGCGGCGGACGTTGCGCACGCAACACGCGGCCCGTCGGCGTGCGCCGGGCGCGCGCACGGGAATTGCTTCGCCGCGACACGCGTGCGGCAAGGGCCGCCGCATCACACCAGGAGCCGCCATTGTTCGTGCCGCCGTTCATGAACGTATGCCGTATCGCCCGCATCGGCTCGACCGCGTGCGCGCTCGCGCCGTCGCTCGCGCATGCCGCCGGCGCGGCAGCCGCGCCGGCCGGCCCGTTGCCGCTCGCGTACGTCGCGCATGCGGCCGGGCCGGCCGCGCGGCCGGTGCTGGTGC
This sequence comes from Burkholderia vietnamiensis LMG 10929, assembly GCF_000959445.1. Taxonomy (NCBI): domain Bacteria; kingdom Pseudomonadati; phylum Pseudomonadota; class Betaproteobacteria; order Burkholderiales; family Burkholderiaceae; genus Burkholderia; species Burkholderia vietnamiensis. The sequence continues at coordinate 374,717 of NZ_CP009632.1, read as the reverse complement.
TCGGCTGGGCGTTGCTGGCGCTGTGCACGTTGGTGTGCGTGACGATCGCCGTGCTGCTGGCGCTCGCGATCTTCCGACGCCGCCCGCGCGCGGCCGGCCCGCGCAGCGGGCTGACCATCGTGACGGTCGGCACGGCCGTTTCGATCGTGCTGCTGTTCGGCTCGCTCGTCTACATGCTGCGCGTGCTCGCGGTGGTGGCCGCGCCGCCGCGGCCGCCCGCGCTGACGATCGGCGTGACCGCGCACGACTGGTGGTGGGCCGTCCGCTATCTGGCCGACGCGGACGGCGCGGCGTTCGTCACCGCGAACGAGATACACATCCCGGTCGGCGAACCGGTGCTCGTCGAACTGACGAGCGCCGACGTGATCCACGCGTTCTGGGTACCGCAACTCGCCGGCAAGACGCAGACGATCCCCGGCCAGACCAATCGCCAGTGGCTGCAGGCCGACCGGCCGGGCGTCTATCGCGGGCAGTGCTCGCAGTACTGCGGCGCGCAGCATGCGCACATGGCGTTCGAGGTCGTGGCCGAGCCGCCCGCCGCGTTTCGCGCGTGGCTCGCCGCGCAGCGTCAGCCGGCGCCGGCTGACGCCGCCGGCCCAGAATTGCGCGGCCGGCGCCTGTTTACCGAACGCTGCGCCGGCTGCCACGCGGTGCGCGGCACCGATGCGACCGGCGATGCGGGCCCCGACCTGACGCACGTCGGCTCGCGCCGGCTGCTCGCGGCCGGCACGCTGGAGAACACGCCGGCCAACCTGCGCGACTGGATCGCCCATGCGCAGCAGCGCAAGCCGCAAACGCTGATGCCGTCGTTCGCGCTCGCGCCGCGCGACGCCGACGATCTCGCCGCCTATCTCGCAACCCTGCACTGAACGGAGGATGACGATGGCCGCTGCCCGCGACACGCGCTCCGCGCTCAGCCGCGTGCCCGACCTCGGCGACGCGCCGCCGGGCTCCGAGCACGAGCGGGCGCTCGCCGAGCTGTGGGAGTCGGCGCCCGGCTGGCGCGGCTGGCTCGGCACGGTGGACCACAAGCGCATCGGCATCCGCTACATCGTCACCGCGTTCGCGTTCCTGTTGCTCGGCGGCGTCGAGGCGCTCGTGATGCGCATCCAGCTCGCGCGGCCGAACGCGACGGTGCTCACCCCGGCGCAGTACGACTCGCTGTTCACGATGCACGGCGTCACGATGATCTTCCTGTACGCGCTGCCGGTGCTGTCCGGCTTCGCGAACTACCTGTGGCCGCTGATGCTCGGCTCGCGCGACATGGCGTTCCCGCGGCTCAACGCGTTCTCGTACTGGGTGTTCCTGTTCGCCGGGCTGTTCCTGTACGCGAGCTTTCCGCTCGGCGCGGTGCCCGACGGCGGCTGGTTCAACTACGTGCCGCTCACGTCGCTCGACTACAGCGCGGGCGCGAACATCGACATCTACGCGCTCGGGATGATCCTGCTCGGCATCTCGACGACGGGGGGCGCCGCGAACTTCGTCGTCACGCTGTTGCGCATGCGTGCGCACGGCATGTCGATCGACCGGCTGCCGATCATCGTCTGGGGCACGCTGACCGCGTCGGTCGCGAACCTCGTGGCGGTGCCCTCGGTGAGCCTCGCGTTCCTGCTGCTGTGGCTCGACCGCAATGCCGGCACGCATTTCTTCGACGTCGCGCACGGCGGCCGGCCGCTGCTGTGGCAGCACCTGTTCTGGATGTTCGCGCACCCGTGGGTGTACGTCGTCGTGCTGCCGGCGATGGGTATCGTGTCGGACGCGCTGCCGACGTTCTGCCGCCGCCCGCTCGTCGCGTACGAAGCCGTCGCGGTATCAACGGTCGCGACGATGCTGATCGCCTTCGAGGTCTGGGTGCATCACATGTTCGCGACCGGCATCGCGCCGCTCGCGCTCGCGTTCTTCGGCGCGGCCAGCATGCTGATCTCGATCCCGAGCGCGGTCGCCGTGTTCGCGTGGATCGCGACGATCTGGACCGGACGACCGGTGTTCCGCACGCCGTTCCTCTATCTCGCGAGCTTCGTGCTCATGTTCGTGATCGGCGGCGTGTCGGGCGTGATGACGGCCGCGGTGCCGCTCGACTGGCAGCTCACCGACACGTATTTCGTCGTCGCGCACCTGCATTACGTGCTGCTCGGGATCAACGTGTTTCCCGTGCTCGGCGGCGTGACGTACTGGTTCCCGAAGTTCACGGGCCGGATGATGAACGAGCGCTTCGGCCGGCTGACGTTCTGGGTCGTGCTGGTCGGCTTCAATCTCGGCTTCTTCCCGATGCACGTGTCGGGGCTGCTCGGCATGCCGCGGCGCGTCTACACGTACCCGTCCGGGATGGGCTGGGACACGTCGAACCTGCTGACCACGATCGGCTCGTTCGTGTTCGGCATCGGCATCGTGATGTTCGTCGTCAACGCGCTCGTCAGCGCGCGGCGCGGCCAGCGCGCCGGCGCGAACCCGTGGGGCGCGGCCGGGCTCGAATGGTCGGTCGCATCGCCCGCGCCGGCGTACAACTTCGCGGTGCTGCCGCTCGTCGCGTCGCGGCATCCGCTGTGGGAAACGCGCGACGCCGCGCAGCGCAGCAGCATGCGGGTCGGCTATCGGCTCGCGCACGGCCGCGAGGCGCTGGCGGTCACGCCGCTCGCGGCGAAGCCGAGCGCGATCCTCAAGATGCCCGATGACAGCTGCGTGCCGTTCGTGCTCGCGCTGCTGTCCAGCGCCGTCTTCGCGGCGATGCTCGCGCGCTCGCCCGCGCTCGTGTGCGCGGCGACGGCCGGCTGCGCGATCGCGACCGCCGCATGGCTGTGGCCGCGCGACACGCTCGGACAACGCGCACGCGCGGCGGCGCGCGACGCGACGCCGGTGCCGGCCGCAGCGGCCGGGGCGCATCCCGATGATCCGCCTTCGGTGCGGTTGCCGCCCGGCGCGCCCGCCGCCTGCGCCGCACCGCTGCCGGTCGGCAGTTGCGGCACGCGCGCGGGTGGCTGGTGGGGTGTGCTGACGCTGGTCGCGACCGAGGCCGCGCTGTTCGGCTACCTGCTGTTCTGCTACTTCTATCTACAATCGCAATGGGCCGCGCCCTGGCCGCCCGAAGGAATGCCGAAGCTCGGCCTCGCGGCCGGCAACACGGTCGTGCTGCTGTCGAGCAGCGCGTTCGTGTGGCTCGCCGAGCGCGACGTGCGCGCGGGCAAGCGGCCGCGCGCGGTGGCGGCGCTCGCGGTCGCGCTGGCGCTCGGCATCGCGTTCGCGCTCGTGCAGCTGCACGAGTGGCGCACCCATCCTTACGGGCCGACCGCGCATCTGTACGGCAGCCTGTACTTCACGATCACGGGCTTTCACCTCGCGCACGTGGCGGCCGGCCTCGTGATCCTGGCGCTGCTGACCGGCTGGACGGCCGCAGGCTTCTTCGGCCGCGAGCGACGCGTCGCGCTGACGGTCGGCGGCCTCTACTGGCACTTCGTCGACGTCGTGTGGCTGTTCATCTTCACTGCGCTGTACGTATCGCCGTACTGGCTGCGGAGGCCGGGATGAACGGCATGCGACGTGCATGGACACCGCTGCTCGCGATCGCGGCCGGCCTGGTCGGCGCGCCGGCGCTGTGGTTCGCGCAGATGCTCGTGTCCGAGACGCTCGCGTCGACGGCGTGCTATCCGCTCGGCGTCGCGCAGGCCGCGCCGCGCTGGGCGCACGTCGGCGTGTGGCTCGCGCTGATCGCGGCCGCTGCGTTCGCGCTCGCGGCGGCGTGCGCGGCGTGGGCAGCGCGCGCGTGGCGGCGCGCGCACGATCGCGCGGCTCAGCCCGAGACGCGCGACGACAGCACGCGCTTCCTCGCGCGCTGCGCGATGCTCGCCGCGCTCGGGTTCGTGGTGGGCCTCGTGTTCACCGGCATCGTCACCGCTTTCCTGGGGCCGTGCAGTCCATGGCGCTGATCTCGTACGCTTCGTTTCTGCTGCGGCGACGCCGTGCCGCGCTCGCCGCCGCACTGTGCGCGACGCTCGCCGCATGCGACATGCAACAGCACGACCGCGCGCTGTCCGGCGGTGAGGCGGCCGACGCGGCGTCGGCTGTCGAAGCGCCCGAGCCCGCGTCGGGCTGGCGCTTCGTGCGGATCGCGGCGGCGGCGGATGCCGGGGCGTCAATGTCGGCGCGGGTGGAAGAAGATTCGCGGCTTGCGCAGCGACAGCGGGCGGTGGTGGGGGCTTCGGGTGGGGTGGCGTTGTCTGCTGCTTCCTTTGCTTCTTCTGCTTCTTCTGCTTCTTCTGCTTCTTCTGCTTCTTCTGCTTCTTCTACGTCGCGCGCTTCGGCCTCTTTGTCCCCTTCGTCCGCGCCGTCTGCATCGTCCGCCTCAATCGCATCGGCTGCTTCCGCCGCATCCCCCACTTCCTCGTCGCGCCGCCCGATCGTCGCCGCGGCCGCCGCGAGCGCCGACGCCGCGACGATCGCGCGCGGCCGTTACCTCGCGCTCGCCGGCGATTGCTCCGCGTGCCACGACGCGGCCGACCACACGCCGTACGCGGGCGGGCAGCCGGTCAATTCGCCGTTCGGCCCGATCTACGCGCCGAACATCACACCCGACACGACGCACGGCATCGGCAACTACACGCTGCGACAGTTCGACGACGCGCTGCGGCGCGGCGTGCGCGCGGACGGCAGTCGGCTGTATCCGGCGATGCCGTACCCGTCGTTCGCGCACCTGAGCGACGCCGACGTGCGTGCGCTGTACGCGTATTTCATGCGCGGCGTCGCGCCGTCCGCGAATACGGCAAAGCGTACGGAGCTGCCGTTTCCGTTCAACCAGCGCTGGGCGCTGTCGCTATGGAGCCTGGTGTTCGCGAACCGCGACCGCTTCACGCCGCAGCCGTCGAAATCGGCGGAATGGAATCGCGGCGCGTATCTGGTGCAGGGGCTCGGCCACTGCGGCGCGTGCCATACGCCGCGCGGGCCGGCCTACAACGAGCGCGGCTACGACGAGCGCAGCCCGGCGTTCCTGACCGGCGGCATCAACGATCACTGGTTCGCGCCGAACCTGACCGGCGCGGCGCCGGACGGCCTCGGCCGCTGGTCGGCCGACGACGTCGCCGCGTTCCTGCGCAGCGGCCACGCCGCGCGCGGCGCGGTGTTCGGCGCGATGGCGCCGGTCGTCGGCGAGAGCACCACGCTGCTGACCGACGGCGATCGTCATGCGATCGCCGTGTACCTCAAGTCGTTGCCCGCGCAATCGACGGCCGCGACGAACCCGCTCGGCGTCGGCGTGCCGCGGCTGACCGCGGCCGGACCGCGCCCCGAAGGCGGCCAGTTGGCGCCGGGCGCGGGCGTGTACGCGGGCTTCTGCGCCCGGTGCCACGGCGCGGACGGCATGGGCGCCGCCGATCGCGGACCGGCGCTCGCAGGGAACTCCGTCGTGCTGGCGGCAGATCCGACCAGCACGATCCGCATCGTCGTCGAAGGCGCGCAGCCGGCGCCCGGCAAGAACGGCCCCGTCGAGCGGATGCCGACGATGCGCGACGCGCTGACGAGCAGCCAGATCGCCGCGGTCGTCAGCTACGTGCGCGGCGCGTGGGGGAATCGCGCGGCGCCGGTGTCCGAACAGGACGTCCGGCGATTGCGTGCGGCGATTCATCGCTAGGGGCGGCGCGGGGGGTGAATCGGGTGGCGCCAAGGTCGGTGTCGGTGTCGGTGTCGGTGTCGGTGTCGGTGTCGGTGTCGGTGTCGGTGTCGGTGTCGGTGTCGGTGTCGGTGTCGGTGTCGGTGTCGGTGTCGGTGTCGGTGTCGGTGTCGGTGTCGGTGTCGGCTTCGACTTCGGCTTCGCAACAGGACGTCAGGCGTTACGCGCGGCGATCCATCGTCCGCGATGCCGTGCGGGAGAGAAAGGGTCGACACAAGGCCGGCTCACCTTCACTCACGCCCATCTCCGATCGCCTTGCTCGCGGTGACGCAGTCGAACGGACTCATTGCGTCGTCGCGGCCCGACGTGCCAGCTACTTCGGTTCCATCGCGCGACTGGCCAGCGTCGCGTGCAGATTCAACCGGTCGATGCAACAGATTGATGGAACCGCTGGGCGGGTGTGTCAAAGTTTAGCGTCTTACGCGGACGCTCGTTGAGACGCCTCGCTACAGCGTCGAGTTGGGCTTGGGAATAGGCAGAGAGGTCGGTGCCTTTCGGGAAGTACTGCCTCAGCAGTCCGTTCATGTTTTCATTCGAGCCGCGTTGCCACGGATTCTGCGGATCGCAGAAATAGACCTGAATCTTGGTCGCCACGGTAAAGCGTTTGTGATCAGCCATTTCCGTGCCCCTGTCCCAGGTCAGCGATTTATATAGTTCTCGAGGTAACTTGCTGGCGTGTCGTATCAGCGCGTTGACCACAGCCTCGGAATCCTTACCGGCTACTTTTACCAGCATCACGTATCGACTCTGACGTTCGACAAGAGTCGCAATCTGGCTGGTCGCGTTGCCAAACAGCAAGTCACCTTCCCAGTGCCCGGGTATCGCGCGATCCTCCGCCGTCGCGGGGCGTTCACTGATCGATACAGCGTCGCGAATGTTCGTGCGGTCTTCGGTTTTCAATGTGTGATGGCGAGACCGGCGCATCGCTCGAGAGCGTCGCAAGTGTTCAAGCAATTCCTTTTTCAGGGCACCGCGGGCTTGAATATAGAGGCTCCGATAGATCGTCTCGTGTGACACCAGATGGTCCTTGTTGACGGCATACGCATGCTTGAGCCAACCAGAAATCTGCTCAGGGGACCACTGCAGCCTCAGCTTTGCAGCGACAACTCGCGCCAGCGTCTGGTTGCTCACTAATTTGCAAATCTTTGGGCGACGTGCCCGATCCCAGGCGAGCTCATCCGCACGGCTCGCTCGATAACCTTGGCTGCCTCCGTTGCGCTGCAGCTCGCGGCTGATCGTGGAAGGAGCACGTCCCAGCTTGACCGCAATAGACCGAATCGATAATCCGCTCACCAGGCAGCGAGAGATTTCCTCGCGTTCCGCGAGCGTCAATGTCTGCGGTGCGCGACGTCTTTGCGGAGGCTCGATGCCGCCGGCCTCTGACAGAATCCGCTGTATCGAAGAGTGGCCCCGATCGAACAGTTTGGCAATTTGATGAATCGTTTCACCTTTACGCCAGCGGTCCCACATGAGTGCTTTCTGACTCTCAGAATAGTAGATCCTCGGCCTCTGCTTCATTTGCAACACCTCCACTGCTTGCGCAGATTCTAGTGTGTTGCATCGACCGGTTGAATCTGCACGCGCAATCGTACATACAAGCAGCCGACGACCTCCCACGTCGCGACCCTCACGCTCACCGCTCCACCACCGCCACCGCCTTGATCTCCACGATGTAACCCGGCGCGCCGCCAAGCATGTGCGCGCCGACGGCCGTCCACGCCGGCCGCGGATGCGCATGGAAATAACGGTCGCGCACCTGCATGAACAGCGGCAGGTCGCGCATGTCGGTATGGAACGTCGTCAGGTCGACCACGTCGGCGAGCGTCGCGCCGCCCGCCTCGAGCACGCGCTTGAGGTTTTCGAACGCCTGCACGATCTGCGCTTCACGACCTTCGACCAGCTGCATCGCCGCGTCGCGTCCGATCTGCCCCGACACGTAAACGGTATCGCCGACCTTGATCGCCGGCGCGTAGCCGATCCTGTCGTACACGCTTTCCATCCCGGCCGGGATGATCGCTTCGCGGTTGCGCATCGGTGTCTCCGTGGCCGGGCGCACAGCGCCGGCCGCTCCTCCTGTTGAAGTGCAACACGGCGCGCCTGCACGCGCGCCGCGGCCTCGCCTAACCGGGCGCCGCTCAGCCCGTATCGCCGCCGGCGACCGGCAGCACGGTGCCGGTGATGTAACTCGCTTCGTCCGAAGCGAGGAACAGGATCGGCGCGATCTGCTCGTCGAGCGTGCCGTAGCGCTTGAAGAAAGTCGAATCGGTCACCTGCCGCACCGCCTCGGCCATCCACGCCTGTTCCTGCGCGCTGTCGCCGGCCGCATTGCGCGGCACGCGGCGCGGCGGCGCCGTGGTGCCGCCCGGCGCGGTCGCGACCACGCGGATCCCGTGTTCCGCGTATTCCATCGCGAGCGCCGCCGTCAGCGCGTTGACGCCGCCCTTCGCGGCCGAATACGGCACGCGGCGAATCCCGCGCGTCGCGTTCGACGACACGTTGACGATCGTGCCGCCGCCCGCCTCGACCATATGCGGCAGCACCGCATGGCAGCTGTACAGCGTCGGCATCAGCGAGCGGCGAATCTCCGCGTCGATCTGCGCCGGCTCGAACTCGGCGAACGGCCGCATCCGGATCGCGCCGCCGACGCCGTTGATCAACACGTCGATCCGGCCGAACGCCGCGATCGCACACGCGATCGCCGCGCGCGCGCCGTCGTAGGTTTCCAGATCGGCGACGCATGCGGCCGCGCTGCCCTCCGGCGCTTCGGCGGCCACCTCGGCGACGAATTCGGCACGATCGACCAGCAGCACGCTGCCGCCCTCGGCCGCCGCGCGCAATGCGACGCCGCGGCCGATGCCCTGTGCCGCGCCGGTAACGACGACGACCTTGCCCGAGAATCGTTGCATCATCATGCCGCCTTCGCCGTCACGTTCGGCGTGAACTTCTCGTAATGGAAACTGCGCGGCGTCACGCGCTGCTCGTCGAAATACCCGCGCACCGCGTCGACCATCGGCGGCGGCCCGCACAGATAGACGTCCACGTCGCCGTCGTTCAGCGCATCGGCCGGAATGTGCTGCGTGACCCAGCCCTTGCGCGCGTGGTTCGACGCCGCATCCGCAACCACCGTCGCGAACGTGAAGTTCGGCAGCCGCGCCGCGTACGCGTCGAGCGCCTCCACGCACACCAGATCGAGATCGCGCGTCACGCCGTAGACGAGATGCACCTGCTGCTGCGAGCCGCTGCGCGCGAGCACCTCGAGCATCGACAGGAACGGCGCGAGCCCCGTGCCGCCCGCGAGAAACAGCAGCGGGCGCGCGACCTCGCGCAGGTAGAAGCTGCCGAGCGGCCCGTCGAGTTCGAGTGTGTCGCCCGCGCGAGCCGTCTCGAGCCACGTGCTCATCACGCCGCCCGGAATCTTCTTGATCAGGAAGGCGAGCTTCGCGTCGCCCGGCGCGGACGAGAACGAATACGACCGGTGCTGGCCGCTTCCCGGCACGCCGATGTTCACGTACTGCCCCGGCAGAAAGACCGGCGCGGCGGCGCCGACGTCGAGTTCGAGCACGATCGCCGCGTCGTTGTGCGGCTCGACCTTCGCGACCGTCGCGGCGAACGCGCCGTGGCCAGTCTTGCACGCGAGCGACGACGCCGGCACCGCGATCACGCAATCGCTTTGCGGCACCATCTGGCAGGTCAGCACGACGCCGGCCGCCTTCTCGTCGTCGCTCAGTGCATCGTCGAGATAGTCGTCGCCGAGGTCGTAGCGGCCGCTTTCCGCGCGGCACTTGCAGGTGCCGCACACGCCGTCGGAGCAGTCCATCGGCAGGTTGATCTTCGCGCGGAATGCCGCATCGAGCACTTTCTCGCCGGCCTTGCAGTCGATGAAGCGGGTGACCCCGTCCTCGAAGTTCAGTGCGATCTGGTAGGTGGACATCGCTTCGTCTCCGTCTGGTTACTGTCGGTCGATCGGCGTCAGACGTGATACACGTCGAGCACCTGCCGGATGTAGTCGTTCTTCAGCACGATCTTCTTGTTCGAGATCAGCCACGCATCGCCCGCGCGACGCAGCGTGACGAACGCCGTGCCGAAGAAATGATCGGTCACGCGGTAGCGGTGGTTCAGCGTGTGGAAGTTGTAGCGCACGTCCACCTCGCCGTCGCGCTGCGCCAGCACCTCGACGTTCGTCACGTTGTGGCTGGTGCGCGGCTCGGGCGTCGATGCGCCGCTGCGCTCCGTCTTGATCCGGAACACGCGGTCCTCGAGGCCGCCGCGATCGGCGTAGTACATCAGCGAGATCTGGCGTTGCGGATCCTCGGTCGGCCGATCGTCGTCGTCCCACGCGGGCATCCAGTACGTGACGTCCTCGGCGTAGCACGTGAGCCACGCGTCCCACTCGCGATCGTCGAGCAGGCGCGCTTCGCGATACAGCGCCGCGCAAATGGTCTGGTAGTCGATGTTCATGCCTGTGCCTCCCCGCGTTCCTGCTGCAACGCATCGCGCATCACGCGCACCCAGTATTCGTGCTGACACACGAACAGCCCTTCGTCCTCGCTGCGCTCGCCCGACACGCGCGGGTTCAGCCCCATCTTCGCGGCGTTCTCGTCCGGCCCGTCGATCCACAGCGGCGCGCCGCGCGACAGGTCGTTCCACATCGCCGTGCTGCCCGCGTAGCCGGCCTGGCATGCGCGGAATTCCTCGAGATCGTCGGCGGTGCCCATCCCGGACACGTTGAAGAAGTCCTCGTACTGACGGATCCGCGTCGCGCGATCGGCGTCGCTCTCGCCCTTCGGCGCGAAGCAGAAGATGCTGACCTCGGTCTTGTCGACGGCGAGCGGACGCACCACGCGAATCTGCGTGCTGAACTGGTCCATCAGGAACACGTTCGGATACACGCACAGGTTGCGCGTCTGGTTCACGATGAAGTCGGCCTGTACCGCGCCGACGCGCGCGGCGATCTCGTCGCGATGCCGGTACACGGGCCGCACTTCCGGGTTCATCGTCTTGGTCCACAGCAGGATGTGGCCGTGATCGAAGCCGTAGACGCCCGCGACCGACTTGCTCCAGCCGTTCGCATCGACGGCCTTCGTGCCGTCTTCCTTGCGGCGGCCCATCGTCGCCGCGTAGTTCCAGTGCACGGTGCTCACGTGATAGCCGTCGCAGCCGTTCTCCATCTGCATCTTCCAGTTGCCTTCGTAGATGTAGGAGGAGTTGCCGCGCAGCACTTCGAGCCCGTTCGGTGCCTGGTCGACGATCTGGTCGATGATCACGCGCGCGTCACCGAGGTAGTCCTCGAGCGGCAGGACGTCGTCGCTGAGGCTGCCGAACAGGAAGCCGCGATAGCTCTGGAAGCGCGCGATCTTCTTCAGGTCGTGCGAGCCGTTCGTGTTGAACTGCACCGGATACTCGGTGGTCTTCTCGTCCTTCACCTTCAACAGCTTGCCGGTGTTCGAGAAGGTCCAGCCGTGGAACGGGCACGTGAAGCTGCCCTTGTTGCCGTGCCTGCGGCGGCACAGCATCGCGCCCTTGTGCGCGCAGGCGTTGAGCACCGCGTGCAGCTCGCCGGTCTTGTCGCGCGTGATGACGACCGGCTGGCGGCCGATCCACGTCGTGTAGTAATCATTGTTGTCGGGGATCTGGCTCTCGTGCGCGAGATACACCCAGTTGCGCTCGAAGATGTGCTTCATCTCGAGCGCGTACAGCGCCTCGTTAGTGAAGATGTCGCGGCGGCAGCGGAAGATGCCGGCGTCCTTGTCGTCCTGCACCGCGGTGGCGAGCAGGTGGTCCAGTTCGGTGGTGGGGTCGATCGTCGCGGACATGTTGGTTCCTCCTGTGCGCGTGCCGGGTCCTGCAAGCACGCTCGCATCGGTGTCGATTGAATCCTGGGGAGACGGCGGCCGCGTATTTGCGCGGCCGTGCGGTCGGGTGTTCAGGCGGCGACGCTCGCGCGCGGGCGTTCGACGATCTGGTTGTCGGCGCCGCCGACGCGCGGCGTCAGCACGAAGTCGAACGTGATGTCCTGGTACGCGTCGGCCTTCAGCCCTTGCGCCGCGCCGCCGGTCTTCGTCGTGACGGGCGGGATCAGTTCCTCGCGCGTCGCATACGCGAAGTCATCCCAGATCAGCGGATCGCCTTCGATGTTGAACTGCGTCGTCAGCTTGCGATGGCCGTCGCTCGTCACGAAGAAGTGCACGTGCGCCGGACGGTTGCCGTGGCGGCCGAGGCGGTCCAGCAGTTGCTGCGTCGCGCCCTGCGGCGGGCAGCCGTAGCCGACCGGCATCAGCGTGCGGAATGCGTAGGTGCCGTCGGCGCCGGTCCTGACTGCGCCGCGCAGGTTGAAGTCGCGCTGCGCGCCGGTCGGATCGAAATGCGAATAGAAGCCGTGCGAGTTCGCGTGCCAGCATTCGACCAGCGCGCCGGCCACCGGCTTGCCGTCGAGGTCCTTGACCGTGCCGTGGATCACGAGCGGGCCGGCGCCTGCGTCGGCGTCGAGGTCGATCTTCGCGACGCCGTCGCGCACCGGTGCGCCCGCGACGTACAGCGGGCCTTCGATCGTGCGCGGCGTGCCGCCGTCGAGGCCGAGCGCGGCGTCGGCGGCGTCCATGCGGATGTCGAGATACTTCTCGAGCCCGAGGCCGGCCGCGAGCAGCGCAGCTTCGCCGTCCTGACCGAGCTTGTTCAGGTAGTTCACGCCGGCCCAGACTTCATCGGGCGTGATGTCGAGGTCGTCGATCGCCTTGAAAAGGTCGCCGAGCAGCCGCAGCACGATCTGCTGCGTGCGCGCGTCGCCGGTGCTCGCGCCGTTGGCGTTCGCACTCGATGCGGCCTTCAGCAGATCCTGCACTTCCCTGGTTTCGAAAACCTTGATGCTCATGATGGTGTCTCCACGTGTAGTTTTGGAAAAAGCGATCGGCGGGTGCGGCACGCGCAACACGACGGCTGCTCGAATCAAACGTCGCCGTCGGATTGCAACGGCGGGCGGCGACGCGACGGTGTCGCCGAAAACTTCCAGTACGGCAACGCCGGTGGTGCGGTTGCGATGTCGTGCGGCTCGACGTTGCGCGGCAGGTCGCACGTTGCGTGTGGCGAGTTCATGGAACGGATTTATACGCGGCGGGGAAATGCTGCGTCCAATACTTTTGTCCTGGCTATTTAATACCCACCAGGTATCGAAATACATCGTACGAACGGACATTTCGCGGCGCACGATACCTTGAATGGGAAGTCGAGCGTGCCGGGACGCTTGCTGGAGCGCGGTCGGAGGAGGTTTGGGGGCAGCGCGGGTATAGGCGTGCGGCGGCGCAGGCTGCGGTCGTGAAAACTGGGCAGAAGGCAGCGGTCGGCTGGGGGCGGTCAGGGTTTTCCTGACGGCGGAATGGAAGGATTTACCGTGGCGCTAGTGGAAATGCGGCGGCTTATCCGTTCGCCGGGATGACGTCGGCGGGACTGGGGCGCGCGCCGATGGCATCGCGCCGGTATAGGGAGTCGGCGACCCGCGAAGATCTCGGGCCATCGCAGGCTGACCATCGCGCGAGGCGCGTAGGTGCAGCGGCGCACCGGTGCGTCGGTGCGTCGGTGCATAGACGATTGACGTATCGACAAACCGGCACGTCGGCGCATCAGCGTCTCGGCGGATGGGGATGCGGCGGATGGGCCGATTGATGCATTGGTACATCGGTGTGTCGACACACCGGGCGTCGGGCGTCGGCACACCAGCACATCACCAAATCGCCTACTGCGCCCTCACCGGCAGCCGGCACAGCGCCGCCCTACGCTGACGCGCGTCGCTCATGCAGCCGCAACGCGGCCCACGCGATCGCGGCCGACACGATACCGACCACGCCGCCGAACGTGCCGACCCACGCGAGGCCGAAATCCGCGGCGATATGGTTGCCGAGCAGCGCGCCGGCGCCGATGCCCACGTTGTACAGCCCCGAGAAGATCGACACCGCGAGATCGGTCGCGTGCGGCGCGAGCTTGAGCACCCACGCCTGCATCGCGAGCCCGAAGCAGACGATCGCGCCGCCCCACACCAGCGTGTGCACGGACAGCGTGACGATGTTCAGCGCGCTCGGAAACAGCACCAGCAGACACGCGGACAACGCCACGATCGACGCGAGCAGGAAGTCGGCCGGCCGCTCCGGGAACACGCGGTTGAAGCAGATGGCCGCGGGCATCCCCGCGACGCCGAACAGGATCAGCACGTAGGTGATCCGGCTGCTGCTCGCATGATTGACGGTCTGCACGAACGGCTCGACGTACGTGTACGACGTGAAGTGCGCGGACACGACCAGCACCGTGATCGCGTACAGCGACACCAGCGCCGGCTTGCGCAGGAACGTGCCGATGCTGGCGAGCGAGCCGGCGCCCTGGCTCGCGAGCGTCGGCAGCGTCGCGCGCAGCAGCAGCAAGGCGACGGCCGCCGCCGCGCCGATCACGAGGAACGTGACGCGCCAGCCGAGCGCTTCGCCGATCACGCGCCCGAGCGGAATGCCGGCGACCATCGCGATCGCGGTGCCCATCGCGAGCAGGCTCAGCGCGCGGCTCTTGCGGTCGCTCGGCGCGAGGCGCACCGCGAGCGGCACCGAGATCGACCAGAACACCGCATGCGCACACGCGACGCCGAGCCGCCCGATTATCAGCACCGTGAAATTCCACGCGACGCCGGTCACGACGTGACTGGCGACGAACACGAGCAGCGCGCAACTGAGCAGCTTGCGGCGCTCGACGTGACGCGTGACGAAGGTGAGCGGCAGCGACACGACGGCGACGGCCCACGCGTAGATCGTCAGCATCAGGCCGACGGCGGTGGGCTGCATCTGCAGGCTGTCGCCGATGGCGTTCAGCAGTGCGACGGGCACGAACTCGGTGGTGTTGAAGATGAAGGCAGTGAGCGCGAGGGCCAGGACGCCCCACCACGACTGCTCGGAACTGACGGCGTCCGGAGTTGCCATACGGGAATTCGACGAAGGTTGGGCGCGCGTGCGCGGGCCGTAACGGAGCGTGCCGGGCAGTGCCGCCCCGCGCATCGCGCCGATTGTACAGCGGCGCCCGCCATGCCGCCGCGGCGCGAGGGCGACATGGCGCGAGGGCGACATGGCGGCGACACGTCGGCGGGCCGATAATGTGCGCAACCCTTCGCGAACGATTCGCCCGAATGTCACCAGGCCAGGAGATTCACATGCGCATTGAAACGTCATTTCTGTTCGATCTCGACGGCACGCTCGTCGACAGCGTCTACCAGCACGTGCTCGCGTGGAAGGAAGCGCTCGATGCAGAAGGCATCGAGCTGTCGGTATGGCGCATCCACCGCAAGATCGGGATGAGCGGCGGGCTGTTCCTCAACCAGCTGCTGCGCGAAACGTCGGGCGACATCGACGCCGACCGCGTCGAACGGCTCGCCCGGCTGCATGCGGCCGCCTACCAGCGGCTGCGCGCGCAGGTGCGGCCGCTGCCCGGTGCGCGCGAGCTGCTGGCCGCGCTGTCGAACGCCGGCATCCGCTGGGCGATCGCGACCAGCGGACGCATGGAAACCGCGGCCATCAATCTGGAGGCGCTCGGCGTCGATCCGGCGAAGAACGTGGTCGTCACGCGCGATCAGGTCAAGTATGCGAAGCCGGACCCCGATCTGTTCCTGACGGCCGCGGCGAAGTTGAACGTGCAGATCGAGCATAGCGTCGTGGTCGGCGACAGCATCTGGGACATGCTCGCGGCGAGCCGCTGTCGCGCGCTGGGCGTCGGCCTGTTGTCGGGCGGCTACGGCAGCGACGAACTGGAGCGCGCCGGCGCGCTGCGCGTGTATGACGATCCGGCCGATTTGCTGCGGCATCTCGACGAGGTGGCCGCGCGGCCGTGAGGTCGATTCGGATGCGTGCGGGGGTCGTGGGACGGGGCGTCGTATTGCCGCGAACCCGAATCCCGTAACGAGACGGGACAATCCATCACCGGCTTCCCGGCGTTACACGAATCCACGGGCAAAAGCAGCCCGCATTCATCGCAACGAGGTGATGCAGACAAGACCCGGTTCCCCGCGCACGAACTCGGCGCCAAGTTTCAGCGTCTCGACGAAATCGCGACCGTAGTTTCCAGCAAAAATACGGTACGCGCGTCGCGTTCGCCCGGATCGCTGAGCCCCCCGCCCCCTAAACCGTCCTCCTGACCAACATCGTCCGAATCTCCGAAATCGCCTTCGTCGGATTCAACCCCTTCGGGCACACATCCGTGCAATTCATGATCGTCCGGCACCGGAACAGCCGATACGGATCCTCGAGATTATCGAGCCGCTCGGCCGTCGCCATATCGCGTGAATCGGCAATGAACCGATACGCCTGCAGCAACCCCGCCGGCCCGACGAACTTGTCCGGGTTCCACCAATAGCTCGGGCACGACGTCGAACAGCACGCACACAAAATGCACTCATACAGCCCGTCGAGCTGATCGCGCTCCTCCGGCGTCTGCAACCGCTCGCGTTCAGGCGGCGTCGTGTCATTGATCAGGTAAGGCCGTATCGAGTGATACTGGTTGAAGAAGTCCGTCATGTCGACGATCAGATCGCGCACCACCGGCAACCCCGGCAGCGGCCTGAGCACGATCTCGCGCGGCAGCGTCTTCATGTTGGTCAGGCACGCGAGCCCGTTCTTGCCGTTGATGTTCATCGCATCGGAGCCGCAGATCCCCTCGCGGCACGAGCGCCGGTACGACAGCGTCTCGTCGTCGTGCTTCAGGCGGCCGAGCACGTCGAGCAGCATGCGGTCGTCGGCGCTCACGTCGATTTCGTAGCGCTGCATGTACGGCGCGGCGTCGCGGTCGGGATCGTAACGGTAGATGTGTAGCGTACGCGGATCGTTCATGGTTCCTCCCGGCACGGCGCCGGCATCGGCATCGGGTGACAAGGCGCGCGGCCGGCCGGTACGCAAACGCCATACCGACCGACCGCGCATCGACGGGCATCAAGCGGCATCAACGCGACTCAATCGTCGTCGAGCCGCTTGTCGATCAGATAACGTCCACGCTCGACGCCCGCGCGCAGCGCCTCCTCTTCCGACGCCCACTCCGGATTCGCCGGCTCCGGCACGAACAGCTCGATGCGCGCGCCATCGACGTACACCTGCACCTCGTCCGCCCACGCGCCGCGTTCGTTGCGGCGCGCCCACACGCGTATCTCGTGGCCGCGATACGGATCGCGCACCTGTGCATCGGGTTGATGCTCCATGCTGGCCCCCTGTGCTTATCTGCGATGACATGAAAAAAATGCGCGCCGCATGATCGGCGCGCACGCCGCGCTGCCCGCGCGCATACGACATGCCCGCGCCTCCGCGCCCGGCACGCCCCTTGCGTCCCCATTGCACATCGCACCGCTCCGGTACGCCAGATAAAAAGTGAGGCCACGATGATCGGCCATATCGAACTTCTCGGACGCCTGCTGCTCGCCGCGCTGCTCGGCAGCGTGGTCGGGCTCGAGCGCGAGCGACTCAACTGGGCCGCGGGCCTGCGCACGCACATGCTGGTGTGCGTCGGCTCCGCGCTCGTGATGCTCGTCTCGATCTTCGGCTTCGCCGACGTGCACGGGCAGGCAGGCGTCGTGCTCGATCCGTCGCGGGTCGCCGCGCAGGTGGTGTCGGGCATCGGCTTTCTCGGCGCCGGCTCGATCCTGCTGCGCGGCGAAGTGGTGCGCGGGCTGACGACGGCCGCGAGCCTGTGGGCCGTGGCCGGCATCGGCCTCGCGGCCGGCGGCGGCATGTACGTCGCGGCGCTGGGCGCAACCGCGATCGTGCTCGTGATCCTCGCCGGCGTGAAGCCGCTCGAGCGCCGCTTCATCGCGCAACGGCAGCAGCGCACGCTGCGCCTCGTCGTCGAGCGCGGCGGCCTCACGCTCGCGACGCTGCACGACGCGCTCGGCAACGGCCGCGTGCGCGTGAAGCGCTTCATCGTCCAGCAATCCGACGACGACCCCGATACCGACGACATCTCGGTGTCGTTCTCGCGCACGAGCGGAGCGGAATTTGCGGCGATCTGCCGGACGCTGAAAGGCATCACCGGCGTGCGCACCTGTTGCCCCGACAACGACAACTCGTCAAGGAGTTTCGCGTGACCCAGACGGACCTGCTCTCCTACCTCGTGACGAGCCAGCTCGCGGCGCGCATGCGCGGCGGCGAGTGGCTCACCGTCAGCCAGGTCGTCGGCGCGCTGCGCGCGTGGCTCGCGTGCCATCACGCCGAATGCGACTGGCTCGACCGGATCAGGATCGCGCACGCGTCGCTGCTGATTGCGCAGGGCATCTACGAGATCGCATGCGCGTACGGCGACCCGGAAGGCGTCGAGCGGATTCGCATCGACCTCGCGTCGCCCGAGCTGAAGGCGTTGCGCGCACGCTGCGACGTGCTGCTGCAACGTATCGACGGCAACCGCGACGCCGGCGCCCGATGAGCACGCCCGACCAGACGACGCACCGGCCGTTCGCGGTCAACGCGCGCGACGACGCCGTACCGGCCTGGTCGCCCGCGGACGAGCCCACGCGCCACGGCCTGCTCGAACGCGGCCGCAACTGCGACGCGATCCGTCATGCGGACCGCTTCACGACGCTGGTGGACGGCGCCGCGTATTTCCCGACGCTGCGCGCCGCGTTGCGCCGCGCGCGCCACACGGTGTTCATCCTCGGCTGGGACGTCGACAGCCGGATGCAGCTCGCGCCCGACGGCGCGGACGACGGGCTGCCCGACACGCTCGCCCCGTTCCTGCACGCGCTCGCGACCGCCCGGCACAACCTGCGCATCTACGTGCTCGCATGGGACTTCGCGATGATCTACGCGCTCGAGCGCGACTGGCCGCCGGTCTATCGCGCGGCGTGGCGCGCGCATCGCGGCATCCGCTTCCGTCTCGACGATTCGCATCCGCGCGGCGCGTCGCATCATCAGAAGCTGGTCGTGATCGACGACCGGCTCGCCTTCGTCGGCGGCCTCGACCTGACGGTCGCGCGCTGGGACACGTCGGCCCACGCAGCCGACGATCCGCGCCGGCGCGACGCGCGCGGAATGCCGTACGGGCCGTTCCACGACGTGCAGGCGATGTTCGACGGCGACGCGGCCGCCGCGATCGGCGAGCAGGCGCGCACGCGCTGGTTCAATGCGTGCGGGCGCCGCATCGCGATCCGCGCGCATCGCCATCTCGATCACGAGGACGACGTCGATCCCTGGCCGCCCGGCGTACCGGTCGACGTGCGCGACGTGCAACTCGGCATCGCCTATACGGCGCCGCGGCATCGCGACCGCGAACCGGTGTCGCAGGTGCGCGCGCTGGTGGAGGACACGATCCGCGCCGCCCGTCGCCATCTGTACATCGAGAACCAGTACTTCACCGCGGCGGTGGTGCGCGATGCGCTGAGCGCGCGCCTCGCCGACCCGCACGGGCCGGACGTCACGGTGGTCGCGCCGCGCGTGCAGAGCGGCTGGCTGCAGGAAGCGACGATGGGCGTGCTGCGTGCGCGGCTGCACGGCACGCTGAAGGCGGCCGACCGCTTCGACCGCTACCGCTTGCTCTATCCGCACGTCGACGGCCTCGGCGACGGCTGCGTGAACGTCCACAGCAAGCTCGCGATCGTCGACGACGAATGCGTGGTGATCGGCAGCGCGAACCTGAACAACCGCTCGATGGCGCTCGACACCGAATGCTGCGTCGCGCTCGTCGCGGCCGGCGAGCCGCGCATCCGCGCGGCGATCGCCGCGCTGCGCGACCGGCTGCTCGCCGAACATCTCGGCACGACGCCCGCGGTCGTCGCCGACGCGTTCGCGCAGCCGGAACGGCCGAATGTCGCGCTCGACCGGCTGCGCGCGAAGGACGGACGCACGCTGCGCACGCTGGAGCCGGCCGTGACGCCGCAGCTCGATGCGCTGGTGCCGGTCAGCGCGCGCCTCGACCCCGAGCAGCCGATCGAGCCGGACCGCTTCGTACGCGAGTTCGTCCCGCAGGAGCAGCATCGATCGCTGACCGCGCGTTTCTTCGTGCTGGGGGCGGCCGTGCTGCTGATCGCGGCGCTCGCGCTCGCGTGGCGCTTCTCGCCGCTCGGCCACGAGCTGAACGTCGCGTCGCTCGCGCGCGCGGCAATGCGCGCCGCGCAACTGCCGGGCGCGCCCGCGCTGCTGCTCGCCGGCTACGTGCTCGCGGCGACGCTGTCGGTGCCGATCACGCTGCTGATCACCGTAACGGGCCTCGTGTTCGGCGCGTGGCCGGGCCTCGCCTATGCGTCGGTCGGCACGATGGCGGCCGCGGCGGCGACCTACGGGATCGGCCGCTGGCTCGGGCGCGACGCAGTGCGACGGCTGGCCGGCTCGCGCGCGAACCGGCTCAGCGAACGCATCGGCCGGCGCGGCGTGGTCGCGATGGCCGTGCTGCGGCTGCTGCCGATCGCGCCGTTCACGATCGTGAACCTGGTGGCCGGCGCGTCGCACATCGGGCTGCGCGACTACCTGATCGGCACCGCGATCGGGATGCTGCCGGGCATCGTGCTGACGGTCACCTTCGCGCACCAGCTGACCGCCGCGTTGAGCCATCCGGATCCCGGCGCGTTCGCGTGGCTCACGGCGATCGGCATCGCGCTGGTCGGCCTGTCGGTGCTGCTCGTCCGGGCGCTGCGACGATGGCGCTGAGCACGCAAGCGGCGCCGCCGCCGGACATCGTCACGTCGGACGCCGCGCCGGCCGGCGCGCCGCGCGGGCACGACCTGCGGATCGCGACGTACAACATCCACGGCGGCTACGGCGCATGGCCCGCGCGCGCGGTCGAGCGCATCGTCGCGGTGATCCGCGAGCTCGATGCGGACGTGATCGCGTTGCAGGAAGTGCCGCTCGGCGGCACGCGCGCGCCGGACGTGCTCGCGCATCTGCGCGACGCGACCGGCATGCACGCGGCAGCCGGCCCGACCATCGACACGCCGGAGCGCCGCTACGGCAACGCGGTGCTGTCGCGCTGCCCGATCCGCGCGGCGCGCACGCTCGACCTGTCGTTTCATCAGCGCGAGCCGCGCGGCGCGCTCGACGCGGACATCGACTGCAGCGCCGGCCCGATCCGCGTCGTCGCGACCCACCTCGGGCTGTCGGCGAACGAGCGCAGCGCGCAGGTGCAGCGGCTGCTCGCCGCGTTCGACACCGGCGCGATGCCGGTGATCCTGATGGGCGACATCAACGAATGGTTCGTGCGCGGCCGCGCGCTGCAGGCACTGACCACGCGGTTCCGCCGCGCGCCCGCGCCGCGCACGTTCCCGACCGCGTGGCCGGTGTTCTCGCTCGACCGCATCTGGATCCACCCGGGCGAGCTGCTGGTCGACGTGGCCGTGCATCGCAGCATGCTCGCGCGCCACGCATCCGATCACTATCCGCTGGTCGCGCAGATGCGCGTGGAACCGGGCGCGGGCACACCGCTTGCGGGCTGAGCGCATTCCCTTCATGGAGCCTCACGGAGCCTTGCCCATGCGAACCGACGAACTCACCGGAACGGCCCTCGATTACTGGTGCGCACGCGCATTGTGCGCGGACGACGAAGACACGCTGAGCTTCACGGCCGTCGAGCCGCAGGTGATCGTGACCGCCGCATGCGACGCGCTGCGGCGGCTCGACGCGCAGTTCGCGCCGTCGGCGTCGTGGGCCGATGCGGGCGCGGTGCTCGAGCACGCGGTCGAACTGCGCGTGGTGCGGCGCGCGGACGGCGTCGAATGCGATGCGCGCTTCGACGACGGCCCGTCGACCTGCGCGGCCCGCGCGCCGAACCTGCGCGTCGCACTGCTGCGCGCGTTCGTGCGCGCGCGCTTCGGCGACGAAGTCGACACGCCGCCGGCGTTCGCGCACCGGATGGAGCGCGGCATGCCGGTGCGGCACGACGTCGGCGTGCCGATTCCTTCCACCGACCACGATCCGGCCACGGGCGAAAGCTCGGATATCCGCTCGATCCCGCGCATGTGACGCAGCGCGACGCCGGCCCGTCGTCGCCGCTCACGCGATGCAGATGTCGTGCCACCCGCATGTAAAAACGACAGCGTGACGGCCGCAGCGCCGCGAGCGCCCGTTGCGGCGCGCGGCCCCAAGCGCAAAACGGAGCAGGCACGCCGGTTGCGACGCAAACCGCCGTCCGCCCTTCGTCACGATCCTCATCCGCACCTCATGAACGTCACATCGCCCTTCGCCCCGCATGTCTACTTCTGCGACGCGCGCCTCGTCGGCCCGCTCGACGCATGGCCCGCCACGTTCGCGCACATCGCGGGAATGGGCTTCGACCACGTGCTGATCGGCAGCTTCTGGGCCGCCAGCGCCGCGGGCTTTCCGCGTCACGTCGCCGACTTCCACCGGCCGGCCGCGGCGTTCGCGACGCGCGCCGGCGCGCTCGAAACCTTCTCGCGGCTCGCGCAGCTCGCGCACGGTCACGGCTTGCGCGTGATGCTCGAAGTCGTGCCGGACCGCATCGCGCGCGTCAACCCGCTGCGCAGCGAGCATCCTGACTGGTACGTCGAGCGCGCGCACGACGACGCCCTGATCGACCCGCGCAGCGCCGCGCACGAGATGGACGTCGCGCACGCGCAGCTCGGCGACGATGCGCCGCACGACGCGCACGACGGGCTCGGCGCGTGGTGGTGCAAACATCTCGTCACGTACGCGGATGCCGGCGCGGCCGGCTTCCTGATCGACGCGCCGCAGCGTCTGCCGGCCGCATGGTGGCCCGCGTGGCGCGCGGCGCTGCGCCGCGCGCGCCCCGACGTCGCGGTGCTCGCGGGCGTGCCCGGCCATGCGCGCGACGCGCTCGTGCAGTTGGAGGCGGCCGGCTTCGACGGCGTGTTCTCGTCGGCGCGCTGGTGGGATCTGCGCGCGCCGTGGTTCGTCGACGAGCACCGGCTGCTGCGCCGCATCGCGTCGCCGATCGCGTGCCCCGATGCGTTCGACGGCCCGCGCATCGCGGAAGACTGGCATGGCGCGCCGGACGAGGTGCTGGTGCGCGCGTACCACCGCGCCATGTGGACCGCGGCGGCGCTCGGCACCGGCTGGCTCGTGCCGATGGGCTTCGAGCGCGGCGTCGCGTTGCCGCTGATGACGCGCGACGCGGACGCCGCGCGCTATCGCGCCGCGTTCGACGGCGCGCGCTTCGATCTGTCGGGCGCGCTGGCCGATGCGAACGCGTGGCGCCGCGCGACGCCGCTGGCGGCGCAACGCGGCGAGATCGCGCAACTGAGCGCGCCCGGCGCGACCGCGACCGTACTGCTGCGCGGCAGCGGCCCGTCGCTCGAACACGACGACACGGCGCTCGTCGTCGCGCTGAATCCCGATCTGGACGCGCCCGCACGCGTCGACCCGGCGGCGATCCTGCCCGGCGTGCCGGGCGGCTTCACGCATGTCGCCGCGCCCGGCGGCACGCGCAAGCGCGGCTCGGCCGCGCTCGAGGCGTTCACGCTGGAGCCGGGCGGCTATGCGGTGCTCGACGCCCGGCGCGCCCCGCCCGCGACGACGCGCGCCGACGCGGCCCGCGAGCGCACCGCGCTATCGGCGGCGCTCGCGGCCGACCGGATCGCGATCGAGCGCGTCGAGCCGGCCGTCGACGGCGGGCGCTTCGCGATCAAGCGCGTGATCGGCGACACGCTGGTTGTACACGCATCGATCTTCACGGACGGCCATGCGCATCTGTCGGCCGTGCTGCAATGGCGCGCCGACGACGAGGACGACTGGCGCGAGGTGCCGTTCGTCGCCGAGCCGAACGATCGCTGGCACGCGAGCGTCGTGCTCGACCGGCTCGGCCGTCACGCGTTCCGCGTGGTCGCATGGCGCGACGACTGGGCGTCGCTCGTCACCGACGTCGCGAAGAAGCGCGCGGCCGGCCAGGACGTGATGCTGGAGCTGCGCGAAGCGCAACTGCTGCTCGCGACCGCCCTGAAACAGGCCGCGCCGGCCGACCGCCGCGCGATCGCGCAGATGCAGCGGCTCGCCGACGAATTCGGCGACGCGTCGCACGAAGCACGGCTCGCGATGCTCGGCGCGCCGGCGCTCGCCGACGCATACGCGGCACTGCGCTACCGGCCGTTCGTCACGCACGACGAGACGGTGTACGCGGTCGAGGTCGAGCGCCGCGCCGCGCGCTTCTCGAGCTGGTACGAAATGTTTCCGCGCTCGGCGAGCAACGACGCGCATCGGCACGGCACCTTCGACGACGTGATCGCGCAGCTGCCGCGCATCCGCGACATGGGCTTCGACGTGCTGTATTTCCCGCCGATCCATCCGATCGGCACGACCGCGCGCAAGGGCCGCAACAACACGCTGAGCGCCGGCCCCGACGACGTCGGCAGCCCGTATGCGATCGGCTCGCCCGACGGCGACCACACGGCCGTGCATCCGCAGCTCGGCACGCTCGAGTCGTTCCGCACGCTGGTCGACGCGGCGCGCGCGCAGGGGCTCGAGATCGCGCTCGATTTCGCGATCCAGTGCTCGCCCGATCATCCGTGGCTCGCCGCGCATCCCGGCTGGTTCGCGTGGCGCCCGGACGGCACGCTGCGCTATGCGGAGAATCCGCCGAAGCGCTATCAGGACATCGTGAACCCCGACTTCTACGCGCCCGATGCGCTGCCCGGCCTGTGGGTCGCGCTGCGCGACGCCGTGCTGTTCTGGGTCGAAGCCGGCGTGCGGATCTTCCGCGTCGACAACCCGCACACCAAGCCGTTGCCGTTCTGGGCGTGGATGATCGCGGACGTGCGCGGCAGGCATCCGGACGTCGTGTTCCTGTCGGAGGCGTTCACGCGCCCCGGGATGATGTACCGGCTCGCGAAGGTCGGCTTCTCGCAGTCGTACACGTACTTCACGTGGCGCGAGACGAAGCACGAGTTCATCGAGTATCTGACCGAGCTGACGGCCGGCCCGCCGCGCGAATTCTTCCGGCCGAACTTCTTCGTCAATACGCCCGACATCAATCCGCGCCACCTGCAGAACGCGCCGCGCTCCCAGTTCGTGATCCGCGCGGCGCTCGCGGCGACGCTCGCCGGCTCGTGGGGCATGTATTCGGGCTTCGAGATCGGCGAGTCCGCGCCGCTGCCCGACAGCGAGGAATATGCGGACGCCGAGAAATACGAGCTGCGCGCGCGCGACTGGAGCAAGGCCGCGCATATCGGCGGCGAAGTCGCGCGGCTGAACCGCGCGCGGCGCGACCATCCGGCGCTGCAGACCCATCTCGGCCTCACGTTCGTCCCGGCGGACAACGATCAGGTGCTCGTGTTCGTGAAGGCGACGCCCGCCCACGACAGCGTCGTGGTGGTGGCGATCAGCCTCGACCCGTGGCATCCGCAGGCCACCGACTTCACGCTGGACGCGTCGCTGTGGCGCGGCTTCGGGCTGGTCGACGGCGAGCCGCTCGACGCGCTCGAACAGGACGCCGCCCATGCCGAGACCTGGCGCGGCCATCGTCAATACGTATCGCTCGACCCGCACGTGCGGCCGTACGCGATCTGGCGGCTCGCGCCGTCGCCCGGCGCCGCGCGAGCGGCGGCGCCCGAGCCGGGCGAGGCCCGGCGCCTTTCGGGAGCACACGGATGATGAAACGCGAAGATTCCCTCGACGACGTGCGCCGCGCGCAGTTCGCGTCCGTCGCACCGGCCGGCACCGCGCGCGCGCGCCGCGCGCGGCGCCGCGAGCCCGCGCTGAGCACGGACGATCCGCTGTGGTACAAGGACGCGATCATCTATCAGGTGCACGTGAAGTCGTTCTACGACTCGAACAACGACGGGATCGGCGACTTCCCCGGCCTGATCATGAAGCTCGACTACATCGCCGAGCTGGGCGTCGACACGATCTGGCTGCTGCCGTTCTATCCGTCGCCGCGCCGCGACGACGGCTACGACATCGCCGACTATCGCGGCGTGCATCCGGACTACGGCACGCTCGCCGACGTGCGCCGCTTCATCCGCGAGGCGCATGCGCGCGGCATCCGCGTGATCGCCGAGCTGGTGATCAATCACACGTCCGACCAGCACCCGTGGTTCCAGCGCGCGCGGCGCGCCAAGCCCGGCTCGACGCATCGCGACTACTACGTGTGGTCCGACACCGACACGAAGTATGCGGGCACGCGCATCATCTTCCTCGATACGGAAACCTCGAACTGGACCCACGATCCGGTCGCCGGCCAGTACTACTGGCACCGCTTCTACTCGCACCAGCCGGACCTGAACTTCGACAACCCGGCCGTCGTGCGCGAGGTGATCCAGGTGATGCGCTTCTGGCTCGACCTCGGCATCGACGGGCTGCGGCTCGACGCGGTGCCGTATCTGGTCGAGCGCGAAGGCACCAACAACGAGAACCTGCCCGAGACGCACGCGATCCTGAAGCGGATCCGCGCGACGATCGACGCCGAGTATCCGAACCGCATGCTGCTCGCGGAAGCGAACCAGTGGCCGGAAGACGTGCAGGAGTATTTCGGCAACGAGGACGAATGCCACATGGCGTTCCACTTCCCGCTGATGCCGCGCATCTACATGTCGATCGCGAGCGAGGACCGCTTCCCGATCCTCGACATCATGCGGCAGACGCCGGCGCTCGCGCCGAGCAACCAGTGGGCCGTGTTCCTGCGCAATCACGACGAGCTGACGCTCGAGATGGTGACCGACTCCGAGCGCGACCTGCTGTGGCAGACCTACGCGAGCGACCGGCGCGCGCGGCTGAATCTCGGCATTCGCCGCCGCCTCGCGCCGCTGATGGAGCGCGACCGGCGCCGCATCGAGCTGATCAACTCGCTGCTGCTGTCGATGCCCGGCACGCCGGTGATCTACTACGGCGACGAGCTCGGGATGGGCGACAACATCCACCTCGGCGACCGCGACGGCGTGCGCACGCCGATGCAATGGTCGTCGGACCGCAACGGCGGCTTCTCGCGCGCCGATCCGGAATTGCTGGTGCTGCCGCCCGTGATGGGCTCGCTGTACGGCTATGACGCGATCAACGTCGAGGCGCAGACGCGCGACCCGCACTCGCTGCTGAACTGGACCCGCCGCATTCTCGCGACGCGCCGCGCGACCCAGGTGTTCGGCCGCGGCACGATCCGCTTCCTGCGCCCCGAGAACCGCAAGGTGCTCGCCTACCTGCGCGAGCTGGACGGCCACGAGCCGGTGCTGTGCGTCGCGAACCTATCGCGCGCGTCGCAGGCGGTCGAGCTCGATCTGTCCGAATTCGCGGGCCGCGTGCCGATCGAGATGACGTCGGACTCGCCGTTCCCGCCGATCGGGCAGCTCACCTACCTGCTGACGTTTCCGCCGTACGGCTTCCTGTGGTTCGTGCTGTCCGAGCACGGCCGCGAGCCGTCGTGGCGGCAGCCGCAGGCCGAGCCGCTGCCCGAATACGTGACGATCGTGATGCGGCGCGGCGAGCAGCGGCCCGACGTCGGCCAGCTGCATACGCTCGCGCACGACGCGCTGTCGTCGTGGCTCACGCGGCGCCGCTGGTTCGCGTCGAAGGACCGCAAGATCGGCGACGCGCGGCTGAACGTCGTCACGCCGATGCCTGACGAGCCGTTCCAGTACGCGGAGGCATGGGTGACGACCCACGGCGGCGACGTCGAACGCTACGTGGTGCCGCTCGCGGCCGCATGGGGCGGCGAAACGTCGAACCCGCTGTTCGCGCAGCTCGCGCTCGCCCGCGTGCGGCGCGGCCACACGGTCGGCCATCTGACCGACGCGTTCGCGCTGCCGGCCTTCGGGCGCGGGATGTTGCGGATGCTGCGCGACGGCGCGACCGTGCCGACTTCCGACGGCGGCCGCCTCGAGTTCCTGCCCGAGCAGGCGCTCGCCGCGCTCGATCCCGGCGACGATGCCGAAGTGCGCTGGCTCGCCGCCGAGCAGAGCAACAGCTCGCTCGTGATCGGCGATGCGATCGTGCTGAAGCTGGTGCGCAAGGTCGCGCACGGCGTGCATCCGGAAGCGGAGATGAGCCGTTACCTGACGCGGATCGGCTATGCGAACACCGCGACGCTCGCCGGCGAGGTCGTGCACGTCGATCCCGACGGCACGCCGCACACGGTCGCGATCCTGCAACGCTACGTCGACAACCAGGGCGACGCGTGGACGCGCTCGTTCGACTTCCTCAAGCGCGCGATCGACGAGCTGGCGCTGCCGGCCGTCGGCGACGGCGAGCCCGCGGAGCGCGACGGCGAGCCCGATGCGCTGCTCGGCTACGCGGCGTTCGCGGGCGTCGTCGGCACGCGGCTCGGCGAGTTGCACGTCGCGCTCGCGCAGCCGTCGGACGACGCCGCGTTCGCGCCGGAGCGCGCGACGCCCGAGCACGTCGACGGCTGGTGCGTCGACGCGATTGCCTCGTTCGGCCATGCGCTCGACGTGCTCGCCACACGGCTCGACGCGCTCGACCCGAGCGCCCGCGACGCGGCCGAGACGCTGCTCGCGTCGCGCGACGCGGCCGTGCAGGCACTCGGCGCGCTGGTGCCGCGCACGCTCGACGCGGTCTGCACGCGCATCCACGGCGACTTCCATCTCGGCCAGGTGCTCGACGTGCAGGGCGACGCGCTGCTGATCGACTTCGAGGGCGAGCCGGCGCGCGCGCTCGAGCGCCGCCGCGCGAAGTCGCATCCGCTGCGCGACGTCGCCGGCTTGCTGCGTTCGCTGTCGTACGTGAGCGCGACCGCGCAGTTCGCGATCGAGAAGGTGCCGCCGCAGGCGGCCGGCCGCAAGCGCGCGTTGTTCGACCGCTTCGGGCAGGCAGCCGCGGACCGCTTCGTCGAGTGCTATCGCGCGGCGGCCGAGCATGCGCCGGAACGCTTCGTCGATCCGCGCTACGCCGATCGCCTGCTCGCGCTGTTCCTGATCGACAAGGCGTCGTACGAGCTCTGCTATGAAGCCGCGAACCGCCCCGACTGGCTCGGCGTGCCGGTCGGCGGGCTCGCCGCGCTCGTCGAACGCCTGCTGGACGCGCACGCCGCGTCCGACCACGGAGGCACCCGATGACCGACACGCTGTTCGACCGCCGCGATATCGACGCCCTGCTCGGCGGCCACCATCCCGATCCGTTCGCGTGCCTCGGCCCGCACGGCGAGGCCGGGCGCACGGTGGTGCGCGCGCTGCTGCCCGGCGCGCTGCGCGTGCGCGCCGTGACGCCCGGCGGCGACGAGCTCGGCGCGCTCGCGTGCGTCGACGAGGCCGGCTGCTTCGCCGGCACCATCACGCACGACGGCCGCTACCGGCTCGCGATCGACTGGCCCGACGCGCAGCAGGTGACCGACGACGCCTACGCATTCGGCACGCTGCTCGACGACGCCGCGCTCGCCCGCTTCGCGGCCGGCGACCCGGCCGCCGTGCTCGACTGCCTCGGCGCGACGCCCCTCCGCGTGGACGGCGTCGACGGCGTGCGCTTCGCGGTATGGGCGCCGAACGCGCAGCGCGTGTCGGTGGTCGGCAACTTCAACAGCTGGGACGGTCGCCGCCATCCGATGCGGCTGCGGCGTCCGTGGGGCGTATGGGAGCTGTTCGTGCCCGGCATCGGCCCCGGCGAGCACTACAAGTACGAGCTGTGCGCGGCCGATGGCAGCCTGCTGCCGCACAAGGCCGACCCGTGCGCGCGCGCGACCGAGGCGCCGCCGCGCACCGCGTCGGTGGTCGCCGATACGGCCGCGCTCGACGGCTTCGGATGGCACGACGCGGGCTGGATCGACGCGCGGCCCGACGCCGGGCGGCGGTTCCGGGTGCCGTGGTCGATCTACGAGGTGCATGCCGAGTCGTGGCAGCGCGTGCCCGAGGAGATGGACCGCAGCGCGACGTGGGACGAGCTCGCGGAGCGGCTGATTCCGTACGTGAAGGGCATGGGCTTCACGCACGTCGAATTCATGCCGATCTCCGAATACCCGTTCGGCGGCTCGTGGGGCTATCAGCCGCTCGCGCAGTTCGCGCCTTCCGCGCGCTTCGGGCCGGTCGACGGCTTCGCGCGCTTCGTCGACCGCGCGCATGCGGCCGGCATCGGCGTGATCGTCGACTGGGTGCCCGCGCATTTTCCGAACGACGCGCACGGGCTCGCGCAGTTCGACGGCAGCGCGCTGTACGAGCACGCCGATCCGCGCGAAGGCATGCATCCGGACTGGAACACCTGCGTGTTCAACCTCGGGCGCAACGAGGTCAGCGCGTTCCTGATCGCGTCGGCGCTCGCGTGGGCGCGCCGCTATCACGTCGACGGGATCCGCGTCGACGCGGTCGCGTCGATGCTGTACCGCGACTATTCGCGCAAGGAAGGCGAATGGGTGCCGAACGTGTACGGCGGGCGCGAGAACCTCGAATCGGTCGCGTTCCTGCGCACGCTCAACGACGCGCTGCACGGCGCGGCCGCGCCGGCGGGCGTCGTCACGATCGCCGAGGAGTCGACCGCGTGGCCGGGCGTGACCGCGCCGACCGGCGACGGCGGGCTCGGCTTCGACTTCAAATGGAACATGGGCTGGATGCACGACACGCTCGCGTATCTGCACGAAGACCCGATCCATCGCCGCTATCACCACGACCGGATGACGTTCGGGCTCGTCTATGCCTTCTCCGAGCGCTTCGTGCTGCCGCTGTCGCACGACGAGGTCGTGCACGGCAAGGGCTCGCTCGCCGCGAAAATGCCCGGCGACGCGTGGCAGCGGCTCGCGACGCTGCGCGCGTACTTCGGCTTCATGTGGGCGCATCCGGGCAAGAAGCTGCTGTTCATGGGCAGCGAGTTCGCGCAGTGGTCGGAGTTCGCGCACGACGGGACGCCGCACTGGGATCTGCTCGACGCGCCCGCGCACCGCGGCGTGCAGCGGCTCGTGCGCGACCTGAACCGCGCGTACGCGTCCGAGCCGGCGCTGCATGCGCTCGACTGCGATGCGGCCGGCTTCACGTGGCTGATCGGCGACGATCGCGACAACAGCGTGCTCGCGTTCGCGCGCCGCGACGACAGCGGCCGCGTAGTGGTTGCGATCTGCAACTTCACGCCGGTGCCGCGCAGCGGCTATCGCGTCGGCTTGCCCGCGCCCGGACAGTGGCGCGAACTGATGAACACCGACGCGGCCGTGTACGGCGGCACCAACGCCGGCAACGACGGCGCTGCGTGGGCGCAGGACGTGCCCGCGCACGGCCAGCCGTGGTCAGCGACGTTGCGCCTGCCGCCGCTCGCGACGCTGTGGCTGACCCCCGCATGACCCATCACGCTTTCAACACGGAGACGCTCCCCATGCCGTCTGCACTGCCTGCCCGCCTCGAACCCGGCCGCTGCTATCCGCTCGGCGCGACCTGGGACGGGCTCGGCACCAACTTCGCGGTGTTTTCCGCGCATGCGCATCGCATCCAGCTGTGCGTGTTCGATCCGACCGGCCGCAAGGAACTCGCGCGGCTCGACCTGCCCGAATGCACCGACGAGGTGTGGCACGGCTATCTGCCGAACGCGCATCCGGGCACCGTGTACGGCTTTCGCGCGGACGGGCCGTATCAGCCGCAGCAGGGCCATCGCTTCAATCCGACCAAGCTGCTGCTGGACCCGTACGCGCGCAAGCTGGTCGGTCATTTCCGCTGGTCCGACGCGCTGTTCGGCTACCGCGTGCATTCGAACCGCTCCGACCTGTCGATGGACCGCCGCGACTCGGCGCCCGCGATGCCGAAGGCGGTGGTCGTCGACGAGGCGTTCGACTGGAGCACCGACCGGCGCCCGGACGTGCCGTGGCGCAATACCGTGATCTACGAAACCCACGTGCGCGGCGCGTCGATGCGGCGCGCCGGCCTGCGCGCGCCGGAGCGCGGCACGTTCGCCTCGCTCGCGCATCCGGCGTTCATCGATCATCTGCTGTCGATCGGCGTGACGACCGTCGAGCTGCTGCCCGTGCATGCGTTCCTCCAGCAGCGCGCGCTCGTGAACCGCGGGCTGCGCAACTACTGGGGCTACGACACGGCCGCGTTCTTCGCGCCGGAGCCGTCGTACCTGTCGACGCGGCGGCTCGACGAAATGCGCATCGCGATCCGCCAGCTGCATGCGGCCGGCATCGAGGTCGTGCTCGACGTCGTCTACAACCACACCTGCGAAGGCAACGAGCTCGGCCCGACGCTGTCGTGGCGCGGCCTCGACAACGCGAGCTACTACCGGCTGCGGCAGGACGATCCGCGTTATCACGTCGACGAGACCGGCTGCGGCAATACGCTGAACATGTCGCATCCGCGCGTCGTGCAGATGGTGATGGATTCGCTGCGCTACTGGGCGACCGCGTTCAACGTCGACGGCTTCCGCTTCGATCTCGGCGTGACGCTCGGCCGCGAGGATCACGGCTTCGAGCCCGGCTCGGGATTTTTCGACGCGTTGCGGCAGGACCCGATCCTCGCGCAGCGCAAGCTGATCACCGAGCCGTGGGATCTCGGCCCCGGCGGCTATCAGCTCGGCCGCCATCCGCCCGGCTTCGCCGAATGGAACGACCGCTTTCGCGACACGGTGCGGCGCTTCTGGCGCGGCGACGCCGGCCAGCGCCCGGAGCTGGCGGCGCGGCTCGCCGGGTCGGCCGATCTGTTCAATCATCAGCGCCGCCGGACCTGGGCGTCGGTCAACTTCGTCACCGCGCACGACGGCTTCACGCTCGCCGATCTCGTGTCGTACGAGCACAAGCACAACGACGCGAACGGCGAGGACAACCACGACGGCCGCGACGACAACTGCAGCGCGAACTGGGGCGCCGAAGGGCCGACGGACGATCCGGCGATCCGCGACCTGCGCGCGCGCGTCGCGCGCTCGATGCTCGCGACGCTATTCACCGCGCTCGGCACGCCGATGCTCGTGGCCGGCGACGAATTCGGCCGCACCCAGCACGGCAACAACAACGCGTATTGCCAGGACAACGAGCTGTCGTGGCTCGACTGGGAGCTCGCGCACGGCGACGAAGGCACGCAGATGATCCGCTTCGTGTCGCGGCTCGCGGCGATGCGGCGCATGTATCCGGTGATGTCCGCGCCGCACTATCCGTCGGGCGACCGCGACGGCGCGCCCGGCATGCGCGAGATCGAATGGTTCGACGAGCGCGGCGAGGTGCTGAGCGTGCCCGCGTGGGAAGACGGCGAGCGCCGCGCGCTGACGATGCGGCGCGTCGGCACCGGCCGCACCGGCCGCACCGAGGCGCTGCTCGTGATGCTCAATGCGTCGGCCGACACGATCACGTTCCAGCAGCCCGCGCCCGCGCTCGAGTACCGCGTGCTGCTCGATACCGCGACGCCCGACGCCGGCCCGCGCTCGTGGCCCGACAGCGGCGTCGAGGTCGCCGCGCACGCCGCCGTGATCGCGGTGGCGGCCGTGCCGCCCGACCTGTCCACCAAGGAGCCGTCATGACGTCACGTTCCGACCTTCCGCCCGGCACGCACGCGTATGCGTCGTCGTTCGGCGCGACCTGCGTCGACGCCGGACACACGCGCTTCCGGCTATGGGCGCCGGCAAGCCGCAGCGCCGCGCTCGAGCTGCAGGGCGATTTCGAGGGCAAGCGCCCGGGCGAACAACGCATCGACATGCAGCCCGCCGGCGACGGCTGGTTCGAGGTGGTCGCCGCGTGCGGCGCCGGTGCGCTGTACCGCTACGTGCTCGACGACGGCTTCGCGGTGCCGGACCCGGCGTCGCGCTTCCAGCCGTACGACGTGCACGGCCCGAGCCAGGTCGTCGATCCGGCCGCGTACCGCTGGCGCAACGACGCATGGCGCGGCCGGCCGTGGCACGAAACGGTGCTGTACGAGCTGCACGTCGGCGCGTGCGGCGGCTACGCGAGCGTCGAACGGCGGCTGCCGGCGCTGGCCGCACTTGGCGTGACGGCGATCGAGCTGATGCCCATCAACGCGTTCCCCGGCGCGCGCAACTGGGGCTACGACGGCGTGCTGCCGTTCGCGCCCGATGCGTCGTACGGCCGGCCCGAGGAACTGAAGGCGCTGATCGATGCCGCGCACGGGCTCGGCCTGCAGGTATTGCTCGACGTCGTCTACAACCACTTCGGCCCGGACGGGAATTTCCTGCCGCGCTACGCACCGGACTTCTTCCGCGCGGACCGCAAGACCGCGTGGGGGCCGGCCATCGACTTCTCGCGGGCGCAGCCGAGCACGTTCTTCATCGACAACGCGCTGTACTGGCTCGACGAGTATCGCTTCGACGGGCTGCGGATCGACGCCGCGCATGCGATCGACGACGACGCGTGGCTGCGCGAGCTGGCGCGCCGCGTGCGCGCCCATGTCGGCGACGCGCGCCACGTGCATCTGGTGCTGGAGAACGAGCGCAATACCGCGAGCCTGCTCGGGCCGGACGGCTTCGACGCGCAGTGGAACGACGATTTCCACAACAGCGCGCACGTGCTGCTGACCGGCGAGCGCGACGGCTACTACCGCGCGTACGCCGACGCGCCGCTGCGCCGGCTCGCGCGCACGCTCGGCGAAGGCTTTGCGTATCAGGGCGAGCCGTCGCCGCTGCACGACGGCGCGCCGCGCGGCGAATCGAGCGCGCATCTCGCGCCGACGAGCTTCGTCGCGTTTTTGCAGAACCACGATCAGGTGGGCAACCGCGCGTTCGGCGAACGGCTGCGCGCGCTCGCGAACGACGACGCGGTGCGCGCGGCGACCGCGCTGCTGCTGCTCGCGCCGCAGGTGCCGCTGCTGTTCATGGGCGAGGAAGACGGCAGCACGCAGCCGTTCCAGTTCTTCACCGACTATCGCGGCGAGCTCGCCGATGCGGTGCGCGACGGCCGCCGCCGCGAGTTCGCCGCGTTCCCGGCTTTTGCAGACCCCGCGCATCGCGACGCGATTCCCGATCCGAACGACCTCGGGACGTTCGTGCGGTCGTCGCCGGCGCACGCGCACGAGAACGCGCATCAGGATGCCGATACGTGGCGGCGGTTCTACCGCAGCGCGCTGACGGTGCGGGCAGCGCTGGTGACGCCGCATTTGCCGGGAGCGCGGGCGTTGGGGGTCGAGTTGTTGGGGGCGCATGTGGAGGGCGTGGGTAACGGCGGTGCTGGTGGTGCTGGTGCTGGTGCCGGTGCTGGTGCTGCTGGTGCTGCTGGTGCTGCTGGTGCTGCTGGTGCTGCTGCCGGTGCTGCTGGGAGCGGCGCTGGTGAAGCTGGCGGTACCGGCGACGCCGGCGCTGACGGCGCTAGTGCTGCTAGAGACGACAGTGGCGACGCCGGTGACAGCCACGGCAACGGCAACCCCAACGACACCCCCATCGCCCTCGCCGCCCGCTGGCGGCTCGGCGACGGCAGCACGCTGACGATCGCCTTCAATCCCGGCTCGCACGATGCGGTGCTCGACACGCTGCCGGTCGGCAAGGTCGTGTTCGAGACGCCACCGCGCGCGCGCGACCGGCTCGCTGACCGGCGCCTGCCGGCGCGCAGCTGCATCGTCTGGCGCGATGGCGCGGTCAACCACGACGCGCTGATGCATCGCGCGAACGCACCGACGGCTAACACATGACGGCTAACACATGACGACCGACGTATCGATCGCCGAGCTCGCGCGCGCCGCGGGGCTCGAACCGGACTGGACCGACGCGGGCGGTGTCGCGCGTCGGGTGGACGACGACGCGCTCGTCGCGCTGGTCGACGCACTCGGCTGGCCCTGCGGCACGCCGATCGAGCGCGTCGACAGCGCGGCCGCGCTTGCCGATGCGCGCAACGCGCCGCCGCAGCTCGTCACCGGCGACGCCGGTGCGCCGCTCGCGCTGCCACACGCCGTCGCGCCGGCCGGCACGCGCTACCGGATCACGCTCGAATCGGGCGCGCACGTCGACGGGCGCGTCACCGCCGGCGGCGAATCCGGCACGCTGGCGCCGATCGACGAGCCCGGTTATCACACGCTCGACCTCGGCGCACGACGCGTTGCGCTCGCGATCGCGCCGCCGCGCGCGCGCCCGTTCGCCGGCGAGCGCATGCCGCAGATTGACGGCCGCTGGGGAATCGCGGCGCAACTGTACGGGCTGCGCCGCACCAACGACGACGGCGCCGGCGACTACTCGGCGCTCGCCGAACTCGCCGCGCACGCGGCAAGGCATGGCGCGCACGCGGTCGCGATCAGCCCGACGCACGCCGGCTATCCGGCGCTGCCCGAGCACGACAGCCCGTATTCGCCGTCGTCGCGGCGCTGGCACAACGTCGCCTATCTCGACTGCGAGGCGGTGCCGGGCGCGGACTTCGTGCGATGCACGCGCGAGCCGGCCCACGACGACGGCCGCGCGCCCGACACGCCGCTGATCGACTGGCCGCACGTGCTGCCGCTGCGACTGCGGCGCCTGCGTGCGTGCTTCGACGCCTGGCGCGAAAACGGCGAGCCGGCGCGCGACGCATTCGAACGATTCCGCGCGGCCGGCGGCGCGGCGCTCGACGCGCATGCGCGCTTCGACGCGCTGCAGGCGTTCTGCATCGAGAACGGGATCGGCGCGGACTGGCGGCAATGGCCCGCGCAGTGGCGAGACCCGACGTCGCCCGAGGTCGACGCGTTCGCGCAGGCCCACGCGGACACGATCGCCTTCCACACGTTCCTGCAATGGTGCGCGTCCGACGCGCTCGGCCGCGCGCAGGCGACGGCGCGCGATGCAGGGATGGCGCTCGGGTTGATCGCCGATCTGGCGGTCGGCTCCGATTGCGCGGGCAGCGATGCATGGGCGCACGGCACGACGCTGTTGCGCGGCGTGTCGGTCGGCGCGCCGCCGGACCTGTTCAACACCGACGGCCAGGCGTGGGGCGTGACGACCTGGACGCCGGACGCGCTGCGCGCGACCGGCTTCGCGCCGTTCATCGAGCTGCTGCGCGCGGCGTTCGCGCATGCGGGCGGCATCCGCATCGATCACGTGCTCGGCCTGGCGCGGCTGTGGATCGTGCCGCACGGCCGCTCGCCGCGCGACGGCGCGTACCTGCGCTATCCGCTCGACGATCTGCTGCGCATCGTCGCGCTGGAGGCGGCCCGGCATCGCGCGATTGCGATCGGCGAGGATCTCGGCACGGTGCCGGCCGGCTTTCGCGAGCGGATCGCCGCGCAGGGCATCGCCGGCATGCGCGTGCTGTGGTTCGAGCGCGACGCCGACGGCGCATTCCGGCCGCCGTCGGACTGGGATCGCGACACGGTCGCGATGACGTCGACGCACGATCTGCCGACCGTCGCCGGCTGGTGGCGCGGCGTCGATCTCGAATGGCGGCGCGGCGCGCACGCGCAGCGGGACGACGGGCCCGCACACGGCGCGGGCGACGACGTCGGGCTGGCCGCGGCCGCACATGGGGCGGATGGCGCGGATGGCGATGAACGCAACGCGCCGTGCTTGCGCGACGACGCCGATGACGCCGGCCGCGATCCATCGCCGCCCGATCCCGACCTCGCGGCGGCTGCCGCCAGCGCGGAAACCGAGCGCGCGGCCGAACGCACGGCGCTGTGGCGTGCGCTGCAGCGCGCCGGCTGTGCGCCGGCCGATCAGGCCATGCCGCCGCCCGATGCGCCGCCGGTCGACGCAGTCGTCGCCTACGTCGCGCGCAGCCCGTCGCCGCTCGCGATCGTGCCGCTCGAAGACCTGCTCGGCCTCGACGCACAGCCGAACCTTCCCGGCCCGCCGTGCGGCCATCCGAACTGGCTGCGGCGGCTGCCGCGCGCGATCGACGCGCTGTTCGACGCACCGGTGCGCGAGCGCATCGCCGCGATCGAACGCGCACGCACTGCGCGCCGGGAGGACGCATGACGCCGCGCGCGACCCTGCGCGTGCAACTGCACGCGGGCTTCACGTTCGACGATGCGGCCGCGCACGCGGACTATTTCGCGCGGCTCGGCGTGAGCCATCTGTACCTGTCGCCGATCACGACGGCCGAGCCCGGCTCGCTGCACGGCTACGACACCGTCGACCATCGCGCGATCAGCGCGGAGCTCGGCGGCGAAGCCGGCTTCAAGCGACTGGTCGAGGCGCTGCGCGCGCGCGGCCTCGGCGTCATCGTCGACATCGTGCCGAACCACATGGGCGTCGGCGGCGCATCGAACCACTGGTGGCGCGACGTGCTCGAATGGGGGCCGGCAAGCCCCTACGCGCACTACTTCGACATCGACTGGCATCCGCCCGATGCGGCGCTCGACGGCAAGGTGCTGCTGCCCTGCCTCGGCGCGCCGTACGGCGACGCGCTCGCGGCCGGCGACATCACGCTCGACGTCGATCCGCAGACGGGGCGCTTCTTCTTCGCATGCCCGGGCCGCACGCTGCCGGTCGCGGCCGCGACCTATGCGGAGATCCTGCGCATCGCGAACCGCGCGGACCTGAACGCGCTGGCCGAACGCTTCGCCGCCGCGCCGCTGCGCGGCAGCGCGCGGCTCGCGCAGGCGCACGCGGCATTGCGCGACTACGCGGCCGAGCACGGCGCGCACGCGTTCGACGCGGTGCTGCGCGGCGTCGATCCGCGGCGCGCGCGCTCGCGCGCCTGCCTGCACCATCTGCTCGAAGGCCAGCACTATCGGCTCGCGTGGTGGCGCACCGCCGCCGACGAACTGAACTGGCGGCGCTTCTTCGACATCGCGACGCTCGCGGCGGTGCGCGTCGAGGACGAAGCGGTGTTCGATGCAGTGCATGCGCTGCCGCTGGCGCTCCATGCGGCGGGCCTCGTCGACGGCCTGCGCGTCGATCACGTCGACGGCCTCGCCGATCCGCGCGCGTATTGCCGGCGTCTGCATGCGCGGCTCGCCGCGCAGCGCGACGAGCGGCCGTTCCTCGTCGTCGAGAAGATTCTCGCGCCGGGCGAGACGCTGCCCGACGACTGGCACGCCGACGGCACGACCGGCTACGACTTCATGAACGACGTCGCCGCGTTGCTGCACGACCCGGCCGGCGCCGCGCCGCTCGCCGCGCACTGGGCCGCCGTGTCGGGCTCGACGCGCACCTTCGCCGACGAGGCGACCGCCGGCAAGCGGCGCGTGCTCGCGCGCCAGCTCGCGGGCGAGCATGCGCGGCTCGCGCGGGCGCTGCACCGCATCGCGCGCGCCGCGCCGGCGACCCGCGACATCAGCCGCAACGCGCTGCACCGCGTGCTGGGCGAACTCGCCGTGCACCTGCCCGTGTACCGCATGTATCCGGCGCTCGGCGACGAACCGGGCGACGCCGATCGCCGCGTGCTCGAACGCGCGTACGACGCGGCCCGCGCGGCGATCGATCCGTCCGACCGCTATGCGCTCGAGCGCGCCGCCGCCTGGCTCGGGCTGCCCGGCATCCGCGTGCCGCGCGCCGATCCGGCCGCGCTGCTCGCGGTGCGCGTCGCGTTCGCACAGCTGAGCGCGCCGCTTGCCGCGAAGGGCGTCGAGGATACGGCGAACTACCGCTACGGCCGGCTGCTGTCGCGCAACGAGGTCGGCGCCGACGCGGGCGACTTCAGCCTGTCGCGCGGCGCGTTCCACGCGCGCAACCGGCGTCGCGCGCGCAGCGTGCCGCGCACGCTCGTCGCCACCGCGACGCACGATCACAAGCGCGGCGAAGACGCGCGTGCGCGGCTCGCCGTGCTGAGCGAAGTGCCGGACGCGTGGCGCGCGGTGTCGCTCGACTGGTCGGCGCTGAACCAGCCGCATCGCGGCGCCGCGCATCGCGATCTGGCGTGGACGCCGGGGCCGGCGGCCGAGGCCATGCTGTATCAGACGCTGGTGGGCTGCTGGCCGCCGACGCTCGCGCCCGACGACGCGGCGGGCGTCGCCGCGCTGGCCGAGCGTGTGGTGGGCTGGCAGACCAAGGCGTTGCGCGAAGCGAAGCAGCACACCGACTGGCTCGCGCCCGATGCGGACTACGAACGCGCGAGCGAGCAGTTCGTGCGCGCGATCCTCACGCCGCGCGGTGCGGGCGATTTTCTGCATCGGCTGCATGCGTTCGTCGCGCGGATCGCCCCGGCCGGCGTCGTCAACAGTCTCGCGCAGGTGGCGCTGCGCATCGCGTCGCCAGGCGTGCCCGATCTGTATCAAGGTACCGAGTTATGGGATCACTCGCTCGTCGATCCCGACAACCGGCGCGAGGTGCCGTTCGCGCAGCTCGCGGCCGAGCCGGTCGATCGGCCGGTCGCCGCGTATCTACGCGACTGGCCGGACGCGCGCGTGAAACGCGCACTGATCGAGCGGATGCTCGCGCTGCGCGCGCACCGGCGGACGACGTTCGCGGACGGCGCGTACGTGCCGCTGCGCGTGCGCGGTCCGCTCGGGCGGCATGCGGTGGCGTTCGCCCGCCGCGACGACACGGCGACCGTCGTGGTCGTCGTGATGCGGCTCGCGTGCCGCCTGCTCGGCGACATGCCGGGCTTGCCGCGCATCGAGCCTCGGGAATGGGGCGATACGGCGGTCGTGCTGCCGCCGGTGGCGGGCGGGCCGTGGCTCGACTGCCTGAACGGCGGCGGCGCGGTCGAGACGCATGACGGCATGCTGCGGCTCGACCGGTGTTTGTCGGCGCTGCCGGTGGCCGTGGTCGTCGCGACGCGCGGTCGGGGCTGAAGCGGGGGGCGGCCCGCACTCCCCCGGCGACGGCAACCGCCGACCGGTCGACTACCCTCGCGCCCGACCCACCGCTCGCGATCGAACCGCCCCCGCCGTGCGCGATCCCGGGCGCCCGGGGAGCCGCTCGCTCCCGCGCCAGCCCGCGGATCATCCCGTTTCCCGGCATTGACGTGATATCGTGCGCATCGACAGAAGCGTCCACCATTCATTCCGTCATGAGGGGCGACATGCGTCTAGCCGAATTCATCACGCGCAACATGGAACCGATCCTCGTGCAGTGGGAGGCGTTCGCTGCAACGCTGCTCCCGGCCGCGAGAACCATCGACTCCCACGGGCTGCGCGATCATGCTCGCCAGATCCTGGAGGCGATTGCCAAGGACATCGCAACCCCACAAACGCGGGAAGAACAGCGGGAAAAATCGCTCGGCCGCGCACCCAAGCCGACGAATGCCTCGGAAACGGCCGCCCAGACGCATGCCGTGCTGCGCGCGCGGCGCGGCTTCGACATCAACCAGCTGGCGGCCGAGTATCGCGCGCTGCGCGCCAGCGTGCTGGGGATGTGGATCGACGAGTGTCGGCCGAGCCCGCCCGATCTCGACGACATGATCCGCTTCAACGAAGCGATCGATCAGGCGCTCGCCGAATCGGTCGCGTTCTTTACCGAGCAGGTCGAGCAGGCGCGCAACCTGTTGCTCGGCATGCTCGGGCACGACATGCGCACGCCGTTGCAAACGATACGCCTGACGGCAAGCTATCTGTCGGCGCTCAATGCGGGCGAAAAGGTGTCGGAAGCCGCCGCCAGGCTGATCAGAAGCGGCGGTCGCATGCAGTCGCTGCTCGACGACCTGTGTGATTTCAGCCGGACGCAGCTCGGGCTCGGCATCAACGTGATTCGCCGCGACGCGGATCTCGCCCATGTCGTGGCCAATGTGGTCGATGAGTTGCGGGCCGCGCATCCGGACCGCGAAATCAATGTCGACGTGCGCGGCGACCTCCGCGGCAACTGGGACGATCAGCGGATGCAGCAGTTGCTCAGCAATCTGTTGACCAACGCGCTGAAGTACGGAACGGCCAATACGCCGGTTCGCGCCAGCGCGATCGCGAGCGACGACGAAGTGACGATCGAGATCGGCAACAGCGGTCCGCCCGTCGCGCCGGATCTGCTGGAGCGCATCTTCGATCCGCTGCAACGCGGCACCAGTCCATCAGAGAAAAGCGGCGAGGACGTCGGACTGGGCCTCGGCCTGTACATCGCTAGCGAAATCGCCCACGCGCATCGCGGGCGGATCGACGCGCGCTCCGACGCGTCGGAAACGGTATTCGCGGTGCGGCTGCCGCGACGCGCGTGACATGCCGCGGCGTGGCGGTGCCGCACATCGCACCGCGCGCCGCACGTGAATCGTCCTGAAAAACGATTTCAGACCTTCGGCCAAGCCCGCTGACAACGCGTTGCCGTTGTAGCCTGCGCGCGCCATACCACCTAGGCCAACGTCGGATGCCTGCCGCCGCTCACGCGTCGTGACCAGGCTTTCGTGCTGCGAGTCGAGCCCAGTTCCGCGTGTCGCCCCTAACGGGGATCAATCCCTGGCATAGCAGTCAACCCGCTCATCCGCCAGCCTTTCAGCCTCGACCCTGTCCGGTCAACTCGAGGCACGTGCTGCACGTGGCACCCAGGTTCCCGCCCTCGACCCGCGACAGTAGCCGATAGCGCGCGGGCATCAAGGGGCGAGGGACCGTGTTACCCGCCCCCCTCCCTCGCCTTTTTCCTTGACGCCCGCGCGCTATCGGCTCCATCAGTCGCACGGGCGGAAACCCGGGCGCCTCGCGGCAGCGAGGCCGACCCCGAGTTCCACCGGAAGGTGTCCAGCCTCAACGGTACAGCGCATTCCTCCGCCCCATCTCAGCCCTCAACCTTGACTGTGGAGACTGCCATGCAACTCGCTTCCTCATTCCGTTACGGCTCGCCGATACTGCGCGCCGACTCGCCCCTCTCGGACGACCAGATCCGTAGCGTCGCGCCGTCAATCTTCGCGGACGGCAAGCACGCAAGCCGCTCCGCACGCTACACCTACATTCCCACCATCGATGTGCTGCGCGGTCTGCGCAATGAAGGCTTCCAGCCGTTCATGGTCTGCCAGAGCCGCGTGCGTGATCCAGGCAAGCGCGAGTACACGAAACACATGCTCCGGCTTCGTCACGCCACCCAGATCGTCGGGGAAGAAGCCAACGAGGTCGTGCTGCTGAACTCGCACGACGGCACGAGCAGCTACCAGATGCTGGCTGGTGTGCTGCGTTTCGTCTGCCAGAACGGCATGGTCGCTGGCGACAGCGTGCGCGATATCCGCATACCACACAAAGGCAACATCGCACGGAACGTCATCGATGGCGCGTTCGACGTGCTCGACACCTTCGACCTGATCCGCGAGCAGACCGACAGCATGCGCGGCGTCGAACTGGACCGCGCTGAACAGCACGCGTTCGCCCGTTCCGCCCTTGCACTGCGCTACGACCCGACTGACACGGAGGCCCCCTCCCCTGTCACCGAGAGCCAATTGCTTGCCCCGCGCCGTTTCGAGGATCGCCGCGACGATCTCTGGACGGTGTTCAACCGGGTGCAGGAAAACCTCACCAAAGGCGGGCTGCACGGGCGCTCGCGAACCGGCCGGGCAATGTCCACCCGCCCCGTCACAGGCATCGATCAGAACGTGAAGCTCAATCGCGCCCTCTGGATGCTGGCCGACGCCATGCGCCAAATGAAGGCGTAAGCGCTTGGGGCGACGCCATGTCGCCTCAAGCGTCCCAATCTGTCAGACGTCCTATCCGGGCCATGTCCTAACAGGTTCAGGAAGAAGCGCGACCCGGAACGTTTCCTTCCATTTTCTAGAGTCAGCCGCATAAACCGAAACCGAAACCTCCGATCCTGGCGCTGCCCAATCGACCGCCATGCTCGAAACCTACTTCGGCAACGAACAAGCCATCGTGACCGTACCGTATTCCAGCCTCCGACGCTCACCACTCAATACGCGCACGCAGCCGCTGCCGCCTACCAGACTGTGGACGGCCTTGTCCGGCGGGACCTGTTCAGCGACGCTGAAAACACCGGATTCATCGTTGACACAGCACTTGCAACGTCTTCGGGGCGAAAAACTCGAAACGGTAGCAGGGGACATTCGTGCCGAGCGTGGAACTGGACCGAAATGCGCATCGAGCGTGACGTACTCGAACTGAACCACTACGACAGGCTCGCTCCGACTGCGCCCCCGTGTACCGGAGACGAGCAATGCGAAATGAATGTCCTGACCGCCCCGCAGGACAAGCTTGCGGGACCAGTACGACGCGCTGTCGGAGGACGACGAAATGCCCGGGAGGAATGCGAACGGATCGAAACCGAACTGGACATCGTCACCGCTGCGATTCGGGTGGCCGAAATGCACACACCAGCATGGAGCACGCAGCAAATGGGCGAAGCCGGTGCGTTCATCATCGTCGACTCGCAAGCCGACCTCGCTATCGAGTGCGGGCTGGCGCGCCATGACAGGAAGGCCGCGCGCGACACGGGTGCCGCGACGATCGGGCAAACTCCCACCCAAGAGCCGAACCCGATACTGTTCATCGGACATGCTCACCTAGCCAGAATGCGACAGCGAGAAACGTCACAAAAAGGCTGGCCGCGGCGAACAGCAGGCGAGCCAGCGCGCGGGTCAAACGCCGTTCAGTCAACTCGATACCCGTCTGTATCCGTTTCAGGGCATCGGCCATCGCGCTCCCCAACACGCCCACCGCCTCATCCATTCGCGCCCGCTGATCCCGCGCCGCCACAGCGACTGCGCCGACCATTCGGTTGCCTGCGATCTTCGCAGCCCGGTTGGCCAGCCGGTCGGCGAACGCGACTATTGATGCCTCATTGAGCGAGGCGAGCGCAGCCCGATACCCCGCTTCGTGCTCACGCGTCATGTCCTCCGCCAGCTGGATCGTCGCCTTGCAGCGCGCGAGCGCGTCGCGGTGCTGGCGCATCAAGGCCCCGGTCGCCTCATCGACTTCTCGACGCACAGCGTCGAAACCTCCTTCCCCGGCCCTGCGGATACGATCAGGCATCGCCTCGTACAGCCGTGCGTAGTATTCAAGCGCCACGATCATTGACCACAGAGCATCGTTGTCCCGCAGGTTCAACGCACCGGAAACCCGGCGCATCCGCAGCAGACTACCGTCATCGGGCAATTCGCCCGTGGCCTCGAGAAACAGGCGGGCAAGCGCGTCAGGCGACCCAGCCCGCCTCTTACGCATGAGTCGTCACCCTGGCGAACATCGTGCTGCACACTGCGCGCCAGCGCAGCAGTTCCGCCCGCTCGCCAATATGCATCGTTTCCGCCGCCTTGTGTACCGACAGACGCTGGCTGCGCAGTTCGTCCGCGACGCGATCGGCAAGATCGGGAAAATCCAGTGACTGGCCCTGAGCCTCGACCGCCTTTCTCAATTGCGAATCCCGGTACAGAGTGAATTTCTCGGGCGGCCCAAAATAGCCGTTGCGTACGACGTGCGTGAGCGCATTCGGAAACGTC
This sequence comes from Burkholderia vietnamiensis LMG 10929, assembly GCF_000959445.1. Taxonomy (NCBI): domain Bacteria; kingdom Pseudomonadati; phylum Pseudomonadota; class Betaproteobacteria; order Burkholderiales; family Burkholderiaceae; genus Burkholderia; species Burkholderia vietnamiensis. Next base: position 330,064 of record NZ_CP009632.1, on the reverse strand, counting down.
GCACCGAACCTGAGAAGCAATTCAAGGCTGTCGCGCTGCCGGTTGATGACCCACAACACAACGAGACGCCGGGCCAGTTCATCAAGTGTGCTGGCGAGCGTCCCGCCGTACTGCGCAACGCCCGCCTGGCTCCGAGCCGCCGTGTTGACGACAACCGTCGCATCCCGGTGCGCATCGCAAAAATTGACGAAGTCAATCCAGCCGCTAACGTCGTCCAGATCACACGACCCGCATACGATCTCGTCGTGGACCGCCTTCATGACATCGGGGTTGGACGTGTCCGTTTCTACCAGCACGACATTGACCTCCGTGCGTCGAAGATAATCGACCAGCGCCAGCGTCACGAAACTCTTACCAACACCGCCCTTGCTGCCGCCGACCATATAGATAGGGGGATTTTCCGTCGCCATGCGTAACCTCTACAAGTTCTCGGTATCGGAGCTGATCGGGAACCCGAGAAAGCCCTGTACCTGTTGCTCCGGTTTGGTCACCTCCTTGTCTCCCTTTGGGTGTATTCCGGCGCGTAGCGGCTCCTCAAGTGGCGCTTCGGCTTGGGCGGACTTCCTGCCCCTCGGTGGCGGTGTCACCGGCTCCCGCGACGCGTCCCGACTACCCCGCCGCATTCGCCCCCTTCCGTCAGCGCAACGCATCGCATATCTCAAGGAATTGAGACTCACGTCAATGCCCTCCTGCGCGGCCTGCTCGATCAGCTCAGGCATCGTGTATCCCTTCTCCCGCGCCGCAACGATCTGTGTCCATATGGATTTCACGCCATCGCCCACCTTGACCGGCTGGTCGTGTTTCGCCTTTTCCGGCAGCGCATTCAGTCTGCGTCCAAACGCTTCCCACTGCCCTCGCGTGAAGTTCCTGACGTCTGACATGACTCACTCCGATACACAAGCTTCGCTCCATATTGCGCACACACTCACTCGCCGTCAACACCTGCTTCGTGCGTGCTTCGACGACGACGGAATACATCGGAATGCAGATGACATTGACGGAACGAGAAATATTTTTTGCCGATTGCCAAAGCGGTCCTCGATTTTCACGGGCCTTTCACCTGCTCTCCCACTCGTGCACACCAGCGTAATCGCGGTGAACATAATGCGCTCGCGGATTCGCACCGAAGATACGCCACGACGCAACTCATGTCTCAGGTACACGAACGCGACGCTCACCCGTCTCGACCCGCCATTGCCACGCATATGCCATACACGCGAGTGCGCTTCGCGATAATTTTCATCGCGGTGGGACTGCGGATCAAACAAAAGTATCACCCGCACGACATGCGCGATACGCCGAGCGCACCATCCACTCACTGGGCACTGCAGGACGTCCTCGGCACCTCTGCGTCTATCTCGACAGGGATTGATCGGGCGCTCGTGTGCCGATTGCTTCTTCGCATCACTACGTCAAACGCGGCGCGCACTGCAATTACATGGATGCGAATTCGCGTTGTACATGGCTTACACATTGAGCGCCAGAAAGTCACACGCGGTATAGAAAACAACACGGGAATCGAGGCATGGCAGGATAGGCTTGCGCCGGTTTTTGACGCCATTGCGACGCTCCTCGAAAACCAAGGCTGGTCCGATGTTGCGCGTGCCATCTAGATCAACGCCTGCAGCGCGCGCTACCAAGAGCTCCAATGTTCTTCGCATTCGTCCACAGTTTCGCTCATAGCAAGACCTGTTCTCTTCCACATACGGAGATTCGCAGAAATATGACTCGCTGATATTTCAGATGTCCAAACTTTCTGCTCTCGGTCTGTCCGTCTATATTGGAAGGCAGGGCAACCGACTCGTCACATTTCGCTGAGGAGCCGTTCATGTCGCCAAAGGAGGCGCCCCGATCAGGCGCCACACTCTGGAGGAACGTTCCGTGGAATATCTCAAACTCGCGATCATCCTTGGTACCGTCATCGCGATTGCAAAAAGCATTCAGCTTTTTGATCGTCACTCGCGACACCGGTACGGTTACAGTTTCTTCACGGCGCGTGGGTTTTGGCTTGCCGCAGTCGGTATCAATCTCATATGGTGGGGATATGTCGGATGGGGATTCGCACTACTGCATCACGAACCAACAAGGGCGGGTCTCGTGCTCATAGCAATGGGGCTTGCGGCAGTCATCCGATTGATGTACGAAAACATCAGAAACACAGCGCTGATGTACGGTGTTCCCGGATCGGTCCTGCAGCTCGTGCTGTTTTTCCCGGTGGCGATCTACGGCATCCCGCTTCTCGCGATCACATTCCTGTTTCTGCTCGTCGCGACATTCAAGGCCGGGCCAGCATGGCTTTCCGATCGGGAATGAGCCTAGCGGCTCGAAACTGTGGGCTCAAGTCGCAACACAACGGGCAAGACTGGGCACTGTTCGAGATTACCGGCAACCAAGGGCCGACGGATCATCCGCAGGCCAGCGTAGAAGACCGCTTCGCATGTGGGGACAACGGGCCGCGTACCCAACCAGGCACCAAGTTTCCAAACATCCGGGACTCGGCTTGTAAATATGATTGCTGCCGAGTCGCACCATGATAACGACAGCCATCATGCGCTCTGGCCATTAGCGTTCCACATCGTGCCTGGCGCCACCGGAACGCTCGACAGTATCTGGCATCTGTCGATCCGGCATCTCGCGCCTCGCACGCCCTGCCATTGTTCGATCTCGTTGCACCGGCATGGACCCGACGAAGTACGCCATCTCAACGGCCATTGCCCGATCCTCACGGACACCCGACCTCGCCATTGCATAGGCCATTGATCGCCAGGCGGTAAATGCGCCACCTTGCGCGACCCATACTGCATCGCGCTGAGCATCGGTCGGCATCGATCTCCAGTACCTCGGCATTTCTCCACGCTCGACCATATGGACGACGGGCTGCTTCGGGTAGCGCTGCGTCACGCCGCGCACACGTCGAGGCGTCGCATTCGCCTCGACACCGTGCTGACGCAGTTTCTCCGCAAAACGCTCCCGCCATCGCTGAAGATCCTTATGGCGTGGATTCAGACGATGCCCATTCGGACCACGTACCTGTACGCTCAGATGCACGTGCGGATGAGCTTCGTCATTGTGCGCAGCGAAAACGTACGCCCGGCCATCACCGAACTCAAGCGCCGCGAAATCCCGAGCCGCATCGCGAACTGCCTTCCGATCCGTTCCGGGTGGCATCGACAGCAGGATGTTGAAAGTCTCGCGGCGCGTGCTGGCCTCGGGGATACCCCAACCGCCGAATTGCCAGGTCTTCGCGAGATCGCTTAGCGCATCCTTGCCTTCAATACAGGCACCGTTTTGATCCTCCAGTTCGATCCGGCCGTTGCGAGAGATATAGCGCAGATGTCGACGTACAGCTCCCATGCCCTGTGCACTCGCCGCCTGGTTGGTAATCTTGACCATGACTTCCGGAGCGCGTCTGAGCGTGCGGGCGATCTGCGCACGCATGCGAGCGGCAGCGTCGCGAATGCCCACATGTGAGAGTCGCGATGCCTGCGCATGTCGCAGCGGATCATGAAACAGGCGGTCGCCCCAGTTCACGAGCATCGCATCGATGTAGATTTTCGGATATGACATGTCAGCGGCTCCATCGATCGAGGTTCGCGCGCATGATCGCAGCTGCCGTACGCAGGTGTTCGTCAATACGCTTTTGCAATTCTGCCGATTCGGACACCAGATCTCGACGCACAAGTTCGTTTTCGTCGGCACGTGCAAGTTCGCCCAACAAACGGCTGATCTCAGCAAGTCGTTGGTTCGATATGGAGAGCGCATTCAATTCGGACACGCCCAATTGCGGTTCCCGGGTCAATTGCGCCCGAACCAACGACACGATCCAGCGATTACTGCGCAGACCTATTGCTGCGGCGCACCGCTCGACCGCATTCAGCTCCGCATTGGTCAGTCGGATTTCGATGCGATGACGCGGCTCTCCAACCACCGGTCGAGGCAAGCGCCATATGGTCGTGCCGGATCCGTCTGCCGCATTGTCACGTACAGCCGTTGCGATCAACTGACGCACGCCCTCGCCCGCCGTCACACCTCGGCGAGCACACCAGTATTCCCAGCGCACCCTGATTTCCCCGAGTTCGACGCACAAGCGCTCGCGCACGACCACGACTAGCCTCAGCGAGACGGTGCTGATTGCGGCGGCTCGGCTGGTGTGCGCTCGAGCTCGCTGGCAGGCATGCGCTCCGGCACCTGATGCTTACGCCGATCCCGGCCCGACGGCGCGTTCGGATCGAATACTTTCGGCGTAGGCACCGGAATGCCCTCGCGCCGCAATGCCTCGAGCATGCGTTCAGCGTGCTGCCGAACTCGGGTAACGGAGCGCTCGCTAAAACCCTGTTCTCGCATGGCCGCCGTGAGCACGGCTACATGCAATGCCCGTTGCCTGGACCAATAGCGCGCATCGCGGATATTGTGCGGTGCTGTCTCGTCGACTGGAACACCGAGTGAATCTGTAGATCCAGCTTGCTCAACCTGCGGATAGTCCGGCTTGTTCGAGACTGCAACGTCATGGTCCCGCTGCACGCTCTCTACCTGCCAAGTATTTCGATGAACGAGCTTCTCCTCTTCACCTATCACGCTCCCTTCGTCATTCAAAATCGGCAATCGCACGGTGACGAGGCGTTTGCCGAGATTTTCGAGTGTCACCTGCTGCCCGATCTGGGCATTCGCCTCCCGCACCGCACGCTCGAGATCGACACCCCACACGACCTGATCGACGGCCGCCTCGTCGCGAAATACCACGTAGTACGAGCCGCTGCGCGCGGGATTGTGCTGATATGGGGCCGCGCCATGCTCGAGCAGCTCTCCGACGTATTTCCGAGGGATATCGGCCTCGTCGTTTTCAGCGGTACGGCCGCCATCGCGAATAGGCAGTTCAGACATCGACGCAAGGACCGATGTGGATGGAGATTTTCGGTCGCTATTCGTGCCTACGCCGGCTCGGGGTACAGTTGAAATCACAGGCGGATTATCTGTACGAGCCGCCGCGCTCGCGGCCGTCGGCGCGTCGATTTGCTCGACCACCTCGATGCGGTTGTCCAACCGCGCTTGCCGCGCCTCCGTCAGGCGCGCCAGATCTGCCGCTTTGGGCGCGTAGCCGTTCACGTCAATGCCGAGCAGCGTGCCCTGGAACCACGCCTCGCTACGAAACATTTCGTGGCCCGACACACGAATGCGCCGCCACGATTTTGCATGCGCCATGTCAATCATCGACTCGACCACATCCGGCCGGTTGTGCTCAGTTACGAGGTATGACCCTAAATCTTCAAATGCAAGCTGATACGGCGCCTCCTTTAGGAAATACTGGTTGCCCGCGCGCAGGTAACGCTTGCGCACACGTTCGGGCAACTGGTCAAGCGGCGCACTCGTCAAACTCATGTCGGCCTGAGTCCCGCTCGGCGGGCGAGTCTGAGCCCTCGACCGTGTGGTCGCATCGTCGCGGATCGCTTGCTCCCGCAATCTCGCCCGGGCGGCATCAAACTCACGTCTGCGCCGGGCCGATACGGCTGCTAGCGCAGCTGATTCCAGCCTGCCCTGGCGTTCGTCCAACGCAGCCGGTCCTCCACCGCTGGCCGTCAAATCCTGTTCGATCACGTTGATAACTGGATCGGCGTCGTTCGCGAAAGTCCTCAGAGCCATGTGGCACCTCGCATTCTAAAGATCGACGTTGAATGTCGGCTCGATGCTGGTATGCCTTATCGGTCAGGCATTGAACCGGCTTTGCGAGACACATCATGTTCCCGCGACTTCTCGAGTGCGGCCGCACGCGCTTCACGGATGCGCGTCCAGGATCTCGCCTGCAACTGATCGAGCATCGCCTCAAGATTGGGGCTGTAGTTCAACTCACGGACCGACTTCTTCAGTGAACCGACCATACGTTCCAGCAGATCGCGCGCCCGGTCCCACGGATAAACCTTCGCCTGATCGCCGTCATAGCCCACTTGCAACTCGGATCCATTCAAACGGGAGTTTTCATCCATCCATTTCAGACGGTCAGACACAAATGTCATTCGATCTTTGCGGTGGAACACGACACTGCGTGTCGCGACCTGCTGGATTAGATAGCGCTCCGTGTTGAAGACCTCACCCCGATAGGGGCCACCGTTTTCGCGCGGCGTGCCCAGCCTCAGCGGTGAGCCAAACCGATGCTCCGCGAGCGCCTTGACCTCGTTCGGAACGTCAGCAAGGCCAAACAGCGCCTCGCCGATTGGTGGACGCGTCGACGCAAGTCGAGTCGGATCGGTAGCCGATGGCGCCGCAACAGGCAGAGTGTCAGATGGAGCATCCACCGAGGGTGACGCGGAGCCGGATGCACGCTCCGTTGCCGGCACATCCGGCGTAGCCTGCTTCGGTGCACCGCGCTTTGAGGACCGGAGACGCGACGTACCGTCATCTCCTGTCAACAGCGTTTCCTTGACGTTGCTCACTTTTCCGTCCTCCTCATGCTCATTGACATCAACCACGGTCACACCGGATTCGGCGAAGATTTCCGATTGGCCATCTGCCCTGACAACAGTACGGACCACAGCGCGCAGGTATTCGCCGACCGCTTCATATCCGCTCAGCACCACCATGTCACTGAAGTCATTCGGTACCATGTCGCGGATACGCGCATCTGCGGCGAATCGTGGCCAAACCAGATGCGCACTCGCATCTTCCGCCGCACGCCGCGCCCGTGCCTGCGGCTCGCCACGACCCAGTTCACCTAGCACGATCAGCTCCGCGGCGGGATACTGTTCACGCAAACTCTTCGCTACCAGCCCCAGGTTCCCGCTGGACAGCGCCGCCGTCGCGAACCAACCTGTGGCTCTGGAGGCCGCCAGGGCAGTCGCCATACCCTCTGCGACCAAAACCCGCGACGGAGCACTGGCCGGAATCCATCTCGGCTCCGTCGTCCAGTAGCCGCCTCTTTTCGCGCCGCCAGCCAGAGATGATTTGCGCCCGTGTTCGTCGATCAGTTCGAGCGTCGAGATCAACCCATTCCCAACAGGCACGATCAAAACACGTCCATGCAGCGGTACTTCCTCGCTGGCCGGCAGGTAGCCAAGCAGCGCACGCAGTTCAAGTGCATCGAGCTCGCGCAGCGTGTATGGCGGCTCAAGGTGTTTACGTACAAGATAGGGATGCGCTGGGCCGACTGGCCTCGCCCACTGCCAGATCGATGCGGCCTCTTGAGCAACAGCTGCGTGACGTGCTTGAAGTTGCACCTCCTCCCGTGCGCGCTGAGCCAATACCTCGGGTGACGCCGCCAATACGGTGGTCATGCGATTCGGATAATTCGCCCGCTTCAGATCGAAGCCGTGCTGACGCGCCTGCCAGAAAAGCGTAGCGAGCGTCTTGCCACCGGATGCGCTGGCCGAGCGCCATGTAGTCCGAGCTGCACGCTCGTTATAGTTGGGTGCCGTCCGACTCCACGCGTCCCAGATTTCAAAACCTTCGTCGCCGAAGCCCTGCTTGAGCGCGAACGCCATATCGACCCAGGTCCCATAGTCGTCGGCCGGAATGACGGCAAGCGCTGCACGTGCACGATCCACATCGTGTACATAGGGCGTCGTCATTGCCGGACTTCCCCGACTGGCGCACCGCTCACGGCTGCCTGGCGCGCCGGTTCAACAAAATCGAGCTCAGCCACATCAAGATCGCTTGCGCTCAGGCAACGTCTCACCTGCTCAACCTTACCGGCCGGCATACCCAGCAGCACGAAATGCCGCTCGACATAAGCCACAGCCTCCTCCTCGCTGAGGTCTGCGAGGTTCGGCGGCAGATCGCGCGGATTCCATGCCTGCAGTACTTCAAGGTACTCGTGCGGCACATGAACGAGCCCCGCGTCCTGCGGGTCGAGCTCATCGGGATGCAAGTCGCGCAAGCGACGCTGGACCACCGCGGAGAAATGCTCCATGTTCAGGGTGGGCACGGACGGTGCCGGCATGACGCGGGCCGCAAACTCGGGATCGCGCCAATAGCAGATCTTGTCGGCCAAAATCGGCTTGGTGTTTTCGAGCAAGATGATTTCCTTGTCGCGCTCCAGTTCCTTCAATTCCTGCGGCAACAGCAACGGCCGGCGCTGTTCAGATACGCTTTCGCTTGAACCACCCCGGCCGCCAAAAAATGCGTTGGGGCGGCTCACACTGCGCGATTGGTCGGTAAACGTACCGAGCATTTCCGAGTATTCGTTCGCGTCCTTCTGCTCGCGCGGTGCATAGAGGATCTGCATCGCGTGGTTCGTGATGATGGTACGGGCATCGGATCGCCCGTAAACGGATTCGAATTGCGCGATCGACTGCACGATCGACAGCACACGCAGGTTGAAACCCGGCATATAGGCAATCGCGCGCGGAAGAATGTGGATCTTTCCGATTGCCGTCATCTCATCGAACACAAGCAGGCATTGGAACTTGAGTGTAGGATCGGCTTCGGGCAGTTGCTTCGTGTTCAAGTTGATAATCTGCGAAAAGAGCAGGTTCACGATCAAGGCTGCTTCCGCCAGATGATCTGGCGTGACACCGATATAGATGGAAATACGTCGGCGCCGCAGATCGCGCAGATCGAAATCGTCCGCGCTCGTTGCTGCGTCGACAATCGGGTTGGCCCAGATCGTCAGCGGCGCATTGAAGGTCGCCAACACGCTCGCCAGCACCTTGTCGTCATTAGACAGGAAGCGATTCAGTGCATCCACGCATTGTTGCGAGAGCAAGCCACGATGCCGGACCAGCGCTCGCTGCAAATAGGTTTTGACTGGCATGCCATTGCCCGACGACTGCCGCAGCACTTCGCCCATCGTGACGGGAAAATCGGGACTCGACGCGTCCTTGCCAGCCCGGTGCGCATCGCGCCATTCGCACAGCAGGAGCACGATGCCGAGGAACAGATTTCGCGCCTGATCTTTCCAGAAATCGTCGTGACCTCCGGGTGGATACAGTGCATAGCCGATCGTGAGAATGTCGCCCACCCGGAACAAGCCATCTGAGATCGCCGACAGTGGGTTGTAGCGGTGTGTCCGGCCATCTTCGGCAAACGGATTGAACAGATACACATCTTGTCCATGTGCGCGGCGAAAGCCGGATGTGGTCGCATAGTTTTCCTGCTTGATGTCGAGCACCACGACCGAATCGGGAAAGGTGAGCAGATTCGGGATCACTACGCCAACTCCCTTGCCGGAGCGGGCAGGTGCGGCAAGTAGCACGAACTGCTGACCTCCAAATCGCAGGTAGCGGCCGCGCCATATTCCAACGACAATCGCAGGTGGCGTATCAAGGCGGCCATGCGTCGTCATAGCAACCCCGCCTGCCGGATTTCCGATTCATTCGCAAAGCGCGCACTGCCATAGAGACGACGCCGATGCGAGCTCGCCCATAGCGCATGAAAGCCCACTACCGGACCACCCGCGGACACGAGTACAGCAAACAACGCCGCCCCCACGAGCTTACGCCCGACGTTCGGCATCATTCCGTCTCGCCACATCAGTACTGCGTCGAACCAGCCCCACACTCCCGCATGCAGCGGATTCATGCGCAGGCTGGCATAGAAGATGAACGATGCGAGCCAGAGCGATACGGCTAGTCCAGCCATCAGGCAAGCTAGTGCGGCCAACGTCACGACAGCCGTCCGAATATGTTGGCGCAAAGGCAAAGACGGATGATCCACGCGCGCCCCCTATACAAACGCGGTGCGCGCCTTGCGCACCGGATCGAACCAAACTTCGGTCATGCCCCAACGCCTGCCGGTCTGTTTGTCCTCTGCGTCGAACACCGCGCGTGACTCCATGTGCGCGACGAGATCGACTGTCAGGAACAGCAACCGCTTGAGTGCGGCATCATCCCAAGCTGCGGCCTCCGGATGTTCCTTTGCCATCAGCGCGAATCGCTCAATCGCGACGGTCACATTGGGCGCGTGATAGCTCGTGATCGACCCCGCGTGTCCGGTCGTCAGCAGCTTCAGGAAGTCGTAGGCTTCGGCACCACGCAGTTCGGCCAACAGCACGCGATCCGGTCGCATGCGCATCGCGCTTGCAATCAGGTCTGCTGGCGTCACCTGCGCGTGACCATGCCCGCCCTTGCTGTAGAGAAGATGCACGCAGTTCTCGACGTGCCGAATGACTAGCTCCCGCACGTCCTCGATCGTCACGATCCGCTCGGTCGCAGGAATCGAGCGGCACAAGGTCTTCATGAAACTGGTCTTGCCGGACCCCGTATTACCGACCACCGCGATGTTGCGTCGTCCCCTGACAGCATGCTCGAATAAGGTAACCCAATCATGCTCTTCCAGGCATTGGACGAGATCGCGGTCTTCTGCGGACAAGTCCGCCCAAGCTGAGTCGAGCCCGTCTGGCCTGCGCCATACCGTCGCGTCGAACAATCCCTCGTCCCGACACGCGTTGAGCGTCTTCTCGTCCGGGGACGGACGGCGAATCGTGACCGACACCGTGCGCGCCGGTACGACCGGCGGAACCACAATCTGGATCCGTGCGTCGTCCGGCAACAGCGCCGACAGAATCGGATACCGCGACGATACTTCCTGGTTAGTCAGGGTGGCGACCGACACCGCGAATGACATCAGCCGGTCGAAATCGAGATCGGCGTAGTCGTGGCCGTGCCAACCGACCGAGTTCTCGGTCAACACACGCTGCGGCCGATTGATCACCAATTCAGTCACCTCGGGATCGTCGAGCAGCCGCGCAAACGGTCGCATCAGTTCGCGCACGGAGGCGTCGTCGGGTAACCGAGCCAGCACGGCGTTGCGTGTTGCATCCAACGGGGGCGAGTGAGTCATCATCGCGTGCCCTCTGGCTGCAGGGCATACACCGATCCGAAATCCAAATCGCGCGCAATCACGATTGTGAACTCCGCGCCCTGGTTCTGGGTGAGCGTTGGCGGGATACCGATCGTGCTGTCGAGCACGCGCGTGGCCATGTCGTTGCCCTGCTGTTGTGTGCTTTGAAACATCACCGATCCGTTGGCGCTGCCGCCGCGCGTCGACAGATAGCCGATCGCGTCCTGGGTAACGCCAAGCAGCATTGCGGCACCGATGCGTTGACTCCAATGGTTGTCCACGTAGCCGTCAATGCCCATGCGGCCGAGTGCGTCGGCCGCCGGCGAGTCGACCTCGACCGTGACACCGTTGGGTGTCTTGATACGGGCCGACAGCACGAATACCCGCTTCTGTCCCGGCGACATGTTCGCGCGATACTGGCTGTTAATCTGCGAACCCCGTTCAATCAGCACGACGTTGCCATCGTCGGAATACACGTTCTTGGTCACCGTGCAGGTCGACAAGCCGGCCTCGGTCGAATCAAATGCCGTATCGCCGGCACAGTCGATCTTGGCGCCCTGCGCAAGCACCAGGCTCCGATTGCCGAGCATCCCGGCCTGAACACGCGGTGTCACGGTCGGTATCAGCGCCTGGCCGAGCCCGCCCCCCATCTGCCCTGGATCTCGAGCTGACACGCCTGCACCGCCGCTAACGCCCGCGGTAAGCGGGAAAGGTACACTACCCGCCCGCCCAACGCGGGGCGCTACGCCCGCGAGTTCCTGCCCACCGCCCGTTTCCAGCAGCGGCGCATCGTAGTAGCTGCGGGGTGTCGCAGCATGTGCAATACGAGCAGGCGTGGCCACGCCCGCACTCGATGCCAGGCGCACGGCGACTGCGCTTGCTGGTACCGGTTCGGAGGCTGCGCTACCAACCGACGACGCGGGCAGATCGTTGAACATGCGCCCCTGGGAAGACGTACCTGTCATCGAATCGCGCCGCGCCTTCGCCGCGGCATCGTGCCGCGCGAGAAATCCGTGCACGGTCCAAACGGCGCCGACACCGACGATCAGTACGATTGCGACAGGTGTGAGCCACCAGGCGCGTGGACGCGCGCCTCGGTATTGCCCCAACGCTGGCATACCTCGATCAGCGGAAACATTTGATGCTCCCGCGTTCAGGCTGCCTTCATGCCTATGCTCCGAACTATCGTCGGGTCCGATCACGTTGCGCGGGCTATCGTCATTCATCGCGATGGCTCCGCAGAATGCGCTTCACCCCGTTGACCGTCGTGCCGTCATGCGCCGGCACGCCGTCGATGTCGTAAGCGTCATTCCAAATTCCAACGACCTCTCGTGCGAGCCGCAACACAAATCGCTTCGCCACCTCGTGCACGACGATCGTGTCACCGTGGATGTGCTTGTCGACCACGCTTTCCGTACCGTCGTCGGCCACGCGGAAAATCGCCGGCATGCGCCGGTTGTTCGGAACACGCAGATACGTAAAACGTCCGTCGTCCCATGCCGCAGTCGGCGCGATGTCGTCGGAGTTCGGCATCACCTGCATCGAATAGTGTGCATTACGCACGGCCGCCGGCCGCGCCAGGCGCTTCGCAACCAACTCGCCGTCCGATTCCCCCGACGCCCGCTTCGCCAACTCGTCCGGATAAACGAAAGTCACGCGATACATCACGCGGTCATTGCCGAACTTCGACTTCAGCGGAAGCACCACGAGATCAAAACTGTAGCTATGCCGGTCGGTGCGAATTTCAAGATTCGAATCGTGGGCGGCAAGCTGCGGCTTCAGGTACACATCGTGATCGCCCTTGTTCGCTACCACCTGCCAGCCGTCTCGATCTCCTGGCGCGACTACCTGAATGTGCTCGTGGGAACCCAGCGCGATGTGCGTCGCGAAGCCGCGTTGCGCCTGCACGCGCACCACCTCGTCGGCTCGATAGATTACCTGGCGAACGCGCGAGTCGCCGTTCCAGCCGGGCAGGTCAACCGCTCGCGCCCCCCCTGCGAATAGCAGGCTTGCCAGCGCGATGCCGATCGGAAGCACTCTCATGGTGTGCCTCCGGCTGCCGACGCCGACGGCGTATATTCCGTATCCCGGCTATAGGCGGTGACCTTGAAGCCGAATGGATTGGCGATCGCCACGCTCTCACGTGTGAATACGGGCGGCCGGTAGGTATAAGCCAGCGTGATCACGAAGCGCTGGGTTGGCTCGGCATGCGCTTCGCCATTCTTGAACGACGTCCGTTCGACGTGCACAACCGCATGGCCGGGTTCGTCAGGCGGCAGCGTGACCGAGAGAATCCGGATCCGCCGCTCAACACCCGCACCCAGCTGCCGATCCAGTGGCTCGGGACCGCTGTAGAGGCCACGGTAATCGCGAGCGACCACGTCGTCACTCATCGAAAGTACGCTGTCGTAGTCCATCTGCAGCAGTCCCCAGTCGTAGCGCTCGCGTGCGCGCACATATGTCTCGACCCAGTGCTTGTCCTGGATTTCCTTCGTGTGCACGTGGCGGGCGTCGAGCACGTCGATCACCTGGGATTCCCCTGTCAGGCGATCGACCTCGATGGGCAGAGGCACGACGCGATAGAACGGCACCATCACAGCGAGCGCTCCCGTGCTCAGCACGGCAATGCCAACTGCCGCGTAAGCAACGTGCCACGCGCGCCGTTCCGAGCGCTCCTGCAGGTGAGTCAACGACGCCTCGATGTCAAGTACGCGGCCATAACCGTGCGAGCTCATGAGTGGTCTCCAGCATCCTGCAACGCGGGCTGGTCGGGAGCAGCCGGCACTGTCGTTGGCACGTCAGGCACTGGCGGGACACGATTGACCGGCACGCGGTGCAGGCCGTCCGGCAGTACGGGCTTGGGTGGTCCACTGCTGCAGGCAGCAAGACTCCACGCGAGGCACCCGGCGAACGTCAACGAACTCAGGATGGACATGGTGTCGCCTCAGTTGCCGAATGACGCGGGCACCATCTGGTCCTGGAGCCGGTTGGTCTTAGCCGCTCGGCTCAGCACCAGTTCACTTTGCTGCTCGGCGACGAGCTTGTCCTCCGTCTCGGCCAGCATGCGAAAGAGCTGCAGTTTGGTCATCTCGTTGCCGACCGCGGTAGATTCGGTCTGAATACGCGCTTGCAACTCCGCGACGCCCTTCGGGTCCTGCGTCGCGTTGATTTGTTGTCCGAGACTTTGTATCTGGTCCAATTCCTGCAGCTCGGTCTGATATGCCTGCAGCCCGAACGCCTTATCCTGGTACGGCTTGTTGAGCGTGCGCCTGCACACCTGCTGGTCCACCCCAGTCTGGTCCTCGCAGTCGTAGATGCGGCTGGCCAGGCGCAATGCCTGCGCACTGCCCGTCAGGCCCGCGTAGCCGCCATTCTGAATCGCGGTATAGACGCTCTGCCAGTTCGACGGCAACGAGTTGGCGACGACCCGATTGTTCAGAAGCGCGCCGAAACCGCGTGTGCCGATCGTCGACTGATAGATCTGCATTTCTTGCTGCACTTGCTGCTTGAGCTGGCCCACGGTGGCAATGGCCTGCGCAACGCTCTGCGCGTCGTAAACCGGGATCCCTTGCGCGTGAGTGCCGGTGGAATGCGCCGCACACACGAACGCGACAGTGATCCATTTGCTTCGTCCGATCATGGTCATTGCCTCCTGGTCAGCCGTCGTGCTGGCCCAAATTCGCGCGTGCAGCGCGCTGGTAAGCGGGGGGCCCGCCACCGCCCGACCGAGATCGCCCGGCCGAACCCGTCCGGTCACGAATTTCGCCACCGGAGGTCGGGCCTCGCCCGTTACGGTTGAATGCCCGCCCGATCGCCGCGACGAGGCTTCGCGACGCGATGCCGGCCACAAACGCGCCGAACCCTGACAGCGTGGCGCCGCCAGACAGGCCCGCTGCAACCGCAGGCAGTTGCCAACCGATCATCGCGAGGAACACCCCGGTCGCAAAGAGCCCAAGCGCGGCAGCCGCTGCGGCGGCGTCGTCGAGTGCGGCGGAAACGGCTTGCATCAGGGCTGACGAATCGGCACCGGGGGCGCGGCCCGTCGCGTGGAACGCAGTGAGATCGGTCGAGAACGCCGTGAGCGCCATGCCAAGGAAGGCAGCCACCAGCACCTGTAGCAACGCGTAATTGGCAACCTTCGCGGTCCACGCTTCGAAAAATCGCGCCGTCGGCGCAAACGCGGCGCACGCGATGAAGATCGGGCCCAGTCCGAGCACGAGATCGAGCAGCGTCCTCGCCATCACGACCTCGAAGACCAGCACGATCAAAAAGATGGACCCGCCGAGCGCCGCGACGAGGCCGCAGAGGAAATCTCCAATCGCGGCGGCCAGACCGCTCGGACTGATTCCCTCATGCGTCGCCTTGTTGAAGTAGGCGTCCATCACGAGGTCGACCTGCTGGTCGTAGCAGTCGAGCGTCTGATAAATGCTGCTCGCAGCGCTCTGTCCCGTCACGCTGCCACCGTTGGCAGAGCCGCATCCCGGATTGCCCCCGCCCGTCGTGTTCGCCGCGTTCTGGATGGTCTGGGCCAGCCCGGCCGTCGCGCCGTTGACGGCGGTGACGACCTGCTGCTGGTAGATCCCGGCGCTCAGCGCAAACGCCAGCGTGATCGACACTTTCAGCCCGCGCCAGGCAAACGCCGGCACCGCCTCGTGGGCTTCGCCGCGTACCACCGCGAGACCAAAGGCCAGCACCCAGATCGTGATGCCCGTAGTCACGACCGGCACGAGTGCTCCGGAAAGCGCCGACGATACGGTCGTCACGTAGGTCGACATGCCGTCGTCGAGGGTGCCCCCCAAGGCAGCAAAGAGACCGCTCATCGAGCACCTCCCGACGCGGGAGCTGGCGACAAGCGCGAGCTCGCCTGAGCCGCTCGGCGCTTCGCTAGTCGCTCATGAAAAACAGGCAACCAGTCTTTAGGCATATCCCCGACTTCGGCACGAATCGCATCGAGCAACTCGACGTTATCGGTCGTACCGGACAGGACATCGAGCACATCGCCAAGCCCGGCGAGATCGAGTCGGCCGATCGCGGAGCGATGGCCCTGCTTGACGAGGAACAAGCGGCTGCTCTCGCCCAGGTTGCGCACGATATTGAATTCGGCTTCGGTCAGCTTGAAACCATGCACGTAATCGTCGTAGTCGGCACGCGGATTCGGCAGGAAGAAAAACGTCGCACACTGCTCGATCAGCGCACTGGCTATTTCGCTTCGCAATACATCGGCCGGTGACTGGGTATCAAAAATCCCCAGCCCGTTCTGCTTGCGGATTGTTTTCTGCTTGTTCCTCGCAAAATCCGTGAAGACCTGGTCCCCGAGCCGCTTCCAGAACTCGGTCATCACATAGATGAAGCGTCGCCCATCGATCAGGTTTTCGGTCCGATGCAGCAGGTACATCGTCACGGGCGTCGACACCTCGGGATCGTCCAGCAGTTCTGTGTCATCGAAGCCGAACAGTTTCGCGTGCGCCAGGTCGATCCGATCTGTCGGATTATCGAGTACCCACCCCAGACGTCCACCCACACACCATTTGGCCAGTCGCGCATGCAAGCTGTTTTCGCCAACGTTCGGGAGAAGTTGCCACACCATCGACAAACGCCGCAGGGGCTTATCCATACGTGCCACCTCTCGCACGGCACGTGAAAGGTCAAGTTCGTCCTTTGCGGACAACGGCTCGCCGACGTTGACGAGCTTGCGCACGAGGCGCTCCCAAAAATCGATCATCGGCTCATCCGGCGCCATCTGGAACGGGTTCAGGCCGGTGGGCTCTCCGTGGCGGAACACGGTATAGGTGCCGCCCATCGCACGAATCGCGATTTCCGTGCCGCGATCCTTGTCGAACAGCACCGCCGTCAGGTCATACTTGGTCGCCATCGCGAGCAAGAACAGCTCGAGCACCGTCTTGCCCGCTCCCGCCCGGCCGATGATCTGCGTATTGGCCAGTGCCTTCTCGTCGAGTGAGTCGTGCTTATCCGGTGTCGCGTGGAAGTTCAGATAAAGCGGCTGACCACTGGGTGTCTTGACGATCGTGATCGCCTCGCCCCACGGATTGCCGTCGCGCTTGCCGGCCGCGAAGTTGTGCAGGCTTGCCAGACCGCAAAAATTGCGCGATGTGAGCTTCGCTTCGCGGGGTCGGTAGCGCCAGTTGGCCGGTAGTTGCGCAAACCAGGCTGCATCAGCCACGAGATCGATCAATGCCGTCTGGAATCCGGCATCGGCCAGCTGCGTTCGTGCCTTCGCGACGCTGGACGACACTTCATTGAGTGAATCGCCGAGCACCGCCAGCGAGTAGTGATACTCACCAAGAACGAAATTCCCGTTGATCAGGTCGTCGAGCGCATGGTCGATTGCGTCGACCTGGGACAGGGAGACGTCCTCTCCGGCGATAAGCTGATTGCGCTGCCGCTCCAATGTCTCCTTCGCCGTGGGTTTATCCAGAATCGTGAAGCTTTGCGTCTCGATATATTCACAGTCGCCGTACAGCAGACCATTGAGCATGCCCGGTTCGGTGTCTTCCGGATAATCCTTGATGTCGAGCATCGCCGCGAACCGCGTTGCCGTCGGCATGCGAATCTCGATTTTCTCGGCACCCACAAAGAGTCTCGAAACTGGCAGCGCCTCGCGGATCGCGCCAGCTGGCACGGGCACAGGTTCCCAGACGCCATTGACCAGATAGCCGAGCAGTTCCAACGCTGACGAATAGCGGAACGAAGCGGCCACGGCGGGACTCGGCCGGCGATAGACACCGAGCGCGACCGGCTCATAGGGTTTCAGGCTCGATTCGAGCTGGGCAGCAAGCTCCGACATCATCTTCAGTGCGTCAAGCTGATCGCGCCGGATATCGTCGCGCGTACGGCGCGCCGCACGGCTGAAGACACCGCCGAGGCGGGTGCGGTTTGGCCGGTAGACCACCGTCAGATACAACTCGTTGGCCATCATCCGGTAGCCCGAGAAACTCGCGTAGTAGCGCGTCGCCAGTTCCTCGCAGAAGCGGTCGTCGTACTGCGTCGAGAATCGGTCCGATACCCGTCGGCGCAGACGATGCGACCACAGCGCCACATGGCCTCCCGCCAGTCCGCGCACAAATTGGCTGAATCCCTCGTGTCGCACGAGGATGTCGGTGGGATCGGCTGCCTCAAACGCGATGCCGGCGATCTTCCAGATTTGCAGGTAGTCGCCTTCGCGGGTCTTGATGACGTGGTCGGTCACATGCGTCGAGTACGGGATACAGCTGGCAAGCGGCACTTCCCGGCTCGCGACGGCTCCGACGTACGATAGGCGCGCCATCTCATGCCCTCCTCTTCAGGCGCACCGGCACATAGGCGTGTGCGCCCCAGAAGCGGCGGTTGCCCTGACGCAACGCCATGCGAGCGCGCCGCGCATGCTGCGCAAGCCGTTGATCGTCGTGGCGCGTCGTCATCCGCATCGCGACGAACACCGGAATCATCAAAAGGAGGATCCCGACACCCAGCGCAGGGCTGGCCAGCAATGCCCAGATCGCGGGAATCAGCATGCTGCCGCCGATCATCAGCAAGGGCACCAGCGGCACACCCCAGAGCATCGCGGGCCGCGTGCAGCCTTTGAAGACAGGATCCTTGAGCGAATGCATGGTTCGGCGCCCCGGATCAGCTCGAAGGAATCAGCATGCCAGCGATAACGGTCGCGCAACCGACGAACAAGCCGCCGATAAACACGTTCGCGATATCACCGAACCGGGCATGCTGGAACATCATCCGAAAACCCGCCCAAATGATGGAAATTGAACAAATCACGCCCCCGACGCTCAACAACGTCGCCTGGATCGTATCGAGCAGCGTATTGACCTGCGATAGCTGCGCGCGCGCCGGTGCAGTGAACATCAAGGACGAAGCGCCAAGAATGATTTCCAGCGCCGTCTTTCGATCGGATAGAAATCGCATCATCCGCTTGGCGCGCATCGACGATTTATATCGCATTCCTAAATGCATGATCGACTCCTTTCCGATATATCTATATCTGATTCGTCAATGTGGACTTAGAACACCACTGCACTACCGTCCGGTTTGAAACGCTGCTCGGTAACAGGTGAAGCCGTGTTCATCCCATCGCGATCGCTGCGCGATAGCTGCCGAACCGCAGGTTCAGAGCGGGCGGCACGAACCGGCACTGCAGAACCAATCGGTACCACCGCAATGGGCGCAATGGCCGGAACGTGCGAATCTGAGGAAGCTTGTGCCGCTGCGCTCTCCTCGACTCGCTGGACGTAGCCCGTTCGGTAGCCGGTCGAGAAATTGCCGCTCGCATAGCAAGACAGACTCGCGCGTAGTGCGGCCTGTACATCCGCCTGATAATCGGTCCTCGCTTGGGACTTTTGGATCGTCACCGCCGCTGTATAACAGCGATGGAGAATGGCAGCACCGACAGCTAGGTTGCGACAAGGCTCAAGCGCGTTCTCGGCGGACAGGCCATAGGCCAGCCAGTTCGCTCGATTCACCTGCGCGAGCCCGACACTGAAATTCCAGCCGCCGGCCTCCAGCGCGCGTACCGTCGCGACCGCTTCGGCCATATTCGACGGCTGTCGACGCAGCCGCCCGCGAACGACGCCGATCGCGTAGGGATTGAATCCTGATTCGGTACGCACGATCGCCGCCATCGTGGCCGGGGCGATCTGCGGCGCGCAGTCGTGCACGAGCGACAAGAAATCGAGCGGCATTAGCGATTCCCCTCTCCTAGGCGAACGATCTGCTGCAGGGGGTACCCTACCGACGTCGCGGGATATTGGGCGGACCGTGCATTGTTGTGCGCTGCTCGGTTCAGCGTGCCAACCGTAGCGAGATCACAGGTTGGAAAGGGATCGCCGTCTCGCAGCGCGGCCCATAGCCTTTCGATGGGCGACACGCATTCGGCATACTGCTCCGGGCCACCGAGGTTAGACAGACACAACATCACCTGACAGCCCCAATCGTCCGCTCGTGCAACATCGGGCCACGCCATCGACGTTCCAAACACGACCGCAAGCGACACCACACCGCGCCACACGTTTTGCCGCACATCAGGAGTAGACGCTGAATTATGCATGGCATGCCTCGACCGTTTCAGAAGGCAAAGCCACCTCTTTTGCAGAGTCGAGTCGCCGCGCGAGCACGTCGAAACACGCGCTCATGGCCTGCCATTCGCGATTGGCCGCCCGATCGGCTGGAGTGAGATCCATGACCGAGGTCCCAATCGCCTGCGCCTGCGAGATGGCGTCAATCCGGGGAAGCAATAAATAGCCGCTTGGGCTTTGATCATCCGGAACCAGCCAGGTGGCCATGCACACCTCGAACGGCTTGAATCGGGCCTGCTGCCGCGGAGTCATCTCGACGCAGTTGGGGACGATACCGATAAAGCACAGCGACGGATTGAGCCGAGCTCGGACATTGCGCACCCCATTGCCGCCATTGACGAAATCGGCGACCTGCTCAAGCATGTCCGGCGACAACAGAACGGGGCTGATCAGCGCGTCGGCGAGCGCCGCCGCACAAATCGCACGCGAGTCAGGCCACGGCGGGCTATCGATCAAACAAACGTCAAACAAGGGAGCGACCTGGGTCAACAGGTGTCGCACGTTGGCGTAGCAACGCACGCCAGCCGGATCGGATCGATATGCACTGCCGGCAGTGGTGTTCGCCGCAAGCACGCAAATGCATGGTCCAGTCACATCAGGTCGCTGGTCGCACCGAATATCGAGCGTCGTGTGCGTCACCGAGCGTGCACGGACACCACGTGTAAGCGAAATGGCACTACACGCCGGCTCGGCCAGATCAAGCACCAACACCCGATATCCACGTACGCGACGAAGATAATGGGCGAACTGACACACCAATGTCGTTCTGCCTGTTCCACCACGGGCCGAAGCCATCAGCAGCGATTTCATGGTCGTCATTCCTCGGCTGGGGCTCCGAGCAGTGACGTCTTTTCATGGAAGTGAGACAGTCTCGGTGCGAGGGAAAGGCGCGACGAGTTCAACGTGCATTCTCGAGAGCACGTCACAAAACAGAAAAGCCTGCGATTGCAGGCTTTCTCACGCGCGTTAAGGCCCACTACGCCATCACACAGACGTCAATGCTGCGGGGCCGCTAACGCGTACTCGGTCGTGCTACGCACGTTGACCGGATCAGATTGTTGGCTTCACTGTAGGTCAGCCGCCACGCCGATTCAAGAGCCGACATGCGTCGACGAAATGAGACGAGCGCCTTATCGCGCCGTGAAGCTCCTCGTTATTCCTATATTTATTTTGTGCTCGGAGTGAACGGGATACTTCCACAACACACCAACGCCAAGCAACTGCGATTGCCGCCGCGCGAGCAGCGCATTATTGACGTCGTCCAACATTCATCCCGCGAATGTCACTGCTGGTTCTCGCCTTCTACAAGCGCGCGGACAAGGGCGGATCGTGCCGCATGGAGTTCCAGATCGAAATGTTGACGTGGATGGCGAGCAATCTTCAGCCGTCGACACACGACTTCTCGACTCGCATGCCAAAGATAGACCATGCGCAGAAGCTCCCGATTTCGGGGCGGTAGTGTTCGCCATGCTCGGGTCACATATTCGGCATCCACGGGATCGTGGGCACCACGATTCGACTGCCCCCAGTTGCGAAGACGCTCCTCGAGCGAGGGCAGCGACTTATCGTTTTTCACCGCGACCACCCTGCTCTTCTCGCGCGCGCGCCAGCGACGCTCGATATCGCGCGGGATCTGCCAAGAACTGTTCGATATCGGCCGCCCGCCACCCTACCATTCGGCCACCAAGCGCAATGGCGGGGGGAAACGTCCCCTCTTGCATGCGCTTGTAGATCGTCGACCTCGATAGACCGGTGCACTGCTCGACCTGTCGTCGGCGCAAGATTGTCCGCGCTCCGTCATCATTCCAAGACATGATTCGCCCTCCGCACCCGGCACGAACGTGGCCGGAACTGAAAGGCATTCAAGCAGCGAACACGACGAACAGCCAAACCCGTCTGATCGACGGGACATTCCGTCAGTTCAAAACGGCACCTCCTCGGAAGTCACATATGGCGTGGCCGCAGCCCGGCTGCACGAGGCGCGGTAGCAGGCCATCCCGCGTTGATGCAACGTTCCCGCAGCAGCTGACGTCGCACCTTCCCCGACAAACCCGGACGATGGTCGCACGGTGCTTTTATGGGAGCCTTGCCGGTTTCACGACACCACGCTCAGCCTCTCAATGGGTGACGCGAGCCGTCCGGTCATCAATTGTTGGAGGTTTTCCCAGGCTGCGCAGTACCGGTGCATCGGCACGACCGCCAACTGATCGTCATGAACGACCAGTATCTGCTCGATCATGCACGGCTCGCAATTGAGCAACAGCCCCGCCGCGCCCTGCTCCGCGCATGCAACGCACGCGTCCAGCGCAGCTTCGGCTTGCCGATACATACTCAAATCCGCACCTGCGCCGGTCTCGTTGCGCATATAAGACGTGAGGCAGACCACTCGTAGCAGAGCACTGATTTGCTCTTCTCGCCCATGACCAGCCCGCACAGTGCCCAGCGCCATATAATGTTCAACGGACAGCGCACGGACCTTCGCGCTCGGCAATGTCACGAACTCGCCTTTCGTAAGCGGCTTGCGACCCGAGCGTCGGACTTTGGGCGAAACTATGAGACATGAAGTCGTGATGATGTTGGGACATAATACCGCGCGCCGCATATCCAGCCGAATGCATCCTGGTCTCGAGCCCAAGCAAGCGCGGCACTAAAGGCCGGACACCCGATCCGGCCGTGTTCTAGCCTACCGAGGTCTGGCTGCTCAGAATCTGACCCGCATCCCGGCACCCACGCTATTGCCCGTCGACACACCTGTGATCGTGTCATAACGCCAAGCTGCATACACATCGGTTCGCTTCGACAACGGGTAGTCGTAACCCAATGCGACCGTCGACCAACGGATATGATCGCCCACCGACGGTCGCCGCCGCGTTCCCGCCCACGACATCAGTACGTTTCCTAACCCTATCCGAACGCTTGCTCCGAGTTGCACCGTGTCGTCCGTGACATGATTGTTGTTGTCCACGCGTTCGTATTGTGCGAACAGCTTCGCCCCACGCAACCGATACGCGCCACCTGCCATCCAGGCGGTCTGTACGGTTGCGCCGTTAAGAAACAGCGATGCCGTGTGCAGACTCTGCACCGCGGCCGTTGCGGAAAACGGGCCGGCGAAGTACAACACGTTCGCGCTATAGTTAGCTTGCCCGGCATGGCCGGCAACGCCTGCGTTGCTGTAAAGAACGCTTCCCGACAGACCGGCCACCTCGGGCGTCTGATAAAGGAGCGAATTGTCGATCGCCGTATCGCTCTGGAGTGACGCAGCCCCCATTGCCGAGCCAAGGAAACTGTGCACGACGATCGGCGAGAAGACGAACGAATTGCCGAACGGATTGAACAGCAGCGTCGACACGAACAGCGGCGCCGTATTGCGCCCCAGCGTCAACTCCCCGAAATGGCCGCTCAGGCCAACGAAGGCGTTTCGCCCGAAAAATGACTGTCCAGGAAACGAGCCGACCTGGCCGCCGTTGATGCGATAAAAACTCTCCAGCGTGAAGACAGCTTTCATACCCCCGCCCAGCTCCTCTGTACCGGACATCCCCCAGTACGAAGTCGTCATCCCGCCAGAACCGACTTGCCACGCATTGCCGGCAGCACCGGCGGGATGCACTTCGCCAACGAACGCGTCCGCTAGCCCATACAACGAGACCGATGACTGCGCATGCGCGATCCCGGTACAGGTGCACACGCCCAACACGACAGCCAACTTACCCACGCTTCCCCGAAATCTTCTTGTCTGCATGACGTCTCCTTCCTCTTTGTGATTGTTTGTTCGTGTCGTGCCGTCTTGGCATCGGCACGGTTCAGTCCGGTCGCACACGCGCGAGCGGTCTACCGCTATCGGCCAGCGCGACCGCCACCACGATCTCGTTCGGCGCCGGCGCATCGGCGAGCGTCAGCGAGACCGTGTCGAAGTGGTCGAAGCTCCACATGTCGGTGCTGCCGTGCAATGGAATGTCCATGCACGTCCCCGGCGCGCCGCGCTTGGTCACTGACGGGATCAGCGACGTGGCGCCGGGCAAGCTCTCGCGCATGGCCTTGCCCATGCGGGGATGCAAGATCGCCGCCGCGCATTCGAGCGGTACCTCGCTGCCCACGAGCGCGGCCTTGCCGTAGGCCTGAATTGCCGACGGCGGAAGATCCAGCGCCCATCGCGCACGGCCTGTGAGCAACGTGCCAAGCTCAGCGCCCAGTTCATAGAGCGGCTCAAGCGCCGCAAGCGACTCATCCGCTCGCCAGCCCTCTAGTCGCAGCACCGCCGCCACGATGACTTGTCGATGAGGCGGGTCAACCGGTACATCTAGTTCTGCCAGTCGCTCGACCAGTTGAACCAGGATCTTCGCGATAGGCGGACTCATCTGCACACCTCCGAGTCCTCAGTCCGATCCCGGAGCGCCTCAGGTGGAGCCGGAAACGGACCACGTGCGCACTCGTACGCCCGTGCCGCGCGCAGCACCAGCGCATCGCTGCCTGACGGGCCGATGATCTGTAGGCCCGTCGGCAACCCACCCGGCAATCCACAGGGCACACTCGCCGCCGGCAAGCCAGTCTGGTTGCACCACGACGTCAACGGCGGCGCCATGCGCGAGTGCTCGGGCCGCCCCTGCGCGAGCGGCGGCGCACAATGGAATGTCGGTGTGAGCAGTAGGTCGTAGTCTTCAAAGAACGCGGCCATCGCCACCGTAAGCGTGTGGCGCGCCTGAAGCGCGTCGACGAAGGTCGAAGTGGGGACGCTATCGCCCGCCTCGGCCAGCGCACACACATCCGGATCGAGCTGGCGCCGCGCGGAAGGAGAAAGCTGCCGTGCTCGTTGCGCAAAGAAGACGGCCCACTGGATGGCGTGCATGCCGCTCTCCAGATAGCCGTCGAGCGGCTTCACGGCGGTTTCCTCGACCTGTGCCCCAAGCGCCTCGAACAGGCTCACCGCCTGACGGACGCTCAAGGTGATGTCGGGCTCGACCTGTACCCCCGCAGGTGCCGGGCAATAGGCAATGCGCAACCCGGCGATGCCATCATCCAGACCGATACGCAGATCGGGACAAACAAAGGCCTGACTTCGCGCATCGCTCTGGCGAGCCATCACGGTAAGCATCAGCGCCGCGTCGCTAACGCAGCGAGCGATCGGACCAAGCGTCGACAGGTGGGTCCAACTCACCGCCGCGCCGGCAGGCACTCGGTTGAACGACGGTTTCATTCCGACCACCCCGCTCCAGCAAGCTGGAACGCGGATCGAACCGCCGCCGTCGGTGGCCAGTGACAACGGTCCCATGCCGAGCGCAACCGCTACGGCTGATCCACCGCTGCTCCCGCCGGACGTCAGACGCCGATCCCATGGGTTACGGGTAATGCCGGTGAGCAGGCTGTCCGTGACGATCTTGTTGCCAAACTCCGAGGTCGTAGTCTTGCCGAACAGCAGCGCGCCGGCCTGTCGCAGTCGCGCGACCGCGGGTGCGTCATCGGCCTCCGGCGCGCTAGGTGACGTAAGCGATCCGTATCGTGTCGGCAGCCCACGCACGGCGACGAGGTCTTTGACCGAGACCGGCACGCCATCCAGTAATCCACATGGCTCCCCGCGCATCCAGCGCCGCTCGGACTCGCGAGCGGCGGCCAGCGCGCTGTCCTCGTCGAGACTGCACACGCCGTTGACAAGGGGATTGAAGAGCGCGACCCGGTCCAACACAGCGCAAATAACCTCCACCGGCGAGAACGAGCGGCGTCGGTAGCCAGCCATGAGCTGCTCGGCATTCACTCCCAATACATCATTCATATGCACACCTTAATAATTTAAAGAAATTTGGACGTGTTTGAAGACCTCAGGCCTATCCCTCGCACTGCGGCGCAATCGGTCCGGCCGAGTCCAACACGGCGAAGCTGTTGTCCGACAGTGCGCGGCCGATACGGGTTTGACACAACACATGGTCGCCATCCGAGCTCACGCCCGCCTTGCCACGCGGTAGATTCAATGAAACACGCGGCAGCGCGGCTTTCACGCGGGCGACGTCGACGCTGCCGACCGCCCGGACAGCCGCTGCAAACAGGCGAAGCCCGGCATACGTGCACTCGCCGTGCGGGAGCACCACGGCCGTCTGCCCTAAGCGAGGGTCGTGCGAACCTGCTTCATGCGCCGTATAGCGGGCGAGAAAATCTCGGTTCTCCGGGTTGTCGACGCTCATGAAATACGAGGACACGCCGATGACCCCGGTCGACGCGCCGGTGGTCGCGATCGACAGCGACTCATGTGCGATGTCGGTCACGAGCTGCGGCTTCATGCCGAACGAGCGGTACTGCTTGACGAAGGTCACCGGATCGTCGCCGATGCTGTGCCAGACGATCTGAGGGTGCGCGCTGGCGATCTGCTGCAACACCGCCCCATAGTCGCGCGTGCCGAACGGCAGCCAATACACGTTGAGAAACTGTCCACCGTGGCGCTTCACCGCCGCCTGCAGTGCAGGCACCAGCACCTTGCGGTTGCTGCCGATGTCCGAGATCACCGCACACATGGTGCGCCCCCCCTTGCGCATCAGCCAATCGATCAGCGGGTCGACGCGCTGGTTGACAGTCAGACCCGTAGTGAACAGATTCGGATCGCAGCGCCCTTCGTCGAAGTTCGGGTAGATCACGAGCCGCCCAGCGGACTTGGCGGCCTGCAACGCGGCTTCGCGCTCGGACGGTAGCACCATGCCGGTCAGGACCGAGACTTCATCGCGCATCAGCAGTTGCCGGGCCTTCTGCAGCGTCACGGCGGTGGACATCTGGGTATCCTCGACGCTCAGTTGCAACGGGCGTCCCAGCAATCCGCCGGCGGCGTTGATTTCGTCGACGACCAACTGCGCGCAGTTGCGATTGGTCTCGCCCACGCGGGTGAGCGGACCACTCAGCGGTGCAAGCAAGCCAATCTTGAGCGGCGTGGTGGCCCGTACCAACGATGGCATAGCGGACGTGGTGAGTGCGCCGAGGGCACTGAATAAGGTGGTTCGGGTAAAGGCACGGCGGTTCATCATGTTCTTCATTGGGTGGAAGTCCGGTTGGAATGCGTTGAATGTGGTGACGAGACTGAAGACGTGGCAGACTCGGCGGCCGGCGACAGGTATTGCGCCAACGGATGAGCCCCCGCGGCACCGCTTCGCGGCTCGACGTGGCCGGTATGGGCAAGTCGCCCGTTCTTGAGCACGATGCAGCGCTGTGCGCTGCGCAGCACGAGATCGAGGTTCTGCTCGACCAGGAGCACGGCGAGCTGCGAGCGGCGGCACAGGGTGGGAATAACCTCGCCGATCAGTTCGACCATATTCGGCTGCACACCGTCGGACGGTTCGTCCAGCAACAGCAGCTTCGGCCGGCCGCACAGCGCACGGGCGATCGCCAACACCTGCTGTTCGCCACCCGAAAGCGTGCCGCCGTTCTGCGAGAGTCTGGACTTGAGAATAGGGAAATACTCGAACACCTCATCAAGGATCGCCCCCCCGCCCGCGGCCTGCGTGCCCATGATGAGGTTCTCGCGCACAGTCAGTTTCGGAAAAATCCAGCGCCCCTGCGGTACCAGTCCAATGCCGCGCCGGGCAATCGCATGGGTACGCAGGCCGGTGATGGACTGCCCCTGAAACACGACGTTGCCACTTACGCACGGCAGCAGTCCCATGATCGCCTTGACCAGCGTCGTCTTGCCCGCGCCATTGCAGCCAAGCACGCCGACCACTTCGTTGGGTCCAACCTCGAGGTCGATCCGGTGCAGCACCGCGGAGTCGCCGTAGCCCGCAGATAGCTTTTCAATGTGCAACATGCCCCGCCCCCTGACCGAGATAGATGCGTCGGATTTCGTCATCACGTGCGATGTCGGCATAGCTGCCCTGGCGGACGATCTGCCCGCGATGCATGACCCATGTCTCACACCGCAGCGCCTCGACAAAGCTCAAATCGTGCTCGATCGCGAGCACCGCGCAGCGCTCGCGCAAACGGTGGATCAGGCGTACGAGCCGCTGCGCATCTGGAGCTGACAGGCCGGCGGCGGGTTCGTCGAGCAGCAGCAGTGCTGGTTGGCACATCATCGCCATACCGATCTCCAACCACTGGCGTTCCCCATGCGGCAGGATCATCGCCCGCAAGTTGGCCTGCTCCGACAGCCCTATCTCGTCCAGAACAGCGTCTGGGTCCGGCATCGGCGTGTTCCGGTACGCCGCAACGCCGAGGCCCGCGACGACGAGGTTCTCGCGCACGCTCATCGAGAGAAACGTGTTGGTACCCTGAAACTTGCGCACCACGCCCCGTCGGCAAAACTGGTGCATCGGCCGGCCCGTCACGCGCTCGCCAGCGAGATACAACTCTCCGGCGCCGGGGGGGATTGCTCCGGACAACAGCCCGACCAGCGTGCTCTTGCCCGCACCATTCGGGCCAATTACGCACAGAAGATCGCGTGGGCCAATCGTCACGTTGACGTTCTCGACGGCGTGAATGCCACCGAATGCCCGCTGCAGCCCCTCGCCCTTCATCAACGGAGCGCTCATCACCGCCCTCCTTCGACGCGTTCGGTGCCGCGCACGGCGGTTCTCCAAAGGCGGATCCGGCCGATTCGACGCACCCCGGTGATCAAACCGCTCGGCTGGACCCCGTTCGGCAGGAACAGCACGCAACCGAGGAACAACCCCCCGAGCAGCAGCGGCCATCCGTCGGTACTGACGCTCGACACGGCCTGTTTGAGCAGCGTGAGCGCGACCGCCGCGAGCACCGGACCGCCGAGCGTGCCGCGGCCACCAATCGCGACCCAGAGAATGACTTCGGTGGCCAGCACCGGTGAGAACACGTCCGGCGCCACGACACCCGAGCAGGCGGCCATCAGCACACCAGCGACCGCGGCAAGCCCCGCGGACGCGGTAAACACGAGCAGCAGATGCGCCGACGTGTGATAACCGCACGCTTTCGCGCGCCATTCGTTGGTCGCAATCGCCGACAGAACCTTGCCGTATCGGCTGCGGCACACGAGCCAGGTCGTCAGGAGCAACATGGCAAGCACGGCCGCTACCATGTACCAGGCCCCACTCGCTCCGCTCAAATCGACCGTGTGCCCGATCAGTGAAAAGGACAGTCCCGGTATGCCCAGAAGGCCCGTGTCGCCACCCGTGACCGATTGCCAACTCGTCGCCAGTTGCTGAACGACGATCAGCACGGCCATGCTGATAATGGCGAAGAAGTGCAGCCGGACCCCTGCGAACAGCAAGAAGTAACCCAGTACGACCGCCACCGCCATCGCACCGAACAGTCCAACGATGAATCCGATGACAGGCGTCTGCCCGAACTGCACGGTGGCGACCGCAAAGCCGTACGCGCCCAGTCCGAAAAACGTGGTGTGCCCAAGCGTGAGCACACCCGCTCTGCCCCACAGCAGGTCATAACTCAGTGCGAGCAATCCCATGATCAGCGCGTCGCGCACGGTCGAGAGCAGGTATGGTCCCAGGCAAAACGGCAGGATCAACGCAGCAGCAACGATAGCGACGCCGACTGCCATCGGGGAAATGTCTTCGATGTTCATTGCCGGCTGCCACAACCAGCGGCGCACGTGTGCAATAGGTGGTTGGAGCATGACTTAACCTTTACCGTGAAGCTGATGCGCGGCGCTAAAGCCGGGCAACAGACCTTGTGGGCGGAAACGAATCAGAACGATGGAAAGGACCAGCACAATCGCCGAGGCGAGCGACGGATCCACCCGATAGCTGAGCAGCGTCTCGGCAGTGCCGACAAAGGCGCTACCGAACAGGCTCCCGGCGATCGAGCCAATCCCGCCCAGCACGATCACAAAAAACGCCTTGGCGAGATAGGCGACACCGAGATGGGACTCCACCGAGACCATCGGTGCCACGAGCACACCGGCGAGCGATGCGAGCGCAGCGCCGCCGCAGAAAGCGAGCCGGTTCAGGCGCCGCGTATCGATACCCACCGCCTCGGCCATCGCCGGATGCTGGATCACCGCGCGCAGCTGTGTGCCAAAGCGCGTGCGAGCAAACACCAGCCAGCATCCTCCCGTCACTGCGAGCGCTACGCCGATCACCACGAGCCGGTACGCTGGATAACTACCGCCCGGCACGGGAATCGCGCCGTCTACAGGCGCATACACCAGCATCGGATGTGTGCCGAAAACGAGTTCGAGGGCTTTCTGGACGATCAGGCTGACCGCGTAGGTCGCGAGCAGCGTATCAAGCGGCCGTTCATACAGGAGCCGGATCACAAGTCGCTCTAGGCACCAACCGAGCACCGCTCCCACTGCAGGCGCCGCGAACAATGCGAACCAGAACGCATGCGCCCCGCCCAATGATTGCGCTACGGCCAGCGTGTAGGCGCCGATCGTGACCCACTCGGCATGCGCGAGGTTCACGATGTCCATCAGCCCGAAGATGATCGCGAGGCCTAACGCGACTAGCGTCAGAATGCTGACGTAACTCACGATATTGAGGAATACCATCATTATTCGCAGTCCTGCCTTATTGAGAAGTTGAAAATACCCGCCTATTTTTCCGGCGAAGCTAGCCTTTCTTCGTCGATTTCAAACCCATCGCGTCGCGCCCAATGCCTACTGCTTCGTGCCTTTAAAGGCACGCCCTAAGACAACGATTGAAGTCTTCTCCGTCGCCTGAGCGCTCAAGCGACGCGCGCAGTGATAAGGGTCAGCGCGCGTGCGCTAACCTCTGTCGGGGTGCCGCCTACGGATCTGGCCCGAATGAGCATCCGTGATAATATGACGTATTACACATATTATAAGGTATAAAGTCCTTCTGCAAGTATTCGTGAAAAAGCACACTCGCGTCTCTACTTCGTGTGGGGATGTCGGTGGCAGCTGACGATTTTGAAGACGGGGAACTCGCCAGGACCGTCGGAAAAGCAATTGCAAACAGACGCAAGCGCATGGAGCTCACGCAAGAGCAGCTGTCTGAAGCAGCCGGAATTGCTCAGGCGTCGCTGTCCCATATCGAACGCGGACAGGTTCTACCGAGCCTTGATCGGCTCGCTCAACTCGCGGCGCTACTACACTGCCGACTCGCTGATCTGCTCGCCGAAGCAGGCACTACGCCTGGGGACCGGGCGACGCGCATTCACGAAAAACTGTCTGCACTCGCGCCGGCCCAGCAGGAAGCGCTTGAGCGCCTGCTGGACGAAGCGATCAAGTTGGCGACCAATTCACGCACTGAACCCCGCCGCAAAGCAAGATAATGTAAGCACGCGTCGGTTCGACGCCTTCCATCTTCCTCGGATAACGCTCGCGTGCGCGGCATAAAACAGTCGTGTGGCGCTGACCTTCACACGCCGCCTCTCCCGAGAAAAGAGATCGACTCCGCGGCATGCTTGGCAACGCCGCCACGCTTACGCACAAACCCGCTCCCGTCGGACTTGCCACTGACAACACGGTCGCCACGGATATGATCTACGCGCACAGAGCTCCCCACGCTTTCGTGGGACCGATGCGTCGCCCATCACGCTGCAAGCACCGTGACAGCGTGAAATGCACAACGCACGGCGAATACTGCGCTTCGGCCCGGGATCAGCCTCGGCGCGCCCAGCACCTATTTATCATCATTAAATGTACGCTGACCGAGGTACGGCGTCAATGTGTCGCTATCGAGTGTTAACCCGCAATCTTCTTTTTACGCCAGTGCCACGCTAAGCTTGACAGGCACATCGATCGCGTCTACCGCTAATTAATAATGATTAATGGGGAGGCACCATGAGCAGCGATCTTTTGATCTGACGGCGCGCGAACTGAACGCAATCTATGCGACTGGGCATGCGTCGCCAGTAGACTTGATGCATGCGAGCCTCGCGCGTCCAGTCGCTCGGTCCGTCGGTGAATGCGTTCTGCCGGATCGCCGATGACGCACTCGACTTCGCGGGCGCGTCCGAATTACGATGGCGGCGCGATGCGCCGCTTGTCACGTCGGTCCGATGACGCGTCGCGTGGAAGATGCCGCGCAGACGCTGACAATCATCAGCCAGCCAGACAGCCGCGACTGGTACACGTTGCGATTCGATGGCGCCGACTACGTGCGCGGACTGCCGTGCCCACCCGTACCGGGTGGCGTCCGTTTTGCCAGCAGTCCTACGCTCGGATTGTCGGTCACCGTCGACGCAGCGATCCACGATCGCCGACACCCGGGCTGCCGCGATGTTTCGCGAATGGGGGGGCGCTCGTTCAGGTCACCGATCCCCCGGGCGTCGCGCAATGCAATGCGGTCTACACAATCCTCTGGCATGCCTGCTGCCATCAACTTTCGGACGGCATGACCGACCGTTGGGCCGAGCTCGATCCGTCGCTGCAGGCATATGCACAAGCCGGTAACGGCATCTCGCGGGAAGCATTGCTCGGCGCACTAATCGAACGAGGCGAGCTGGGGGCTGCCGTGAACGCGTTCTTCGAACAACACGACCTCCTCATCTGTCCCGTGTATCCGCACGTGGCACCGTCACTTGCCGAGGTGAATTCGAGCAACGCGCTGTTTCCGCATTTCACCGCATGGTGCCATCAGTTGAGCCTGCCGGCGGCGAGCCTCTATGCCGGGCTGACTGCCTCACGCCTGCCCATCGGGATTCAAATTGCAGGCGGCCGTCATGCCGATGCACTGGTACTGTGGGCGAGCCATATGCTTGAACGCGCGTTTGGGTCCGCCCCGTTTGCCGAACTCGCACGTGTGCTCTCTATGCCCACCACGGCCGCCGACATGACATCTGCCCGATGTGCGTCCTGATCGTGCCCACGCGCAAGCGAGCCGCCATCGAGTCATTCTGAGCGTACGCGGTACGCGCGCAGGTCCAGTTCAGAATCGAGCACCAGCTTCTGCTGCAGCGCTGCGTGAACCTTACGCAGTTGCGCCTCGGCTTCGTCCATGTGCGCCGTCATCAGTTGCGCGACCGCCTCGGCATCCCGGCGCCTCGCGGCGTCCACTATCGCGCGGTGCGCGTCAACCGTGTGCTGCCCGAATGCCTGATAGTCCTTCTGCGTCACGTTCCCCGCCACGATCACCAACGTGTGCAACATCTGATTGATAATCTGGCACAGGCTGCGCAGGAACGCATTCGGGTGCGCGGCAGCGAGCACGTCATGGAAATGAATGTCTTCGTGGCGCTGATCGAGCACCTCGTCGTGACACGCTTCGAACGGCTCGCAAACCGATACGCTGCGCTCGAGCGCCTCGAAGTCCGCGTCGCTGAGATAGGGAACCGCACCGGCCGCTACCATGGGTTCCAGCGTCCGGCGCACCGCATAGATATCCTCGAGCGTGATGCTTTCGAAGAACAGATAGTTCTGCAGTGACTGGAACGCGCGGGCAAGCGGCACACGTGTGATCGTCGCTCCGCCGTCCGGACCGGTGCTCAAGCTTACGAGCCCTTGCACTTCCAAGGCCTTGAGCGCCTCGCGAATTGAGCCTCGGCTGACATTGAACTGCTGCTGAAGCTCCGCTTCCTTGTCAAGTCGTTTCCCCGGTCGTGCCTGCCCATCATTGATCCGGCGCTTGATCTGCTCGGCCACCTGGTCGCCGCGCTTGATTGCGCGCGAACCTCGGTTATCCCGCAGCATCCGCGGCAACTTCTTTTCGGTTGTCGGTTTTCGCCCTGCCATATCGGTCACGTCCGTCGTTGGCCATTCACTGCTGTATCCCGGCGCCATTATCAGGCATCCGCAACCGACACGGTCAGATTTCCGACTCGATGCAGGCGTCCCTCCCAACGTTAGGAGTAGCCGGGATCGCGACCAGGACCTACGCTGCAATCCGAACGCCATGCGCCACGTAACCGTCACTTGCTTGCATGTCGGTCACTCGATGTCGATTGCCATCAGGAGGGAATCCCTCATGTCACAGTGGGTGAAGTCGTCTCAGGCGCAATCCACGCTTGCGACCATCCGGGCCAACCTCTTGGCCGACGGGCTGGAACTGGATCAGCTTGCTGCACGCATGCGGTTGCACGGCCCCGAAGCCGACCGGACACGGCAGATTCCAGAGGCAGTTTGTGCCCCCTCTGACGTAACTGCGCTGAACTTGAATCTCGTTCCGGCCGCATACGGCGGTAGCACGGACGTGCAATCACTGATGTCGCGCACCACACTGATGGAATATCTCGGGTACGCCGACGCGGCGCTCGCGCTCGCGCTGCCCGGCCCTGGCCTTGCCATGCCACCCGTCCTCGCACTCGCCAGCGGCGAGCAACAGACCCGCTTTTTCCAACGATTTCGCAGTGACACACCACGCTGGGGCGCGTTTGCAATTACCGAACCCGACTGCGGCTCGGATGCGACCGCGATGCGGACCACCGCTCGCAAGACAGCACGCGGCTGGGTGCTGAACGGTACCAAGTGCTTCATCACCAACGGCGCACGCGCGGATGACGTGATCACGTTCGCCACCATCAATCGGCACGCTGGTCGTTTCGGCGTTCGAGCGTTCCACGTCGATCGCAATATCCCGGGGTTCTCTGTCGTTCGCATCGAAAACATGGTCGGCCTGCGCGCCAGTCAGCTTGCGGTTCTCTCTTACACCGATTGCGAAGTACCTGACGACGCGCTTCTCAGACGCGGTGACGAAAAATCCCTCAACGACGCGTTTTCGGGCGCACAACACGCATGGAACTACTTCCGCCCCCTGCTTTCCGCAGTCATGGTCGGCGCATGTCGACGAGTACGCGACGATCTCGCGACCTACTTCGAAGCAGGCAGACATCCGGTGAATCAACGCCAGTGCACTGCCGATGTGAACGCAGCTCTGCTCGATATCGATCGGCAAATCACTACGGCCCAGCTGCTCTGCAGACACGCGGCGTGGAAAACCGATCAAGGCATTGCGACGCCGATGGATTCGTCAATGGCCAAGGCATATGCATCACAAATAGCCGCCCGCGTCACCCGAACTGCAATCGATTTCGCCGGCCTTGATGGCGTCACTGCCTTTCCATCGCTTGAGCAAAGCTATCGCGATGCAAAGGCCTTCGACATCATGGAAGGCACCGGGGACCTGCAGCGGCTCATGATTGCTCGCTTCGCACTCCGCTCGGTATCACTCCCCTGGGAGGCCACCTCTTCCGGGTCGCACCGCTCCTGAGAAGCCCACCCATCCTGAATCCATTCGACATTCGCACTGGAGATCGTTCATGGCAACCCATCCCGTTTCCCCCAACTCCGCCAGCGTGTCCGAGACAGTAAAAACCTGTTTGCTATCGGTACTCGGCAGCACCCTGAGCGCCGATCTCATCGTAGACGACACCAACCTCTTCGACATCGGTGTGGATTCGATGAATATGACGGACTTGCTGCTGCAACTCGAACAGCGCTTCGGCTTCACCCTGGCCCCCGAGGATCTATCCGCCAATCTGTTCCTGCGTTTCGGCAATCTCGTCTCGTTCGTCGAATCCCATGCGTCCTTCGGCTAACTTCACGGTCGTCGAGCCGCACATTGTCGCCACGGCAAGATATATCCCACAGCGCGATGTCCCGGCCGATGCACATCTCGAACCATTCATGGATTCGGGTGGGTCCGCACGAGAGGCTGTAATGCAAGCCGTGTATGCCGACACGCTGCGGTGGCGCGACAGCGGAGCCCCATTCGGCGTGGCCGGTATTCCATTGCCGCACACATCACGAGCGACGAATCACCGGGTCGCTGTGGAGTCTGACCTGACATTATCCGACATGGCACTTGCCACGGCGCGAATGCTACTCGATTCATCGCATCAGAACGCTGCGTACCCGCTCGATCAGTTCATCGTATGCACAACGAGCTTCGAGCATGATCTAGCATTATCGTGTGCCTGCCGTCTCCACAGCGAACTCGGATCAAGCCGAGCCCCGCTCGCGGTCGGTCAGCTTCAGGGCGTATCGTTCCTGATGGCATTGGACATTGCCGTGGCAATGATGGCAACTGATATCCGACTGAATACCGTCGTGATTGTCGCTGCTGAACGCTGGCGTCAGCCGTTCTCACGTCGGATCGGTGCATTGGTCGACATGGGTGACGGGGCAGCTGCCGTACTGATCGCGCGACACCCCGGCCCGGGATGGCGCGTGAGGGGGCTCACCGTCCGGACGCCCGGAATCCCACCTCTCGCAAGTGAACGCGAACCCGTCTACATATCGACGCTCACGGAGGTCATCGGCGAGACGTGCGCAAGCGCAGGTGTGCAACCTGCCAATGTCGACTGGATCCTTCCGGCGCCAATCGACGCTCATGTGGCTCGCGCAATCCACAGGCGATGTGGATTGCGGCACGAACGTGCCTGCCACCTACGCATGGACGCGCCCGGCCAATTTTGCGCCGCCGACACGCCGGCACGGCTCGACGCGCTGCTGCGGTCGATCCACCCTAACGAGGGACAACATGCCCTTGCTTGGTCCGCCGGCTTCCAAGGGCAGGCCGGTTGCGCTCTCCTTGAATTTCGTGGAGGTCGATCATGATTGCGTCGCAACAGGCTAGCTCGCTTGCACTCGCTGGCATCGCATTCAGTCTGCCAGATCGAACTGTGGACGCACATCGCTGGGCGCAGCGCTGTGGTCAGCCGTCGACTCGCGCGCGCGCACTGATCGAAAACGGCGTAACGCAGTTCCACGACGCGGCTGGTGAATCACCCGTGGCGCTCGCCGTTGACGCTATCTTGTCCCTGCTACGCGACACCGGAACAGCGCCTGAAACGATCGATGCATTGGTGTACACGCACACAATTCAGACCAGCGTGATCGCACCGCCCGCGAGTACTGCGCAACAGATCCAGTCCCAACTGAATCTGAACCGCGCGCTCGCATTTTCAGTCACGCAGCAGCACTGCGTCTCGCCCATAGCCGCGATCCGCGTGTTGCAGGCGCTCGCTTTGCGACGGCCCGCATTCCGGCGTGCAATTGTGGTCTGCGCCGATGTGATCGGCTCCCACTGCGACCGACTGCGAGCCATCCAGGATCTTGCGCTCCATAGCGACGGTGCCTGTGCGCTATTGCTCGAACGAGACGGTCATCGAAACGCCATTGCGGGCCTGCACATGTATACAGACGGACGATCTTACCGTGGCACCGACGAGGATCTGCAGCCGGTTCCAGACGATCGGTACTACTGGTCTGCATTCACGACCATGCGGGCCGCCATTCAACAAGCAGGCATCACGACACGCGAGATTACACACGTACTGCCTCATCACGCCAATCTGCCGGGCTGGTTCAGACTGATGACAATGCTTGCCATTCCTCACGAGCGACTTTTCACGGCGAACTTCGCACCAATCGGTCACGTCTTTGGCGCGGATCCCTTCATTAACTTCCAGACATGTTCGACCCGGGAACCGGGCGGCTGGTCGCTGCTGTTCTCCTGCGGCCTCGCTGGCTGCTTCGGTGCCATGGTGGTCCGTCACTGATCGCCTGAACGACCTCCTTTCAACGCTCGACATTCGATCCGGATACTGCCATGAGAAACGTCCTCGACCTCGTACAAGCTGCAGCAAACCGCACGCCCGACGCGGAAGCGCTCATCTGCGGCGCCGCCCGCGTAACCTATCAGAACTTGGTTCACCGCGCGCGCGGCATGGGCAATGCACTCGACGCACTTGGATTCACGGCCGGCGCGCGCATTGCGATCTATTTGGACAAACGTGTCGAAACCGTCGTGTCGATACTGGGTGCCGCTGCCGCGCAATACGTGTTCGTTCCCATCAATCCGCTCCTCAAACCCAAGCAGGTCGCTCACATCCTGCTCGACTGCGGGGCCGACTGCCTGATTACCAGCGCGCTGCGCGCGCGGGTCCTTGACGAACACGGCCTTACCAGTGTTTCCAACACCATCATCGTGGACGATGCCGGCTCCGCAAGCCGCCAACTCCGAACAACAGCGCGCGTCCAAAGCTGGCCCGAGTCCGCAAACGGAAATCGCTCGGAACGCGATAGTGAGAATCCACCACAATCGCCGGGGTCGGCCAATGTCGACACCGATCTGGCCGCCATCCTCTATACATCAGGCTCGACCGGATTGCCGAAAGGCGTGATGCTGAGCCACCGCAACCTGCTCGAAGGTGCCTGGAGCGTTGCTCACTATCTGAACTACGTCTCATCCGATCGAATCCTCGCTGCCCTGCCGCTCAGCTTCGATGCCGGCCTGAGTCAGCTTACATCGGCCTGGGCGGCGGGAGCCACCGCCATGCTCATCAACTATCTGGTACCGCGAGACATCATTGATGCCTGCGCGAGCGAACGCATTACGGCGATCACGGGCGTCCCCCCCTTGTGGATGCAACTGGCCCGTGCGAATTGGCCCGAAACGGCACGCTCGACGCTGCGCTACTTCGCCAACACCGGCGGCAAGCTGCCGGCGCCGGTCTTGCAGCAACTCCGGGCATTATTTCCGCAGGCCAAACCCTATCTCATGTATGGCCTGACCGAGGCATTTCGCTCCACGTTTCTCGACCCTTCAGAGGTCGATCGTCGCCCCGACTCCATCGGGAAAGCCGTACCTAACGCCCGAATTCTGGTCGTTCGCGATGATGGCTCGCCGTGTGGAGCTGACGAAACCGGTGAACTGGTCCATGTTGGAGCTTGCGTCACGCTCGGTTATTGGAATGACGCGACGCGCACGGCCCAGCGCTATCGACCTTCGCCCGAGCCGAAGCCCGGCGGCGCGCCGCGAGAGCGCGCTGTGTGGTCAGGCGATCTGGTACGGCGCGATCCAGAAGGATTCCTGTACTTCGTCGCACGCAACGACGCGCAGATCAAGAGCTCCGGTTATCGCATCAGCCCTGAAGAGGTCGAAGAAGTCGTTCATTGCAGTGGCCTTGTCACAGAAGCGGTTGCCTTCGGCGTGGCTGACGATGAACTCGGCGAAGCGATCGCCCTGGTGGTCGTGCCGATCGCCAATGGCTTCGATGCTCAAGTGCTTCAAGGCTGGTGCGTCGAGCATTTGCCGCGCTACATGGTGCCGCATCGCATCGTGGTCCGTGAGACCGTTCCGCGCAACCCCAACGGGAAATTCGATCGAGCCGGATTGCGCGCTGCCTTCGCCGCTCCTGACGCCGGCCACGAAGTGAGACCATCATGAACGCGCAGTTTAGCGAGCGTGAAGGCATCCTCACCGTCGGGGGCGTCGCGATCAATCGCCTGGCCGATCGCGCCGGGCGCACACCCTTCTTCGTCTACGATCGGGCAACGCTCGATGCGCGTGTATGCATGTTGCGCGAGACGCTGCCAACCGGTATCGACCTGCATTACTCGGTCAAGGCCAACCCATTGCCTGCGGTCGTCCATCACCTCGCGCCTCAGATGGACGGGTTCGACGTCGCATCGGCCAACGAGATGGCAGTTGCGCTGAATGCGGGCATGCCCGCAGAACTGATTGGCTTTGCCGGCCCAGGCAAGAGCCGCGACGACTTGCGTCGCGCCGTCGCAAGCGGTGTCAACATTCACCTCGAATCGGTCACCCAGCTGCGCCTCGTCACAGCACTCGGCTGGGAGCTCGGTGTGCAGCCGAAGGTCGCCATTCGAGTCAACCCGGACTTTCACGTCGATCACAGCGGCATGCGCATGGGTGGCGGAGCCAGCCCTTTTGGGCTCGATGCGGAGCAGGTGCCTGAGCTACTGCGCGAGCTCGATGCTAGAGACGTGACGTTGGCCGGTTTCCACATTTTTTGGGGATCCCAGTGTCTGCACGCCCCGACCGTCATCCACGCGCAACGGAAAAGCGCGGATCTCGTCGTGCGATTGGCCGGCGGCCTGCCAGTCGCGCCGCAATACGTGAACTTCGGAGGCGGTTTCGGTATCCCCTATTTCGCGGGGGAAACACCGCTGGACCTCGCTGCGGTCGCCGACGCCATGCACGATTGGCTCGGCGTATTGCGCGGTCGTTTACCGGGCACACGCACGGTCCTGGAATTTGGACGATATTTGGTCGGGGAAGCCGGCATCTATGTGTGCCGCATTATCGATCGCAAGATATCCCGAGACAGAACGTTCCTGATCACGGATGGCGGCCTGCACCACCATCTGGCGGCATCGGGGAACTTCGGGCAGATTCTGCGCCGCAATTTTCCAGTCACGATCGGGAATCGCCAGACTCAAGCCCCCACGGAGCGTTGCCACATCGTCGGATGTCTGTGCACGCCGCTCGACCGGATCGCCGACGACGTGCTGCTTCCCGAAGCTCAGATCGGAGACTTTGTGGTTGTCTTCCAATCGGGTGCGTATGGACGCTCGGCCAGCCCCAGGAACTTTCTTGGCCACCCTGATGCGATCGAGATGCTCGTCTGATCAAGCTCTTTCTTTGTGGAGGATGGTGATGTTCTCCCCTGATTCCTTCCCGCCGGGACTGGCGCTAGCGCCGTGGATACTGACCGACGATCAACGCAACCTCTATATCGCGAGCCAACGCTTCGCGCGCGACCGACTGGAGCCCTTGCTTGCGGGTTCACCCAGTGCAGCAGCATGGCGAGAAACCGTCAGACTCGCAGCCGCAACACTTGATCTTGGAACAATGGTTTTACCCGAAGAACACGGCGGATTGGGAATCGATCGTCACGGTCTGGCGGTGGTTATCGAAGCGCTCGCCGCCGGGCCGCTTGAGCGTGCGGTGGAGCTAACGCTGACAGCGCCCGCGCTCATGGTGCTCCGGACGCACAACGCGCTCGGTTCGGTTCTGGCTCGGCCTGTTCAAGCGTACTTCGACGGCACAACAGCGATCGCGCTGTCCGTGCCCGGTATCGACAGCGGGGCAATATGGCAACTTGGTCCACTGGGCAGCGAGGTGAGCCTTGCCATGCGCATAGATGACCAGCAGCGCCTCGTCCTCACCGAGCGCCCACGCGATCGGCGATCTTCAAGATCGACAGGCATCGCCACGCTCGGCGCGCTCGTGTTGGAGCAATTGCATTCAGATGAGGTCGCGGCCGAAACGCCGCTCGCCGTGATTGCACGGGCCGACAGCGATAGCGTTCCTCCCGCGCAGACGTACATGACGGAAATCGGCCTCTATCTCGCTGCGCTCTTGATGGGTGCCATGCAACATAGTATCCGGTTCGCGTTCGATTACGCGACGACTCGGCAAGCGTTCCGAAAGCCGTTGGCAAGCCATCAACTCGTCGCGACGCGATTGTCCGACATGATGATCGCCACCATTGGTACCCATCTCTTTCTGCAGGCAGTAGGTACGGCTTGCCCGTCGGCACCGGTCTCGCTGGTCCGTCAGCTGCTGCGACACGTCGCGGCCGAGTCGGTCAACGTCAGTCGCGAATTCGTGCAGCTTTGCGGCGGCCATGGTTATGTTGAAGGTCTCCCGCCCGCAGCCCGCTTCCAGACGGGCCACTGGGTTGCCTTCCTACTGCAGCACATCGACACAGCGCTCGGCTGGCTCGCGCCGCCACGGGTGGCAAAAGAGGAGGTCGACAGATGAATGGCTGCGCCCCTACGGATGGCACCCCTCAGCCCTCGATGGACAACGCAGCATCGCCTGCAACGTCCTCCACTGTCTGGCTACGCGAACCAGGGCTGAATGACATCGACGACATCGTCGCCTGGCTCGCACAGCCGACTATTAGCCGGTGGTTCGACTTCGGGCTTGGCCGCCAAACCCTGCCCGCATTGGCGGTACAAGCGATGGTCCATAGCAGACAGCATCGAATACGCGTATTCGGTTCGGCTGGCTATACAGTGCCGAGCGGTGTGGTCGCCGTCAGTGATGTCGCACATCGCTTCGCGACGGGCTCATTCTGGATCCTTCGCGACCGGTTGCGACCAACCTGCATCAATATGGCTTGCAACGCAGCGACAGCCCTCCTTCATGAAGCGTTCGTTCGTGATCGGCTGCAGTGCATCGCCGCATGGGCTGTCGACTGCAATGTTCCGTCGCAACGTCTGCTCGCGCGCCTGGGTTTTCGTCTGATCGGACAGCAACGCGCCTGTCATCTCGTCGATGGCAGGCGCGTCGGGCGACTCCTTTACGACCTGCTGCCCGAGAACCTCCCACTACTACGCGCACCATGAATACAGCCGTGATCACGGCACTGGCCAGCTATGTGCCGCGTACAGTCGCTGTACATCGTGAGCCCGGAATCGAGCCGACGCTCGGTGCTCCGATGCGCTCCGGTTGGCACGCGTGGGTCGCGTCGTGGCAAGCGGACTACGTCCGCTACTCCACGAAGAAGGCGGCTTCGGCCGGAAGCGCTGCAATCGGCGCAGCGCCAGACGAATTTCGTTGTGTCCCTGTTGAGGGCGATACCGATCTATCCGGGCTCGCCGCCAAAGTGGCGCAGACAATATGTGCCGCGCGGCCAGCCAATGCAGCGCCGATCGATATTGCAATGTTCTGCCACAGTAGTCTCAACGAGCACATGTCCACAACGACCGCTGGACGCCTGCGTACGGTAGTCGGCACTCCATGCTTTCCATTCTCGGTCTCGCAACAGCAGGGGGCTTCCACGTTCACAGCACTCCAGTTGGCGGATAATCTGCTGATTGCAGAGCCCGAAATCCACACTATCTTGATCGTCGCTGCAGAAAAGTGGTGCCCACCATTCTCACGATGGACGGATCAGGGAATCGTGCAGGGCGACGCAGCCGGTGCCATCTTGGTGGAGCGCGCCGGACCCGCATCTTACGGAATGCTTGTGATCGACGCATGCGCCAGCCGCCTCGACAGGTTCCGAACACACACCCCGCTGTCAAGCCAAGATATCCCGACAGATTGGGTTCCGGCGCTGCGATTGACGATCGACGCGATGCTGCTCCGACACGCGCTTCAACCGAACGACCTCGGTACCGTCGTGGGAGCGGGAATCGATCCGCAACTTGAAGAAGCTGTTTGCCGACATCTCAGTCGCCGTGTCGTTGAATTTCCCGAGCGCTGCCGCGCCCATCTAGGCGCAGCCGAACCTATCGTGCAGCTCGCCGATGCCCTGGAATCTCACGACCTGCCAGTGCGCGAACGAATCCTGACGTGGGGCATCGGCCTGGGCGGTTTCGTCGGTTGCACACTGTTCGAATCGTATGGCAGGCCGCTCTTATATCGCAATCCTCCATGAGCGCTTCTATCGGGATCGTCCATACCGCTTACTATCTGCCCGAGCCGGCCGAGGACGTCCGCGGCTGGGCCCAACGAACGAAGCAGTCCGTCGAGACCGTCAAACGCCTCGAAAAAGCCGGGGTGCGACTGTTCTATAACGCTCGGGGACAGACTGCACTTTCGCTCGCCGCAAACGCCATCCAGTCCCTCGTTTGTGCGACCCGGCTTGGGCCGGACACGATCGACTTTCTCGTCTATGTTCATACGCTTCAGGGCAGCGTCGCCCCTCCGCCACTATCCTTGCCACGTCTGCTATGCGAACACTTTGGCTTCGAGCGGGCAGAGGCATTCTCGTTTGCGCAACAGCATTGCGCCTCATCACTGGGGGCGCTGCGGATCATTCGCGCGATGTTTGCGGCCCGTCCAGCGATCAATCGCGGCCTGCTGGTCGGGGCAGACGTCATGCCCCTTGCAAGCGAACGGTCAATAGCCGGGGCCGGATTGCTCAGCGACGGCGCGTGTGCCGTGCTGGTCGAACGCGACGCCTCGATCAATCGCTTGGTTTCGCTGGCGTTTCACGCGAGCGGAGAAGGCTGGCGCGGCACACTGGAACAAGATGAATCGCGTTTCGCGGCGCAGTACTTCTTTGCGGCGCGTCGACTCGCGATGCAAGCGAGCGCCGAGGCGAATGTGCCCCTCGCCGAGATTCAGCGAATCTTGCCGTGCCATCTTGATCTACCCACCTGGCGCCGAACGGTCGCATCGCTCGGCCTTCCGGCACGACACCTGTTTGCTGATAACTTTGTCCGCATCGCGCATGTGACGGTCTGCGATCCATTCATCAATCTCGCCGACTGCGGTGACCTGGTTCCCGGTAAGCCTTTCCTGCTATGCGCCCGCGGAGTGGGAGGATTTTCTGCGGCGGCGCTCTTCGTTCGCTAATAGGATGGTTGAATCGAGGCAATTTCACCGCTGGTGCAGGGACACGATCACTAAATACGCGGCAATCTCGCTCCCATTCCAGCAGTTACACTTAAAAACACAATCAAGTATTATATTATTACAATATAACAAGTGACGTTCCGGTTCAAACTATTAGACTCCACGCTAGCTACGCCCGCAATGTTCGTCCGAGTCGCTGCCACATCGCTGGCGCCGTGCCCCAGCATTTCTCCTGAATACCACTAGGCACCAAGCGAGGCAAAAGTCATGAGAACGCGATTTCGGGATCGAACGAGCAGACAAGTGCTCAAGCCATCACCATGGAATGCCACATTAGCGACTCGAATGGTGAAAATCCTGTCGCTCTTTACCGATGCAAAGGATATTTCTTCGCTTTCAGACTCACTTGGAGATGCGGTACTTCCATTGGGATTTCCATGTTACGCCGTCACGCGGATCGCCCTGACGTGCTACCGCTCAAGACCCAGCATCTCAATGGAGGCAATTTGTACGCATTATCCCAATAACTGGGTTCAGCACTACCTACAGCACAACTATGGCGCCGTCGATCCGGTACATCGAGCGGCTTTTACGTCATCCGGACCTTATCGCTGGGCAGATATTACCGATTTGAGCCAAAATGAGCGACATGTGCTTGCAGAAGCATGCGACGCCGGACTCAAAAATGGGCTTAGCATTCCAATTCGTGAGATTGGAGGCAGTATTTTGCTCATCAACCTGTCGGGTCCGTCATCCCGTATCAATACAGGGACGAAGCGGCAGCTCGCGAGCGTAATCAGCAATCTATTTCGTTTGGAGCTGGATCGACTCGCCCCTCCTCATCCGAATGAATTCATTCAGCTTTCCCCGCGTCAACGCCAATGTC
This sequence comes from Burkholderia vietnamiensis LMG 10929, assembly GCF_000959445.1. Taxonomy (NCBI): domain Bacteria; kingdom Pseudomonadati; phylum Pseudomonadota; class Betaproteobacteria; order Burkholderiales; family Burkholderiaceae; genus Burkholderia; species Burkholderia vietnamiensis. Next base: position 285,407 of record NZ_CP009632.1, on the reverse strand, counting down.
TTTCATGGGTTGCGCAAGGGAAGACATCGTCGGATATCTGCATGATTCTCAAGATATCTCGCCATACGGTCGAATATCATATTACTGAAGCAATGAGGGTTCTGAACGTAAATAGCAGGATAGCGGCGGCTGTGATTGCCTCCAATTACGGCCTACTTGATTAGCGCTCTTATTTTCAGTCGAAGCCATCCTTGTGCAAGCCAGCCACCGGCATGAGTTAATCATGTCTCGACACCTCTTGAATCCCACATACTGAATAATTTCGGACCACCCAGAGATCCTTAACCTCCCACCGACAATGCACCGCAAATATTCATTCCCGCCCCTCCCTACCTGACTAGTTCATTTTGTTGTTTCGACTTGATACGGTGGCGCCCATCAATAAACGATGGAGAACGCAAATGCCACTCATTATCGCGAGTAGGTTGTGCGACTTGCCGCTCGAACTTCGTGATGAACTCGGTGCGTTCCGGTACGACGTGTTCGTGCGCCGCCTCGGCTGGTCCCTACCCGATGTTAAGGAAAATGAAACCATGGAATGGGATCACTTCGATGGCGAAAACACCATTCAGGTTGTTGAACGCACTTCCAACGGACCGGTATGTGGTTGCGCACGACTGATGCCAACTACCGCCCCATATCTGCTCCGAGAACTACTGCCTCGTTCGTCGGAACTCGATTTTCCCTCGTCACCGACCGTATGGGAGCTATCGCGGTTCGCCGGTTCGGGCATGCAACTGTTTCCCTACGTTATGGCCGTCGCGGCGTTGCTCGGGGCGACCCGCATCATTGGCGTGGCCACCCAGGCAATCGCACGACTGTATCGCCGCTTTGGCCTCGATCTTCAGTATGAGGGATCTCATCCGCAGACCGCTACCTCTCCGTTCGTGGCCTGTTCCATTGCTCTCACGGCCGTCGCGTTCGCCAACCTTGGAACTGACCTCGACAGTCTCCGATCATCAATCACGTGGTATCGGTCCCTCACTTCGAACGTTCCTGGCTCGCTGAGGAGCGTGCCACGCGCCCCCCATAGCACGGCAGAGATGCAATAGATCCCGTACCGGTCGGGAGCCGTCGCGCTTCGCCCGACTTGGTGCGCAAGACGTCCAAGACCACCATCAGGATGTGGATCGCGGGCGGTGATGCCGGTTATCCGCGTCCTTTACCCAATCCGGCCGGATGGCGGACGCGTAGGCCTGACCGGTGCGCGAACCTTCGCCGCTTGCCTGTGCGCGCAGTCCGAGACGTTCGTCAATTGCATGGGCGACAGTCGAGGATTTTGGCAGGCGGCCGTCATCGCAGTCGCCCCAGAACACATGCATCGCATCAAATAACACTGACAGGATCGTGGTTAGGTACGGTAACCGAACGATCACACCACCTCCCCTTGACGCGCCATGAATCGGACCGTGGCGCTCGCTTAACACCTCGGCCGGCATATCAATACGTAGCGCGTCGAGTTCACGCTGCAATCGCTCTTCGACGCAATAGTGCGCGGTCGCCGAGTTCGCCAGGACCTTGCCAAGCTCTCGGAGCTTCTCGTCTTTCAGTTGCACGCATCTTGTGAGACGACGAATCTGTGTTTCGGCGTGCCGCAAGCGGATCTGCAACGCCTCGCAGTCGCAGGCTGGTACCAAGCCTGCGTCTGTATCGCTTGATCGCCAAACATTATCGCGTTGCTCCATAGCAGGCCTCGCCTCCACCGTGGCGATATGTACTCCACACACCGCGAGAAATGGGACCGCTGATGCACCGAACTGACCGGACCCATCGCGCCGGCGCAAATCGATGCGTCTTTTTCGTTCCTTCGCGCTGCAGTGTCAACTGTAAACATTGGGGGGACGCCAACCAGCAAGCATCGCGTCTGCCAAATTTGAGCTATCTGGGCAGACGAAACGCCGAATTACAACATTGAGGCAGAGTAGGTCCATCAATGGCGCATATCCCGCACATATGAACCCAGAAAATAACGCGGCCTGTCTGACGCTCCACGCTTTGTGCACGACCGGTTAATGCAAAATAGGTATCCTCATTGTGCCTTCAATGCAATCCGATGAAGACAGCCCCCCACCCGCTCTGGCGAATTACAACGGTTGACCCCGCATCGACGCCGGGCCGGCGGCCGCCCAACGAGCCGTCGATGATCTTTGGCAATTTGCGTACCCAACGGAAATCACTCAATGGACGGCTTCGATTGCTCCACCAGGTCCGCGGACTCGGAAGCGAAAAATGATCGACTCTCGGTCCAAACGATGAGAAAATCGTCCAATCGTTTCGACTGTGCAGCCGACAATAGCATGTCGCAGACTCGACGCAACGCGCCGAATTGAACTCCTCGAAGCAACCGTTTCAATACTACTGTTTCGTTTAACCACGTGGAGTGAAGAATGGCCACCTATCAAGAATTGAAAGCCAAGGCTGAAGCACTGCTCGTGCAAGCAGAAAAAGCTCGGCAGGCCGAACTAGCGACCGTGCTTGACGAGGTTCGCGCGCGGGTTCAGGAGTACGGACTCATGCCAGACCAGATCTTCGGCCGTAAGCGCGTACGTATCGCGAATGGCAGCCAACCCGCAACGCCGAAGTATCAGGATCCCAAAACGGGCAAGACGTGGAGCGGGCGTGGCCGTGAACCGTCATGGATCAAGGGCAAGAGACGCGATCGTTTCTTGATCGCCGAATGATCGCAGCAGCGTCGCGATCGATCGCCCGACGGACACCCTACGAACCCGCAGCTCCATGCTTCAGGCCTAGTTGAATCTGTATCAAGCAGTGTCGGCCCAACTGATTCAGATCCCTCTTAGCGGACTGCGGTTGAATAATTCCCGCGGTCCTTTGGACTCCATGCTGTTCGTCTCCGTGGCGACTTTATTTCACACATAGCAGCGATACAGCAAGGTGTCGATAAATCCGGACCGTAGTGCATCACGATCAAACGACATACCGACGGCACTGCCCCGCACTCGCGGTACCGGCCAAGTGCGAACCCGCCCGGGCCACCGCACCGTTTCCAGAACAGAAGCAGTGTCCATTTAGGCAACAACTGTTTGCGGCATGATCGGCTCCATTGACGCTTCAGCGTGTGCCCACGTGAACAATAGGGCCGAGTCTTCCATCATGAGTCGCCGTCGTTTGAGTTGATCGCGACGCCGATAAGCCGCTATCGTCTGAGAAGTAATGATGCACGCCAAGACTTCCTCTGCCCAAGCGTCCGGATAGTCGGCGCATTCGGCGACCCGTGAATACGAATGCGTGTCAATAGGGCCATCATTGCCATGTTCGACAGTGGGCGCCCTTCCGCGCAACCGGGGAAAAGAAACCCATATTTGACCGTGGGTCGCGCAGCATGCATGACTTAGACGGCTCGCTCACAAAGCGGCACGCGAAGCGCGCCGATCGCTCTCCGTGCGATCGAGCGCCCGGGACGGAGTTCCAATTCACGGACGAACGTCGGCAGGTCTTCGAAGGCAGCGCAGGATGCTGTTTCGTCTGCGAGCGTTTCTTCGAGCGCGGCAACAACAGTTGGAGATGGTCGACGTACCGAGCAGGGTTGCCGCCGGTGCGCTTCCCCATCACGGCTTCCCCGCCGAGGATCGCCTTGATGCGACCGCGCACCCGGCGTGCTGTCTCTGCCTCTTGGTCCAGATCGGCTGGAGAATACGCACGATCATCGCGGTGTCCATGTCGCGCACGCACACATCGCCGATAACGGGATAGGCGCAGGTCCCCAGTGTATTGCCCGTATTGCCCCGTTGCCGGACATGCTTGCGGTTTCGCCATTCCGGTTCACGTGCGCGGATGGATGCCCCAGCCGCCTCACGGACGGTCACATTCGGCTCGACCGAGATATCAAGCTGTCGCCGACGCTGCGCTTCGCACCGGGCGAGGACCGGATTGATCTGGTTACCGACCATCGTGCGATATCCGATGGCCAGTTTCCGTGCTTTCCCACGTGAGACTCGCGACAGCGTCCAAAACCCATTTCGCGCACGCGACCGTCAAGCTTGAAGCGAAATACCCATGAGCGCGCAGAGTCGATACAATTGTCGCTCCGTCGTATTGCCCTCCTTTCCTACCCACAAGGCCCAGCTCGCCCCCCATGTTTCATGGGGAGATTGTGGGGAGCCGTCGCAGAAGTCGTAAGCGCGCCCCGTAAGCGCGCCGTCAACCACAAAATTCTTTAAAATCATCGATCTATTGTGCACTTACGGAAGTCACCGGAATGTGCAGGAAGCCTTGATCGGCGGAAGGCACCCGCAGCGTGATCTTCGTGTCGTCGTCGAGTACGGTGATTGAAATCGACGGCGGCATGCATATCCACCATTACTGACACGCCGATACCGCCTTAAGCACGGTGCCGCTGCACGCACGACACCCTCGGGCCGCGACGGAATGCGGCTCAACAATCGAAACCACTCGGAGACAACCCGTGAACACCCAGGCAATCGCACGTCGGTAAACCGGTCAACGGACAAGATCGCGATGGCTAACGCTCAGTCTCGCCACGCTTGTGACATGCGTGCATTACCTCGACCGTGCGAACCTCGCGCTCGCCGGTACTGCGATTCACAAGGAACTGGGGCTGAGCACCGCGGAGATGGGCATCGTATTTTCGTTGTTCGGCTGAGCCTATACCGCGTAGCTGTCGCTCGCCGGCGCGCTACTCGACCGGGTCGGCCCGCGCATCGTGTAAGGGATCGCGGTCGCGGGCTGGTCGATCGCGTTCTTCGGTCAAGCAATGGCGTCTATCGCCACGAGCGCGCCGCTTTCCGACATCGCGCCAAACGGCATGGTGGATGTGCTGGGTGGCATGCTGTACTTCGTCGCGAACGTGGGCGTCACGCTCGCGACGATCGTGGTCGGCTTCATCGTCAAGTCGACGGGCGGGTTCAATCTCGCGCTCGTCTACGTGGCGGCGGTCGCCGCGCTTGGCGTCGCGTCCTATCTGTTCGTGCTCGGCGAGGTTCGTCGCATCGACATCGCCGGCCGATAACGCGACGGCCGCGCGATGTGCACGCACCGCGCGGCCTCACTGTCACGCAGTCGACGCCATCGAGAAGCTCCGCACGTACGCCGGAATCTCGGCCGCCGGCACCGCGCGACAAAAGTGATAGCCCTGCACGATCGGGCAGCCCTCGGCGACCAGGAACGACAGCTGGTCCGGACGTTCGACGCCTTCGGCCACCACTTCGAAATGCAGGCTGCGGGCGAGCGCGAGGATGGCGCGGATGATCGCCTCGTCGGCGCAGTGGGTGCCGATGCCGCGCACGAACGACATGTCGATCTTCAAGCGGTCGGCGTGGAAGGTGCGCAGGTACGACAGGCTCGAATAGCCGGTGCCGAAATCGTCGATCGCGATCAGCACGCCGATTTCGTTCAGCGCGCGCAGCGCGGGCAGCGCCCCGGGCGCGACCAGCGCGCCCTCGGTGATCTCGAGCTCGAGCTGATGAGCCGGCAGCCCGGACGCATCCAGCACGCGCCGCACCACGCTGCAGAAGTCGCCGCTCGCCAGCTGCCGCGGCGACACGTTCACCGACACGCGCAACGCCGGCAACGTGTCCGCCCAGCGCTTCGCCTGTCCGCATACGCTGCGCAGCACCCACTCGCCCAGCTGGCCGATCAGCCCGATGTCTTCGGCAAGCGGGATGAAGATGGCCGGGCTCACGGTGCCCATCTCCGCGTCGTGCCAGCGCAACAGCGCCTCCACGCCGCTCACGCGGCTCGTGCGCACGTCGATCTGGGGCTGATACGCAAGCTCGAAGCCATCGTGCTCCAGCGCGGCGCGCAAGCGGTGCGACAGCGCAATACGCCGCTCCGCCGCTTCCGCGAACGACGGCTTGAACAGCTCGACGGTATTGCGGCCGCGCGCCTTCGCCTGATACATCGCCAGATCGGCGTGCTTCAGAAGCGTCTCCGCGTCGAGCCCGTCTGCCGGGTAGCACGCGACGCCGATGCTCAGCTGCACGCGCGACTGGGCGTCGCCGATCTGCACCGGACGCTCCAACGCACGGGCGATGCGCCGCAGCAGGGCGGCCAGCCGGTCGCCGTCGTCCGGGCGGCCGAGCATCGCGACGAACTCGTCGCCGCCGTAGCGCGTCACCGTGCCGTCCTCGCCGACGCAACCGGACAGCCGTTGCGCGACCTCGCGCAGCAGTCGGTCGCCCGCGCCGTGGCCGAGGCTGTCGTTGATGTCCTTGAGCCGGTCCACGTCCATGAACAGCAGCGCGAACGCGCGCCGCTCCGCCACCGCCTGCTCAATCAGCTCGCGCAGCGTCGCGCGGTTCGGCAAACCGGTCAGCGCATCGCGTCGCGCCTGCCTCACCAGCTGATCGCGCGAATCGATCAGCTCGGTCAGGTCGCTGATCACGCAGATGTGATACGTCAGATCGTCGCGCACCGGCGCGACGTACAGCTGCCCCCAGAACGCCGAGCCGTCGGCCCGGCGGCTGCGCAGCAGCCGCGCGCCGGCGCTGCCGGCGGCCAGCGCCTGGGCCATCTGCTCGAACAGCAGCCCCTGCTGCCCGGCACGCGCGAGGCCCGCGTGGTCGCGGCCGACGACCTGCGCGCTGGTGTAGCCGGTGATGGTCTCGAACGCGGGATTCGCATATTCGACGATCTCCTCGCCGGCTTCGACGCGCGTGATCAGCACGCCGTTGCCGATCGCATCGAGCGCGCGGCTGCGCAGCCGCAGCGCCAGCTCGGCGTTCTTGCGCTCGGTCACGTCGATCGCGGTGATGAAGCAGGCATCGCGCTTCGTGTACGTCAGGAAGTGATACGACAGATCGACGTACATCGCGCGGCCATCGCTGCGCCGGTGCCGGCAAATGCCGGCCGAGCCGCTGCCCGTACCGGACGTGCGCAGATGCTGCAGATCGCGCAGGAACGCCGGCATGTCGGCCTGCGCGTACAGCGACGCCATGTCGCGCCGGCACAGCTCGCCCACCGGATAGCCATACTGGGCTGCCGCGGCGACGTTCGCGGCCATGATGGCGAGCGTCTCGACGTCGAAAATCAGCATCGGCAGCGGGTGGTGCTCGAAATACTGGCGAAAGCGCCGCTCGTTCTCGGCGGCGACCAGACGCCCGCGCTGCCGTTCGAGCCGCGCGCGGTAGCGCGCGACGAACGCGTAGCTGAGCAGCGCACAGGTGAGCAGCGACGACAGCGCCAGCACGCTGCCCTCGATCGCCTCGTTGCGGCTCGCGCGGTCGGACATCGCGCGCAGGATCCGGGTTTGCCCTTCGCGCAGCGCCGTGAGCTGGCCGATGATCTGCGCGAGCAGGCGGTTGGCCTCCAGCAAGCCGGCGCTGTCGACCGACGCGCGACCGCCTGCGACCTGCGCGTTGACCGTGATTTCGGCGAGCAGCCACGCCCATCGCGCGGTTTCCTGACGCAGCGCGTGGATGGTCTCGATGCCGCCGCGCTCGCCGGCATAGCTCTGCTCGAGGCGCCGGAAGCCGGCCACGGCCGCACCGACGCGTTCGACCGGCCACGCGAACGACGCCGCGCGCGTGCTGCCGAAGCCCTGCAGGAAGTCGGCGTTGGCGCGCAGATAGAGCGCCTGCAGCGCGTCGATGTCGTTGCGCGCGTGCAGCGCATGCACGCGCTGCGCGTTCAGCCGGTTGTGGCTGATCGTGATGTAGCCGAGACCCGACGCGAACATCGCGAGCCCCACGAAGGCGAGCCCGAGCGTGACGGGAAGACGGGCGCCGTCGACGACGTGACGTTGCCACCAACGCCGGACCGCAGCGGGAGCACGAGATAACAGGACGAACTTCATCGAAGGGCAATAAGACGGCAAGAAGCGCAGCACTACACGCAACCGGCTCTCAGTCCCGGCTGTTCGAATATGGGGCCAGTCCCGTCATGGCAGGAATTTTGTCTCCGACCTGATATATCGGTGCGCGGCGCAAAAACTTCAGTGAAATTTTCGGCCGCGACAGGCGGGTTATTGCCGAATCAGCGCTGCGTCACTCGAAAATGCCCGCTGGCCGGGCTGCGCCCATGGCCGCGGCCCGCCGCCCGCTGCGCCACGGTCCGCGCCCGTTACGACCATTCCTCCGGCGGCATCGCGGGGCGATCGTCCTCCCACAGCGGCTCGCCAGTCTCGTGACCGCCGCTCGTGGCGACTGGCCCTTGGCCGTCCGGGCGCTCGTTGCGCGGCGCCGCGTCGCGCGACGTCGCCGCACGCAGCCGCGCTCGCGTGCGGGTCGGTGCGACCGTGCGTTGCCCGCCGGGAAAGTGTTCGCCGCTCGCGGTTCGATCCTCGGTCCGTTGCATGTCGGAAGTTGAAGTCATGGGTGCCCTCCTTGGGTCGGTGAAGGAAACGCTGCCCTCTGGAGCAGCAATTCCGGTGCCGATGGCCGGGCAAGCGGCTTGCTATGAGCGCCTTATCGCAACCCATCGCAACTCGTTACGGAGGTAACCATGCCGACAAACCGCAGCACGCCACCCTCGACGCGACGCCGGCTCGGCGCCTGGATGGCCGGAGAGGAAGCGCAGATGGCGGCGTACCGCGAAAAGCTCGCGAGCGACGCGCGCGCGCAGGCCGGCGAACGGCTGCGTACGCCGGCCGTGCAGGCGCTCGCGCAATTGTTCGACGATAACGCGGTGCTGCGCATGGGCCTCACGCGCGCGATCGACGAGGCGCGCGCCGCGGGCCGCCGGCTCGGCTACGCGTCGATCGGCGAGCTGATGACGGTGCTCGACCATCTGATGACGTACGCGCCGCCATTCAGCGAAACGAGCCTGATCGTGTGTCCGGTGAACGCGTTCCTCGACTGGCCGATGTGCATGCCGTCGGGCCATGCGGTGTTTCGCGACGCGGCGGTCAACGCGCAGTTAAAGCAGGTGCTGAACGTGTGGTGCGACTTCCTCGGCGGCCCACATTCGCGCGCGCATCTCGACACGTCCGCGCCGAACGGCTGGTTCTGCGAGGCCGCGCACAAGCGCCTCGGTCTGTCGCAGTTCGAGTACCGCGAAGATCAGCCGCACTGGGGCTTCGATTCGTGGAACGACTTCTTTACGCGGCGTTTTCGCGCCGGGATGCGGCCGGTCGCGGCGCCCGGCGATTCGCACGTGATCGTCAGCCCCTGCGAATCCACGCCGTACCACACCGCGTCGAACGTGAAGATTCGCGACACGTTCTGGATCAAGGGGCAACCGTATTCGTTGCGCGACATCTTCACGCCGGCGTGGCAGCCGCTGGCCGAGCGCTTCGTCGGCGGCGAGATCTATCAGGCCTATCTGGCCGCGTACAACTATCACCGCTGGCATGCGCCGGTGCGCGGCACCGTCACGCACGCGTACCGCGTGGAAGGCGCGTATTACTCCGTCGCCGAAGCGGAAGGCCCCGATCCGGCCGGGCTCAACGACTCGCAGGGCTATATGACGGCCGTGGCCGCGCGCGCGATCGTCGCGATCGACAGCGACGATCCGGGAATCGGCACCATTGCAGCGGTGTTCATCGGGATGGGCGACGTGTCGTCGTGCGTGATCGAGGTGGTGCCGGGGCAGCGCGTCGACAAGGGCGAGGAGATCGGATATTTCCAGTTCGGCGGCTCGACCTGCTGCCTGGTGTTCGAGCCGGGCGTGATCGACCGCTTCGTGCACGCGCCGCCGTTCGACGGCGAACCGCCGGTCGTGAAGGTCAACGATTCCGTGGCGATCGCGCGTTGAGGCGCGGGCCGGCGGCGCGCGGCGCGCGGGTTACAGCTCGAAGCCGTCGACCCGCCGGTCGTCGTGCCGCTGCACGCTCCGGACCATCGTCAAGCCGCCGGCGGTCAAGGCAGGACGGTGTGCGCCCGACCCGTCGGGCTGCAACTCGATCAGTTCCCGTTCCATCAACGCGACGACGTCGTCGCGGTCGAGCTCGATCTGTTCCGGTGCGCGATGCACCAGGAACAGTGCAGCGAATTCGTGTGCGGTCAGCATGTTTGATTTCCCCCGTGGACGGCTTCATACGGTGCGGCGCGTGCCTCATGGCGTCGGCGCGGGCGCGCAGGCGCGCGCCGCAGCTACAGGGACATGCAGGGATCGTGCCAACCGCGATGATGCGCGAGAACGGCGCACAGCGCGCGTGCGGCGTGGTCTGTCGCTACGGGCGGCGCGCGCCCCGGTGCAAAGTTTTCAACGCCATGTAATGCCGCGGGACAACGGCCGACGGTTTCACCGCCACGCCGGCCGTCGCCGCGCGGTGCAGCGCGTGGCTCACGACCGACGCGCGCGCTCGAGGCCCGCGCGCGCGGCCTCGCCCACGACCGTCTCGCGCACGCGGAAATAGCCGCTGTGCAGCTCGACGACGCCTTCGCCGTTCGCCAGCAGCTCGGCGCAGGCCGCCTGGATCCGCGCGCGGCCACGCTCGAACGCGTCGCGCAAGTCGGCTTCCAGCGCGGAGCGTGCGCCGAAATGGTCTTCCAGCGCTTCCACGCTGATCGCTGCCGTCTGCGGCTTGCCGTCGACGTCGATCACGAAGCGCAAATGCAGCGCCGCGCCGTCGAATTCAGGCGGCGCATCGGTCAGCGTCACGCGGCGCTCGGAGGAAGCCATCGCTCAGGCTCCCCGCGCGGCGAGGCACTGCACCAGCGCGCCGTTGAACGCGGGCAGGTCGTCGGGCTTGCGGCTCGTGATCAGATTGCCGTCACGCACGACTTCCTGATCGACCCACTTGCCGCCCGCGTTGCGGATGTCGTCCTGCAGGCTCGGCCAGCTCGTCATCGTGCGGCCGTTGACGAGCCCGGACGAGACCAGCAGCCAGCCGCCGTGGCAGATCGCCGCGATCGGCTTGCCGCCGCCGACGGCCGCGGTCACGAATTCGCGCGCGGCCGGCAGCATGCGGATCGCGTCGCCGTTCACGACGCCGCCCGGCAGCACCACCGCGTCGTAATCGCCTTCGCGCACGTCGTCGAACGTGCGATCGACCTTCACGCGCTCGCCCTTGTCGACGTGCCGGAAGCCCTGGATCTCGCCGGCTTGCTGCGAGATCACGTCGACCTGCGCGCCTTCGGCCTTCAGCGCGCGCAGCGGTTCGACCAGTTCGGCTTCCTCGAAGCCATCGACGGCGAGGATCGCCACCTTGCATTGGTCCAGCTTGTTGCTCATGGATCGCTCCCTGTCGTGTTACCGCGTTGCGGCACCCATCGTGCCGTGCAGCTTGCGCAGCAATCGTCATGCCGGTCGCTCGCCCAAGCGACGCTGATCGCGGTGCCGCTGCGCGTGCTCTGCAAACATTGCAACGCGGTGTAACGCGCGCTACGGCCGGCCGGCGACGCATCGACATGCGAGGCCGGCCAGGTGTCGCGCGTGTCGCACGTGTCGCGAGTATCGCGTTACCGGGTTACTGCAAATGGCGCGCCACGTCGAGCATCGCGTCGGTGAGCTCGACCGTCAGCGTCATCTCGTCGCCGGTGTCGGGCAACGTCTCGAGCGTCGCCTGCACGCTGTCGTGCAGCATCGCGTGAACGCGCAAGCGCGCAGCTTCGTCGAGGTTCGCGTAGCGCTCCATCGTGTCGCAGTCGAGCGCGAGCATGACCGAGTGCCGGGCGGCAATCGGCGACGCGTTGGGCGCCGACGCCCAGGCCGCATGGAACATGATCCTGCCGGTTTCAACGTCGAGATGCACCGTCGTGTCGAGATCGTCGGTATCGATGTCGTCCGCGTCGAGGTCGTTGGGGTCGAACGAGCTCCAATGATTCGAGTGCATGATGTCCTCCTGCGTGGCGGCGGCGCGCCGGCTGCGCGGCCGGCCCCGCCATCGCGCCGCGCCGGCTGCGCCGACGCGACACCGTGGTCGTCAAATGAGCGCGTCAATACCCGCTGGAGCCCGCGCTCCCCGTGCCGCCCGCACCGCCGCCGCCCGAGCCGGTCGCGCCCGACGAGCGGCCGGCGCCTGCACCGGCTCCGGTGCCGGCCTGACCCGCGCCCACGCCGCCCATCCCCGCACTGCCGCCGCCCGTCGCGCCGGCCCCGGCGCCCGTGCCGGCGCTGCCGCCGCCGTTTGCGCCGGCGCCGTTGCCCATACCGCCGCTTCCTCCGCTACCACCGCTACCACCGCTGCCACCGCTACCACCGCTACCACCATTACCGGCCGCGCTCGGGCCGCCCGGCTTGGTCCGTACATGCGGCCGCGCGTGCGAACGTTTGCCGCGTGCGTCGTTCATGCGCGTCGCAGGCGGCGGCGCGGCCGTGTTGCCGTTCGACATGCCGCTGCCGCCGTCCTGCGCCGACGTATCGGGCGGCGACAGAATCGGCGCGCCGGTGCCGTGGTCCGCGCGCTGCGAGTTCTGCGCCCACGCGGCCGGCGCGGCGGCGACGAGCGCGACGGCTGCGCACGCGACCAGACGGCGCGCGGCAGATTTCGATTCGGATGCTGACTTCATGGTGCGTTCTCCCTCAATGGAACCGCTGTCGTGGAACGTTCATGCGCAGACGAATCAGCAAGGCCCGTGCCGTCGTCGTCGGCCGGCACGCCACTTGCGGCCCCGCGTCCGTTCATCCGATCCCTTACGGAGTCGCCGCCATGCCTTCCGCTTCACCGCCGCACGGCAAACGCGCGTCGCGCCGCCCCGGCCGCGCGCGCAGCAACGGTCCGCAGCACCGCAACCGCTGGTCTGCCGACGTGATGCAAAAAAGTGACGCCCTCGACCTCGAGCCGCACATCTTCCAGTCCGACGATCCGGCCGAGATCGCCGCGTCGCTGAAGCGCTCGGCCGAGCACAGCCGCCGCCGCAAGGCGACACCGTTCCAGTCGGCGATGTCGATGCTGAACTTCTATGTGAACCGCGCGGGCCGCAACCTGCCGAAAACCCGTCGCGCGACGCTCGAGCGCGCGAAGCGGAAACTGCGCGAGGCGTTCGGCCGCAAGCCGTGACCGTACGCCTTTTCCCTCTCCCACTACTCGTTTTCGCATGCATGAAACCCTCTGGTATCTGATCGTCGGTGCGGTGTTGATGGGCATGGGCGTCGCGACCTCGGCGCTGCGCCATCTGCCCTGCAGCAGCGCGATGATCTATCTCGCGCTCGGCATCGCGCTCGGCCCGGCCGGCGCGGGGCTGCTCCATCTCGACATCGAACGCGACGCGGCGCTGCTGCGCGAAATCGTCGAGATCGCGCTGCTGGTGTCGCTGTTCGCGATCGGCTTGCGGCTGCGCGTGCCGCTGTCCGACAAGCTGTGGCTGGTGCCGTGCCGCCTCGGCCTGCTCGCGATGATCGTCACGGTGCCGCTGCTGGCCGGCTGCGCGATGCTCGCGCTCGGGCTCGGCTGGGGTCCCGCGCTGCTGCTCGCGGCGATCCTCGCGCCGACCGACCCCGTGCTCGCGCACGACGTGCAGGTGCACGATCCGGGCGACCGCGACCTCGTGCGCTTCGCACTGTCCGGCGAAGGCGGGATGAACGACGGGATCGCGCTGCCGTTCGCGCTCGCGGGGCTCGCGCTGTGCGGCGCGGCCGAGATGCCGCACGGGCAGCCGGCGCTGTCGGGAACGTTCCTGCTGGCCGCGCTGTGGGGCACCGCGGGCGCGGCCGCGATCGGCGGCGTGCTCGGCGCCAGCGCGACGCGCGCGATCGGCTGGCTGCGCACGCGCTATGCGCAGGCGCTCGGCTTCGAGGGCTTCTTCGCGCTGGCGCTGATCGTGCTGTCGTTCGGCGCAGCGCAGCTCGCCCAGACCTTCGGCTTCATCGCGACCTTCGCGGCGGGCGTCGCGATGCGCCGCGTCGAGTACCGCGCGAGCGGCGGCCGGCGGCCGCGCGAAGTGATCGGCCGGATCGACTCCGAAGATGTGGTCGCGACCGAAAAGCATCCGGAGAAGGTGCATGCGTTCATGACCGAATCGGTGCTCGATTTCACGATCGAACTCGAACGGATCGCCGAAGCGGTCGTGATGACGATGATCGGCAGCGTGCTCGGCACGCTGACGGCGCCGCTCGTCACGTGGGGCGCGGCCGCGCTCGCGGCGCTGCTGTTTTTCGCCGTGCGCCCGCTCGCGGTGTCGCTCACGCTCGCCGGCTCACGCGCGACGCCGGCGCAGCGGCGGCTGATGGCATGGTTCGGGATCCGCGGAATCGGCTCTTTCTACTATCTGCTGTTCGCGCTCGAGCACGGACCATCGAGCGCCGTGCGTCCGCTCGCGGCGCCGGTGCTGGCGGTCGTGTCCGCGTCGGTGATCGCGCACGGCATCTCCGCGACGCCGCTGATGGACTGGTATTACCGGCTGCAGCAGCGTCGCCGCTGAACGCGTCACGCCCCGTCGAGCCGCGCGCGCATCTGCGCGGTAATGCGCTGGCGCGTGTCGTCGTAGCCTTCCCACGGGTCGCGCTTCAAGCGCTCGAGGCGCTCGTGCAGCGTGTCGATGGTCCACTGCGCGCCGCCCGTCGTGTCGGGCACCTCGTCCCAGTGCAGCGGCACCGATACGCCCAGCCCCGGCCGTGCGCGCACCGAGTAGGCGGCGATCGTGCTCGCGCCGCGACCGTTGCGCAGGTAGTCGATGAAGATCTTGCCGCGCCGGTGCCGCGGCCCCATCGTCGCGGTGAAGCGCTCGGGCAGCGCGCCCGCGACGTGCTGCGCGAGCGCGCGCGAGAACGCCTTCACGTCGTCCCAGCCCATGTGCCGCGTGATCGGCACGACGACGTGCAGCCCCTTGCCGCCGCTCGTCTTGCAGAACGAGCGCAGGCCGAGCTCGTCGAGCAGCCCGCGCACCAGCTGCGCGGCCTCGATCATCGCGCTCCACGGCAGCGCCGGATCGGGATCGAGGTCGAACACGATGCGATCGGGCCGCTCGATGTTCGATGCATGCGCGTTCCACGTATGCAATTCGATCGTGCCCATCTGGGCCGCGCCGAGCAGCGCATCGACGCTGTCGAGCGACAGCAGCGCCCCATGCCCGGGATCGAGCCCGGGGTGCTGCGTGACGAACGGAATCTCGCGGCGCTCGGCGTGCTTCTGGAAGAACAGCTCGCCGGTGATGTCGCCCGGTGCGCGCACGAGCGACACGGGCCGCCCTTTCAGGTCGGGCAGCAGCCACGGCGCCACCCATTGCCAGTAGCGTGCGAGATCGATCTTGCGCGTGCCGCTCGTCGGGTCCAGCACGCGCTCGGGATGCGTGATGCGCACGCGGCCGGACAGCTCCGCGTCGCCGTCCTCACGTGCGTTGCGCGCGGACGCGCTCGCGCGCGCGTTTGGCTTGCGCTTGCCCGTATCGTCGGCGGCGCGCGACGCGCGCTTGCGTTCATGGCCCGCGTCGGGCGTGCTCTGCTGTCGCTCCATCGCTCCCTCCGTTTCCATATGCTTCGGCATTTCTCGGACGATCTGCGTCGCCGGCTTGTCGTCGCGCAACGCGATGAACGCGGCCTGCCGCACGATGCCGTCGCCGGTCCATTCCGCGAATTCGCATTCGGCGACGAGCGTCGGCTCAACCCAGTGCGCGCGCGTGCGCGTGCGTTCGCGCGGCGCCGGCTCGAACGGCGTCGTGTCGCGCTCGTGCCGGCGCAGCAGCGCGGCGAGCCGGTCGAGCGCGCGCGCGTCGAAGCCGGTGCCGACGCGGCCGACGTAGCGCAGCGGCGCGGCCGCGCGCGAGCGCTTGCCGGCCGGCGGCGCGTCGTGCACGCCGAGCAGCAGCGCGCCGAAGCCGTGGCGGCTGCCCGACGGCTCGGTGTAGCCGCCGATCACGAATTCCTGCCGGCGCCGGCATTTGAGCTTGATCCAGGCCGCCGACCGTCCGCCGCGATAGCGCGATTCCGCCCGCTTGCCGATCAGCCCTTCGAGGCCGGTGTCGCAGGCGCTCGCGATCAGCGATGCGACGTCGTCGCCGAGATCGGGGGAAAAGCGCAGCCGGGTCGGGTCGCTGTCGGCGACGAGCGGCTCGAGCAGCGCGCGGCGCGCGGCCAGCGGCGCATCGCGCAGGTCGTAACCGTCGAGATACGGCAGGTCGAAGACGAACAGCGTGACGTCGTCCGACTGCCCGGCGCCGAACGCGTTCTGCAACGCCTGGAAGTCGGGCAGGCCGTTCGCGCCGAGCACGACGGCCTCGCCGTCGAGCCACGCGTCGTCGACGGGCAGCGCCGCGAGCGCATCGCGCTGCGCGCGCAGCTTCGCGGTCCAGTCGCGGCCTTCGCGCGTCATCAGCTTCACGTGGCGACGCGCGCCCTTGCCGGCGATGCGCGCGAGGATCCGGTAGCCGTCGAATTTCAGCTCGTAGCGCCAGTCTGCGTCGGCGGGCGGCGCGTCGACCAGCGTCGCCAGTTGCGGCGCGATGCGCTCGGGCAGCGGCGCGCGCACCGCGCCTTCGACGGTGGAGGGATCGCGGTCGCCGGCGGATGCGCGGTCGGGAGTACGCGTACGGCGAGGGGTGCGGTCGGCGTCGCCGGCGCCGGTGCGAGCTCGGACGCGGGCGGCGCCGGGGTCGCTTGCGGCAGCACCGTCGCGGGCCGCGGCGCGGTCGCCATCGCGAACGTGCGCGCGGGCGGTGGCGCGATCGCGGTCATCGGCGCGCTCGGCGGCTCGTGCCGCGCGCTCGCCGCTTCGCGCGGCGCGCTTGCCGGTCTGCGTGGCGCGCTTGCCGCCGCCCCCCGCGCGCGCCGTCGCATCGTGCGAGTCCGCGCCCGCGCCGCCTGTCGCCGACGACGCCCCGCCCTCACCGTCGTGCACGCTGCCCGGCCGCTCGCCGACCACGTCGAATTCATCGGCGCTGCGCGCCGCTTCGTCGCGCTCCTTGATCAGCAGCCACTGCTCCTGGCGTCCCTCCTGCCGCCCGCTGCGCACCAGCGCCCAGCCGCCGTGCAGCTTCTCGCCATCGAGCCGGAACGTCAGCTTGCCCGCGCGATAGCCGCTGCGCGCGCCCGCGACGCCGCCGTCGGGCGTCCACGTGCCTTCGTCCCACACGACGACCGACCCGGCGCCGTAGTGGCCGGCCGGAATCTGCCCTTCGAACGACGCGTATTCGACCGGATGATCCTCGACGTGCACGGCCAGACGCTTCACCGACGGATCGAAGCTCGGCCCCTTCGGCACCGCCCATGACTTCAGCGTGCCGTCGAGTTCGAGCCGGAAGTCGTAGTGCAGCCGCCGCGCATGATGTTCCTGGATCACGAAGCGCAACGGCCGGCGCGGGGCCGCACGCCCATCGGGCTGCGGCTGCGGCTTCGCGCGCCGCCGCGCGCCCGCGCCGGCGGGTTCGGGCGTCGCGTCGAAATGGCGTTTGCGGCGATACGGATCGAGCTTGCCTGCCATCGCGTCACCTCGCGTGAACTGGATCGCGCACCGTCAGGCCGCGTGCTTGCGACGCGCGGCGGTCTTCTTCGTCGCATGCTCGGCCGCCGACGCGCGCTTCGCGGCCGGCCGCTTCGCCGCGGGCTTCTCGGCTGACTTCTCGGCTGACTTCTCGGCTGACTTCTCGGCTGACTTCGCGGCCGCGCCCTTCGACGCCGATTTCGCGGCGGGCTTGCGCCGGGCGCCGCCGCGCGGCGCGGCGTCCGCCCCATCCGCTTCGCCGTCGTCCTCCGCATCGCGCGCGCTCGCGGCGCGGCCGCCGCCGCCACCGCCGCCGCGCAAGCTGCGCTTGAGCAGCTCGGTCAGATCGACGACGTTGGTCGCCGTGCGGCCGGTCTCGGCCGGACGCTCCTCGATCTCCTCGATCTTGCCCGCGCGCACCTTGCGCTCCACCATCTCGAGGATGTCGTCGCGCAACGTGTCGTGATACTCGTCGGGCGTCCACTTGCCCGACATGTCGTCGATCAGCTTCTTCGCCATCTCGAACTCGCGTGCGGTCACGCCGGCGCGCTTGGCGTCGTCGGCCGGCACCGACAGCTCGTCGAGCGGACGCAGCTCGTCCTGCCAGCGCAGCGTATCGAGCGCGAGCAGCGGGCCGACCGGAATCAGCGCGCCCAGATGCTGGCGATCGCGCATCACGACCAGCGCGATGCCGATCTTGCCGCTGTCCTTCAGCGCATCGCGCAGCAACGCGTAGACCTTTTCGCCCTTGCGGTCCGGCACGAGGTAGTACGGCGTGTCGAGATAGAGGAACGACACGGCGTCCTCGTCGACGAAGGTCAGGATATCGACGGTCTGCGTCGATTCCGGATTCGCTGAGCGGATCTCGTCGTCGGTCAGCACCACGTAGCGCTCCTTCTCGTACTCGTAGCCGCGCACGATGTCGTCGCGCGTGACCTCCTTGCCGGTGCGCTTGTTGATCTGCCGGTAGCCGACCGGGTCCATCGAGCGCCTGTCGAGCATCCGGAACGACGGCTTGACGGTGCGCGTCGCCGGGAACAGTTGCACGGGCACGTGCACCAGCCCGAAGCTGATCGCGCCTTTCCATATCATCCGCGGTGGCATCCCTGTTCCTCCTTGCCGCAGGCGCGCCCGTCTGCGCGAGCCGGGCGCGCGGTGCGGCGCTACGCCGGCAGCTCGGCCGCCTGCTGCTCGCGCGCCCAGACGCGGTGCCGGCCAAGCTCGCCGGAAAACGCGCCGAGCACCGCGTCGAGATCGGCCACGTGGCCGACGCACACGCCTTCGGCCGGGTCCGGCAAATGCGCGGCGCTCAACAGCTGACGGCCCGAGCCGACCGCCGCGATCGGCTTCAGGTGCTTGAACGCCTCGCGCACGAAGTGGCACGCCTCGGCGTTGTGCGCGAGTTCGCGGCCGTCGCCGCCGCAGACGAACACCGCGTCGAACATCACCGACGGCATCCCCGCGAGCGTCGCCTGCGGCACGATGCTGCCGATCGGCGCGAGCGTCGGCGCGACGACGGTCGGCACCGCGCCCGCCGCCGCCAGCGTGCTGCGCACCTGGTCGACCAGCGCCTGACTCACGCCCGGCGTCGCGACCAGCGCGATCTTGCGCGAGCGGATCGTCGGCTTCGCGCGGCCGACGAGGCTCAACGACGGCGCGAGGCGCGCGACGGCCGGCGTCGTCGCCGTCTGCGGCGCGGGCAAGCCGAGCCGCTCGGCCACTTCCGCGGCAAGCCCCGCGTCGAATCGCGCGATGATCTCGTTCACGACACGCGCGCGAATCTCCGGCTTCGTCACCTTGCCGAGCTCGAAGCAATACGCATCGCGGATGTGCCGCTGCTCGATGTCGGTCATGCTCTGGTAGAACAGCGCGGCCTGCGAGAAATGGTCGGCGAACGATTCGCTGCGCACGCGCACCTTGGTGCCTTCGAGCGGCTCGGGCACCGTCTCGAAGCCGCCGCCGGCAGGCGCCGGCGGCGTCTCGCGCGGCCAGCCGCCGTTCAGCGAATTCGGCTCGTACGACGCCTGACCGACCGCAATGGTCTGCCGGTGCATCGCGTCGCGCTGATTGTTCGCGAACGGGCACAGCGGCCGGTTGATCGGCAGCTCGTGAAAATTCGGACCGCCGAGCCGGCTCAGCTGCGTGTCGGTGTACGAGAACAGCCGCCCCTGCAGCAGCGGGTCGTTGGTGAAGTCGATGCCCGGCACCACATGGCCGGGATGAAACGCGACCTGTTCGGTTTCGGCGAAGAAGTTGTCCGGGTTGCGGTTCAGCGTCATGCGGCCGATCGGCTTCACCGGCACGAGCTCCTCGGGCACCAGCTTGGTCGGGTCGAGCAGGTCGAAGTCGAATTTGCGCGCGTCGGCCGGGTCGATCAGCTGCACGCCCAGTTCGAATTCCGGATAGTCGCCGCGCTCGATCGCCATCCACAGATCGCGGCGGTTGAAGTCCGGGTCGTGGCCGGCGATGCGCTGCGCCTCGTCCCACAACAGCGAATACGCGCCGCTCACCGGCCGCCAGTGGAATTTCACGAAATGCTCGGCGCCGGCCGCGTTGACGAACCGGAACGTGTGCACGCCGAAGCCGTCCATCGCGCGATAGCTCGCCGGTAGCGCGCGGTCGGACATCAGCCACAGCACCATGTGCGTGGTCTCGGGCACGAGCGACACGAAATCCCAGAACGTGTCATGCGCGGACGCGCCGGTCGGCATCTCGTTCGGCGCCTCCGGCTTCACCGCGTGCACGAAGTCCGGGAACTTGATCGCGTCCTGGATGAAGAACACCGGCATGTTGTTGCCGACCAGATCGTAGTTGCCTTCCTCGGTATAGAACTTCACCGCGAAGCCGCGCACGTCGCGCACGGTGTCTGCCGAGCCGCGCGGGCCCTGCACGGTCGAGAAGCGCACGTAGACCGGCGTCTCGGCCGCCGGGTCCTGCAGGAACGCCGCCTTCGTGTAGTCGGCCATCGACTCGTAGACGCGAAACACGCCGTGCGCGGCCGACCCGCGCGCATGCACGACACGCTCGGGGATCCGCTCGTGATCGAAGTGCGTGATCTTCTCGCGCATGATGAAGTCTTCGAGCAGCGACGGGCCGCGCGCGCCGGCGCGCAACGTGTTCTGGTTGTCGGCGATGCGCACGCCCTGGTTGGTGCGCAACGCCTCGCCGTCAGGGTGCTTACGGTGCTCGTCGAGCTGACGCGCCTTCGCGCTGTCGGATTGCGGTGCGGCGGAAGGCTGGCTGCCGGATGGAGCGGAGTTCGTCATGCAGGCATCCTCGTATCGATTCGGTCAGGAGCGGCGACGTGCACGCGACGGCGCGGCGCGTGTCGCGGCTACGGAAAACGGCCCGCGCCGGGGCGGCGCGAGCCGGCGCGGCCGCGCGCGATGGCGCGGCGGACCACGGGTGCGGCGTCAGGGCGCGCGCAATGCGTCGTCGAGTTCGGCGCGCGTCACGTCCACCGCGACGCGGCATTCGATCTCGGCATCCTCGACGCGCGGCTTCTCCTCGTCCACCGCGCGGCGAGCGAGGTCGCACACGTGCGTGCGCACGCGCAGCCGGTCGGCCGTGCCGAGCGACGCGTAACGCGCGAGCACGTCGGGCGCGAAGCTGAGGTCGACCACGCAGCGCCACTGGCGTGCGCGCTCGTCGGCCGGCACGCGCACCCACGACACCTGGATCGTCAGCCGGCCCGACGCGTCGTCCGCGTGGACGACGAGGGTCGACTGCGACGGAAACCCGTTCGCGAGCGCATGTTCGAGTTCGGCGATGCGCTGCGAACGGTCGGGCGCGTCCGTCATCTACGCACGACGCCCAGCAGCAGCGTGACCAGGAAGATCACGACGAAGATGTAGAACAGGATCTTCGCGATCTCGGCCGCACCGGCCGCAATGCCGCCGAAGCCGAACACGGCGGCGATGATCGCGATGACGAAGAAGATGATGGCGTATCGAAGCATGAATTCCTCCTGGTTGACGGTGACCGGCGGCGCGCTCGCCGCGATCAAGAATCGTGCTTGTGCTTGGGTTTGCCGTGGGTCGGCGTCGAGGCCATTTTCTCGAGCTCCTTCTCGCTCATCGATTTGGCCATCGACTTCGACGGCGGCTTCAGGTCCTTCATTTTCGTGTCGCCGCGCTTGGCCGACAGGGCGGCCCCCGCGGCGCGCTGCTGTGCCTGGGATTTGGCTGGCATCGCTTGCCTCCTTTCGGTGACGCGCGCGGTGGCCGCGGCTCGCGGGCCGCGCGCAGTTCGAACGGTATCGTCATGCGGCGTCGCGCCGGCGCATCTCGGCCGGCGGAATCTTCATCGCCTGGCGATACTTGGTCACGGTACGGCGCGCAAGAAGAATGCCGCGCCCCGCGAGGTTCTGCGCGAGCGCGACGTCCGACAGCGGATCGGTGTGGCGCTCGGCCGCGATCATGTCGCGGATCAGCACCTTCGCGGCCGATGCCGAGCACACGCCCTTGCCGGCTGCCTCGAGCTTGCGCGGGAAGAAATGCTTGAACTCGAAGGTGCCGTGCGGCGTGGCCATGTACTTGTTGCCCGTCGCGCGCGACACGGTCGATTCGTGCAGATCGAGCTCCTCGGCGATGTCGCGCAGCACGAGCGGCTTCATCGCGATCTCGCCGTAGCGGAAGAAGTCGCGCTGCCGCGCGACGATGCATTCGCCGACACGCTGGATCGTGTCGAAGCGCTTCTGCACGTTGCGGATCAGCCAGCGCGCTTCCTGCAGCTGCTGGCCGAGCGGCGAATCGCGCTCGCCGCTCGACTGCGCGAACAACGTCGCGTAACGCTCGTGCAGACGCGCGCGCGGCAGCACGGCCGGGTTGATCGTGACGATCCATTCGTCGCGCACCTGACGCACGATCACGTCCGGCACCACGTAGTCGCCGCGCGTGCTGCCGTAGTGATTGCCGGGGCGCGGATCGAGCCCGCGCACGAGCGCGCAGGCGGCTTGCAGCGTCTGCTGGTTGCAGCCGACGCGCCGCTGGATCTCCGCCGTTTCCCGGCGCGCGAGCCGTTCGAGGTGGTCGCGCGCAATCGCCTTCGCTTCAGCGAGCGCCGGCGTGCCGGCCGGGATCGCGTCGAGCTGCAGCAGCAGGCATTCGGACAGCGAGCGCGCGGCGATGCCGGGCCGATCGAGCATCTGCACGAGCCGCAACGCGACGGCCAGATCCTGCTCGGACACCAGCAGCGCCGGATCGGCGGCGCCCAGCAGATCACCGAGTTCCTGCCGCAGGTAGCCGTCTTCGTCCAGCGCGTCGATCACGATGCGCGCCGCCTCGCGATCGCGCCGGTTCAGCGGATAGAGCCGCAGCGCGTCGTGCAGATGCTGATGCAGCGACGGCTCGGCGGCCATCCATTCGCCCGGCGACAGATCGCCGCCATCCTCGCCCTGGCGGCCCGTGCCGCGCATCGTCGGGGCCGCCGTGTACGACACGTCGCCGTCCGGCGCGCGCACGTCGTCGCGCTCGGCCGCGGTGTCCTGCGGGGCTGCCTCGGCGGTATGTTCGGGTGGATCGGCCGGCGCCTCGTCGTCGCTCTGGCCATCTTCGAGAAACGGATTCGAGTCGAGCGCCTGCCGCAATTCCTGCTGGAATTCCAGCGAAGACAACTGCAGCAGACGAAGCGACTGCTGAAGCCTCGGCGTGAGGGCCAGGTGCTGTCGCATCTGGAGCGCAAGCGTGACTGACATCGATGTCCTCCTGACGGTGTGTGGAATTCGTATGCGGGGGATCGATGCAGCTTCCGTGCCAGTACGGCAAAGCGCCGTCCGGCGCGGCTCTCAAGGGTTCGTACCCTGGCGCGGGCGGCGCGTGAGACCGCTTTTTTACAAGCGGCGGGAAGTTCGGGGGCGCGTCGTCGGGGCGCGCGGCACGGCGGTTGCGGGGGCGGGAGGCGCGAGGATTTTGGTCGCGGCGACGGGGGCGGCGACGGGGGCGCCGAGCGCGGCGGGCGCGCGCCGAGGGCTACAGAGGCGACTGCGTGCGCTGCGCTTCTTGCGCTTCTTGCGCTTCTTGCGCTTCTTGCGCTTCTCGCGTGTCGTGCGCGGCCTGCGGGTCCGGCCCCCTCCGTGCGCCCTCCACGCGCGATGTGCCGTGTGCCGTGTGCCGTGTGCCGTGTGCCGGCTGCCGGGTGCCGGCTGCCGGCTGCCGGGTGCCGGGTGCCGGGTGGCATGTACCGGGTGCCGGGTGGCAGGTGCCGCGCGTGCGTCGTGCGTCGTGCGCCTCATGCGTCGTGCGTCTCATGCGGCGCGCGTGCCTCCTACGTCCCGCACGCTCCCACCCCGCAGCACCAACCGCTCGCCTCAGTACTGCATCGGCGGCGGCGTGCCCGGCAGCGGCGCATCGCCCTCTGCGCCGTTCGGTCCGGGCGGCGGCACGTCGGCCGGCTCGCCACCCGCCGCACCGGCCGGCAGCGTGTTGTGCGGCGACGGCCGCGTGTCGTAGCGCGTGTTCGCGTCCGGCATCGTCGTGGTCGGCCGCGGTTGCATGCATGCGCCCAGCGCGCACGCGGCGGCAAACGCAACGGCGCCCACGCGTATCGTCTGGATCGGTTTCATCGAATCCTCCGTGACAAGTCGCAGGCACCGAGCCGGCCTGAACGGTCCGGCTCAGAGCCCGTTGAAGTGGAAATCGCCCGCATACGCGGTGGGCGCGCGGCGCGCCATCATCGTGTCGAATTCGGCGGCGACGCGCGTGAGCGCGCCGCGCTGCCGCTCGACGCCGGCGTGTTCCAGCGCGGCGAACGCGTCGGCGTCGAACGTGACCGTCAGCGAGGCCGGATGGCCGTCGACGCGAAAGCCGATATGCAGCGCGCCGGCCGGCCGCTCCTCGACATGAAACGGCATCTCGCGTGCGTCGAAATGACGGCCGAGCGTCTCGGCAACGTCGCGCAACATGCCGGGTTTCACGCGGATATTCATGTGAGACCTCCATCAACGTTGTGAATTTCACCGCCCACCGCGCCCGGATCGGCGGCTCGCGGGTCGGCGGCTCGCGCTCCGGCGGCGGGTGCGCGGGCGGATCGCCCTCGGGATCCTGGTACGGTTCCGGCACGCCGGGCGGCACCTCGGTCGGCGCGGGCGGCTCGGGCTCCGGCTCGACGTCCGGCAGCGGCGGCTCGGGGCGATGCAGCTTTCGGATAAGGATCGGGTTCATAGGCAGTCGTTCATCGCGTCGTGTCGGCGCAAGCGGCGCCGATCTCCACATGGCGGCGCGCGATGTCGCGCGACCGCGCGACCATCAGGCCCGCTAAGGCCCACAACAGCCCGCAAGCGCTATGCCGCCGCGACAGGCGCGGCCCGACGGGCCGCCCGCCGCCGCGCACCGCGGCGCGGTCGCATTCCATGTCTTCCCTACACCGCGCGCTGCAATTCTTTCAACGGCATCGCGCTAGCTCTCGTACGCCGCCATCACGAGCCACAGCTCGCGGCCGTCGTCGCGCACCCGCGCGGCGAGCGCATACGCGTCGGCCGGCTCGCACGCGGTCTGCAGCGCGAACCGCGCCGGTTCGGTCGAACCGAAGGTCTCGTCGAGCGGCCGCACGTCGGCCTTGCCCTCGAACATCCGCCGCTCGGGCCGGTAGATCAGCGGCTCCCGTTTCCATGCGCTGAAGTGGCTCTTCACCGAATCGAAGCCGCCGCCGCATACGTTCACTTCGTAGCGCACTCCGGGTCGTCGTTTTGGAATGGTCATCGTGCCTCCCGCTCGATTGCGTGTGGATTGCATGTGCGTGTGTGCGTGCGGCGCGTGGCGCCGCGCGTGGTCCTCCGCCACGCAGACGGCAAATCGTGTGCCGCCGCGCGTTGCAGGCACGCCGGTTGCGCCATCGGCACGTCAACGCCAACGATACGGAGCCACGCCATGAGCGATTCGACCCGAGCCGGCATCGATACGCCGGAACAGGAGCGGCATCCCGACCCGCAGCCGCCGCTGAAGGACCAGGATCAGACCAGGACGGGCCACTCGGAGCGCCACATCGACAAGCAGCTCGAGGACACGTTCCCGGCGAGCGACCCGCCCGCGACCGGCGGCGTCACGCGCATCGACCCCGATACGCCCCCGGGCACGCATGACGACGGCCCCTGGCAGGACCCGGCCAAGCGCCGCGACGAATGACCCTGGCCGCGGCACGCCGCTTGCGGCAGCGCACGGCCCGGCCCCCAACTCGCGAGGAGGACCTCAATGCATCGCGTCAACGAAATCATGTCGCAGGACGTCGTGCGCATCGCGCCGACCGACTCGATCCGTCATGCCGCGCAACTGATGGAGCGCTACGACATCGGCGCGCTGCCGGTGTGCGACAACAACCGGCTGATCGGGATGGTCACCGACCGCGATCTCGCCGTGCGCGCGATCTCGGCGGGCAAGCCGCCGGAAACGCGCGTGCACGAAGTCGCGTCAGGCCCGATCGAATGGTGTTTCGTCGACGATTCGCTCGACGAGATCCAGCACTACATGGCCGACGCGCAGCTGCGCCGGCTGCCGGTCGTCGACCACGACAAGCGGCTGGTCGGCATGCTGTCGCTCGCGGACATCGCGACGCGCACGGCCAGCCCGGCGCGCGACGAAGTAGCCAACACGCTGGAAGGCGTGTCGCAACCGAAGCAGACGTGACGGGGCGCGTGCGCCCCGCCCGACCACCCGCGCGACCCGCAGGGCCCATCCCGGGCACGGTCGCGCCTACACAGCCAGGAGGACAACCATGCAGACTACCGACCAAGGACAAGCCCGCATCATCGGCAAGGGCGCGGCGACCGCAGCCGGCCCCGGTCCCGACGTGATGGCCGCCGACACGCTGGAAGGCAACAAGGTCTACACGACCGACGGCGACGACGTCGGCAAGATCAAGGACATCATGCTCGACGTGCGCTCGGGCCGCGTGGCGTACGCCGTGCTGTCGAGCGGCGGCCTGCTCGGCATCGGCGACAAGCTGCTCGCGATTCCGTGGAGCGCACTGACGCTCGACACCGAACGCAAGTGCTTCCTGCTGTCGGTGTCGTCCGAGCGGATCAAGAACGCGCCGGGCTTCGACAAGGATCACTGGCCGGCGATGGCCGACCCGCAATGGGCCGAGCCGCTGCACGAGTACTACGGCAGCACGCCGTACTGGAGCGCCAGCGACGAACTCGGGCTGACCGACCCGACCGAGGATCTGACCGACCCGCGCACCCGCGGCCATCACTGAAACTGACGCGTCATCCGGATTCGGCAGCAGTTGAGCCGACCTGCCCCGCAGAATGCGGGGCTTTTTTTCGTCCTGGTGTCGTCCTCGGCCCGCGCGCCGATTGATAACGAAACAACATCAATCGCTGCAAAAATCGCACTTCTCGTTTTGCCGTCTCCGGGCGAACATTGGCGAAACAACAATCGATCGCGCCCCGCGCCTTTCCCGCTTTCCTGGAGACACCCTGATGCATCCCTCGTCCAGCCCTTCGACCGGACGCTCGAAGGCCGCCGCGGTATTCCGCGTGACGGCCGGCAACTTCCTCGAGCAATTCGACTTCTTCCTGTTCGGCTTCTACGCGACGCAGATCGCCGCGGTGTTCTTTCCGGCCGCGAGCGAATTCGCGTCGCTGATGATGACCTTCGCCGTGTTCGGCGCCGGCTTCCTGATGCGTCCGCTCGGCGCGATCGTGCTCGGCGCGTACATCGACGACGTCGGCCGCCGCAAGGGCCTGATCGTCACGCTGGCGATCATGGCGAGCGGCACGATCCTGATCGCGTTCGTACCGGGTTACGCGACGATCGGCATGCTGGCTCCGGTGCTGGTGCTGGCCGGGCGGCTGCTGCAGGGCTTCTCGGCCGGAGCCGAGCTGGGCGGCGTGTCGGTCTATCTCGCCGAACTGGCCACGCCCGGCCGCAAGGGCTTCTACACGAGCTGGCAGTCGGCCAGCCAGCAGGTCGCGATCGTCGTCGCGGCCGCGCTCGGCTTCGCGCTGAATCACTGGCTCAGCACGTCGGCCATCGCCGCGTGGGGCTGGCGCGTGCCGTTCTTCGTCGGCTGCATGATCGTCCCGTTCATCTTCATGCTGCGTCGCAATCTCCAGGAAACGCAGGAGTTCACCGCGCGCCGGCATCGCCCGAGCATGAAGGAAGTGTTCGCCACGCTCGCGCGCAACTGGGGCGTCGTGATCGCCGGGATGATGCTGGTCGCGATGACCACCACGAGCTTCTACCTGATCACCGTCTACGCGCCGACCTTCGGCAAGACGGTGCTGCACCTGAGCACCGCCGACAGCCTGCTCGTGACGCTGTGCGTCGGCGTGTCGAACTTCGTGTGGCTGCCGATCGGCGGCGCGCTGTCGGACCGCATCGGCCGCCGCCCGCTGCTCGTCGGCATGACGCTGCTGGCGATCGCCACCGCGTATCCGGCGCTGTCGCTGCTCGCTCACGCGCCGTCGTTCATCAACATGCTGCTCGTGCTGCTGTGGCTGTCGTTCATGTACGGGATCTACAACGGCGCGATGGTCGTCGCGCTGACGGAAGTGATGCCGGTCGAAGTGCGCGTCGCGGGCTTCTCGCTCGCCTACAGCCTCGCCACCGCCGTGTTCGGCGGCTTCACGCCGGCGATCTCGACCGCGCTCATCCACATGACGGGCGACAAGGCCGCGCCCGGCTACTGGATGAGCCTCGCCGCGGTGTGCGCGCTGCTCGCGACCTTCGCGCTGTATCGCCGCCAGCCGGCGACGCTCACGCCCGCGCACTGACGCACTGAATTCCGCAGCCGCATCGCTACCCCGACACCGCTCGACCACGACGACCGACACGGCCATGAAAAAACTGTTCCACACCCTCTGCGCGAGCGCGCTCGTCGCCGCAGCCGCGCTCGCCACGACCGTGCAGGCGGCCGAGCTGCACGTGATGAGCTCGGGCGGCTTCACGGCCGCCTACAAGCTGCTCGGCCCGCAGTTCGAGGCGCACACCGGCAACACGCTCGACACCGCGCTCGGCCCGTCGATGGGCAAGTCGGCCGAGGCGATTCCGAACCGGCTCGCGCGCGGCGAGCCGGCCGACGCGGTGATCATGGTCGGCTACGCGCTCGACGACCTGATCCGGCAAGGCAAGGTGATCGCCGGCTCGCGCGTCGAGCTGGCCGATTCGCGCATCGGCATGGTGGTGCGCGCCGGCGCGCCGACCCCCGACATCGGCACGGCCGACGGCCTCAAGCAGGTGCTGCTGCATGCCAAATCGATCGCGTACTCGGACAGCGCGAGCGGCGTCTACATCGAGCGCGAGCTGTTCAAGAAGCTCGGCATCGAGGACCAGGTCAAATCGAAGGCGAAGATGATTCCGCGGATTCCGGTCGCCTCGGTGGTCGCGAACGGCGACTACGAAATCGGCTTCCAGCAGGTCAGCGAGCTGCTGCCCGTCAAGGGCGTGACCTACGTCGGCAAGATTCCGGAAGCGCTGCAGTCCGTCACGCGCTTCGCGGCCGGCATCCCGGTCGGCGCGCAACATCCGGCCGAAGCGAAGGCGCTGCTCGACTATCTCGCGTCGCCCGACGTACAGCCGCAAGTGAAGTCGACCGGGCTGGATTCGGTGTCCGCGCATTGAGCACGTGCGGCGGGCGCGGACACGACGCCGCGCTTCCCGCCGCTCTCCCCCCGCCTTCCCCGCCTTCCCGCCGCACTACGCGCACCAGGTGCACTACGCGCCGGCTTCGGCCTCGTCCGCGCCGGCCGTCCCCGCGCCGCTCAGCACCCGCACGAGGCGCGCACGGTCGCATGCGCCTTCCCACGACGCCACCAAGATCACCGCGCACGCGTTGCTGATCACGCTCGTCAACGCACGCGCCTCGGACATGAACCGGTCGATGCCGACCAGCAGCGCGACGCCGGCGACCGGCAGGTCGGGCATCACGACGAGCGTCGCGACGAGCGCCACGAGCCCGCTGCCCGACACGCCGGCCGCGCCCTTCGACGTGACGAGCATCACCGCCAGCAGCGCGGCGATCTGCGGCGCGGACAGCGGCACGTCGCACGCCTGCGCGATGAACAGCGCGGCGAGCGTCAGATAGATCGCGGTGCCGTCCAGGTTGAACGAATAGCCGGCCGGCAGCACGAGCCCGACCACGCCCTTGTCGCACCCGAGCGCCTCGAGCTTGACGATCAGCCGCGGCAACACGGGCTCGGTGGACGACGTCGCGAGCACGATCAGCAACTCCTCGCGGATGTAGCGCAACAGCCGCCACAGCGAGAAACCGTGCAGCCGCGCGAGCGGCGCGAGCACCAGCGCGACGAACAGCACGCAGGCGACGTAGAACGACACGATCAGCCACGCCAGCGAGCCGACCGAGCCGATGCCGAAGCGCCCGACCGTGAACGCCATCGCGCCGAACGCGCCGAGCGGCGCGAGCCGCATGATCATCGCGAGCACGCGGAACACGACCTGCGCGACGCCGTCGATCAGCGCCAGCACGGGCCGCCCGGCCTGCGGATGCGCATTCAGCGCGAAGCCGAACAGCAGCGACAGCAGCAGCACCGGCAGCACGTCGCCGTTGCGGAACGCGCCGAGCATCGTCTCGGGGATCACGTCGAGCGCGAACGCCACCAGGCCGCGCGGCGGCGCCTGCCGTGCATATGGCGCGAGGATGTTCGGATCGAGGTGATGCACGTCGACGTGCATGCCCGCGCCGGGGCGCAGCACGAACGCGGCGACGAGCCCGAACGCGAGCGCGGCCGCGGTCAGCAGATAGAACAGCGCGAGCGCGCGCACGATCGTGCGGCCGATCGCCCGGCCGTTCGCCAGCGACGTGATGCCCGACACGATCGTGCAGAACACGATCGGCGCGATCATCATCCGCACGAGCCCGACGAAGGCATCGCTGAGCGGCTTGAGCAGCGCGCCCGCGTGCGGCCAGAAATGGCCGACGCTCACGCCGAGCGCCATGGCGAGCAGGACCTGCACGTACAACGAACGAAGCGGTGTTGCGGTCGTCACGATGCGGCGCGCTCCGCCGTTGCTGCTGCGGTTGCGGACGCGTATGCAAGAACGGCAGCCGATGCGCGCATCATGCCGCCGCCTCGCTGCCGGCCGCGGCGCCGCGCCGCGCATCGAGCACCGCGCGGTGAAACGCTTCGGCGGCCGGCGTCAGCGTGCGCCCGCGCCGCTTCACGATCCCCACGCGGCGTTTGACCACCGGCTCGACGAGCGGCACGCTCGTGAGCACCGGATGGTCGCGCCCCGGCATCGCCATCGACGGCACCGCGGCCACGCCGAGCCCCGCTTCGATCAAGCCGAGCATGGTCGTCACGTGACGGGTTTCGCACACGCTCGCCGCGCGCGGCGCGACGGCGGTCAGCGCCTGATCGAGCAGCAGACGGTTGCCGGAGGTCTTGTCGACCGACACGTAGTCGTACGCATAGAGCTCGTCCCACGTCACGCGCTTCTTGCCCGCGAGCGGATGATCGCGCCGGCACGCGGCGACGAAGCGCTCCTGCAGCAGCAGCCGGAATTCGACTTCAGGCTCCTGGCTGCCCATGAAGCTCACACCGAAATCGGCCTCGCCGCTGATGACGGCGCTCAGCACCTCGTTCGCGCTCGCATCCAGCAGCTTGACGCGAATGCGCGGAAAGCGGCGATGGTAGCTGGCGATCACGTTCGGCAGGAAGTAGTAGGCGACCGACGGCACGCAGGCGATCGTCACATGGCCGAGGCGGCTCGACGACACGTCGCGGATGCCGAGCAGCGCGACGTCGAGATCGTCGAGCAGCTGCTCGGCGCTCGGCGCGAACACGCGGCCGACGGTGGTCAGCGTGACGCTGCGCGTGGTGCGCTCGAACAGCCGCACGCCGAGCGCGTCCTCCAGCTTCTCGATGCGGCGGCTCAACGCGGGCTGCGAAATGCTGATCGATTCGGCGGCCTTACGGAAGCTCCCCAGCTCCACCACCGCGCGAAACGCCTGCAAGTCGGTCAAATCGAAATTGATTCCCACGGCCCTGGTCTCCGGTTCTCGAATGCCCGGTATTGTGCATGATTCGTCCGGGCAGACCCAGCCGGGAAGATACCGGCGCGCGAGCGCGGCGGTGCGTCCGCGCGAACGATCACCCAATCGATCATGCGCGCGAGCCCGCCGCCGCGCCGCCCGGCACCGTTTTACAAGCGTCGTGTAACGTCCCGCGCCGCGCGCGTCAGCGCCGCCCGCTGCTCGCCGATTCCAGGTAGGCGAGCAGCCGGTGCGGCGTGAGCGGCTTCGCGCAGTGCGCGTCGAAGCCTGCTTCGCGCGCACGCTCGCGATCGCGCTGCGACGCGTGCGCGCTGCAGGCGACGAGCAGCATGTCGGCGGTGCGCGGGTCGGCGCGCAGCCGCGTCGCGAGCTGCAGGCCGTCGAGGCCCGGCATCGCGATGTCCAGCACGATCGCGAACGGCTGCCAGTCGCGCGCGAGCGCGCAGACGGCGAACGGATCGTCGGCGACGCGGCATTCGAAACCGCGCGCCTCCAGCAGCAGTTGCAGCGCATCGGCCGCGTCGCGGTAGTCGTCGACCACC
Organism: Burkholderia vietnamiensis LMG 10929; assembly: GCF_000959445.1. Lineage (NCBI taxonomy): Bacteria > Pseudomonadati > Pseudomonadota > Betaproteobacteria > Burkholderiales > Burkholderiaceae > Burkholderia > Burkholderia vietnamiensis. The sequence continues at coordinate 253,700 of NZ_CP009632.1, read as the reverse complement.
AGCACCCGGCGCGGGCGCGGCGGGACGCTGTCGGGTGAACGCCACAGCAGCACGTCGTCGGCCGCCGGATCGTTGACGCGGGGGGTATGCATCGGGTGTCTCCATTCAGCGGATACGGCCCCCGCGCAAACTGCGCGCCCATATTGAAAGTCCCCGGCATGCCGGTTGCTGCATCGACGCGATATCGTCGATACGGGAGCCCCTCGATGCGCGCACGGCCGAACCGCCAACCCAGCAAGCCGCCCGCATGCGGGCGCGACGCATGCCGCGCGGCGCACGCCGACGCGTCGGGCTGCGTGGGAGGCGCCGCATGACGGAACGCACGTCCCGACATCCGACGCACGCCGCGCAGCACGCCAAGCCATCGCAGCGGCCGCAGCCCGACCCGGCCGACACGCACGGCGGCGACGCCGATGACGACGCGCCGGCCACGCTCGACGCGTGCCGCCGCTGCGGGCTGTGGGAACACGCGACGCAGCCGGTGCCGGGCGCCGGCCCCGCCGACGCGCGCATCATGCTGGTCGGCGAGCAACCGGGCGATCAGGAAGACCGGACCGGCGTGCCGTTCGTCGGCGCGGCGGGCCGCATGCTCGACCGTGCGCTCGACGAGGCCGGGATCGATCGCGCCCGCGTGTACGTGACCAACGCGGTCAAGCACTTCAAGTGGGAGCCGCGCGGCAAGCGCCGGCTGCACAAGACGCCGGCGCAGCGGGAGGTCGCCGCGTGCCGCTACTGGCTCGAGCGCGAACTCGAGACGCTCGCGCCGCGCGTGATCGTCGCGCTCGGCGCGACGGCGCTGCGCGCGGTGCTGCAGGACAACGACGCGACGCTCGAACGCGCGCGCCAGCCGTTGCGCTCGCCGGACGGCCGCCTCGTCGTCGCGACGTATCACCCGTCCTACGTGCTGCGCACGCGCGGCGCCGATTCGCGCGAGCGCGCGTACCGGACGCTGGTCGACGCGCTGCGCACCGCAGCGCGACTCGCGCGCGACGCCGGCACGGCGCACGGCACGCGCGGAGACGCCGAATGAGCGACCTGCGCGACGACGACGCAACGCACGCCGCGCCCACCTCGACATCCGCGTCCGCGCCCGCGCCGGCCGCGAAGCCCTGGTATCGGCGGCTCGGCCCCGGCCTGCTCGCGGGCGCGTCCGACGCCGATCCGAGCAACGTGGCGGTGTACGCGCAGGCCGGCAGCCAGTTCGGGTTCAACATGCTGTGGATGATCGTCGTCACGCTGCCGATGATGGTCGTCGTGCAGCTCGCGGCCGCGTTCGTCGGGCGCACCAACCGCAAGGGGCTGGTGGCCGGCATCCGCGAGCACTTCTCCGACCGTCTCGCGAAAACGCTGATCGTGATGGTCGTGATCGTCAACGTCGTGAACGTCGGCGCCGATCTCGCCGCGATGGGCGACGCGACCGCGCTCGTCGCCGGCGGGCGCAGCTACTGGTACGCGGCCTCGTACGGGATCGCGTCGCTCGCGCTGCAGGTGCTGATGTCGTACGAGCGCTATGCGCGCTGGCTCAAATGGATGACGCTCGGCCTGCTCGCGTACGTGCTCGAACTCGGCTTCGTGCACGTCGACTGGCGCAATCTGCTGCATACGCTGGTGCTGCCGCACATCGCGTTCACGCGCGACTACGCGACCACCGCGGTCGCGGTGCTCGGCACGACGCTCAGCCCGTATCTGTTCGTGTGGCAGGCCGCGCTCGAAGTGGAGGAAACCCAGGCCGAGCGGCGCAACGGCGATGGCGACACCGTCAACGCGCCCGCGACCCGTCGCGACACCGAGCGGCGCATCACGTTCGACACGTGGACCGGGATGATCGTCACGAACGCGGTGTCGTTCTGCATCATGGTGATCGGCGCGGCGGTGTTCTTCACGCACGGCCGGCACGACATCGGGTCGACGGCGCAGGCCGCCGAAGCGCTGCGGCCGATCGCGGGCGAAGCGGCGTTCGTCGTGTTCGCGTTCGGCATCGTGGGCTGCGGGCTGCTGGCGATTCCGGCCTTCGCCGGCAGCGCCGCTTACGGCTGCGCGGAGGCATGGCAGTTCCGCGAGGGCCTCAACGAGCCGGTGCATCGCGCGCCGGCGTTCTACGGCGTGCTGGCGCTGTGCGTGCTGGTCGGCATCGCGATCTGCTTCGGCCCGGTCAATCCGATCAAGGCGCTGTACTGGAGCGCGGTGCTCAACGGCATCGCCGCGGTGCCGATGCTGGTGCTCGTGATGCTGCTCGCCCAGCGGCGCGGGGCGGCCGGCCAGCCGGGCAGCGGCGTCGCGTCGAGGGTGCTGGGGTGGCTTGCCGTCGCGCTGATGGCGGCGTCGGTGGTGGTGATGGTGGTGGACATGCTGGCGTGAGCGGCGGGGCCGTTGCTGTTTGCAACTGGGGGCGGCGGATGGCGGTAATCGATGGAGGCTGACTGCGACGGCGGATACAACAACGGTTGACGGCCGGGCCTGCGATGCCCTCCGGCTCACCGATGAAGCGTTCGCAGCGATCTCGCGAACTTCTCGATCGTTGCTGCCATTAGAAGTCCAGCTCCTTGAGTTCCTTCTCCGACAGAACGCTAACTCGTTGTCGACGGGTGCGAGCATCGAGCGACTTGAGCGCCGGATCCGTCTCGGAGAGCAAGTCATGCAGGCGCAGGCCGGGAGCAAACGCTTCCAGATACCGAACCATCTGACCGATCGCCACGCCGGGGTCGCCCTTTTCGATGCGGTAGGCGGTATTGCGCGACAGACCGGCTCGCGTGGCTGCCTCGCTCTGATGAACCCCTCTCGCTATACGGAGACGGGAGAGCAGTTGCCCCAGTGGTGCTTTGTCTCGGCAAGCACGGCCGGGCTGGCAGCCATCTCTTGATTGACCTTCATGCTCGATAAATCGATCCTTATGGCTCGTATGCTCGATTTTACGAGCATTCCGGCCTTCACAGGCCCAGCCGCCGCGAATGCCTGCGCGCCGCGCCTGACGAGCGGGGACGTCTTCTTGAAAAACGGGAGTTTTAACCAGCCGGAATCAAACCCGCCATTGCAGCGGGCTACAGCGCGGGCGTCACCGAGGCTCGCGAGCAGACTCTACCGCCCCTGATCGGCCCATTTGGTTTGCTGCTGGCGGCCACGTCGCTCGGGAAGTGGCCGCGGTTCTTGCCTGCGGATTCATGCGCTTCTCGGTCACGGTCGCCTCGGGCCGGCCGCGCGAGCGGCACGGCCCGATCGCGAGCGGACCCGCTTACATCATCTTCCCGCGCGAGCGCTCGGCGCGCGCCGCATCGGCCGCCGACTCGACCTTCTTCACTTCCTCCGGCGGCGGCAGCACGGCCTTGAAGCCCATCGACTCGATCCACATCTCGCGCGCCCAGCCGCGGGTGTGATAGAGGTGATGATCCTCGTCGGCTTCGACTTCGTCGTGCGCGGCCTTCAGCGCACGCGCTGCGTCGCTGTCGCGCAACTGGTCGGCCGCATAGCCGATCAGCTCCCAGTTCAGATGGTCCTTCGTCTCGGCGAGCACCACGCACTCGGCCGCGACGACCTGCGCGACGGCCGGATCGGCCTGCTTCTTCGCCTGCTGGATCACCTGCACCAGCGACTTGCCGGTGGCCGCGACAGCGGCACGGCCGGGCGACTGCGCGTCCGGATCGAGGCCGAGCGTTTCGAACACCTTGCGCAGCACTTCCTGGTGATGCAGGGTCTCGCGATGATATTTCTCCCATTCCTTGTGCAGGTCCGGGTCGGTTGCGCACTGGAGCGCGGCCTCGTAGATCTGCGCGCCGCCAAGCTCGGTCTCGTATGCCTGACAGAGCAGTTCGAGGATGCCTTCGTGCTTCGATTGCCGTTGGGCCATGACTGCTTCTCCGAAAAATGCGGGCCGCACACGCGGCCCGGGGTTGAACCGGACGCGCGTTACTGCGCGCCCACCTTGCGCTGCAGCGCTTCCGCCATGCTCAGGTGATGCTTGAGCTTCGGCAGCGTGGCCTGCGCGAACGCGCGCAGCTGCGCGTCCTTGCCGTCGCGGGCCTCCGTTTCGAACAGCGCGATCGTCTTGCGGTGCGCTTCCGGGCCGGCCGCCGCGACATAAGCGGAGTCGAAGTCCTTGCCTTGCTTGCCGCGCAGCGCCTCCACGTCCGGGTCGGTCACCTGCTCGACCTGCGGCTTGATGCCCTTGCGCGCGGCGATCTGGTTCAGCTGCGCGTTCGCCTTGCTGTGGTCGGCCACCATCCGCTTCGCGAACGCGCGCACGTCGGCCGACTTCGACTGCTTCAGCGCCAGCTGGCTCGCCTGCACTTCCGCCTTGCCGCCGATCGCGGCCTTGTCGACGAATTCCGCATCGGCGCCCTGCGGCGCCTTCGCCATGCCCGCGTCGCCGGCTCCGGCGCCCGACGACGGATTGATCACGCCGCCCGGCACGTGCGAATTCGAGGCGGGCGGCTCGCTCGGCATCTGTGCGTGCGCGAGCCCCGCTACCGCGAGCGCGCCCGCAGCGAGCGCCGCGGTCGTCCAGTTGTGTCGTTTCATGCGCTTTCTCCTTGTGTGGGGAACCGGTCAGCCACCGACGATCGAGCCGCCGTTCGGATGCAAGGTCTGTCCCGTCATGTAGCTCGCGCCTTCAGATGCGAGCAGGACGTAGCAGTCGATCAGCTCGTCGGGCTGGCCCGGCCGCTTGAGCGGCACGTTCGAGCCGAACTTCGACACCTGCTCGGCGCTGAAGGTCGACGGGATCAGCGGCGTCCAGATCGGCCCCGGCGCCACGGCATTCACGCGGATGTCGCGCTCGGCCAGCTCGATCGACAGCGAGCGCGTGAACGCGACGATCGCGCCCTTGGTCGCCGAGTAGTCGGGCAGTTTCGGGCTGCCGTGGTACGCGGTGACGGACGCCGTGTTGACGATGCGGCCGCCGCCCTTCATGTGCTGCAGCGCCGCCTGCGTGCAGAAGATCATCCCGTACACGTTGGTGCGGAAAGTACGCTCGAGCTGCTCCTCGGTCACGTCCTCGATGCCGGGCTGCGGATGCTGCTCGCCCGCGTTGTTCACCAGCACGTCGAGCCGGCCGAGCCGCTCGACGGTGCGCGCGACCGCGTCGCGCGCCTGTTGCCGGTCGCCGATGTCGCACGCGATCGCCTCGCAACGCCGGCCGGCCTGTTCGATGAGCCGCTTCGTGTGCGCGGCGTCGTCCGACTCGTTCAGATAGACGATCGCGACGTCCGCGCCTTCCTTCGCGAAACCGATCGCCACCGCGCGGCCGATCCCGCTGTCGCCGCCGGTGACGAGCGCGACCTTGCCGGCCAGCTTGCCGCTGCCGACGTAATCGGCCGCCTCGTCGCGCGGCTTCGGCTGCATGTCCCGCTCGCTGCCCGGCTGCTGCGTCTGATTCTGGGGCGGCGGGGTGTGTGCCTGGGTCATGTATGCCTCCTTGATCGTGGGTCGGGAGCACGGCGCAAGCCGCATGCCGCATGCCGCAGGCCGCCGCTCGTGCCGCACGGCCGCTCGCGGCCGTGCGCGCGCGGTGCGTCCCTGCATTGCAAGCGCGTGCAGAAACGGCATGGTCAGTGCGCGGCGTCCTGCGTCGTGCCGTCGGGCCGGCGCACCGGGTCGAAGTCGCGCCACTCGCCGTCCTGCCATTCGCCTTCGACGCGCTCGATCGCCTGCGCGCCGGTCGCGCGCAGCACGTCTTCGGCCGCCGCCGCGGTGGCGGCCGTCACGCGCGCGGCGAGGATCACGCCGCTCTCGGTCTGCTCGAGCGTGCCCTTGCCCTCGGCCTGCTCGCCGCGCATCCGTCCGAGCGCGCCGCCGAAGGCGCCGAGATACGCGCCGGCCAACGCGCCGGCGACCGGCACGAACCAGTAGCGCAGGCCGATCGCGTAAGCGATCAGGCCGACGATCACGCCGATCAGCATGCCGCGCAGTGCGCCGACCATCGCGCCGCGGCCGCCGGGCTTCGCGGCCGTATCGGCATACACGTCGCCGCCGATCGGATAGCGCGCGTGCTGTCCGCCCGGGTTCAGAAAGAAGATGGACACGTCGTCCGGTCCGAACGCGCGCTCGTAGAGGTGGCGCGCCCCACCTTCCGCTTCATCGAACGTCGTGAAGCGGCCTGCGACGATCATCGCCATGCTCGTGCTCCTCGTGACGGTAACGCGCCGTGCGCGCGCCGGCGCGCACGGCCGACGGCGGCGCTCACATCAGCCGCCCGAGTTCCTTCGACACCGATGCCGGCGTGGTGTACTCGCGATCGGGAATCTGCCGCAGCATCTCCAGCACGTGCTGGTCCGCATGCGAGCGCTCCGCGCACTGGACGACGTCGGCCTTGCTCGCCGGGTAGTCCATGCCCTTCAGCGCCTTCTGCACGTCGACCGGGCTCGGCGCCTTGCCGTGGCCGGTCTGATGGCCGCCCTTGTCGTGGTCCTGCTGCGTGCGCTCGCCTTCGTGCGCGCGCGAGTGGCTGTATTCGTGGCCGGTGTGTTGTCGCGATGTCATGGAAACCTCCTTCGAAAGAAAAACGCACTCCAGATCGATTACGCGGTCGTGCGCCGCGCCCGCGCGAGCGCCACGACCATCAGCGCGGCCGCGCCCAACGCGACGGCGCCCGCGACCTTCGGACGCTGCACCACGGCGTTGTATGCGCAGCCGCGCAGCACCGGACCTTCCATTCCTTCGCGCTCGTGCAGCGCGTGGCGCGACTCGTACAGCGCGTTGTCGTCGCGCGGGCGTGCCGCGCGCACGGTGCGCTGGCCGCGCGAGAACAACGTGGCCGCGAGGCGATCGAACAGGCGCGGCGCGTGATACGCGCCCGCCGAGGCCAGCTTCGCGGCGCCGCCGACGAACAGCGTGCGGCGCGGATGCGCGGCCGCGAACAGGATCGCGTCGGCGACCAGCTCGGGGTCGTAGATCGGCGGCGGCAGCTTCGCCTCGACGTTCATGTAGTTTTTCGCGTGCATCACGAACATCGTGTCCATCGCGGCCGGCTTGATCAGCGTGACGGATACCGGCAAGCGGTCCGACTCGAGCTCGAGCCGCAGCGAATCGGTGAAGCCCTTCACCGCGTGCTTCGACGCGACATACGCGCTCTGCAGCGGCAGCGGCGCGTCGGACGCCTCGCTGCCGAGGTTGATGATCGCGCCGCCGTGAAAATCGCCCTTGCGCCGGAAATGGTCCGACGCGACGAGCGAGCCGTGCACGACGCCCCAGTAGTTCGTGTCGAACAGCCGCCGCTGATCCTCGAGCGGCACCGCGGCCGCGGTGCCGAAGATCGAGACGCCGGCGTTGTTGATCCACGTGTCGAAGCCGCCGTAGGTGTCGACGGCCTGCGCGGCGGCGCGCTGCAGATCCTCGAGATTCGCGACGTCGCCCGCGACCGGCACCGCAAGGCCGCCGTGCTGGCGGATCTCGTCGCACAGCGTATTAAGCGCGTCGCCGTTGCGCGCGAACAGCACGAGCTTGGCGCCGCGGCGTGCCGCCTTGCGCGCGGTGACGAGGCCGATGCCGCTCGTCGCGCCCGTGATCACGATCGTCTGCTCGCCGACGGGTTTGAGCGTGCACTTCATAACACCTCCTGTTACGTCGCGCCGATCACTTCGGGCGGATGGTCAACTGGTTGCGCACGTCGCGCACGCCGTCGATCTTCCTGACGACGTCGGCCGCCTGCCCGCGCTGCTGCTCGTCCGGCACACTGCCGGTCAGCATCACGACGCCGCGGCGCGTCTTCACGTGGATGTCGCCGGCCGACAGGCCGCTCGTGCCGACCAGTTCGGCCTTCGCCTTGGTCGTGATGGTCGCGTCGTGAATCTTCGTCCCGGTGCTCGAATGGGACGACGATGCGGACGACGATGCGGACGACGAAGCGGCGTCGTCGCCGGCGGCGAACGCGCTCGGCGCGACGACGGTGCAGGCGGCGGCAGCGGCGACGGCGATCGCCATGCCGATACGCGTGCCCGCACGACGGCGCGCTCGCGGCGCGCTGGCTTGCAGCAGAAATACCTTCATCGTGACCTCCTTTCGTGAGCGCCGGCCGTGCCGGCTGGTATGCCGATGTCGCAAGTCGCGTGCCGCGCGCACGGCGCGGCTCGCGCGTGCGGCGCGCCGATCAGACGCCCTTTCATCCAAGCCGTTGTAATTTTTTCGGCGCCGATGCGGGCCGCTTCCCCCGCAAAGCGGCGGGCATGCCGATTGCCGGACAGGGATGCAACGGGGCCCACCGGCGCGGCCCCGACCTCGGGAGCATCACCATGCAAAGAATCGCGTTGATCAGTGAACATGCGTCGCCGCTGGGCGTCATCGGCGGCGTCGATGCGGGCGGCCAGAACATCTACGTCGCCAACGTCGCGAAGCAGCTGGCCGAACGCGGCCTCGACGTCGACGTCTACACGCGTTGCGACAATGCGCACCTGCCGGAGGTCGTGCAGATCGGCCCGCGCATGCGCGTGATCCACGTGCCGGCCGGTCCGCCGACCGATGTGCCGAAGGAGCGGCTGCTGCCGTACATGGGGGCGTTCGCCGATTACATGATCGCGCGCATGCGGCGCGAGCCCGACCCCGTCGACGTGATGCACGCGAACTTCTTCATGTCGGGCGAAGCCGGCCTGCGCGTGAAGAAGCGCCTCGGCATTCCGCTCGTCACGACCTTCCACGCGCTCGGCCGCGTGCGCCGGCTGCATCAGGGCGCGGCCGACGGCTTTCCCGACGCGCGCTTCAAGATCGAGGACACGCTCGCGCGCCGCTCCGACCGCCTGATCGCCGAATGCCCGCAGGATGCGCTCGACCTGACCACGCACTACCGCGCGGACGCGGCGCGCATCGAGATCGTGCCGTGCGGGTTCGATGCGCAGGAGTTTCGACCGGTGCCGCGCGCCGACGCGCGTGCGCAGCTCGGCTGGCAGCAGGATGCGTTCGTCGTGTTGCAGCTCGGGCGTCTGGTGCCGCGCAAGGGCATCGACAACGTGATCGACGCGCTCGCGCGGATGCCGCGCGATCCGCAGCGGCCGACCCATCTCTACATCGTCGGCGGCAGCCAGGCCACGCCCGACCCGGCGCGCGACCCGGAACTCGCGCGACTCATGGCGCTCGCGCACGACAACGGTATCGCCGATCGCGTGACCTTCGTCGGCCGGCGCGAGCGCGAGGCGCTGCACCTGTGCTACAGCGCGGCCGACGTGTTCGTGACGACGCCGTGGTACGAGCCATTCGGCATTACGCCGGTCGAGGCAATGGCGTGCGCGGCGGCGGTGATCGGCAGCGACGTCGGCGGCATCAGCACGACGGTGGACGACGGCGTCACGGGCTATCTGGTGCCGCCGCGCGACCCGGCCGCGCTCGCCGCGCGGCTCGTGCAGTTGCGCGCGCAACCGGATCTGTGCGCGGCGCTGGGCCGCGCCGGCTACCTGCGCGCGCATCGCTTCTACACGTGGCGCGGCGTGGCCGACCGCCTCGTCGACGTCTACCGCGACGTCGCGTATCCGCAGCGCGCCGGCACCGCCGCGACCCGCCGCACGCCGGTTTCGCCCACGCCGGGCGTACTCGCGCACCGCAAGGAGAATGCATGATGAAGGGCTACGATCGCAAACGCGTACTCGTTACCGGCGGCGCGGGCTTTCTCGGTTCGCATCTGTGCGAGCGCCTCGTGACGGCCGGGCACGACGTGCTGTGCGTCGACAACTTCTACACGGGCGCGAAGGACAATATCGCGCACCTGCTCGATGCGCCGAATTTCGAGCTGATGCGTCACGACGTGACGTTTCCGCTGTACGTGGAAGTCGACGAGATCTACAACCTCGCGTGCCCGGCGTCGCCGGTGCACTATCAGCGCGACCCGGTGCAGACCACCAAGACCAGCGTGCATGGCGCGATCAATCTGCTCGGCCTCGCGAAGCGCGTGAAGGCGCGCATCCTGCAGGCGTCGACGAGCGAGGTGTACGGCGACCCCGACGTGCATCCGCAGGACGAGCGCTACTGCGGGCGCGTGAACCCGATCGGCGTGCGCGCGTGCTACGACGAAGGCAAGCGCTGCGCGGAAACGCTGTTCATGGACTATCACCGGCAGTACGGCGTCGACGTGCGGATCGCGCGGATCTTCAACACGTACGGGCCGCGCATGCATCCGGCCGACGGCCGCGTCGTGTCGAACTTCATCACCCAGGCGCTGGCCGGCAAGCCGTTGACCGTGTACGGTGACGGCACGCAGACGCGCTCGTTCTGCTACGTCGACGATCTGATCGACGCGCTGGTGCGGTTGATGGACGAGCCGGGCGATGCGTGCGAACCGGTGAACCTCGGCAGCGACGACGAGATCGCGATGCTCGACATCGCGCGCGAAGTGGTGCGCGTCGTCGGCACGGACGTGGACATCGAGTTCTGCCCGCTGCCGTCCGACGATCCGCGCCAGCGCCGCCCCGATCTTGAAGCCGCGCGGCGGCGCCTCGGCTGGCGCGCGACGACGCCGCTCGCCACCGGGCTCGCGCACACGGCGCGCTACTTCATCCACCGGCAGGCCGCGCATCACGCGCCGGGCGAGCTGGTGCGCAGCACGCAGATCGCGTCGCACCTGCTCGCGCAGATCAGTACGCAGAACCGGCCGGCCACCCCGGCGTGAGCGGTGCGCAGCGATGCCGCGGCGGGCACGCGTCAGCCATCTTGCTGCGTGACGCGTGCGATCGCGTGGGCGAGGTCGCGCACGTCGACGGGCTTGCACAGATAGCCGTCGAAGCCTGCGTCGAGCGCGCGGCGCTCGTCGCCGAGTCCCGCATGCGCGGTCACCGCGAGCACGCGCGGACGGGACGTATCGACGCCGCCCGCGCCACGCCGGCGCAGCGCGTCGATCAGCCAGAAGCCGTCGCCGTCCGGCATCGCGAGGTCGGACAGCACGACGGTCGGCTGCAGCGTCGCGACGGCGTCGAGCGCGGCGCGGCCTGACACGGCGATCGCGACGACGGCGCCGAGCGTCGTCAGCGCGGCGGCGAGGCTGTCGCGCGTGGTCGCGTCGTCGTCGACGATCAGGATGCGCTGCGTGTCGAGCGTCGGCGCATCGCGCAGAACCTGCGTCACGCCCCACGCCATCGCGCCGATCGGCTGCCAGCCGGCCGGCAGCGTGACGGTGAAGGTCGCGCCGCGGTTGCGGCCCGCGCTGTCGACGCGGACCTCGCCGCCGTGCAGTTCGGCGATATGACGCACGATCGACAGGCCGAGCCCGAGGCCGCGCCGCGGCGACGCGGGCGAACCGTCCGCGCGCCGGAACATGTCGAACACGTACGGGATGAACTCGCTCGCGATGCCCTGCCCGGTGTCGCCGACCGCGAGCACGGCGTGCGCGGCGTCATGCGTCAGCGTGACGGTCACGGCGCCGCCGGCGGGCGTGAACTTCAGCGCGTTCGACACGAGGTTCGACAGCATCTGGCGCAGGCGCTCCGCGTCGCCCGACACCACGCACGCGCTCGCCGTGCAATCGAACTCGAGTGCGATGCCGGCCGCCGACGCGGCGGTCTGGAACGCGCTCGTCGCGTCGGCGAACAGCCGCACGACGTCGACCGGCATCGCGTCGAGCCGCAGCTTGCCAGTCGCGAGCGACGACGCGTCGAGGATGTCGCCCACCATGCGCGTGAGCGAATGCGCGCTGCGATCGATCGCGTCGATCGCCTGCTGCTGCAGCGCGTCGTCGCCGGCGCTGCGCAGCACCTCGACCCAGCCGTAGATCACGTTCAGCGGCGTGCGCAGCTCGTGCGACACGGTGGCGAGCAGCTCGTCCTTCAGGCGGTTCGACGTATCGGCCCGCTCGCGCGCGGTGCGCGCGCCTTGCAGCGAGCGCTGCGTCCGCAGGTCGCGGCGGCGCTGCACGCGAGTCTCGCGCAGCGTCAGCGACAGCGCGACGCAGTTGCGCGCATCGCCGCGCACGGGGCACGCGGACACCGACGCGCGAAAGCGCCGGCCGTCGCGGCGCACGCACAGCACTTCGAGCGGGCCGATCGGCTCGCGCAGCGTCTCGAACGATACGGTGAGCGGGTAGCGCCGCAGCCAGCGCTGCGCGACCAGCGTGTCGAGCGCGCGTCCGTGCGCGTGGGCTTCGTCGTAGCCGAAGATCCGCTGCGCCGCGCCGTTCCAGCTGACGATGCGGCCCTGCGCGTCGATCCCGACGATCGCGTCAGGCGACGCATCGACCACCGCCAGTTGCAGCCGCGACGTTTCGGCGGCTGCACGCTGCGCGAGCGCATCGCGCAGCACCAGCACGGCGCCGTCGATGTTGCCGTGCGCATCGACGAGCGGACGCGCGATCTCGGCGATCGGCACCGGCGCGCTGTCGCCTCGACGCTGCAGCCAGTGTTGATCGGATTGCGCGGAGACGCCTGCCAGCGCGCGGTCGAGCGCGGTGGTCGGCACGAGCCGCTCGTCGCGATCGAACAACCGCACGACGTCGCGCACGGGTTCTTGCAGCGCGGCGTCCGAGGAGCAGCCGGTCAGCTCGGCCGCTGCCGCATTGAGGTAGGTCACGCGGCCTTGCGTGTCGGCCGCGATCACGCCGTGCGGGAGCGCGTCGAGGATCGCCTCGAGCCGCTCGCGCGCCGCGGCTTCGCGGCGGCGTGCTCGGTCGTTGGTGAGCCGCGTATCGCGCAGCATCGCCGCGACCGCGCACACCAGCACGCCGATCAGCATGAAGGCGCCGAGCCGCACCAGCCGCTCCGGCTGCGTCCCGGTATACGCGCCGGCATCGGACAGGAACAGCGTCCACACCAGCAGCCCGCTCGCCGCGGTCGATACGATGCCGAACACGAACGAGGTCGCCCACGCGGCGCCGGCCAGCATCGGGTAGTACAGCACCAGCGGTAGGTTCACGCCGCCGAAGCGGATCGCGAGCGCCTGCAACACCGTTGCGACCGCAACCAGCATCACGGCCGTCGCGTAATTTCCGGCCTGCGTCCTTGCAATATCGATCATCGGGGTCGCTCCTGCCGTGCGGCCGGCCGCCACGGCGCGCGGGAATACGAACGGGCACGCGTGATGCTGGCGCATGCTCGCCGGCGGGCGTCGCCCGCCCGGCCGTTCATATCCATCATCACGGAGGTTCCGAGTACATGACCGCTCCGACACGTTGGCTCGTCATCTCGCCGCACCTGGACGACGCCGTCTTCAGTTGCGGGCAGGCGATCGCGCAGGCGCCCGGCTCGGTCGTCGTGACCGTGTTCGCCGGCATCCCCGCACGCGATACGGCCGCGCCGCCGTGGGATCGGCGCGCGGGGTTTCGCAGCGCGGACGAAGCGGTGCGCGCGCGGCGCGACGAGGACCGCCGCGCGCTCGCGCTGCTCGACGCGCGGCCGGTGTGGCTGGATTTCTTCGACGATCAGTACGGCGCGCCGGCCGCGACCGACGAGATCGCCGCACGGCTGACCGACACGCTCGACGCCCATCCGGGCTACGGCGTGCTCGCGCCGGCCGGCTTGTTCCATCGCGATCATCTGCAGGTGCAGCAGGCCGCGCTGTCGGTGCTGCACGACCTGCATGCGGCGGGCGACACGTCGCGTGCATGGCGCTTCTACGAGGACGCGCCGTATCGGCGCATCGACGGGCTGATGTCGAAGCGCGTGTCCGAATGGCGCGAGCGCGGCTGGTTCGCGCGCCCGGTCGCCGCGCCGGCCGGCGACCGCAGCGACGGCGCGGCAGCGAAGGCCGCTGCGGTCGACGCATACCAGAGCCAGATTGCGCTGTTCGAGCCTCATATGCGCGCCGACCTCCGTGAACCGGAAACATACTGGCAACTCGAATGCGACAGCACGTCCGGATAACGCCCGCACGCGCAGCGCTCGCGCCGCGCGAGCCGCGCGTGACCGCGGTGGTGCTCACCTACCGGCGCGCGGACGAACTCGCGCGCACGCTGGCGCGCCTCACCGCGCTGCGCGACCGTCCGGCGATCGTCGTGGTCGACAACGGTTCGGACGACGCGACCGCGGCGCTCGTGCGCGAGCGCTTCGCGCACGTGACGCTCGTGCATGCGCCCGGCAACGTGGGCGCGTCCGGGCGCAACCTCGGCGTGGCCGTCGCGCGCACGCGCCACGTCGCGTTCTGCGACGACGATACGTGGTGGGCGCCTGGCTCGATCGCCGAGGCAGCAAACCTGCTCGACGCGTATCCGCACGTCGCGGCCGTCACCGCGCGCGTGCTGGTGGGCGCGGAAGAACGCGAGGACCCGACCTGCGCGCTGATGGCCGACAGCCCGCTCGACGCGAGCGTCGCGCTGCCTGGGCGGCCGATCCTCGGGTTGCTGGCCGGCGCGACGGCGTTCCGGCGCGATGCGTATCTGCGCGCGGGCGGCTATCACCCGCGCTACTTTCTCGGCGGCGAGGAAGCGCTGCTCGCGCTCGACCTGTATCGCGCAGGCGCATGGCTCGTCTATGCGCCGCAGTTGACGGTTCATCATTACCCTTCGACGCAGCGCGACGCGCGCGCGCGGCGCAGCGTATCGACCCGCAACGACGTGTGGACCGCATGGCTCAGATGGCCGGCCGGCGCCGCGTTCGCGCACACCGTGCGCATGCTGCCGCGGCTGCGCCGCGAGTGCGGGATCCTGCCCGCGCTTGCCGGCCTGCCGTGGATCCTGCGCGAACGGCGCGCGATCCCGCCGCACGTCGAACGCATGCGACGCCGCCTCGACGACGCCGCGCGGCAGCGCGCACGCGCATGAGTGCGCCGGCGGTTGCATCAGGAGTCCGGCTTCTCCACCTCGCCTTCGAGTTGCGCGAGCCGGTTGTAGATCGTCTTCAGGCTGACGTCGAGCACTTCGGCCGCCTGCGCCTTCACGCCGCCGCACTGCGCGATGGTGCCGAGGATCAGCTTGCGGTCGACCTCCTCGAGCGGCGTGCCGAACGGCACGGTCACGCGGTCGTCCTGCGAGTCGACCATGTTCGACAGCTCTTCCATGATCGGCGGCGGCAGGGTTTCGATCACGTCCGCATCGCTGAAGATGCTCGCGCGCTGCACGAAGTTGCGCAGCTCGCGCACGTTGCCGGGCCATGCGTAAGACTTCAACGCCTCGCGTGCGGCCGGCGCGAAGCGCAGGTTGCGTCCGCTTTCCTCGTTGTAGCGCTGCAGGAACGCATCGGCGAGCATCGGAATGTCGTCGCCGCGCTCGCGCAGCGACGGCAGCGGAATCGGAAACACATTGATCCGGTGATAGAGGTCGGGCCGCAGCTTGCCGTCGGCCATCGCGGCTTCCGGGTCGCGGTTGGTGGCCGCGACGATGCGCACGTCGACGTCGATCTCGCGCGTCGAGCCGAGCCGCGTGACGCGGCCCGTCTCCAGCACGCGCAACAGCTTGACCTGCGATTCGAGCGGCATCTCGGTGATTTCGTCGAGAAACAGCGTGCCGCCGTCGGCGCGCTCGAAGAAGCCCTTGTGCTGCCGCTCCGCGCCGGTGAAGCTGCCGCGGTCGTGGCCGAACATTTCGCTTTCGACGAGATTCGCGGCGATCGCGCCGCAGTTCACCGCGAGGAACGGGCCGCGCCGGCGCAGGCTCAGATCGTGGACCGTCTGCGCGGCCAGCTCCTTGCCGGTGCCCGACTCGCCGGTGAGCAGCACCGACGCTTCGGTGCGCGCGACGCGGCCGATCGCATCGTAGACGGCCTGCATCGCCGGCGAGCTGCCGAGCATGCGGCCGAAGCGGCCGAGGCGCTGCAACTCCGAGCGCAGTTCGGCGATCTCCTCGTGCAGCGCAGTGGTGCGCGGCACGCGCGCGAAGATGCTGTTCAGCCGCTGCATGTTGAGCGGCTTCACGAGGTAGTCGGTCGCGCCGCGACGCAATGCGTCGATCGCGGTTTCGAGGCTCGCGTGACCGGTGGTCAGCACGATTTCGCAATGCCCGCGCTTCGGCAATGCATCGAACAGATCCATCCCGTTGCCGTCGGGCAGCACGAGATCGCACAGCACGAGATCGGGGGTATGCGTCGAGACGAGCGTGCGCGCTTCTTCTAGCGTCGCGGCCGTGTCGCAGGTGAGCTGCTGCGCCTGCGCGAGCGCCGCGAGCATCGCGCGCGTATCGGCATCGTCTTCGACGATCAGCACATAAGGCATCGAAGCTCCTGGTGGGGCGGCCGGTATGAAGTTCGACCGGAACCGCAGCGAGCGTGCGCTGGGAGTACGACGCCGGGCACTCGGCGATACGACCCGCATTGCACGCGAATAAATGGGAGTTTGTCCGCCATGACAAACGAGTGCTTAGCAGTATAGAAGAAGCGTGTCGCGCAATCGGCGATCATCGAATAAATCTATCTATTCGCGAAACTCGCATTGCAATATTCAATCTATTGGGAGGGCCATAACCGGTATCCTTGATACATAAAAGCGACGTATACCGTGTCACTTTTTCTGCATGCCTCGACGGTTTCGGTCAAAACTTCCCAAAGCGATAACACTTATGTCGAAATCCGACGATGACGGCACGCGACTGTTCGGCCGCTCGCGAACAATCCAGGATTTGCTGCATAAAATCTCGCGCGTCGCGGCCACGCGCGTCAGCGTGCTCATAGTAGGCGAAAGCGGCGCCGGCAAGGACATCGTCGCGCGGCTCATTCACGACATGAGCCCGCGTCGGCGCGGGCCGTTCGTGCCGGTCAATTGCGGCGCGATTCCGAAAGATCTCGCGGAGTCGCATTTATTCGGTCACGAAAAAGGCAGTTTCACCGGCGCGGTCGCGCAACATGTCGGCATGTTCGAAGCCGCGCGCGGCGGCACGCTGTTTCTCGATGAAATCGCGGAAATGCCGGCGGAATTGCAAGTCAAATTGCTGCGCACGCTTGAAACCAACACGATCATGCGCGTCGGCGGCCACGAACCGATTCCGCTCGACGTGCGGATCGTCGCGGCCACGCATCACGATCCGGTCGATGCCGTGCGCAGCAGCCGGCTGCGCGAAGACCTGTTCTACCGGATCGCGACAATCGCGCTGCACGTGCCGGCGCTGCGTCAGCGCGAGGACGACGTCGGCGACATCGCGGTGCAGATCATCGACCGGCTGAATGCGCGGCATCGCACGCGCAAGCGCCTGTCGATGCAGGCGATGAAGGCGCTGCGCGCCTATACGTGGCCCGGCAACGTGCGCGAGCTGCGCAATGCGCTGGAGCGCGCGTTCATCCTCGCCGACGAACAGATCGAATTGCAGCTGCCGCGTCGCCAGCCGCCGCGCGAGGAAGTGCGTCACAACGCGATGACGCTGCACATCGGCGCGACGCTCGCACATACGCAGCAGCGCTTCATCGTCGCGTCGCTGCGGCATTTCAACGGCGACAAGCCGCGCACCGCGAAGGCGCTCGGCATCAGCCTGAAGACGCTGTACAACCGCCTCGCGCTGTTGCCCGAGCACGAGCGCAATGCGGTGAGCGGTGGCGCGCCCGGCGCCGCGACGAGCGGCGCCGCCACGTCGACCGGGTCGGCCGCATCGGCCGCTACGGCGCCGCCGACCGCGGCAAGCCAGTAGCCGCGACCGCTACGCCGCGACGTCGCGCAACGCGCTGTCCCAGTCGCGCGCGAACCGCTCGATCCCGAAGCGTTCGCGCGCGTCGCGCCTCGCGGCCGCGCCCCACTCGCGCGCGAGGTCCGCGTCGCGGATCAGCATGCGCATCGCGTCGATCAGCACGGCCGGACGCGTGTCGGCCACGCCGTTGCTGCCGGTCTTCACGAGCTGCGCCATCTCGGTCGTTGCCAGTGCAACGATCGGCAGCCCGATCATCATCGCCTCGATCACCGCGAGCCCGAGGCTCGTGTAACGGATCGGATTGAAGAAGAACCGGTAGTGCGACAGGAACTGCGGCAGCGCCGGGTTCGGCACCTCGCCGATCCCCCCCAGCTCGGCCGAGCCCATGCCGACCAGATCGAGCGGCACGTTGCGACGCACTTCCTCGAACAGGTCCGCGCCGAGCCGCCGGCCGCGCCGCGCGAGGTTGTTCACGACCGTCACGCCCTTGGGCAGCGTGCCGCGATACGCGACGTCGTCGGGCACCAGCACGCCGTGCTCGATCACGCGCGTCGGCGTGACGCCGTTGTCCCACATCAGCGCGTTGAACGGCGTCACGTGCACGAGCTGGACGTTCGGGTCCTGCACCGGATGCAGCGTGTCGGTCGGATGCTCGCGCGGCGGATCGTGTTCGATGAACAGCGTCGGCAGCGCGCGCTGCGCGTCGCTCAACAGCGTGAGCCGATCCTGCGCGTAGTGGCTGTGATGCTGATACAGCACGCAGTCGAACTCGGTGTCGCGCACGCATTCGGCCGGCACTTCGAACACGTTGTCGCCCCACGGCAGGTGTCCGACGCGCCCGGCATAGCCGGGCGGATGCTGCGGCCGCGTCACGAGATAGAAATCGTGCGGCGTCTGCGACAGGTAATACAGATAGTTTCCGTGCACGTGCCAGGTAAGCACGCGCAACCGTTTACGTGACATGACGTCTCTCCTGGGCGAGCAGCGTGCCCGCCTGGTGAATCACGTCGTCGACGCCGATCGCGATCGCGCATTCGTGCCCGTACGGGCACGTGTCGAACATGCACGGCCGGCAGGCCGGGTAGCTGGCGAGCACGCGATGACGTTCGGTGTCGAGCGGCGCCCAGCGGGCCGTGTCGCTGCCGCATGCGACGACGACGCTCGGTGTGCCGAGCGCCGCCGCGACGTGCGACACGCCTGTGTCGTTACACAACAGCAGCCGCGCGCGCGCGATCAGCGCGGCCATCGCGCCGAGCGGCGTGCGGCCGCACAGGTTCACGCACGGCCGCGCGAGCTGCTCCGCAAACGCGTTGGCCAGCGCGAGCTCCGCGCGCGTGCCGGTCAGCACGATTTGCCAGCCGTCGTCGGCGAGCTGCCGCGCGGTGCGCGCGAAGCGTTCGACCGGCCAGCGCCGCGACGCCATGCGCGCGCCCGGATGGACGACCACGTAGCGGCCCGGCTCGAGCGCATGCTCGTCGCGCAGCACGTGCCACAGCGCATAGTCGAGGCCACCGAGCGGAAATTCCAGGTAATCGCCCCAGTCGCGATAGCCGAGCTTGCGCATCAGCGACAGGTAGCGCGTGACTTCGGGTTCGTCGTCGCGCCATACGATGGAGCAGTCGAGCGCGGTCGTGCCGCCGTCGGCCGGGACGAAGCCGGCGGTGCGCGCCGCGCCGAGCGATGCGACGATCGCGTTGGTGTGCGCGCCGCTGCCGTGCAGCTGGATCGCGAGATCGAAATCGCGCGCGCGGCATTCGGCAACGAACGCCTCGCGTGCGGCCGCATCGGCGGCCGGCTGTTCGGCGAGCCCCGGCGCACCGGGGAACGCGATGAAATTGTCGATGTAGTCGGAGAAGCGCGACGCGAACTCGCGCGCCCACGGCAGCCCGATCAGCGTGATGCGCGCCTCCGGCTCGCCGCGCCGCAGCGCGCGCAGCGCCGGCACCGCGCACAGCATGTCGCCGAGCTGCAGCGCGCGAAACACCGCGATGCGCGTCGGACCGGACGATGAAGCCGAATCGTGCGTCATAGGAAGAACACCCGGAAATGAAGCGCGCCGCGCAGCCGCCAGTACAGCGACACGGGCGGAATCGCGATCGACGTGACGATCATCTCGGCCACGTGCGACGGCGTGAGCTGCGTGCCGCGCAGCCGCTTGATGCAAAACGCGGCCGTGATCGCGGCCCACACGAGCGCGCAGGCAATGCCGGCCGCGCGCCAGCCGAGGGCGAAGCAGCCGAGCGCGCCGAGCGCGAACAGCACGGCCGCGTAGTAATTCCACGGCGGCGTCGGCCGGATGTGCCGCCGGTAAGTCACGCGATGCTTCTTGTACAGCAGCGCGTCGAAATACACCTTCGACTGCTGGCCGATGCTGGTGCCCCAGCGCGCCGGGCGCACGGGGTGGACGATCCGCGCGGCCTCCGCCTCGACGATCGGCCCCGCGTGCTCGCGCAACGCGAACATCAGGTCGGCGTCCTCGCGCCACGCGCGCGTGAAGCGTTCGTCGAAGCCGCCGACGCGCTCCAGCGCCGCGCGCCGCACGAAGCAGTTGGCGGTCGCGAATTCCGCATGCGCGAGGCCGGCCGCATCGCGTTCGTAATCGGTCGGCCGCGGGCGCAGCGGCACGTCGATGCGCCCCGCCGCCGCCGACGCCGACGGCTCGGCCAGCAGGGCTGCCGAACCATGACGCAGCCACGCGGGGTCGGGAATCGTGTCGTCGTCGGTGAACGCGATCAGCCCGCCGCGCGCGCTGCGCCAGCCGACGTTGCGCGCGCCGGCCGGCCCCTGCGTGTCCGGCGCGCTCATGTAGCGGATCACGGGCACGTCGCTCACGCGCGCGCGGCACGCATCGACGACTGCGCGCGCGCTGCCGGCCGGATCGTCGTCGACCACGACGATCTCGTAGGCCGTCGGGTCGAACGCCTGCGCGCACAGCGCGTCGAGGCAGCGTTCGAGCAGATCGGGCCGACGATAGGTCGGCACGACGACCGACACGACCGGTGCCTGTTGCGTGTCACGCATGTTCATGTCGCGGCTTCTCCAGCAGGAACGAACCGATCACGAGCGCGTCGAGCGGCGAGGTCCAGAAGCATTCGATCGCGTCGCGCGGCGAGCAGACGATCGGCTCGCCGCGCGTGTTGAACGACGTGTTGACGAGCACCGGCACGCCGGTCAGCGCGTTGAACTCCGACAGCAGCGCATGCAGCAGCGGATGCTGGCTTTCGTCGACGGTCTGCACGCGCGCCGTGCCGTCGATGTGGCGCACGGCCGGAATCGTCGCTTCTGCGCCGGGCGCGACGTCGTAGACGAACAGCATGAACGGCGCGCGCAGCGGCGTGCGGCGGCCGCCCCGAAACCACTCGTGCGCATGGCTTTCGAGCACGACCGGCGCGACCGGCCGGAAATCCTCGCGATCCTTGATCCGGTTCAGCTTGTGCTGCATGTCCGGATCGGTCGGCGATGCGAGGATCGAGCGGGCGCCGAGGGCGCGCGGGCCGAACTCCATGCGGCCCTGGAACCAGCCGATCACGCGGTTCGCCGCGAGCAACGCAGCCGTCTGTCCGGCGACGTCGTCGAGCCGCCGGTACGGCAGCTGCGCTTCGGTGAGGAACGCTTCGATTGCCTCGTCGCTGTACGACGGCCCGAGATACGCGTGGTCCATGCGCCAGTCGCCGCGCGCGCCGCGGATCCGGAAGTCGGTCCACAGCGCGGCGCCGAGCGCGGTGCCCGCATCGCCGGCGGCCGGCTGCACCCACACGTCGTCGAACGGGCCGCGGTCGCGGATCTTCGCGTTCATCACGCAGTTCAGCGCGACGCCGCCGGCCATCGCGAGCTGCTTCTCGCCGGTCTGCGCGGCGAGCCATTCGACCGCCTGCAGCGTCGCTTCCTCCAGCACCAGCTGCAACGCATGCGCGATGTCGCAATGATGCGGCTCGATCGGGCCGCCGCGTTCGCGCGGCGGGCCGAACAGCGCGGCGAGGTCGCCTTCGACGATCTCGTAGCGTCCGTCGCCCGCGTAGCGCACCAGCTTGCGCATCTCGTCGGCATACACGGGCTTGCCGTACGACGCGAGCGCCATCACCTTGTACTCGTCGGACGAATGCAGGAAGCCGAGGTAGTGCGTGACGCGCTCGTACAGCAGCCCGAGCGAATGCGGCAGGTTCACCTGGCCGAGGCGCCGGTACGACTTGCCGTCGAACAGGCCGTAGCTCGTGGTCGCGCGCTCGCCGCGCCCGTCCATCGTCATCACCGCGCAGTGGTCGTACGGCGCCGCGAGAAACGCGCTCGCCTCGTGCGCGAGATGGTGCTCGATGAAGTGCCAGCGGAACGGCCCGTCGTGCCTGACGCCGCGAAAGCGCCGCTGCAGATGGTGCGGCGCGCCGCCCGCGAGCTGGCGCGGCGCGTTCACGATCGACGACAGGAACAGCGGATGCCACGGCGACGCGCCGTCGGCGCGCGGCGCATGGGCGGACGGCTGCAGCGGCAGCGTCAGTTCGGGCTCGGCCCCGTGACGATCGAGCTCGAGCCACGGGTCGTACGAATAGGCGACGTGATCGACGTCCGCGAGCGCGATGCCGGCTTCCGCGAGACAGTAGTCGATCGCGTGAAACGGCAGCTCCCACGTCGAGAACGGCACCGGCCGCTTCGCGTGCTTCACGTGCGTGAATCGCTCGTCTTCGGCGGCCGCGATCACGATGCCGTCGCGCACGAGGCACGCGGCGCTGTCGTGAAAGGCGGCGTTGATACCCAGCGTATAAATGGGTTCGGGCATGCGTCAGCTCCTGGTGATGGCGTGCGCGAAGGGGATCACGTTCGAGGCGTTCACCGCGACCGGCGCGGCGCCGTGTGCGGCGGCGCGCGCGGCCGCACGCAGCGCATGACGCTCGCTGCCGCGCAGCAGCGCGTGCGTCGCCGCGACGACGTCATCGACGCTCACGCCGAGCAGGCACGGATGCCCCGGTTGATCGCACACGCTGCGATAACAGTTGCGGCACGGCACATCGACGTTCAGCACGCGGTGCGGCACGCGCCACGGCGTGTGCTGCGGGTTGGTCAGCGCGTACAGGTCGACGACCGGCGTGCCGAGCGCGGCCGCGAGATGCACGGGGCCGCTGTTGTTCGACAGCAGCAGGTCGGCCGTTTCGATCAGCGCGCCGAGCTCGCCGAGCGGCAGCGCGCCGGCGAGCGGCACCGCGCGCGGCCCGGCGCGCTCGCACACGGCTTCGACCA
This sequence comes from Burkholderia vietnamiensis LMG 10929, assembly GCF_000959445.1. Lineage (NCBI taxonomy): Bacteria > Pseudomonadati > Pseudomonadota > Betaproteobacteria > Burkholderiales > Burkholderiaceae > Burkholderia > Burkholderia vietnamiensis. Next base: position 231,034 of record NZ_CP009632.1, on the reverse strand, counting down.
GCGCGCGCTCGCTCGCGCTGCCGGTCACCGCGATGCCGTCGAACAGCGGCGCGAGCCGCGCGGCCGCCTCGCCGAAGCGCTCGGCCGGCCAGCGCCGCGACGCGGCGCTCGCGCCCGGATGCACGACCAGCCAGCGCGCGCGCGCCGGGTCGCGCGGCCCGCCGAGCCGTTGCAGCGCCGCGCGCAGCCGCGCGTGCAGCGCGCGGCGCGCGGCGTCGCCGGGCTCGAACGCCATGCGCCAGTCCGAGGTCGTCGCGCCGATCGAGCGCACCAGCGCGAGCTGGCGCGCGACCTCGTGGCGCACGTGCGATTCCGGCTCGGTCTCGGGCACGCGGTCGGTCAATAGCTCGTACGGATTCTCGCGGCAATGCGCGAGCCGCAGCGGAATGCCCGCGAGCCAGCACATCATCGCGGCCGGCAGCGGGCTCTGGCTGTAGACGGTGAAGATCACAGCCGCATCGAAGCGCCCGGCCAGCAGGCGGTCGACCATGTCGAGATCGGCCACCGGATCGCCGCGCGCTTCCGGATGCTTGACCCACGGCGCGTCGTACGTCCACACGTCGTCGACCATCGGCAGGTGGCCGGCGAGCGCCGCGCCGCTGCGCGACGTCAGCAGCGTGAGCTGGCGGCCGCGGCCGCCGTCCTTCAGCGCGCGCAGCGCGGGCGTCGTCATCAGCACGTCGCCGAGGCTGTCGAGGCGCACGCACAGGATCCGGCGCGCACGATCCCAGGCGGTGCTCATCGCCGCACCCACGTGCCGTGACGCCGCGCGACCTCGCGCACGACGATGTCGGCCGCGAGATCGAGCCGGTCGACCACGTGGTGCGGCGTGCGTGCGGCGTCGAGCCGCCATTCGGTCTCGTTGCCGCAGTCGACCAGAATCGTGCCGCAGCGCGCGGTGCGACCGGCCTCGACGTCGTCGAGGATGTCGCCGATCATCCAGCTCGACTCGGCGAGTGCGCCGAGCGTCGCGAGCGCGCGCCGGACCATCCCGGGGCGCGGCTTGCGGCAGATGCAGTCGCAGGTGTAGCGCGGCACGCTGCCCGCCGGGTGATGCGGGCAGTAAAAAAAATCCGCCAGCGCCGCGCCGTTCTCTTCGAACAGTTCGGCGAGACGCTGACGGACCGCGCCAAGCTTCGATTCGGGGAAGTAGCCGAGCGCGACGCCCGGCTGGTTCGAGACGACCGCGATCGGCATGCCGGTCGCGCCAAGCGTGCGCAGCGCGCGCGCGGCGCCGGGCGCGAGCCGCATGCGCGCGGGATCGACGTTGTACGGCACGTTCTCGAGCAGCGTGCCGTCCTTGTCGAGCAATACGGCGCCGGGCAGCCGGCGCTCGCGCGTCAGGGCCATGACGTCTCCTTCATCGGCAGCACCATCAGCTCGGGCACGACGGTGCCCGGCGGCTGCGTCAGCACGAAGCGCACGGCGGCCGCGACGTGCTCGGGCGGCTGCAGCGTGTCCTCGTCGATGTCGGGGAAGCGGTCGAGCAGGAACGGCGTGCGCATCCCGCCGGCGACGATCGCCGAGACGCTGACGCCCGCGGGCCGCAACTCCGCATGCAGCGCATGCGACAGCCCGAGCAAGCCCCACTTGGTCGCGTGGTACGCGGAGGCGTTCGGCCACGCGCGCTTCGAGGCGGTCGACGCGATGTTGACGATGTGCCCGCTGCCACGCGCCTTCATGATCGGCACGGCCGCGTGGCACATCAGATACGGGCCGAACAGGTTGGTCATCATCACCTGCTGCCAGGCGTCGACGCTAACGTCGTCGATCGGCGCGGTCACGTCGATCGCCGCGTTGTTGACGATCACGTCGAGATCGCCGAGCGCCTCGCGCGCGTCGTGCACGACCTGCAGCACCGACGCTTCGTCGCGCACGTCGAGCGGCCGTCCGATCGCCTGTCCGCCGTGCCGCGCGAGGCGCTGGGCGACGGCTGCGGCGCGGTCGCCGTCGAGATCGGCAACGATCACGTGCGCGCCGTACTGCGCAAGTTCTTCGCAAATGGCCTCGCCGAGGCCACGGCCACCGCCGGTGACGAGTGCGGTGCGGCCGGCGAGCGGCGGTCGGGCTGAATCGTGAGTCGCGTTCACATATACCTCCTGCAAGCGGTTCGAAGAAATCCTGAGGATCGAGGCCGTGACACTTGTCGGAACAAGTGTCGATGCGGGGGAGTACAGCGAGAAGCGTGCCACTGCCGGGGCGCCCGCGCCGCATCGCGCTGGCGCGCGCGCCCGCTGGCTTTTTTATAACCGGCTGTAAAAACCGGCCCGCAAGCGCGCGCTCAGATCGCGAGCGCGTCCGGCGTGGCCTGCGCGCGATGCTTCGCGACCGCGCGCAGGCAGTGCGCGATGCAGCCGGCGAAGGCTTCGTCGAACCAGGGCTGCGCGCCCGACACGCCCACCACGATGCCGTGCTGCGCGACCGCGCCCCACAGGTTCGTGTCGCCCGCGCGCAGCCGGTACGGCTCGAGCGCCTGCACGACGTGGCCGTCGCGGCCGGTTTCCCACGACAGCCGCGCCTTCGCGCGGGCGTATGCGCGGTAGTCGGCATCCCAGTCCTTCGGATCGGGCAGCGAGAACTCATACAGGATCGCGTCTTCGAACGCCGCGTCATGCGGGCCGATCGCCGGGTCCATGATGACGATGTGCAGACAGCCGCTGTCGCCGACGAAGTCGCTCTGCAACGCCGCCGACAAGGTCGGCAGCAACAGCTCGACGGCCGCGACCGCGGCCTGACGGTCGGCGAACGCGCTACCGCCGCGCTGCTGCGTCGGCGTTTCGGGAATCGTCGGGTTCAGAAGGTTCGGCATGTATCTCTCCAGTGGAAGTTGCGAGCGCGCGCAGCGTCGCGATCAGGTCGGCCGCTGCCGCGGGCTTGGTCAGGTAAGCATGGAATCCCGCTTCCACCGCGCGCGTGCGGTCGCGCTCGCGCGCGTGGCCGGACAGCGCGAGCGCTTCGAGCGGTGCGCGTCCGTCGCGCGGGCGCTCGGCGTCGAGCTGGCGCACACGGCTCATCACCGCGTAGCCGTCGTCTTCGTCGTCGCCGAGGTCGATGTCGCAGACGAGCAGCGCCGGCCACTCCGCGCGCCGCGTGCGCCACAGATCGTCGAGCAGCGCCTGCCCGGACGCGAACGCGTGCACGTCGGCGCCGGCCGTCTGCAGCAGCGCGGTGAGCGCCTCGCGCGCCTCGTCGTGATCGTCGACGCATGCGATGCGCAGCCCGTCGAGCGGCTTCGCGCCCGCGGGCTGCGCGTCGGCCAAGGCCGGCGCGACCGCGCTCATCGGCAGCGCCAGGTGCAGCGTCAGGCCGTTGTCGTCGCGTTCGCGCACGACGTAGCCGCCCGCCTCCTCGATCGCGGTCTGCAGCGGGTCGAGATCGACCAGCGACAGCTCCGGCGCATCGACGCCCGCGCACGTGATCGTGATGCGCGCGTCCGGGTCGTGACGCGCGGTGTGCACCTCGAGCTGGCCGCCGCCGCTCGCGTCGATGCCGGCGCGGCACATTTCCCAGACGAAACGCCGCAGCGCGGCCGCATCGGCCTTGACGACGAGATCCTCGTCCGCCAGCTGGCGAAACACCGGCACCGCGCGCTGCGCGGCCGCGTCGGCGAGCGAATCGAGCACCTGGGCAACCAGCGGATTGATGCGCACCGGCAGCCGCGCGAACTTCGCTTCGGTGCGCTCGAGCTCGCGCTGCTTCGCCTGCAACGCCCACATCTGCGCATAGACGCCGCCGCTCGCGAGCAGCTCGTCGTGCGTGCCCTGCTCCACGAGGCGGCCGTGCTCCATCACGAGAATCCGGTCGGCATCGACGACCGTCGACAGCCGGTGCGCGATGATGAGGCTCGTGCGGTGCTGCGCGACGCGCATCAGCTCCTGCTGGATCGCGCGCTCCGAGCGCGTGTCGAGCGCCGACGTCGCCTCGTCGAACACGACGATCGGCGGCGCCTTCAGCAGCGCGCGCGCGATCGCGACGCGCTGCCGCTCGCCGCCCGACAAGCGCACGCCGCGCTCGCCGACGCGCGTGTCATACGCGTCGGGCAGCCGCTCGATGAACGCGTCGAGCTGCGCGCTGCGCGCGGCCGCGATGATTTCCGCGCGGGTCGCGTCGCGCTTGCCGTAGCCGATGTTGTACGCGAGCGTGTCGTTGAACAGGATGGTGTCCTGCGGCACGATGCCGAGCGCGTCGCGCAGGCTGCGCTCGGTGACGAGGCGCAGATCCTGGCCGTCGATGCGGATGATCCCGGCGTCGGGCTGGTAGAGGCGGAACAGCAGCCGCGCGAGCGTCGACTTTCCCGAGCCGCTGCCGCCGACCACCGCGACCGACTGGCCGGGCTCAATCCGGAACGACACGTCCCACAGGATCTGCCGGCTCGGCTCGTAGCCGAAGTCGACGTGCTCGAACTCGATCGCGCCGCCGCGCACCACGAGCGGCTGCGCGCCCGGTGCGTCGCCGTCCTCGCCCGGCTTGCCGCGCGCGTCGAGCAGCCCGAACAGCCGCTCGATGTTGGTCAATGCGTCGTTCGCCTCGCGGAACACGAAGCCGAGCGCGTTCAGCGGCAGGCTGATCTGGATGATGTACGCGTTGATCAGCACGAGATCGCCGACCGTCATCGTGCCGCGCGCGACGTGCTGGCCGGCGAGCAGCATCACCGCCGCGATGCCGGCGCCGATGCAGGCGCTCTGGCCGATATGCAGCGTCGACAGCGCGTACTGGTTGTCGACGCCGGCGTCGCGCCACGCGTCGAGCACGCGCTCGAGGCGGCTGCGCTCGACGTCCTCGCGCGCGAAGTACTTCACCGTATCGACGTTCAGCAAGCTGTCGACCACGCGGGAATTCGATTCGGCCTCCAGCGCGTTCACGCGGCGCTGATAACGCATCCGCCGCCGCGTCAGCGCGATCGTGTACGCCGCGTAGACCGCGAACGTGACGAGGATGATCGCGGTGAAGCCGCCGCCGTACTTGCTGATCACGATCACCAGCACCGAGCCGATCTCGATCGCGGTCGGCACGACGGTGAACACTGCGACGCCGAGCAGATAGCCGATCCCGGCCGTGCCCTTCTCGAGGTCGCGCACCACCGCGCCGGTTTCGCGCTGCGCATGAAAGCGCGCGCCGAGCCGATGCAGGTGGCCGAAGGTGCGGGTCGTGAACGACGCGACGGTGTGCTGCGTGACCTGCACGAACGTCATGTCGCGCACTTCGTTCAGGGCGTTCGCGGCGAAGCGCACCACCGCGTACGCGAACAGCAGCCACACCGGCAGGGCCATCGGCTGGCGCGCGGCGCCGCCGAAGCCGTCGATGATCTCCTTGAGCAGCAGCGGCACCGAGATGGCCGCCGCCTTCGCGAGCACGAGCAGCGCGACCGCGGCGAGCACACGCGCGCGGTACTGCCAGATCGCGCGCCACAGCTCCAGTGCGATGCGCATGCGCAGGCCGCGCCCGCGGCGGTCGCGGCCGGCTTCGCGCGCGCCGGCGCCGCGCGTGTCACGATCGTCGCCCGTGCCCCGAAGCAGGTCGTCGGTCCCGTTGTTCCCGTTGGTCATGCGTACGATGTCGGTGTCCTTGGTCTATCGGTCGCGCGCATCGCCCGTCAATGGCGCGGCTCGCGGTCGGCGCCGTTTTCATCGCGGCGGGCGGACCCGGACTCCGGCTCGGGCTCGCGGGTGTTCGGGTTCGGCCGGGTCGGCGTGACCGTGCGTTGCGACGGACGCAGCACCTTGACCGTGTCGTGTTCGCCGTCGCGACGCACGCGCACGCGGTTCTCGACGTCGCGCACGCCCATGCAGTCGTCGGAGAGATCCTCGATGTCGTGCTTCATCCAGCGCGTCGGCACCGTGCCCTCAAGCACGACGCAGCCGTCGCGGACCTCCACGCTGACGTCGCTCACGTCGATCTCGAGCGCGCGCGCCAGCCGCTCGCATACGTCCTCGCGAATGCGCTCGTCGGAACGCGTGTAGCCCTTCGGGCCGGTGCGTGCGCGCATCGCGCCGCCGCCGAAACGCGACAGGTCCGGCGCTTCGCCGTGCCGGTCGCCGGGTCGGTCGCGTGCGTCGGGCGGGTCGTAGCCACGTTCGCCGCGGTAGCCCCCGGTACGCCATTGCGGTTCTCCGCCGCGCTCGCCGCCCGCGCGTTGCGGGTCGCGACGACGTTCGCCGTAGCCGCGGCCCGGCTCGCGCGCGCCGGCAGGCGCATCGCGCCAGCCGGCGCTGCGTTCTTCGGCCGGCGAACGCGCGGCGCGCTCGCTCCATTCGCTGCCCCAGTCCTCCGGGCCGACGTCCTCGCTCCTGAACCGGTGGTATGCCGATTCGTACGCTTCTTCCGGCCACGGCGACGGCTCGTCGGTGATACCGCGCCCCACGCCCCGGTACGCGCGTTCGTCGCGCTCCTGCCAGTCGGACGAGCGACTACGGCCGCCCTGCCCTCCGGGATATCGTCGTTGCATGGTGTCTCTCCTGGTTCGCGCCCGTTGCACGCACGGCCCGATGCCGCATCGCGGCGCGCGTCGATGCAAGGGTTGCAAGCTGCGTGCCGCATTGGTTGCGGCTGCGGCCAGCGAGGGCCCTTGCGGTGACGGGATCGACGTGGTTCTGGCGGTTGTCGGCGTGTTCGGCGTTCTCGGCGTTCTCGGCGTTCTCGGCGTTCTCGGCGTTCTCGGCGTTCTTGCGGTTCTTGCGGTTCTTCCGGTTCCCAGCGTGCTCGGATGCCCGCGCCCCCGGCGCTCGCGCCAGCGGTCCCTACAAAAACGCCGGAGGCACGCCATTCAGATACCGCCGGCCCACGCGTCCCTGCACCAAGCCGTACCCGACCACCGCCACCTACCCCACCGGCCGCCCGTCATCGAAAGCCCCTACCCAGGCCGCACTATCTGCAACGCGATTGCAGTTTTTTCGCATGCACCGATCGCAAGCCGCCCGCTAGACCGACCCGGCATCCGGATCGTCGGTATTGCCCGGTTCGCTCAGCCGCTCGGTGTGATCCGGTTCGATGTCCGCATCTTCGTCGAGCCCCGCGTCGCCGTCCGCGGACGCGCGCTCGCCGGTACCCGCACGGTCCGTGTCGCTGTCGAGCGCCGCGTCGCCGCGTTCGAGCGCGTGCTGGTCGAGCGGCGAATCGACGTCGAATGCGTGACGCCGCGCGCCGACCGTATCGCTGCCGCTGTCCGACGAGTCGCTCGGCCCGAGCGCCCGTCCATCGCGGCCGCGTCGCTCGTTGTCCTCGTCGGGGCCGATCGGCTCATTGTCGGGGTCCAGTGTGCTGTTCATGTCGATGCCCTCTCGTAACGGTGAAGCGCCGCCGAAGGCCGCCGTACGGGCCGCAGCGGGCAGGTGGCAGCGCTGCGCAATCGGCATGCCGGGCCGGCCGCTCGCAGGGGGCACGCGTGATGCGCACCCATTCATCAGGGGAATTGAGTACCCTTATGGTTTCGACCGGGTCCATTCGATTCCAACAATTGCCGCAGCGGCGCACCCGGCGTCGGCCGGCCGCCGCTCGCGCGAGCCCTTTCATTAGCCGTTCCGATGACACAAGACGACGCCATTTCCGACCCGCATCCGCCACTCGGCCCCGCCGATGCACGCGATCTCCTGCACCGCTTCGCCGAATTCCGGTTCGAGACGGTCGTCGGCGCGATCACCGACTACGCCGTATTCATGCTCGACCCGCAAGGCAACGTCGCCACGTGGAATCGGGGCGCCGAGCGCATCAAGGGCTATCTGCCGGCCGAGATCCTCGGCCATCATTTTTCGCGCTTCTATCCGCCCGAAGCGATCGCGGCCGGCCGGCCCGCGTTCGGGCTGCAGGAAGCGGTCGCGCACGGCGGCTTCGAGGACGAAGGCTGGCGCGTGCGCAAGGACGGTTCGCGGTTCTGGGCCAGCGTGACCATCACCGCGGTGCGCGGGCCGGGCGGCCAGCTGGTCGGCTTCATCAAGATCACGCGCGACATGACCGAGCGCAAGCGGCTCGCGGAACTCGAAGCGTCGACGCATCGGCTCAGCGTGTTCATCGCGATGCTCGCGCACGAGCTGCGCAACCATCTCGCGCCGCTGCGCCATTCGGTCGGCGTGCTGCAGAGCCTGCCCGAGCCGGCGCCCGCGCTCGCGCAGTGCCGCGACGCCGTGCATCGCCAGGTCGGGCAGCTGACGCGGCTCGTCGACGATCTGCTCGACGTCGGCCGCATCACCGCCGGCAAGCTCGAGCTCGACACGGCGCCGGTGACGATCCGCGATCTCGTGTGCCGTGGCGTGGAGAGCGTCCAGCCGAAACTGGCGGCGCGCGAGCAGCACCTGCGCGTCGACGTACCCGACGCGCCGCTCGTCGTGCGCGGCGATGCGGCGCGGCTCGTGCAGGTGCTGCACAACCTGCTCGACAACGCGTCGAAGTTCTCGCCATACGGCAGCCAGATCGACATCGGCGCGCGCATGGAGGACGGCGCAGCCGTGATTCGCGTCAGCGACCGCGGCATCGGCATCGCGCCCGGCGCGCTCGAGTCGATCTTCGACCTGTTCGACCAAGGCAACGCCACCGGCACGCTCGCATCGGACGGCTTCGGCCTCGGCCTCGCGATCTGCCGGTCGTTCGTCGAACTGCACGGCGGCGCCATTTCCGCGGAAAGCGCCGGCCCCGGCCAGGGCGCGACGTTCGTCGTGCGGCTGCCGGCCGAGCCCGCCGACCAAGCAACCGCGCTCGAAGCGTCAGGCGCGCGCAGCATCGCGCCGCCCGCTGCCGAGCTGCTGCGCATCGTCGTCGTCGACGACAACCGCGACTCCGCCGATACGCTCGCCGTGCTGCTCGAAGTGAAAGGCCACGCGCCGCGCGTCGCGTACAACGCCGACGACGCGCTCGCGCTCGCGCGCGAGTTCGCGCCGCAGCTGATGCTCGTCGACCTGTCGATGCCCGACGTCGACGGCTTCACGCTGCTGCGCGAACTGCGCGCGATGGATACGCTGGCCGGCACGACCTGCGTCGCGCTGTCCGGCCATGCGCGGCCGACCGATCGTGCGCGCACCGCGAGCGAGGGCTTCGACGATCACCTCGTGAAGCCCGTCGAGATGGCGGTGCTCGACGCGCTGCTGGAGCGCGTCGCCCGCAACGCTCACGCGAACCGCTGAACCCTCACGCCGCCATCGCCCGGCACATCGCCGCGCAGGCTTCGCAGGCCTGCGCGCAGCGCCGGCAGTGCTCGTGCGCATGGCGGCCGCATTCGGCCGCGCACGCATCGCACGCCTGCGCGCACAACGCGCACACTTGCGGCGCGAGCGTGCTGCGCCGTGCCATCGCGCCCGACGCGACGCGGCACAACTGCGCGCATTCGATGTCGAGCGCGATGCAGCGGGCCAACGGGTTCGTGTCGGATTCGGCGAGGCATCCGGCCGCACACGTGTCGCATGCGCGCGCGCATGCGTCGCACGCGGCGATGCAGTTGTCATAGGAAGCGTTCGTTTCGTTCATCGCAGTACTCCTCGTGATGGTTGCATCGGTCAGGGCGTCAGCTTCACTTTCATCCAGCCGGGCTCGCGCACGTCGAACGCGCGATACGCGTCGATCGCGTTGGTCAGCGGCTCGCGGCACGTGAGCACTGCGGCCGGGTCGAACGCGCCGCTGCGCACCAGCTCGATCAGATGCGGCGTGATGGTCCGGTGATTGCAGTTGCCCATCTTGATCGTCAGGTTGCGGTTCATCGCCTCGCCGATCGGAAACACGCGGGCCTGCGCCGGATACACGCCGATCACCGACACCGTGCCGGCTTTCGCGACCGCGCGCACGGCCCATTGCAGCACCTGCGACGGCCCGTCGCCCGGCACCCAGTTGCGGCCGTCCGGCTTGCGGCGCGGTGCCACCGCGTCGACTTCCGTGTCGAAGGTGCGCGCCGCGTCCGCATCGGCCGCCGCGGGCCCATGCGTGGCGCGCATCGCGTCGACGCCGACCGCATCGATCGCGCGGTCCACGCCGATCCCGCCGGTAAGCCGCAGCACCGCGTCGACCGGATCCTCCTCGGCGAAGTCGATCGTCTCCGCGCCCTGTGCGCACGCCATGTCGAGCCGCGACGCGATGCGGTCGATCGCGAACACGCGGCCCGCGCCCATCAGCTTCGCGCTCGCGATCGCGAACTGGCCGACCGGCCCCGCACCGAACACCGCCACCGTATCGCCCGGCTTGATCTCCGCGAGCTGGGCGCCGAAGTAGCCGGTCGGGAAGATGTCGGACATCAGGATCGCGCGGTCGTCGTCGATCGAATCGGGCAAGCGGATCAGGCTCGCATTCGCAAGCGGCGTGCGCGCGTATTCCGCCTGCAGTCCGTCGAATGCGCCGGTGTCGGCCGGACCGCCAAAGAACGCGGTGCCCGCGCGCGGGCCGCCCGGATTCGCGACGTCGCATTGCGCGGTGTAGCCGGCGCGGCAATACGCGCAGCTGCCGCACGCGATGGTCGACGGGATCAGCACGCGGTCGCCGCGTTTCAGATTGCGCACGTCGCGTCCGACCGCCTCGACGATGGCGACGCCCTCATGGCCCAGAATCGTGCCCGGCTTCATGCCGCCGAGCGTGCCGCGCACCATGTGCAGGTCGGTGCCGCAGATCGCGCTGGCCGTCAGCCGCACGACCGCGTCGGTCGGCTGCGCGAGTTGCGGGTCGGGCACCGTATCGATGCGGATATCGCCGATGCCGAGAAATACCACTGCTTTCATGTCAGGCCCTCCTTGTCGAAAGTGGGAACGGTCCGGGGACCGTCGCACTGTTCGAGCAAAGCACGCGCCTGTTGCGCGCGGGGGGGCAACGCAGTGGAGTGATGCAGGTGAAACGTCGATCGCGAAGCACCGATTCAGCGGTCCATCGGCGGCACCGTGGTGATAACGGGCGCCGCCTGCCATCCGACGGGCGCGGCGGTTCAGGCCGTGTCGTGGTCGTGACGCGGATACCGGCGTTCCACGCTATGAGGCGTTTCGTCGGTGACGGGCTTGAGCGCGAAGCGACGTTCGGGCAACGTCTTTTCCGTATGGAACGCCTCGGGATACTCGACACGCAAGCGCTTGATGACATCGTCGAGGAGCATGCCGCCCTGACGCTTCGCCTCCTGCAGTTCCTTACGCGTCGATGCAGGCAGAAAGAACCCACACCCGATGTCGTTCTTCGTGTCACGCCCCTTGCTAGTTCTTGCGATTTCCGTTGGAACGGTGGCAGCACGTCGGCACTTCGCTGCGACGCAGGCCACACGTAGCGAAGCCCTTGAAATCCACGCGTGACATTCAAGGGCTTCCGGGTCGATCGTCGCCTTGCTTACGGGATCGACTTGAAAATCAGTGTACTGCGCGGTGTCGCGCGCAACTGTCAAGCATCTTCAGGATGGGGCCGTGCCAACGTGCGACGCATCGACACAGGCAGCCCGAGGACGAGCATGTGGAGCGCCAACGGCACCAGCACGCCGTCGTCGACGAAACCCAGCACGGGCATCGCGAAGTTGAACGGCTCGAATGCGTACAGCGCGACAACCGCAAGCGCCGGAATCAGCCACACCGGACGATCCGGGTGAGCGAGCGCACCGTACAACACGCGCAGATCGTGTCGCGCAGTTTTCCAGAGCATCAGCAGACGCTTCATCGTGGGATTCTCCGTTATCGAGCCGGTATCTTGATAGTTGCGCGTGCATTCATTTTCGCGGCGCGACGTGAGCCGGCCGCGTCGCGTCTATGATATTCAGCATGACGTATTGTGCCACGGCGATCGGCAGCACCGCCGTGATCAACGCGACGATCTTGCGACGCCGGCTACGCCCGCCCTCAGGCCGCGCCGCGATACCCGTGTCCGGGCGCGAGTAGCTCAACGCCCGCAAGTCGCCGATTCCCTTGCTGTTGTCGTGCATCGCCTTCATCGGCATCAGCGCTCTCCGTTCATGTCGTTCGTCCATGCGAGTTCATTGGATGCGATGCGTCCAATTGCCGTTGTACATAAATCACTCGTGTCATTCTCTATACGGCCCTAACGACGCGCGGCTCGGCCGGTATGCAACGCCACCGACCGGCGTGCTTCATGCCGTATTGGTCGGCCCGACGTTAAATGCCGCACGGGTTCGGCATACCAGCAAGGGACTGAAACCATCGGACGCCCCGCCCGCCGAAGCTGCCCGGCCGAAGCGCACCGCCGATCGCGGCAACGGCTCCCGGCGGCCTCCGCATTCCCCCCCTCATGTTCCAAAGATCCGTCGAAACTGCTAGATTGCAGGCTCGACGCTGTTACGCAGCGCGCGCAACGAAGCCGGGCGAATGCACAGCACCCGCCGCCCATGCGCGCACGACGTCCTTCATTCGCATGTCACACAGCCCAAAGAGAACCGTCGCATGACTCAGTCCAACCGTTCGTCTGCGTGTGCCGCGATCTGCGCGGCCCGCGCGTCCCGACATGATTGACCGCCAGCCCGCGATGCAGACCGGCTCCCCGCTCCCGCAGGCCGTCCACAGTCCGATCACGCGCAGCGCGATCTTCGTCGTGGCAACCGTGAACCCCGGCGCCGGCCATGCCGACACCATCCGTGCGTGGTGCAGCGACGTCGCCGCGCTCGTGCGCTCGGTCGGCAAGCGCGTGCCGGAGGGCAAGCTGTCGTGCGTGTGCGGCTTCGGCGCCGCCGCGTGGGACACGCTGTTCGGCGAGCCGCGGCCCGCGTCGCTGCATCCGTTCCGCGAATTCGGCGGCGGCGAGCGCGTCGCGATCGCAACGCCGGGCGACATCCTGCTGCACATCCGCGCCGACACGATGGACCTGTGCTTCGAACTCGCGACGCAATTGCTCGGCGCGCTGGGCGACGCCGTCACCGTCGTCGACGAGGTGCACGGCTTTCGGAACTTCGACCAGCGCGCGATGATCGGCTTCGTCGACGGCACCGAGAACCCGGAAGGCCGCGAAGCGGTCGACTTCACGGTGATTGGCGACGAAGACGCCGACTTCGCCGGCGGCAGCTACGTGATCGTGCAGAAGTACCTGCACGACATGGCCGGCTGGAATGCGCTGCCGGTCGAGACGCAGGAGCGCATCATCGGCCGCACCAAGCTGTCCGACATCGAGTTGCCGGAGAATGTGAAGCCGTCGTGCTCGCACAGCTCGCTGACCACGCTCGACGACAACGGCCAGGAAGTGAAGATCCTGCGCGACAACATGCCGTTCGGGCGGCCGGGTTACGGCGAATTCGGCACCTATTTCATCGGCTACGCGCGCTCGCCGGCGCCGATCGAGCAGATGCTGGAAAACATGTTCGTCGGCCGCCCGCCCGGCAACTACGACCGGCTGCTCGACTACAGCCGCGCGGTCACCGGCTCGCTGTTCTTCGCGCCGTCGGCCGACCTGCTGGAAACGCTGGCCGATCGCGCCGCGCCGGCCGATGCCGGTGCCGTCGCGCCGCCCGTCCCCTCATCGCCCGAGCCGCGTCGTGACGGCTCGCTGAATATCGGATCGCTGAAAGGAGCTCCTATCCATGAATAACCTGCACCGCGAACTCGCGCCGGTTTCGGCGTCCGCATGGCAGCAGATCGAGGAAGAAGTCGCACGCACGTTCAAGCGCTCGGTGGCCGGGCGCCGCGTGGTCGACGTCGAGGGGCCGGCCGGCCCCGCGCTGTCGGCCGTCGGCACCGGGCACCTGTGCGACGTCGCCGCCCCGCGCGAGCTGGTGAGCGCACGGCTACGCGAAGTCCGCACGATCGTCGAACTGACGGTGCCGTTCGAGCTGAGCCGCGATGCGATCGACAGCGTCGAGCGCGGCGCGCGCGACGCCGACTGGCAGCCGGCCAAGGATGCCGCGCAACGGCTCGCCTTCGCGGAAGACGGCGCGATCTTCGACGGCTATGCCGCGGCCGGCATCGTCGGCATCCGCGAAGGCACGTCGAACCGCAAGCTCGCGCTGCCGGCCGACGTCAGCGCATATCCGGACGCGATCAGCGACGCGCTCGAGGCGCTGCGGCTCGCCGGCGTCGACGGCCCGTACTCGGTCGTGCTCGGCTCCGATGCCTACACGGCGCTGAGCGAAGCGCGCGACCAGGGCTATCCGGTCCTCGGCCACATCAAGCGCATCGTCAGCGGCGAGATCATCTGGGCGCCCGCGATCAGCGGCGGCTGCGTGCTCTCCACGCGCGGCGGCGACTATGAACTGCATCTCGGCGAAGACGTATCGATCGGCTATACGAGCCACACCGACAAGGTCGTGCGCCTGTATCTGCGCGAGACGCTCACGTTCCTGATGCTGACGGGCGAGGCGTCGGTGGCCGTCACGCCGCAGGGCAGCGCCGCCGTCTGACGTCGGCTCTGCGCGCGACGGCCTTACTCGGCGTCGCACGCATCGGGCGCCTCGCCGGGGTGGCCCGGCGGCGACGGCGGGCAGCCATGCGATCCGATCGCACGGCAACCACCCGCGACGAAGCGCACGGCATGGCCGGTTCGCACCGGCCATGCCTCATCGCCCGCCACCACGGCGACCGCCGCTTCGCCCGACCCTCTCTGCACTCACCGCGTCACCGCGCCGACGACGACGGCAACTGCGCGCCCGTCTGCCGGCGCCGGTACGCGCTGTCGCGCGTCGCGAGCCAGTAGTACAGCGGCGAGGTCAGCAAGAGGCCAACCAGCCACGACAGATCCGCGCCGCCCAGATGCGCGGGAATCGGACCCGCGTACATCGGCGTATTCATGAACGGAATCTGCACGACGATCCCGATCGCATACGCGAGCAGCGCCTGCGGATTGAAGCGGCCGTACACGCCGCCGTCCGCGGTGAAGATCGCGTCGATGTCGTACTTGCCCTTGTGAATCACGTAGAAGTCGATCAGGTTGATCGCCGTCCACGGCACCAGCACCACGAGCAGCGCGAGCACCAGATCGACGAGATTGCCGACGAAGTTCGTCGACGCGCCGATCGCCGCGTAGCAGCAGCCGACGAAGATCACGACCGACAGCACGGCGCGCGCCTTCGCGGTCGGAATCCAGCGGTACGCGAAGGTCTGCACCGACGTGATGACCGCGAGCACCGCGCCGTACAGGTTCAGCGCGTTGTGGCTGATCACGCTCAACAGGAACAGCACCAGCATCAGCGGGCCGAGCGGGCCGGTCGCCTGCTTGACGGCGTCCATCGTGTCGACGCCGGCCGGCACCGCGAGCGCCGCGACCGCGCCGAAGATGAACGCAAGCGTCGAGCCGATCGTGCAGCCGAGATAGGTGGCCCAGAACGTCGACGCGACGCCGACGTCTTCCGGCAGATACCGCGAATAGTCCGACACGTACGGCGCGAACGCGATCTGCCACAGCGCCGACAGCGAGACCGTCGCGAGCCAGCCCGCGAAGTCGAAGCCGCCGCGCGTGAAGAAATCGGCGGTGCTCACGTGCGACAGGATCATCCAGAAGCCGACCAGGATGCCGATGCCGAGCACCCACGTGCCGATCCGGTTGAGGATGTGGATGAACCGGTAGCCGACGATCCCGATCAGCCCCGAGCCCACCGCGCCGATCACGATCCCGACGGGCACCGGCACCGACGATGCGATGCCGTGCACCGACTTGCCGGCCAGCACGATGTTCGATGCGAAGAAGCCGACGTACATCACCGCCGCGATCACCGTGACCAGCAGCGCGCCCCACGAGCCGAACTGCGCGCGGCTCTGGATCATCTGCGGAATGCCCATCTGCGGGCCTTGCGCCGAATGCAGCGCCATCAGCACGCCGCCCACCGCCTGCCCGACGACGATCGCGACGATCGCCCACATCAGGTTCAAATGAAACAGCTGCACGCCGAGCGCGCCGGTCACGATCGGCAGCGGCGCGATGTTGCCGCCGAACCAGAGCGTGAACAGGTCGCGCACGTTGCCGTGGCGTTCCGCGGGCGGCACGTAGCCGATCGTGTGCTTCTCTATCATCGATGACGCGTTGCGATCCGCGGTCGTCATGGTCAAGTCTCCTGTCGTGCGCAGTAACGCGCGCCTGCCGTGTCGGCCGGCGCGCGAGCGTGCGTGCCGGCAATCAGGTCCGGATGCGCGGCGAGGCGCAGCACGTGCGCGCATTTGTCGCGATCCGGATTGGAGACGATGGTGCGCCACGCGCGTCGCGACCCGAAAATACTAAAAATATTTCCGAGACATACGAAAAAGCTCTGCAGGGGAAATTTCGGCGCCGCGCGGGTTCGGGTAAGGTGCTACGCATCCAGCGGACAGCATGCGCTGCGCGGCGGCACGCGCCGCCGCGGCGCGTATCAGAGGTGCTCGTGGCTCACTACACTTTGCGGCAACTGAAATATTTCGTGACGACGGTGGAGTCCGGCAGCGTCGCCGAGGCGTCGCGCCAGCTGTTCATCGCGCAGCCGTCGATCTCCAGCGCGATCAAGGGGCTCGAGGAAAGTTTCGGCGTGAAGCTGTTCATCCGCCATCACGCGCAGGGCGTGTCGCTGACGCCGGGCGGCACGCGTTTCTACCGCAAGGCGCAGGAGCTGCTGCGCATCGCGCACGAGTTCGAACAGAACGCGCTGGCCGACAACGACGTCGTGACCGGCCAGATCGATATCGGCTGCTTCGAGACGGTCGCGCCGCTCTATCTGCCGCAGCTGATCGCCGGCTTTCGCGAGCGCTATCCGGGCGTGAACATCCGGCTGCGCGACGGCGAGCAGCACGAGCTCGTACAGGGGCTCACCGCCGGCACGTTCGACCTCGCGTTCCTGTACGACCACGACCTCGACGGGACGATCGAGACCGAGCCGCTGATGCCCGCGCAGCAGCCGTACGTGCTGCTGCCGGAGAACCACCGGTTCGCGGAACAGACGCACGTGTCGCTGCGCGAGCTGAGCGTCGAGCCGATGATCCTGCTCGACGTGCTGCCGAGCCGCACCTATTTCGTCAGCCTGTTCCGCGAGCTCGGGCTCACGCCGAACATCGTGTTCGCATCGCCGTCGATCGAGATGGTGCGCGGGATGGTCGGACAGGGCTTCGGTTTCTCATTGCTCGTCACGCGCCCGCATTCCGAATACACCTACGACGGCCGGCGCGTGGTGACGGTCGATCTCAGCGAAACGGTGAGCCCGTCGGGGCTCGTGAGCGCGCGGCTCAAGCGCGGGCAGCTCACCAAGCAGGCGCAGTCGTTCGTCGACTTCTGCCGCCAGCGGCTTGCGCAGATCGTCGAGCAGACGGGCCGGTAGAAACGTGCGGCCGCCGCGACGATCACGCGGACGCAGCGACGTGCGAGACGAGACGCCCCAACATCGCGTCGCATCCGTGCAGCTGTTCGAGCGTGACGAACTCGTCGGGCTTGTGCCCCTGGTCCATGCTGCCCGGCCCGCACACGACGGTTGGCATGCCGGCCGCGCCGAACAATCCGCCCTCGGTGCCGAACGCGACCGTGCCGAATGCGTCGGAACCGCTGAGCATCGCGATCAGCCGCGCCGCGTCGCTGTCCGGCGCCGTGGCAAGCCCCGGATAGGCGCCGAGCGCTTGCAGACGGATATCGGTGTCGGGCTGCACCGCGCGCATCCTGGGCAACAGCTCGCCTTGCGCGTACTGCTGCAACTGGCTCGGCACGTCGTGCGCGTCGAAGCTCGGCAGCGCCCGCACCTCGAAATCAAATTCGCATTCGGCCGGCACGATGTTCAGCGCGCGGCCGCCGCTGATCAAGCCGGTCTGCACGGTCGAGAACGGCGGATCGAAGCGCTCGTCGCGATGCTCGGGCCGCGCGAGCGCCGCACCGATTTCGCCGAGCCGGGCGATCAGCTTCGCCGCGTAGTCGATCGCGTTGACGCCGAGCGGCGCATACGCGGAGTGGCACGCCGCGCCCTTCACGTGACACCGCATCGCGAGCTTGCCCTTGTGGCCAAGCACCGGCTGCAGCCCGGTCGGCTCGCCGATCACGCACACGCGCGGGCGATGCTCGCGCCCGGCGAGCGCTTCGAGCATCGGCCGAACGCCGACGCAACCGATCTCCTCGTCGTACGACAGCAGCAGATGCACCGGTGTATGCAGCGGCCGAGCGACC
This sequence comes from Burkholderia vietnamiensis LMG 10929, assembly GCF_000959445.1. Classification (NCBI taxonomy): domain Bacteria; kingdom Pseudomonadati; phylum Pseudomonadota; class Betaproteobacteria; order Burkholderiales; family Burkholderiaceae; genus Burkholderia; species Burkholderia vietnamiensis. The sequence continues at coordinate 213,055 of NZ_CP009632.1, read as the reverse complement.
AACGCCGGCACGGCCGCGAGCATCGACGCGATGAAGCCTTTCATGTCGGCCGTGCCGCGCCCGTACAGGCGGCCGTCGCGCTCGGTCAGCCGGAACGGCTCGACCGTCCAGGCCTGCCCGTCCACCGGCACCACGTCCGTATGCCCGGAAAGCGCGATGCCGCTGCGATCGCGCGGCCCGATCGTCGCGTACAGGCTCGCCTTGGTGCCTTCCGCGTTGTAGAACAGCTCGCTCGTCACGCCGTAGCCGTCGAGATAGTCGCGGATGAAGTCGATCATCGCGAGATTCGAATCGCGGCTGACCGTCGCGAAGCCGACCAGCCGCGCCAGCAGCATACGGCTCGACGTGTCACTCATCGCCGGGCACTCCGTAGCTCGGTGCGGCGGTCGGGTTCAGCGCGCGCGTCTGGTAATCCTGCATCTGCGGGCAATACGCGCGCCACAGCGCATCGAGCTGCCCGATCGGATCGGCATCGGCCCAGTCGACGCGCAGGTCGACGATCGGCCAGGTCACGTCGCCGGCCACCGTCAACGCCGCCGAATGCACCGGGCCGGCCTCGCCGCCCGCCGCGACCGCCGCATGCAGCGCGGCGAGCAGGCGCTCGGCCAACAGCCCCGGCGCCTGTTCGAACGCACGCGCCATCGCGTCGATCACGGCCGGCGCGGTCAGCAGGTTGCCGGCCGCCACGCATTGCTCGCCTTGCACCGCGTGATGCGTGCCGAGCGCCTCGCTGCCGGTGAAGCACGCGGTGCGGCCCTGCGCATCGATCGCCGTCACCTGTCGATACTGGCTCCAGCCGTTCGCGTTCAGCGCGCGATCGAGCGCGGCGGCCGGCGCCAGTTGCTGATGCTCGATCAGATCGAGGGTCTGCGGGCCGAGCGCGGGCAGCGTGACGTTCTGCGTCGCCACTGCGCCGACACCCGCCCGCACCCATGGGCAGCGCGCGCCCACCGCGATGCTCGACGAGCTGATCGCGATCCCGAGCTGGCCCGTTTCGGCGCAGCGGCCGACGATGGAGAACGTCATTGCGCCTCCCGAGCCTGCGGCTGCGCCGGCTGCCAGTTGTCGGGAATCACGGCGATCACGTCGATCTCCATCAGCCACTGCGGCTGACCGAGCGCCGACACGACGAGCCCCGTCGAGATCGGATAGACGCCCTTCAGCCACTTGCCGACTTCCCGATACACCGGCTCGCGATAACGCGGGTCGATAAGATAGGTGGTCGTCTTGACGATGTGCGTGAGGTCGCTGCCGGCTTCCTCGAGCAGCTGCTTCACGTTGCGCATCGCCTGCTCGGCCTGCGCGCGCGGATCGCCGAGGCCGACGAGGTTGCCGTCGAAATCGGTGCCGACCTGGCCGCGCACGTAGACGGTATTGCCGGCCCTGACGGCCTGGCACAGGTCGTTGTCGAGCGTCTGGTTCGGGTAGGTATCCTTCGTGTTGAACATGCGGATACGGGTGTGCGTGGGCTGGCTCATCGCGGTCCTTCGAATGTCGGTGGGTTCGCGCGCCGCGCCTGCGGCGGCGCGGCGACGTGCGGATGGAGGCGCGCTCGCGGCGCGCCGCGGTTCAGTCGATCGCGTCGACGACCGGGCGCGCAGCGGCCGGTGCGAGGCGCGCGTCGTCCTGCCGGGCGCTCGCGTGGCCGCGCCGTTGCGCTGCGTCGTGATAGTCGACGTACTTGCGCTGCGTGGCGATGTGGTCGGCGATGTGCTTCGCGTCGTGCCACACGCCCCAGATGAAGCTGGAGCCGCGTCGCGACAGCCACGGCAGCCCGACGAAATAGATGCCCGGCTCCTTCGACACGCCGCGCTGATGCTGCGGCTTGCCGTTCGCGTCGAACGCATCGACGTTCAGCCAGCCGTAGTCCGTCGCGTAGCCGGTCGCCCATACGATCGACGTCACGCCCGCGCCGGCGAGGTCGAGCGACAGGAGCGGGTTCGTCACGCATGCCGGATCGGGCAGGATGCGACGCGCCTGCGGCTCGGCGGGCAGCTCGAGCCCGTTGCGGGCCGCATACGCATCGGCCGCGTCGAGCAGCGACAGATAATTGTCGTCGCCGCGCGCGAGATTGATCGCGAGATCGGGCTCGAACGCCGCGACGCCGCCGTCGAACGATTTCGTCAGCCCGACCAGCGTCACGCCCCGATTCGCGAGCGCACGAAAATCGACCGTGTGGCCGCCGCGCGCGCCGCTCACGGCGATCGTCACGTGTTCGCGGCCGGGCGTCGCCGCTTCCTTGTCCCATTCACCGAGCACGCCGAGCCACCAGCAGAAGTCGCGGCCGCGATACGCGCGCGGCGGACGATCGTGCGGGCCGACCGACAGATACACCTGCCGGCCGGCGCGCTGCAGCTCGTCGGCGATCTGCACGCCCGACGAGCCCGCGCCGACCACCAGCACGGCGCCGTCCGGCAACTGCGCCGGATTGCGATAGTGCGCGGAATGGATCTGGTGGATGCGTGCATCGTCGGGTGCGATCGGCGGAATGACCGGGCGCTGGAACGGCCCCGTCGCGACCACCACGCGCGTCGCCTCGATCGTGCCGTCGGACGTCTCGACGACGAAGCCCGGCTTGCCGGCGTTACGCACGACGTTCTTCACGTCGACGCCGGTGCGAATCGGCGCGTCGATCTTGCGCGCATAGGCGTCGAAGTAATCGGCGACCTGATCTTTGGTTGCGAACGCATCGGGATCGAGGCCCGCGAATTCCAGGCCGGGGAAGCGGTCGTGCCATGCGGGGCCGTTCGCGACCAGCGAATCCCAGCGCGCGGTGCGCCAGCGCTCGGCGATGCGGTCGCGCTCGAGCACGAGATGCGGCACGCCCAGCTTGCCCAGATGCTCGCTCATCGCGACGCCGGCCTGTCCGGCGCCGACCACCAGCGTATCGATCGAAGTTGTTTCCACTACCACGGCTGTCTCCTTGAAGTGCGGCCCGCTGCGCTGCGCGTGTCGTCGCGCGACCGGGAACGGAGACATTCTGCTGACACGCCGACGCGTGCGAAACGATCATTTTTGTGGTTGTTGACGAGCAAAAAGCTTGGGGCGACGGAGCGCGAACGGCCGCGGCCGGCGCGCTGCGCTATACTTGCGCGATGGAAACCCGACCTGCCTCGCCGAACCTGCATCGCTGGTGGCGCGCCTGACCCAGGCGGCCCGTTTCCTCTTGCATGTCCCGAACGTGATGCCGCCAGCCATGGCGGCATCGTCGTTTCTGCGGCTGCGTCATGGTTGAAGGCGGCGATAACCCGGAACCCACTCGTCATGACGCACCCTGCCCGACCGATCATCCTCACCGGCGACCGCACCACCGGCCCGCTGCATCTCGGCCACTACATCGGCTCGCTGCGCGCACGCGTGCAGATGCAGCACGACGCGACGCAATTCCTGCTGCTCGCCGACACGCAGGCACTCACCGACAACATGGGGCGCCGCCAGCGCGTCACGGAAAACGTGATCGAGGTCGCGCTCGACTATCTGGCCGTGGGCATCGACCCGGCGCTGTCGACGATCGTCGTGCAGTCGCAGGTGCCCGAGCTCGCCGAGCTGTCCCAATACCTGCTCAACCTCGTCACGGTCGCGCGCCTCGAGCGCAATCCGACCATCAAGGAGGAGATCCGGCTGCGCGGCTTCGAGCGCGACATCCCGGCCGGCTTCCTCACCTACCCGGTCAGCCAGGCCGCCGACATCACCGCGTTCAAGGCGACCCACGTGCCGGTCGGCGACGATCAGCTGCCGATGATCGAGCAGACCAACGAACTCGTGCGCCGCTTCAACGCAACGGTCGAGCAGCCGGTGCTGGTCGAATGCGAGGCCGTGCTGTCGGCCGTCACGCGGCTGCCCGGCATCGACGGCAAGGCGAAGATGAGCAAGTCGCTCGGCAATGCGATCACGCTCGGCGCGACGCCCGACGAGATCACGCGCGCGGTGAAGGACATGTATACGGATCCGAACCATCTGCGCGTGAGCGACCCCGGCCAGGTCGAGGGCAACGTCGTGTTCACGTTCCTCGACGCGTTCGAGCCGGACGTGCAGAAGGTCGACGAGCTGAAGGCGCACTATCGCCGCGGCGGGCTGGGCGACAGCGTCGTGAAGCGGGTGCTCGACGAGCGCCTGCAGGCGCTGATCGAACCGATCCGCGCGCGCCGCCGCGAATTCGAAGCCGACAAGGCAGAGGTGATGGCGATTTTGAAGCGCGGCACGATGCATGCACGCGGCGTCGCAAGCACCACGCTCGCGCAGGTGAAGCGCGCGATGGGGCTCACGTACTTCGATTGAGCCGGCGCTTGGGCGCTCGTGAGCCACGGGCGCCGCACGGCGCCCGGACGGCTCACAAGGTCGCCTGCCGCCGCGCGCGAAGCCTTAGTCGACGAGCAGCTCCGCGCCGCGGCGCGACACGCTTCGCGCCAGTTGCTCGGCCGGTTGCGGCCGCGCGAGCAGGAAGCCCTGCACCTGATGGCAGCCGATCTCCTGCAGGAAGCTCAGCTGCTGTTCGGTCTCGACACCCTCCATCACGACGTGCAGGCCGAGCGCGCGCCCCATCGCGACGATCGCGCGCACGATCGCGTCGTCCGTGCTGCCGGTCCCGCAATCCGTGAGGAACGAGCGGTCGATCTTCAGCGTATCGACGGGCAGATCCTTCAGATACACGAGCGACGAATAGCCGGTGCCGAAATCGTCGATCGCGAGGCTGATCCCGCGGATCGCGAGTTCGCGCAGCAGGATGCCGATCTCCTCGCGGGTGTTCATCGCCATGCTCTCGAGCAGCTCCAGCTGCAGGCATTTGGTCGGCAACGCGGTTTCGCTGAGGATGGTCGTCAGGTCGCTGAGAAAATGGTCAGTGAAACACTGGCGCGCCGACACGTTCACCGACACGCGCCCGAACTCGAAGCCTTCGTCGAGCCAGCGGCGCGCCTGGCGGCACGCCTCCTGCAGCACCCAGCGCCCGATCGGGACGATCAACGCGGAGCGCTCGGCGAGCCCGATGAACTCGCCCGGCGCGACGAGGCCGCGGCGCGGATGCAACCAGCGCAGCAGCGCCTCCACCCCGACGATCCGGCCGCTCGCCAGATCGTACTGCGGCTGGTAGAACAGCCTGAATTCGTTCTGCTCGAGCGCACGATGCAGCTCGCCGAGCGTTTCGAGCTGCTCGATCGCCGACGACGTCATCTTGCTCTCGAAGAACTGGAACACGTTCCTGCCGCGGTTCTTCGCGCCGTACATCGCCTGGTCCGCGAGCAGCAGCAGATGTTCGGCGTCGATGCCGTCGTCCGGATAGATGCTGATGCCGATGCTCGGCGTCACGAAGATCTCGCGACCCTCGATTTCGATCGACTGGCCGACTTCGTCGAGCAGATTGCGCGCGATGCGGCCGACGTCGCGCACGTCGTCGAACTCCTCGAGCACGATCGCGAACTCGTCGCCGCCCATGCGCGCCACGGTGTCGTTCGAAAGCACCTGCCCGGCGATGCGCCCGGCGACCACCTTCAGCACCTCGTCGCCGGCGTTGTGGCCGAGCGTATCGTTGACGAGCTTGAAGCGGTCGAGATCGACGTACATCACCGCGACCTTGCGGCCGAGCCGCTTCGCCTGGACGATCGAGCGCGCGAGCCGCTCCTCGAACAGCGCGCGATTCGCGAGATTGGTCAGCACGTCGTGGGTGGCGAGATAGCCCAGCCGCTCCTCGGCCTGGCGACGCTGCGTGATGTCGGAAAAAATCGCCGCGTAGTGCGAGATCTCGCCGGCGTTGTCGCGAATGCTGGTGATCGTCAGGTATTCGAGGAACAGCTCGCCGCTCTTGCGGCGATTCCAGATTTCGCCCTGCCAGTGGCCGTCGGTCGTCAGCGAATGCCACAGCTGCTTGTAGAAATCAGGCGTCTGACGGCCCGAGCTCAGCATCGCCGGGTTGCGGCCGACCACTTCGTCCTCGGTGTAGCCGGTCAGACGCGTGAACGCCTGATTCACGCGCTCGATCCGCGCGTGGCGATCGGTCACCATGATCCCTTCCAGTGCCGATTCGAACACGCGGTCCGCCATGCGCAGGTTGAAGCGCGCGAGGCCCAGCGCCTCGTCGCGCTCGCGCAGCGCGCTGCGCAGCTCGTTCGCGTATTCGTGCTCGATGCTCAGCAGCACGTCGGCGAAGCCAAGCAGGCCGGTGAGCCGCCCTTCCTCGTCGCAGATGCCGACGTGCCGCATGTTGTGCTCGGTCATGAAGCGCTGCGCCGCATACAGGCTCTGCGTGGCGAGCAGCATCTGCAACGGCTTGCTCGCGCATGCGCCCACCGCGCCTCGCACGCCGCTCTGAGCCAGCAGCCGCACGACGTCGCGTTCGGTGAGGATGCCGTGCTCGCCGTCGTCGTAACGGACCAGAATCGCATCGAGCCGCTGCGCGCGCATCCGCGCGACGACGTCGGGCAGCGCATCGTGCTCGGACACCACCACGGGCAGATGGACGCGGATCGATTCGATCGGCTTCAGATGCAGGAAGAATTCCGGGCCCTGGTTCACGACGACGTCGGTCTGCGTCAGCACGCCGATCGCCGCGCCGTCGCGGACCACGATGAAGTGCCGTACGCCCGACTCCTTGAATCGCATCGCGGCTTCGCCCAGCGGCGTCGACGCGTCGAGCGTCAGCACCGGACGGCTCATCACGTCGCCGACCGGGCGGTCGAGCGCGTCGGGATCGTCGCCGGCCGACAGCGCGTCGTGCTCGGTCCAGATGCCGACGACCTGCTGGCCCTCCATCACGACGATCGAGCTGCGGCGCTCGGCGAACATGCGCCGCGCAACCTCGCGCACCGGCGTGGCAGGGTCGCAGGACAGGATCTGACGCGCGACGAGGCGTCCAATCGGAACATCGTAGCTGTTCGGGTACATTCTCTAATCAACACGAAAAGTCCTCGCCGGCGCACTTCGATCGGGCACCCTGCGGGCTCGCCTGCAACGGCAGGCAAGATGTGATTGCATTTGCGCCGAACGGTTGCCTGCTCAACGGCCTTGAAGGCGACCGGCCGACCGGTCGCCGTCGCGACGAGCGCGACACTTTTGCGCGGCGCGTTGGCCATTCCATCGTTCAGCACATCCATACGCCGGCGTGCGGCCCCATCGAGAGCGGCCATTCCGGGTTAACGACAGGTTCGGACAAGAATTGAGCCCCGTGGCGACATTTACAGGGCGGCGCGGCGAAATGTAGCGCTGCCGCGTGACGGCCGGACCGTCGGACCGCCTGCGGCGCAGCGCTGCCGCTGCCGCTGCCACACGATCGCCGGGTGCGGCCGGGCGTCACGCGGCGGCGCTGCGTGCGCCGAACAGCGCCGCGACCAGGTCGACCTCGTCGAGTTGCTCGAGCCACCAGCTCAATGCGCGCCCGGCCTTGTCCTCCCGCCAGCCGAGATAGCAGTTCGTATGCTCGCGCACGCCCGTCAGCCGCCGCTCGACGAGCTTGCCCTGACGAATCGGCTCCTCGGCGACGGGCGCCGGCAGCATGCCGACCGCGAGGCCTTCGCACAGCAGCTCGAGCTTGGCGGCCAGCGTCGGCACGACGATGACCGGCTGCCCGTCGTGGACGGCCACCGACTTCGGTTCGAGGTCGCGCGACGTGTCGCTGATCACCACGCCGCGATGGCCCGAAATGACGCCGCTGTCGAGCGGTGCGTCGACCGCGGCCAGCGGATGCTGCGGCGCGACGACGAACACGTGGCGCAACACGCCGATCGGTCTTGCGGCGATGTTCGGCGCGTGCGGCGGCTCCCCGGCTGCGCCGATCGCGATATCGGCACGCCCGGACACGAGCGCGTCCCACACGCCACCGAGCACTTCGGTCGAGAAACGCAGCCGCGTCGTCATCTGCAGCGCGTAGAACGCGCGCACGTGGGGCCACAACGACGCGAGCGGCAGGATTTCGTCGACGCACAGGCGCAGCTCCGCCTCCCATCCGGCATGGACGCCGCGGATCCGGTCCTCCAGCTCGCGCCCGGCGCGCAGCAGGCGGCGGCCGTCGTCGACCAGCAGACGGCCCGCGTCGGTCAGCTGCGCGCGCCGCCCGCTGCGATCGAACAGCGTGACGCCGAGCTCGCTCTCGGTCTTCTGCACCAGATAAGTCAACGCGGACGGCACGCGATGGAGCAGCACGGCCGCTTCCGCGAACGTGCCCGTGCGGTCGATGGCATCGAGCGCCTCCATGACCTCAAACGACAACTTCACAACGATCACCTTTCAGGTAGGCCCGCAGCGATCCGGACGCCGGGCCGGCGGCACGCGCGCCCGGCGCGGCCGTTCGCCACGGGGGCGTCATTTTGGCAGCGGCGGCGACGCTTTTCCACCAGATTCGTCCGCTCATCCGCACGCACGGCCGGCTCGCCGCACGGCCGGCCCGCGCCGGCCGCCGCCTTCGTGCGCACCGATGCGTTGCCGCATCGCGGCGAAGACGCGACGCGCCAACCGCTGCCGCGGCAACCAACTCTTATATAAGACATAAGACATTTGACGCTTGACCACATTGCGACTACAATCGCGTCCAAGCATTGACGCAGTATCCGGAATAGCAGCCCCGGCGTACCTGGAAAGCCCTTCCCCTGAAACGCAATCTCAGCAGGTCCCCCCATGCTTGAAAACTTTCGTGCTCACGTGGCCGCCCGCGCCGCGCTCGGTATCCCTCCCCTGCCGCTGACGGCTCAGCAAACCGCCGAACTGGTGGAATTGCTGACGAACCCGCCTGCCGGCGAAGAGCAGACGCTGCTCGACCTGATCACCCATCGCGTGCCGGCCGGCGTCGACGAAGCCGCGCGCGTGAAGGCCGGCTTCCTGGCCGCCGTCGCGAAAGGCGAGACGGCCTGCCCGCTGATCTCGCGCGAACGCGCGACCGAGCTGCTCGGCACCATGCTCGGCGGCTACAACATCCAGCCGCTGATCGAGCTGCTGTCCGATGAAGCCGTCGCGTCCGTCGCGGCCGACGCGCTGAAGAAAACCCTGCTGATGTTCGACCAGTTCCATGACGTGAAGGAACTCGCCGACAAGGGCAACGCCCACGCGAAGGCCGTGCTGCAGAGCTGGGCCGACGCCGAATGGTTCACGAGCCGTCCGGAAGTGCCGGAAAGCCTGACCATCACCGTGTTCAAGGTCACGGGCGAAACCAACACCGACGATCTGTCGCCGGCGCCGGACGCCACCACCCGCCCGGACATCCCGATGCACGCGCTGGCGATGCTGAAGAACGCACGCCCGGGCATCACGCCGGAAGAAGACGGCAAGCGCGGCCCGGTCAAGTTCATCGAATCGCTGAAGGAAAAGGGCCACCTGGTCGCGTACGTCGGCGACGTGGTCGGCACGGGCTCGTCGCGCAAGTCGGCGACCAACTCGGTGCTGTGGTTCACCGGCCAGGACATCCCGTTCGTGCCGAACAAGCGTTTCGGCGGCGTGTGCCTCGGCGGCAAGATCGCTCCGATCTTCTACAACACGATGGAAGACGCCGGCGCGCTGCCGATCGAACTCGACGTGTCGCAGATGAACATGGGCGACGTGGTCGAACTGCGCCCGTACGAAGGCAAGGCGCTGAAGGACGGCAAGGTCATCGCCGAATTCCAGGTGAAGTCCGATGTGCTGTTCGACGAAGTGCGCGCCGGCGGCCGCATTCCGCTGATCATCGGCCGCGGCCTGACCGCGAAGGCGCGTGAAGCGTTGGGCCTGCAGCCGTCGACGCTGTTCCGCCTGCCGCATCAGCCGGCCGACACCGGCAAGGGCTTCACGCTCGCGCAGAAGATGGTCGGTCGCGCATGCGGCCTGCCGGAAGGCCGGGGCGTGCGTCCGGGCACGTACTGCGAACCGAAGATGACGTCGGTGGGCTCGCAGGACACGACGGGCCCGATGACCCGCGACGAACTGAAGGACCTCGCGTGCCTCGGCTTCTCGGCCGACCTCGTGATGCAGTCGTTCTGCCACACCGCCGCCTATCCGAAGCCGGTCGACGTGAAGACGCACCAGACGCTGCCGAACTTCATCAGCACGCGCGGCGGTATCGCGCTGCGTCCGGGCGACGGCGTGATCCACTCGTGGCTGAACCGCATGCTGCTGCCCGACACCGTCGGCACCGGCGGCGACTCGCACACGCGCTTCCCGATCGGCATCAGCTTCCCGGCAGGCTCGGGCCTCGTCGCATTCGCGGCCGCCACCGGCACGATGCCGCTCGACATGCCGGAATCGGTGCTGGTCCGCTTCAAGGGCAAGATGCAGCCGGGCGTCACGCTGCGTGACCTCGTCAACGCGATTCCGCTGTACGCGATCAAGCAGGGCATGCTGACGGTCGCGAAGCAAGGCAAGAAGAACATCTTCTCGGGCCGCATCCTCGAAATCGAAGGCCTGCCGGACCTGAAGGTCGAGCAAGCATTCGAGCTGTCGGACGCATCGGCCGAACGTTCGGCTGCCGGTTGCACGGTGCGCCTGAACAAGGAACCGATCATCGAGTATCTGCACAGCAACATCACGCTGCTGAAGTGGATGATCGCGCAGGGCTACCAGGACGCGCGCAGCCTGCAGCGCCGCATCGCGGCGATGGAGCAGTGGCTGGCCGATCCGAAGCTGCTGTCGCCGGACGCCGACGCCGAATACGCGGCCGTCATCGAGATCGATCTCGCCGACGTCCATGAGCCGATCGTCGCGTGCCCGAACGACCCGGACGACGTGAAGACGCTGTCCGAAGTCGCCGGCGCGAAGATCGACGAAGTGTTCATCGGCTCGTGCATGACCAACATCGGTCACTTCCGTGCCGCGTCGAAGCTGCTCGAAGGCAAGCGCGACATTCCGGTCAAGCTGTGGGTCGCGCCGCCGACCAAGATGGACCAGAAGCAGTTGACGGAAGAAGGTCACTACGGCGTGTTCGGCACGGCCGGCGCCCGCACCGAAATGCCGGGCTGCTCGCTGTGCATGGGCAACCAGGCACAGGTGCGCGAAGGCGCGACGGTGATGTCGACGTCGACCCGCAACTTCCCGAACCGTCTGGGCAAGAACACGAACGTGTACCTCGGCTCGGCGGAACTGGCTGCGATCTGCTCGCGTCTGGGCCGGATCCCGACCAAGGAAGAGTACATGGCCGACATCGGCGTGCTCAACGCGAACGGCGACAAGATCTACAAGTACATGAACTTCGACCAGATCGAAGACTTCAAGGAAGTCGCCGATACCGTGCAGATGTAAGCACGCGGTCGAGCTGCGGCGGGTTGCACCTGCCGCAGCGAGATCCGATGGCGCCGCGGGCTCGATGCCTGCGGCGCCATTTTTTTTGTTGCGGGCGGCGCGCGATGCGCCGCTTCGCGCGTCCGGCCGTCCGGTCGAAAAATGAATGGATGGACGGAGCCCGCGTCAGGCGAGCCGGCCGACGTCGACAGTCTCGATGAGCCGTTCAATGTCGAGCAGGATCAACATCCGGTCACCGTCCTCGTCCGAGACCGAGCCGAGGTCGGTGATGAACCCGGCGTCGCCCATCACCCCGAATTCGGGCGCAGGCCGGCGATCGGCCGGCGCCAGGGCCAGGACATCGCTCACCGCGTCCACGACGATGCCCACCGTCCGTCGCGCGACGTTCAGGACGATGACGACCGTCGCGTCGTTGTACTCGGCGGATTCCAGCGCGAACTTCAGCCGCAGATCCACGATGGGCACGATCACGTCGCGCAGGTTGATCACGCCCTTGACGAACGCCGGTGCGTTGGCGATGTGCGTCGGGGTTTCGTAGGAGCGGATCTCCTGCACTCGCTGGATGTCGATGCCGTATTCCTCGGCACCCAGCCGGAACGTCACGAACTCCTGCGTGTCTCGCACGGCGGCCTGTCCGCGCGTGCCCTTCGTGTGCGGATCTTCAAGTACTGCGTTCATGAATCTTTCTCCAGTTGTCGATCGGTGACGGTCTGTTCAGAACGTGTGCCAGTCTTCAGTCGCGCCAGGGGTAGCAACTGCCGGCGCGGAGGGTCGGGCCACGGGCGCCGTGGTCTTGCCTGCCGTGGCCCGGGAAGCCGGACGCCGTGCCGGCTTCGGCGCAGCCGGAACCGGCTGGCTCGCGCGTGTGCCGTCGACGCGGAAGAAGGCCACCGCTTCGCTCAGCTGACGGCCCTGATCTTCCAGCGATGTCGAAGCCGCCGCCGCTTCTTCCACCAGCGCCGCGTTCTGCTGCGTGACCTCGTCCATCTGCGTGATCGCCTGGTTGACCTGTTCGATCCCCCGGCTCTGCTCGCCCGAAGCCGCTGCGATCTCGCCCATGATGTCGGTCACGCGAGCCACCGCCTGCGTCACTTCGGCCATCGTTTTGCCGGCTTCACCGGCGAGCGCCGAACCGTCCTGAATCTTCTGCACCGAGGCATTGATCAGGTCCTTGATCTCCTTTGCCGCGCTCGACGAGCGCTGGGCGAGACTTCTGACTTCGCTCGCGACCACCGCGAAGCCACGGCCCTGCTCACCGGCGCGCGCCGCTTCCACCGCGGCGTTGAGCGCCAGGATGTTGGTCTGGAACGCAATGCCTTCGATGATCCCGGTGATATCCGCGACTTTCGTCGAGCTCTGGCTGATGTCGGTCATCGTTTCCACGACCTGCCCGACCACGGTGCTGCCTTTCTGTGCAACTTCCGATGCGTTGGCAGCCAGCGCGCTCGCCTGCTGTGCATTCTCCGCGTTCTGCTTCACCGTGGACGTGAGTTCCTCCATGCTCGACGCAGTCTCCTGCAGCGACGACGCCTGCTGCTCCGTGCGCGACGACAGGTCCTGGTTGCCCGAAGCAATCTGGCTCGACCCGGTGGCGATATTGTCTGCCGAGGTCCGGACCTGCCCGATCAGCTTCACGAGGCTGGCCTGCATCGCACCCATTGCGGCAAGCACGCTCCCCGCAGGCGCGTCCTTCGCCCCCACCACCACACTGAGATCGCCGGCGGCCACACGCTGTGTCACTTCGCCCAGTGCGGCCGGCTCGGCGCCGAGCGCACGCAGCAGGCCCCGCGTAATCAGAACGCCGGCCATCATCGCCATCGCGACCGCAGCCAGACAGATACCGATCAAAAGCATGCGCTGGTTCGAGAATTGATCCTCGGACTGCCTGACCATCTCGGCCGCACGTTCATTGGCAAAGGCCGCATAGTCGTTGGAGGCCTTGATCAGGGTAGAAAGCAGCGGCCGGCATTTGGTGTCGATTTCGGCGATGGCCGCGTCGCGCTGATTGCTCACGGCAAGCCTGTCGATCTCCAGCGCCACCGGGCGATAAAGCGATTCGATGCGTGGAATTTCAGCCGCCAGGCTGCGCTCCCGCTCGCTCATGTCGGGCGCGCTGGCCACCATCGCCTTGAATTTCGTCAGGTTGGCTTCGACTCTCCGCTCGGCGTCGCTGACGGCATTTTTTTCGATCTCGACGTCCGCAGGCGCGGTGACCAGGACGAGGTTGCGTACGGCCATCGCGCGATCGTCGACGGCGGTACGGACGGACGCAGCCATCTGGGCGCGACCGTTGATTCCACTGACGAATCCGGAAAAACGATTGTTCGCCTCGTTCAACGCGTTCAGCGCGAGACCCGATACCACCAGCACCAGCGCCGCCAGCAGGCTGAAGGTCGCCGTGAGCTTCGTACGGACAGTCATTCGTTTGGAACTCATGTTTCATACCCCCATCGATTCAGTTTCGAAGCCTCTGCCGGGATGCTCGGCCGTCATCGAGTTCCCCGCTGCTTGTTGCTTTAACGGGTGCTTCGCAACCATCCTTGAGCGCCTCTATCGTCCCAATCGTTTGCGTCAGGGTTCTGGAGAACCTGATTCATCCGGCGGGCCACGTCATTCCTGGGTGCGCGCGCAAATCACTAGCGTGCGAGTCCTAACCATGAGTCGCTCGGCTGGTCTGGCGTGCAATACACCGGAGGCGTCCGACAATGTCCGGTGCAACCGGCGAATTTGGGCAGGCGACCTTAGCATTGCTTCCGGAGCGAGCCCGTTCGTCGAAGAACCGGAGCCGGCTTCCCTGGGATTCGAAGGGGCAACGCCTGCGAGCGCCGGCCGCCCTATCACCCGACCGTGCTGCTCCAGATCGACGTCGCGGCTGCCTCGATCGCGTGCAGCCGAGCCGTCGCCTGGCGCGACCGTGCCAGCGCGATCTTGAACTGATGGGGTTTGACTGGCCGGCATGCGCCGGACTTCAAGACCGTCGCCGCATTCAGGCGACGCAATGGAGAAGGCAGTCGCAACGACTGCCGACGCTTCGTGTGATTCTGATATGCCGCGAGCCGCAGCCGTTCAGCTGAACCGGAGTATCGTCATGGTGGCTGCAAGGCCCGGCTCGTTGTCGGCGAACTCCAGAAAACCATGGTGCAGCGTCGCCACCGCTTTGACGAGCGCAAGCCCGAGCCCGACGCCCGGCGTTCCCCGGCTTCGGTCGCCGCGATAGAAGCGCTCCGTCACCTTGGACCGTTCGGCAAACGGAATACCGGGCCCGTCATCCGACACCGTGACCTCGATCCGATCGTCGCGCTCACACAGCGACACCTCGACCTCGCCGTTGTCCTGCGCATACTTCAGCGCGTTGTCGATCAGATTGCCGATCGCTTGCGCGAGCAGCAACGGGTCGACCTCGGCCAGCACCTCGGTTTCCGAGCACAGCAACAGCGTCAGCGAAATGCCGCGCAACTCCGCGACCGGCTGATAGAACTCGACGGCATCCGACAGGATGGTCACGACGTCGCTTTTGACGAAACCCGAGCGCCGCACGCCCGCATCGATCTCGGCGAGACGCAGCAGCGCATTGAAAATGCCGATCACGCGGTCCACGTCGGTCATCGCGACTTCGAGCTGGCCCAGCGTGTCTTCGTCGCCCTTCTTGCGCAACCCGAGCAGCAGCACCTCGAGTCTCGAACGCAGTTCGGTGAGCGGCGTGCGCAGATCGTGCGCAATCGCGTTCGACACATTGCGAACACCGTTCAGCACTTCGATCAACGCGTCCTGCGCCTGGATGCGCGTCCTCACCTCTTCTTCGAGCCTCGCGTTCTGTTCCTGCTGCAAGCGTTGCAATGCATGCAGCTGCAGATGCGTCTGCACGCGCACGGCCACTTCTTCCATTTGCAGCGGCTTGGTCACGAAGTCCATCGCGCCGACGCGGAAGCCCGTGATCTTGTCCTCGGTCTGCGTCAGCGACGTCATGAAGATCACGGGGATATCCCGTGTGACCGGATTGTCCTTGAGCGCGCGACAGGTCTGGAAGCCGTCGAGGCCAGGCATCATCACGTCGAGCAGGATCAGGTCAGGCTTGACCAGTTCGGCGCGGCGCAGCGCTTCGTGGCCGTCGCGCGCGACGGCCACGCGCATCCCTTCGGCTTCCAGCGTATCGACGACGAGCCCGAGATTCGCTGCCGTGTCGTCGACCACGAGCACGACGGGCGCGTCCATGTTGTGCTCTCGCATCGTCAACTCCCTTCGCTGTTCAGATGATGTTCGATCAACGAAAGCAGGGCCTGCGATTCGTAGGTCATGGCAAGGTGCCGCAAACGCGCGGCGAACGGTTCATACTTTTCATGCGAACTCGCAAGACGATCGGCGTGCCGGCTGATGTCGCGCATCGAGCCGAGCAGCGCATAGCGGTGCAGCGCCGCCATGTCCTCGCGCGGCGGAATGATCATCGGCCGGTCAGCTTCGCAGGCCGGGCCGGCGCCCTGTTGGGTCGCCAGGCCGAGCAGCATCGCGATCGAGCCCAACAGGCGGTCGAGATTGAGCGGCTTTTCCAGAAACACGTTTGCGCCCGCGTCGATGTTCGCGCGTGCGTTCTGTTCGGAGGCGTCGGCGGATACGACGATCACGGGCGTCGCGCCCAGTGTGTGCGAGCGGCGCAGATGGTGCAGCGTCTCTATGCCGCCCATCAAGGGCATCACCGTGTCGAGAACGATCAGGTCGGGCGCGCACGCTGCAGCCTTGTCGAGCGCATCGCGCCCATCGCTGCTTTCGATCACCCGAAAGCCCGCCTGCCCCAGCACTTCCGCCAGAAGCGCGCGGTTCGCGGGGACATCGTCGACCACCAGAATGACGCGGCGCGCGCCGTCGAGGCGGTCCGCCTGGAGACGCGGTATGCGCTCGCACGGCCCCGCCGCCGACGCGGGCGCATCCAGTTCAAAACCGAACACGCTGCCCTCGCCGGCCGAACTCGTGACTTCGATCTCGCCGCCCATCATGCGCACGAGTTGCCGGCTGATCGCGAGACCCAGGCCCGCGCCGCCGCCGCGCCGCGTGTGATCGCCCGCCTGTTCGAACGGCTGAAAGATCGCTTCCAGCCGGTCGGCGCTCACGCCGATACCGGTATCGCGCACCTCGAAGCGCAGGCGCCCGGCCGCGCCCCGGCTGACCGACAGCGTGACCTCGCCGTGGTCGGTGAACTGGACGGCATTCGCGAGCAGATTGAGCAGCACCTGGCGAAGCCGGCGCTCATCGACACGGACCACGGCGGGCAGATCGGGCGCGGCCACATAGTTCAGCACGAGGCGCTTTTGCTGCGCGCGCACGGCGACGATTTCCGCGATCGTCTCGAGAAACCCGCGCAGCGACACTTCGCCGACCTGCAGTTCCAGCTTGCCGGCGCCCAGACGCGCGAAGTCGAGAATATCGTTGATCAGCGTCAGCAGATGCTGCCCGCTCTGCTCGATCACGCCGACGCTCGCCAGCTGGCGCGTGTCGAGCCGCGCGTCACGCTGGAGTATCTGCGCATAGCCGAGAATGCCGTTGAGCGGCGTGCGCAGCTCATGGCTGATGTTGGCGAGGAACTGGTCCTTCGCGCGGCTGGCCGCTTCCGCCGCATCCTTCGCGACGCGCACCGTTTCTTCCAGCGCCTTGCGCTCGGAGATGTCCTGAATGATGACGATGACGTGCGCCGTCTGCCCGGACGCGTCGTGCTGAAGCGCAACCGACAGCGTGACCCACACGCGCTCCCCGTCGAACCTGACGAGCGGCACTTCCTCCGAATAATGCTTGAGCCTGCCTTCCGTCAGCAGGCGGAACCGCTCGGTGCTCGCCACGCTGAAATCGGCATGAATCAGCTCGTGCAGCCGTCGCTGCTGCAACGCGTCGCGCGGCCAGCCGACGATCTCGCCCGACCGTTGATTCACACGCAGAAAGCGCCCATCGAGATCGCAATGCGCGACGCCGACCGCGGCGTTTTCGAAGGTGCCGCGAAAGCGCTCCTCGCTCGCGCGCAGCGCCTGCTCGGTCATCTTCAGTTCCGTGATGTCGACCAGACTGCCGACGAAGCGCACCGGCTTGCCCGTCGCGTCGCGGCGCGCGGTGCCGCGCACCAGCACCCAGCGGTCGCTGCCGTCGCGATGCCGCAGCCGGTTCTCCAGCTCGAACAGGCCATCGCCGCTTTCGAGGAACGACGCGACCGCGCGATCCGTGCTGTCGCGATGATCGGGATGCAGCACGCTCATATACGCTTCGTAATCGAGGCGCGCCTGCGGCGTGTCGAAGCCTAGCCACTCGTAGATGTTCGAATAGCGAGCGAAGCCGCGCTTGTGATCGCCTTCGGGCATGTCGATTTCCCACACGCCGACATTCGAGCCGTACATCGCCATTTCGAGTCGCGCATTGGTCTCGCGAAGAATCTCCGCCTCCTGCGCGCGGCGCTTTTGCGTCACGTCGCGAAACACGATCACGATGCCCTGCCGTACGCCGCGTTCGTCCGTCATCGGCGTGCCCGTGCATTCGACCGGCAGGTCGCTGCCGCCGCGCGCGCGCAGAATGGTGCGCGCGGGCAGCCCGCCGTCGCTCCCGGTTTGCAGCACGGCGGCCATCGGATCCTCGATCGGCGCGTGGGTGTTCTCGTCGTGCAGACTGAAGACCTCGCTCAGCCGCCGTCCCGTCGCTTCGCTGCGCGACCACCCCGTCAGCGCTTCGCCGGCGAGATTGACGAAGGTGACGAAGCCGTCCACATCGGTCGACAGCACGCCGTCGCCGATACTCGACAGCGTGATCGCATAGCGCTGCTCGCTCTCGCGCAAACGCCGCTCGGCGCCGTGCTTGTAAAGCGCCATTTCGACGACGGTACGCAACTGCATGTCGTCGAAGGGCTTGAGCACGTAGCCGTACGGTTCCGCTGCCGTCGCGCGGCGGATCGTCTCTTCGTCCGCATAGGCGGTGAGAAATACGACGGGAATGTCGCGCGCTTCGCGGATACGCCGCGCGGTGTCGATGCCGTCCAGTTCGCCCTCGAGCCGCACGTCCATCAGCACCAGATCCGGCTTGCTGTCTGCGGCCAGCGTTTCGACCAGCGCGAGCGCGTCTTCGCCGCTGCCCGTGCTGCCGACCACGACATAGCCCGCGCGGCTCATCTGTTGCGCGATGTCGCGCGCGACGATGCGGTCATCCTCGACGATCAAGATTTGCGCGCTGGTCATGTCGTGTGGCCGTCAACGTTCTGCTGCATTGAATTGAATGGTGAAAGTGGTGCCGTGCTGCTGCGCGATATCGATGCGGCCGCGCAATTGCAGCACGAGGTCGTGAACGAGGCGCAAGCCGAGCGTTTCATCGCGTTCGAACGAAAAGCCGGGCGCGAGGCCGACGCCGTCGTCGGCGACGATCAACGCGCAGCGCCGGTCGTCGATCGCCTTGAGTTCGACCTTGAGCACGCCGCCGCGCTGATCCGGGAACGCATGCTTGAGCGCATTCGACACCAGTTCGTTGATGACGAGACCGCACGACACGGCGCGGTTCATGTCGAGCTGAATGTCGTCGACGTCGATCTGCAGGTCGACGCCCAGCCGCCCCATGTCGTAGACGCGCGCCAGATGACCGCATAAGGTCTTCACGTGCGCCGTCATCGCGATGCGCGCGAAGTTGCCCGCGCGATAGAGGTTCTCGTGCACCATCGCCATCGAGCGTACGCGGTTGCGGCTGTCGGCGAACAGTTCGGCCACCGCCTTGTCCGTCACGCGCTCCGCCTGAAGATTCAGCAGGCTGCTGATCAATTGCAGATTGTTCTTCACGCGATGATGCACTTCATGCAGCAGCGCGTCTTTCTCGGCGAGCAACGCATGCTTCTCTTCGAGCGACGCATTTTCGAGCGACACGGCCGCCTGTGACGCAAGCAGCCTGAGCACGGCGAGACGCGCGGGCGTGAACACGCCCGGCGCGAGTTCGTTCTCCAGATACAGCACGCCGATCAGCTTCGACTGCTTGACGAGCGGCAGCGACAGCACCGAACGCGAATGCTGCGCGGCGAAATGCTCGTCGGACGACCAGGTCTGGTCGCAGATCGCATCGTCGATCAGCAACGCGCGCTGCGTGCGAATGCTTTCGAGCAGCACGGCGCTCGACAGATCCTGCGCATTCACCGGTCTGCTGTCGAAGTGCACTTCCGGTCCTTCGCGCCCCGCCACCGCGGTCGCTTCGATCCACAACGCGTCGGCGCGCGGCAGCACGAGCAGCGCGCGCCGCGCGCCCGCGTGTTCGAGCATGATCGTCATCAGCGTGCGCATCAGACGCTCGGGAACCAGTTCGCCGGAGATCGCCTGCGACGCCTTCACCACGGTATCGACGTCGAGTTGTTCGGCGACGACGCCGGGCGCCGGCGCCTGCTCGACGAGCTCGCGCAGCAGCTCGGCATAACGCCGGTCGAGCGACTTCACGCGCGCGATCGCGCCCCAGCGCAACCACGCGCGGCGCGCGTTGCGGACATACGCGGCGGCCGTCGTCGTAAAGCCGCGCGCCAGATAGAACTTCGCGGCAATCTCCTGCGCGAGCGCTTCGTCGTGCGGGAAATCATGCTTGCGCGCGAGCCGGATCGCGTCTTCGTAGCGGTTCATCGCTTCGAACTCGCGGCCCGCGATGCGCGCGATTTCGCCGCTCATCAATGCCGCGCGGCTGCTGAAGTTGCTCGGGCAGTGCTCGGCCCACAGCGCCAGCTGCCGCTGATGCGCGGCGAGCTTGTCCAGATTCCCGGCCCGGGCGGTTTCCGGCGCGCCGTCGTGCCAGCTTGCGCGCGCGAGCCCCGCAAAGAACTGATACTCGGCGATTTCGAAATGACCCGACGATGTCCACAGCAACGGCGACGCCTTACTGTCCGCATGCATCGCGCCGTCGATATCGCCGGCCAGATAGCGCGCCTGCAGCTTGCGGATCCAGTACCAGCACGCCGCGATCGCGAGACTCGGATCGCCGTCGAGGCGCTGCTCGAATGCGGCATCGTCGAAGCGATCGGGAAGCGCGTCATGCGCGTCGAGGTTGCCGCGCAACGAATGAATCAGCGCGAGCTGCGCGGTGATGATGTCGACGATGAGGCCGAACTTCGCGGCCTGAACGATCTGCAGACGACGCTGCGCTTCCTGCTCGACTTCCGCGAGCGGCTCGCCCGCGGCGATCAGCGTCGTGACCGTGCAGCAGCTGCTGAAGCCGATGTAGGTCAGGTCGCCGCCTTCGCTCGCGACTTCGAACGCGCGGCGCAGCAAGGGCAAACCGGTGCGGATCGGCCGCGTCCACGGCGTCACGTGATACGCGAAGCACATGTAGACACGCGCCTTGAAACGGTCCAGCCCGCGCTTGTCCACGAGCGCGAGGCCGAGCTGGCCGAAGCGGTAGCCCGCGTCGTAGTCGTCGAACAGCGGACCCGCGACCATGCCGAGATACGCATAGCCGAGCGACGACGCATCGCTGTTGCCGTACAGCAGGCTCAGGTTCGCCATCCGGCACAGCACGAGGCACACGAGGTTTTCATCGCTGAAGAACGCGGGCGGCAACACGGCCGTCAGCACGTTCATCGTCGCGGCGAGTCCGGCATCGTCGAGCAAGGGCAGATCGACGAGCGTGTCGATCGGCGCGCCGCCGATGCCCTGCAACAGCGTGTCGTATTCTGCGCGCGCCGCGGCGCGGCCCGGATGCGGATTCCAGTCGATGCCGACGTGCCGCAGATAGTCGAGGCACGTCTGCACCGCGAGGTTCATCCGATCGAGCGCCGTGTACAGCGTGACGCGCAGAAACGTAACGGCCGCGCGGTCGGCCAGCGTGTGTGCGCGCGTGTCGAGCATCGCCAGCCGCCGCTCGCTGCTGTCCATGGCCCCCGTCAGAAACTCGCATTCGGCGAGCTGGCATTCCAGCTGGAATTTGCGGGCATAGTCCGCGTCCCAGCCTGCTTCGCCGAGCAGTTCGCTGCCCGTCGACAGGTACGCGAGCGCCGAGCCGTACGCCGCCGACGCGCGTGCGCGCTGCCCCGCCTCGAGATTGAAGTCCACCACGCGCGCGCGTTCGGCGGGATCGTCGAGTAGAGGAATGACGCGGTTGTACTGGTTGACGATCTCGAAGATGCTGCGCGCTTCGTCCGCAGCCGGCTGCGCGGCGAGAATCCGGCCGATCCGCAGATGGGCCTGCGCACGCAGCTGCGGCGGGATCAGTTCATACGCTGCCTCGTGCACGCGGTCGTGCACGAACGCATAGCCTTCGCGGCTGCGGTACAGCAGGCCGGCCTCGACGCCGTCGGCGAGGGTCGTGGCCACCTGCGCCTCGTCCAGGCCGCTGATGCGCGCGAGCAGCGGCGACGTCGCGCGGCCGCCCAGACACGCGAACTGTTCGAGCAACGCCTGCGTGCCGCGCGGCAACCGTTCGATCTTGCCGACCATCAGATCGACGATGGTGTCCGCGAAACGCGCTTCGCGCAGCCTTTCGTTGTCCCACGTCCAGATGCGGCAGTCGCGATCGAACGCGAGGAAGCGCTCGTCGGCGAGAAATTGCAGAAACTGCACGACGTAGAACGGATTGCCGCCCGTGCGTTCGAACACGAGACGGCTCAGGCCCTCCAGTTCGGGCCGCGTGGTCGTGAGGGCGTCGCCGATCAGATGCGCCACGTCGTCAGGCTGCAGCGGCGTCAGCATGATTTCGTCGACGCGCGTGCCCGTCTGCCGGATGAGATCGACTGTGCGTCTGAGCGGATGCGCGACGCCCACTTCGTTGTCGCGATACGCGCCGACCACGAACACGTTGCGCGCGCCCGGCCCGCACAGCTGTTCGAGCACGCTGAACGTGCCCGCGTCGCTCCATTGCAGGTCGTCGAGAAACAGCACGAGCGGCTGGCCGTCGCACGGGAACGCCGCGATGAAACGCGTAAACACGGCGAGAAAGCGCATGCGTGCTTCCTGCGGCGCGAGTTCGGGCACGGGCGGCTGTGGCCCGACGAGCGCCTCCAGCTCGGGAATCAGCTCGACGATCAGCTGGCCGTTCGCGCCGAGCGCATCGTGCAGGCGCTGGCGCAGGTCCGCGTGCGTGCGCATGCCGTCGTCGATCAGCTCGCGGATCAGCGTCCGGAACGCCTGCGCGAGCGTGGCGTAAGGAATGTCGCGCTTGTAGCGTTCGAACTTGCCCGACGCGAACCATCCGCGCGACGCGGCAGGCGTCATGCGCAACCCGCTCACGAGCGTCGATTTGCCGATGCCCGAATAACCCGACACCAACGCCACGCCAGGCTCGCCGCTTTGCACGACGCGCTCCAGCGCGGCTTCGAGCTTGTGCTGCTGCTTCTGGCGTCCATAGAGACGAAACGGCCGTTGCAGCTGATCGGGCGCATCGGCGGCGCCCGGCGCGAACGCCTCGACGTCGCCCGATGTGCGCCATGCGTCGAGACAGCGCCGCAGATCGTGTTCGAGCCCTGCTGCGGTCTGATAGCGCTGCGCCGCGTCCTTCGACAGCAGGCGTGCAACGATCGCGCTCAGTTGCGCGGGCACGCCGCCGATGCATTCGGCCACCGGAATGGGCACTTGCGCCGTATGGCAATGCAGCCACTCGGCCGCCGAAGCGGCCCGATACGGCAGCTTCCCCGTCATCATTTCGTACAACACGACGCCGAGCGAGTACAGATCGGCACGCGAGTCGGACCAGCGGTTCATCAGCCCGGTGCGTTCGGGCGACAGATACGGGAGCGCTTCGACGGCGATCGCGGGCGGGCCGTCGCGCGGACGCTCGCGCGGCGCACGGGAGACGAGGCCGAGGCCCGTGAGCGCGATGGCGTGGGTCGCGTCGTCGATCAGAATGTTGCCCGGCCGGATGTCGTTGTGCGTGAGGCCGCGGCTGTGCAGGGAGCGCAGCGCCGACGCGAGGTTGACGGCAAGGGTAAGGAACCGGCCTATCGGCAACGGCCCCGCTTGCGCCATGCGAAGCGATCTGCCGCCCGGATCCTCGAGCACGAGCGTCGCGCTGCGCTCGTCGCGCAGCAGCGCGTGAGGCCGCGTGACATGCGCGCCGTCGAGCATGCCGCGCAACTGATACGCGTGCTCCAGACGCTCATGGCCTTCCGGCTGCGGCTGCGATGCCGACAGCGTGACCGTCAGCCAGCTATCCGACGCCCCCGGGCTCGTCAGGCGCGACAGCACGAACTGACCATCGTCGCTCAATGTCGTTACGTCGTAGCCCGTCAGCATCATGGTTCCCATCTCGCGAGACGCTCTGGGTCAGTCGGCGGCAGTGAGCATGTAGCCCGCGTTGCGGATGGTCCGCAGCAGCGAGCGGTCGAAGCCCGTGTCGATCTTCTGGCGCAGCTTGCTCACGTGCACGTCGATGACGTTCGTTTGCGGATCGAAATGGTATTCCCAGATGTTTTCGAGCAGCATCGTGCGGGTGACGACCTGCTCCGCGTGGCGCATCAGATATTCGAGCAGCTTGAACTCGCGCGGCTTGAGGACGATCGGCTTACCGGCGCGCGTCACCTTGCGCGACAGCAAATCGATGCTGAGATCGGCGAGCTTCAACGCCGTGTCGAAGCCGTTGTCCTGCGAACGCCGCGCGAGCGCTTCGAGCCGCGCGACGACTTCGCCGAACGAAAACGGCTTGACGACGTAATCGTCGCCGCCCGCCTTCAGCCCGCGAATCCGTTCGTCGACTTCGTCGAGTGCGCTGAGGATCAGCACGGGTACCTTGCTGCCCGCCGCGCGCAGCGCCGCGACGATCTTGAGCCCGTCGATACCGCCGGGCAGCATGCGGTCGAGCACGATCGCGTCGTAGGATTCCCCGATCGCGAGCGCCATGCCGTCGCGGCCGTTGTCGGCCCAATCGACGACGTGGCCGGTTTCGAGCAGGCCTTTCTTCAGAAAGCCCGCCACCTGCTGATTGTCTTCGACCAAGAGGATTTTCATTTCTGGATTGGCGGCCCGTCGGTCACGCGCCGTGTGCGACCTGACAGAAAGGCCGCCGACGTGTGCAGGTCGGGCGAAATAGTGCACCGTCGCGCTGACCTTTCATTATCGCCTCGTCGGGACAGATGAAGCGACCGCCCCGTATTAAATTTTTTTAATCAGGGCGCGCGTGGCGTGCCTGCCGCCGTTTGCCAGCGCGGCTCGGCGGCATCCGGCCGCGCACATTAACAAACGTTAACGGTATCGCAACGCTCCGACAAGCCGCCGCTCCATAAGATGACGGTGCGAAACTCACGCGCACCGAGCCCCGCCGGCACGTGCAACCCATTCACACTTTGTCGGACGATGCTTATGAACACGGTGATGGAACAGCCGGCCAGGCCGCAGTATCGAAGCACCCCCGAGCATTCCGTCATCGCGCTGGGGGAATTCGAACTGAACCTCGGCATGCGTGCGCTGTACAAGGCGGGACGCGAAGTGCCGCTCGGCTCGCGCGCGTTCGACATTCTATCGGTGATCGTGCTGGCGGCCGGACGCATCGTGTCCAAGGACGAACTGATGGACACCGTATGGCCCGGTGTGTTCGTCGAAGAAAACAACATCCACGTGCATCTGAGCGCGGTCCGTAAAGCGCTCGGCGACCATCGTCAACTGATCGACACCATACCGGGGCGCGGCTATCGACTCAAGGTATTCGACGACCCGCCAGCCGAGCCGGCACGCGACGTACCGACCGAGCGGCATGCGCCGCACTTCCGCAATGCGGATGCAATGACCGCGCCGCGGCATCGATTGCCGGGCAGAAGAACGCTGCTCGGGCGCGCCGCGGCGCTCGACGAAATCGAGGGCCAGTTCGCGCGCAGCCGCGTGGTCACGCTGACGGGGCCGGGCGGCGTCGGCAAGACCTGCCTCGCCATCGAACATGCGCACCGCACGATCGCTACCGGCGCGTCGGACGTCGTCTTCATCGACCTCGAGGAAGCGGGATCGCTCGCGGCCGTCGCGCAGATCGAGCCGGCGCCCTCGCCGCCGGCCGGCACCCTGCTCGTACTGGACAATGCGGAGCACATCGTCGACGAGGTGGCGGACGTCGTGGAACGGCTGATCGGCCAATGGCCTGGCTTGCGCGTGCTGCTCACGAGCCGCGAGCGCCTTCGCATCGCGCCCGAGACCGTGTTCCGCGTCGAACCGCTCGCGCTGCCGGCAGACGAGTCGTGCCGCGACGGGCTGATGCAGTCGCCTGCCGTCGGGCTGTTCCTGGAGCGCGCAAGCCGATGCGGCGTGCGAGTCGACGAGCATCAGCTCAGGCTCGTCGCCGAAATCTGTCGCCGCCTCGACGGGCTGCCTCTCGCGATCGAACTCGCCGCCGAGCGTGCGTCCGTGCTGGGCCTCGAAGGGGTGCGCCAGCGTCTCGAAGAACGCTTTCTGCTGCTCGCAGGGGGTTATCGCACGGCGCAACCGCGACACCGAACCTTGCGCGCCGCATTTGACTGGAGTTTCCAGCGGCTCACGCACAACGAACAGGCCGTCGTTCTTCGCATCGCACGGTTCGACCATGCGTTCACGCTCGATTCCGTGTACTCCGTCGTTTGCGACGACGACGTCGACCGCCCGACCGCGCTCGACTGCATCGCGCAACTGGTCGAAAAGTCGATCCTCGATGTGAGCTTCGTCGGCGTCACGGCGCGCTACCGTCTCTCGGAATCGGCTCGCACGTACGCACTTGCGCTCGGATCGGGTGATGAACCGTGCGATGTCGCGAGGCAGTTCGCCCGTTACCCGCAGTGAGCGACGGATGACCGTCATGACGGTTCAGCGGCAATGTTGACTGGATGCGCGCGTTGCCGATCCGGCGGACCGGGCTACGCGCACGCGGAGTGGGTCGCCGGTGTGACCAGGAAAATCGCGTTCGACGAGCGCGGCGACCTGATCAAGCCGCCCTACACGCTGTTCCGCGTCGAACGGGCGCGGTGGCACAGCATTCGCACGGTCGGCCGCGCGTCGAACCGACCGCCGCCGAGCAGCCGGCGGCGGCCTCAGGCAACAGCACGCGTCACCGCGCCGCCTGCTGCCGCTGCACCTCCTGCGCCTTCATCTGCAGATACGCCGCACGGTCGACTTCGTGCAGCTGCTGCGGATACTGCTCGGTCGCGTCGAACCAGCGCGCGAGACGCTGGTCGAGCGGCTTGTCGAGCGTCGCGAGATACGCGTCGATCGCCAGGTAATAGCGCATCGTGTTGCGCTCCAGCAGCCCGCGCACGCCGCCGACATACTGCGGCTCGCCCGCCGACGCACCGCTCGCCGGCGTGAACCCGACCTTGTCGCTGCCGATCGTCGCGAGATAGGTCTTCATCGCCATCCGGCCGACCGTGCCGAAACCGTACGCATACGTGAGGTGCAGGAACGTGCGCGACGCGCCCACCGGCACCGCTTCCAGCGCGATCCGGTAATCCTTCGTGCCCATCGGGCCGCTGTCGGCGCTCAGGTCGACCTGAAAGTAGTCGGGCGTCGCTGCCGCCACGCGATAGCGGAACTGCACGCGATAGGTGTCCGACAGCTTCTGTTCGATCTTGCGCCCGAGGTTCACGTCGAGCACCGGCCCGCCGCTGCCGGCCGATGCATGACAGTACTTCGTGTTCAGGTGCAGGATCAGCACCGCGCACCAGTTCGCCGGGCCCTGCGCCGGATCGCTCAGCTTGCCGTTCACGACGGCGAACGGATAGTCGACGACCGCGTAGATGTCACCCTTCAGCGATGAGGACGCCTCCGACGATTCGAGGTACAGCGGGCGATGGAATGCGTTGTGCTTCAACTGCTCGCCCAAGCTGTGATAACGGTCGAGCAGCGCGGCCGCGCCGTCCGCGCCGAACGACAGCGTGCTCCAGCCCACGCACAGCATCGCGATGCATGCGGCCCACGCACGGCGCACGCGTCGGCGCGCCTGCGGATGTTCGGATGTCTCCATTGATTTGCTCCAGCGGATGGCGCGATGTCGCCGCGCCTGTTTGATGGAATATGCCGCCCGCTATCGACGGCTATCGACCGCGCTTCACCGGCATCGGCAATTGCGCGGCGGTGATCCGGATCAGCGTCGACAGCCATTCGCGGTCGTCCCAGCGCTCGCCCGCAACCACGAGATGCGGCTTCGCCGACGGATACGGCGGCGCCTGCTCGCATGCGCCGAGAAACGCATGTCCGTCAGGCGTCGGCTTGACGAACAGGCGATCGTCGCACACCAGCGCGACCATCTTGCCGTCACAGTAGATTCCATATTCGCCGAACATCTTGCGCGCCGACACCGTGCCGGCCAATGCGCTCTGCTCGACGATGAAATCGACGGTTCCCTGATGCGATGCCATCCGCTTCCTCCGTTATCGGACACCGGTTCTGACCGTCGGCGGCGCGGTGTCGTTCCCTCCCGTCCCGTCCGGGATGCGCGCATCGCATGCAAGCGGCGCGGGCGGTTCGTCGGAGAAGCGGCGATCGCCTGCGTTCATCAGCCGCGGAATCGAAGCAAGGAGCGCTGGCGCCGCGCGTGGTCGTCGGCGCCAGTTTGACAGAACTGCGTGCGGCGGCAAACGCCGAACGGCAGCGGCGTGCGCGCGTGCGCGCCGCCGCGGTATCGGGCGTCGCGCACGCGCGTCGGGCGAAGGCGCTCAGCCCGTGACGGGCGTGCGCCGCACCTCGGTCAGATAAATGAGGATCAGCGACACCCACACGATCCCGTACAGCAACATGAAGCAGGTCGTGCGCACGCGCGCGAAGTCGAGCAGCATGCCGAACAGGATCGGCAGCAGGAACCCGCCGAGGCCGCCCGCGAGCCCGACGATGCCGGTGACGACGCCCATGTTGTCCGGGAAATCGTCGGCGACGTACTTGAAGGTCGACGCCATGCCGAACGCGAACACCGCACCGAGCACGAAGGTCAGCGCGACGAAGCCGGCCACCGGCATCGACAGCTTCAGCGCCGCGGTGCCGTCGATCGTGTGGATCACGAAGTCGGTCGCCGGATACGACAGCAGGAACAGGCTGATCCACGCGACCCACAGCCCCCACCAGGTGACCGCATGCGCGCCGAAGCGGTCGGACAGCGCGCCGCCCAGCGCGCGCAGCACGGAGCCCGGCAGCGAGAAGCCGGCCGCGAACGCGGACGCCATCACGAGCGACATCCCGTATTCGTTCTTCAGGTATTGCGGGATCCACAGCGACAGCGCGGTGAAGCCGCCGAACGCGATCGAGTAGTACTGGCACAGCCGCCACACGCGCGGATCGCGCAGCACCTTGAACGAATCGAGCAACGAGCCGCCGCGCTTGCCCGCGCCCGGATCGGGCGCCGACGCGAGCCAGAAGATCACCGCGGTAGCGAGCAGCGCGATCGCATAGATGCGCGGCACGACGCGCCAGCCATACGCATTGAGCAGCAGCGGCGTGACGAACAGGTTGACCGCCGCGCCGCTGGTGCCGGCGCCGAACACGCCCATCGCCAGACCGCGCCGCTGCGGCGGGAAGAAGCGCGCGACGTACGGCGTGCCGACCGCGAACGACGCGCCGACGCAGCCGAGAAACAGCCCGATCACGAGAAACTGCCAGAGCTGCGTCGCATAGCTGACCACATACACGGGCACCGCACACACGACGAGCAGCACCGTCATCACGATGCGCCCGCCGAAGCGGTCGGTCCAGGTGCCGAGCGGCAGACGCATCAGCGCGCCGGTCAGCACCGGCGTGGACGTGAGCAGCCCGAACTCGGTGCTGTTCAGGCCGAGGTCCGCGCGCAGTTGCACGCCGAGCACGCCGAACATCATCCATACGACGAAACACACCATGAACGCGAGCGTACTGGCGGCCAACACCGACCACGCGCGCAGCGGAACGGTCTGCGCCTGGGCGGGCAGACCGGCATTAGCTTGGTGAACGGCCATATGCCGACCTCCGTTTCATTGAACGAGCGGACCGCTCGCGCCGTCGAAGGCGACGCCTTCGATGCGCGCGGCGCCCGCGAGTACGGCCACGTACTGCCGCATCGCGCGCTGACGCACGCATTGCGCGAGGTACTCGGCGATCTGGCCGGCGGCTTCGTCGAACGGCACCGCGGCGCCCGGCACGCGCCGCTCGATGCGCACGATGTGAAAGCCGAAGCGCGTATTGACGAGCTTCGGCAGCACGCCGAGTGCGTCGCCGTCGAACAGCGCGGCCTCGAACTCCGGCACGGTGTCGCCGCGCAGCAGTTGCCCGAGGTTGCCGCCGACCTGCGCCGACGGGCAGTTCGACGACGCGCGCGCGACCGCTTCGAACGTATCGGGCGCGGCCAGCACGTCGGCGAGCGCGGCCTGCGCGCGCTCGCGCAGCGGTGCGAGCGGCACGCGCTCCGTCACCGCGAACAGCACGTGGCTCGCGTACACGATGTCGCCGCGGCGGAAGCGCGCCGCATGCCGGCTGTAATAGCGCTCGCAGTCGGCGCGATCCGGCTGCGGCACGTGCGTGAGCTCGCGCTCGAGCAGCGCGTCGACGGCCGCGTCGTCGAGCGGTGCGCTCGCATCGATCAGCGCGAGCGCGACCGCGCGCTGCCGCAGCAGTTCGCGCACGGCCAGCGCATGGCGCGCCGCATCGAGCGGATCGCGCGCATCGCCGTGATGTTCGGCTTCGGCCGCGATGGCGGCGGCGTCGAAGGCGACGCCGTTGATGGCGAGCGGCGCGGTCGCGGCTTCGCAGAGAACGTCGTTCATGCGGGTCTCCTCAGCGCTTGCGCACGAGCTGGTATGGGCGGATCAGGTACGCAACCGAAGCGATCCCGCTCCAGATGTGAACCATCCGCGTGAACGGCGACACGAGGAAGATCGTGAAGCCGAGCAGGATGTGAAGCCGGTACGTGAGCGGCACGCCGACGAGCAGGCTCGCGACGTTCGGGCGGAACGTGACGACGCCCTTCACGTAGTCGGTCAGCTGCTCGAACATCGCGCCGTCCATGTGACGCGTCGAAAGCACGACGGTGCCGAGCCCGAGCGCGAGCTGCACCCACAGCATCAGCACGATCACGATGTCGGACGTGCGGCTGTTGCCGCGGATGCGCGCGTCGCCGAGGCGCCGCCAGATCAGGATCGTCAGCCCGACGATCCCCGCGACGCCGGCCGCGCCGCCCGCCACCATCGCGACGAGCTGATGCCCGGACGCCGACATGAACGGCGACACCAGCCAGTGCGGCGCGAGAAACCCGCCGAAGTGCCCGAGCACGACGACGAGCACGCCCCAATGGAACAGGTTGCTGCCGAGCCGCAGCATGCCGTGCCGCAGCAGCTGGGACGAATCGCTTTTCCACGTGTACTGCTCGCGGTCGAAGCGGATCAGGCTGCCCACCAGCAGCACGGCGAGACAGATGTACGGGTAGATCCCGAACAGGAACTGATGCAAGTAAGCGTTCATGTGTTTCCCCAAGTGTGGGCCCGCGCGCTCACGCGCTGCGGGCGGGCCGCTTGTCGTGGAACTGGATCGTCTGCTCGGCCGGCGTCGCCGCGCCGACGAAGCGCACGGCTTCATCCGCATACGACGCGTCGAGCGCGCGGTAGTCGTCCGCACCGGGCTTCACGGCCGCCACGTCGTCGTCCGCGGCGGCCGGCGGCTCGACCGGCGCCAGGCCGGCGAGCGGCAGCAGCGCGCCGACAACGAAGCTGTAATGGCTGCCGCGCCGCGCGAGCTGGCCGGCAAGCGCGGTGAGGATGTCGCCGGTCTCGGCGAGCAGCGTGCGTGCGTCGGGCGCGGGCAGGCGCGACAGGTATTCGAGGAACACGGGCAGATAATCGGGCAGCTCGCCGGGGTTCAGCGTCAGCCCGTGGCGCTCGTACATCTGCAGAAGGTCGACCATCGCCTGCCCGCGGTCGCGCGATTCACCGTGCACGTGCTCGAACAGATGCAGCGACGTCGCGCGGCCGCGGTCGAACAGCGCGACGTAGTTCTCCTGCAGCGTGAGCAGGTCGCGCGCACGCACGTACGCGAAAAACCGCTCGAGGCCGGTGCGCGCGCGCTTCGGCAGCTGCGCCCGCTCGCGCAGGTGGCCGTCGATCGAATCGAGCACGTCGACGAGCGTGTCGTCGGGATAGTCGAGCAGCGCCGCGAACGCCGCATAGGTCGGATCGGGTGCGCCGCTCATCGCGATACCTCGTTGATCGGAATGGTTTTCGCGCCTTTCTTCGGACTGAACAGGCTCCCCTCGGAGCGGCCGTCCGAACAGCCGTTGCCGAACGAGAAGCCGCACGAGGCGCGCAGGTCGTACGCGTTCTCTGCGTACTCGCGATGCGTGGTCGGGATCACGAAGCGATCCTCGTAGTTCGCGATCGCGAGATAGCGGTACATCTCCTCGACCTGCGCGAGCGACAGCCCGACCTGGTCGAGCACGCCGCGCGCGTCGACGCCGTCGACGTGGCGCGCGCGCATGAACGCGCGCATCGCCAGCAGCCGTTCGAGCGCGAGCTTCACGGGCGCCTCGTCGCCGGCCGTCAGCAGGTTCGCCAGATAGCGCAGCGGAATGCGCAGCGATTCGACGTCGGGCAGGTAGCCGTTCATCCCGAGCTCGCCGCTGTTCGCGGCAGCATTGATGGGCGACAGCGGCGGCACGTACCAGACCATCGGCAGCGTCCGGTATTCCGGATGCAGCGGGAACGCGATCTTCCAGTCGATCGCCATCTTGTAGGCCGGCGAACGGCGCGCGGCGTCGAGCCACGCGGCCGGCACGCCGTCGCGCTCGGCCTGCGCGATCACCGTCGGGTCGTTCGGATCGAGGAACAGCGACAGTTGCGCCTCGTACAGGTCCTGCTCGCTCTCGGCGCTGGCGGCCTCGCTGATCCGGTCGGCGTCGTACAGCAGCACGCCGAGATAGCGGATGCGGCCGACACAGGTTTCCGAGCACACGGTCGGCTGGCCGGCCTCGATGCGCGGATAGCAGAAGATGCACTTCTCGGCCTTGCCGCTCTGCCAGTTGTAGTAGATCTTCTTGTACGGGCATCCGGACACGCACATGCGCCAGCCGCGACACTTGTCCTGATCGATCAGCACGATGCCGTCCTCCTCGCGCTTGTAGATCGAGCCCGACGGGCACGACGCGACGCACGCCGGGTTCAGGCAGTGTTCGCACAGGCGCGGCAGGTACATCATGAAGGTGTTCTCGAACTGCCCGTAGATCTCCTTCTGGACCGCCTCGAAGTTGTAGTCCTTCGCGCGCTTCTCGAACTCGCCGCCGAGAATCTCCTCCCAGTTCGGCCCCCACTCGATCTTCTCGAGGCGCTGGCCGCTGATCAGCGAGCGCGGTCGTGCCACCGGCATCGCGCGCGCGTGGCCGGCCTCCTGCAGATGCCCGTAGTCGAACGTGAACGGCTCGTAGTAGTCGTCGATCTCGGGCAGATGCGGGTTCGCGAAGATCTGCGCGAGCAGCCGCCACTTGCCGCCCTGACGCGGCTCGATCCGGCCGTCGGCGCGGCGCTGCCAGCCGCCGCGCCAGCGGTCCTGGTTCTCCCAGTCCTTCGGATAGCCGATGCCCGGCTTGGTCTCGACGTTGTTGAACCACGCGTATTCCATCCCTTCGCGGCTGGTCCACACGTTCTTGCAGGTCACCGAGCAGGTGTGACACCCGATGCACTTGTCGAGGTTCAGCACCATCGCGATCTGTGCACGTATCTTCATGACGTTTCTCCGGCGCGGACGTTCGGCGTGGCGCCGACGGGTTCTTCCCCGTCGAGCCAGTCGATGTTGTTCATCTTGCGCACGATCAGGAACTCGTCGCGATTCGAGCCGACCGTGCCGTAGTAATTGAAGCCGTACGACAGCTGCGCATAGCCGCCGATCATGTGCGTCGGCTTCAGCGCGATGCGCGTGACCGAGTTGTGGATGCCGCCGCGCGTGCCCGTTATCTCGGAGCCCGGCGTGTTCACGATCTTCTCCTGCGCGTGGTACATCATCACCATCCCCGACGGGATCCGCTGGCTCACGACCGCCCGCGCGCACAACGCGCCGTTCGAGTTGAAGCACTCGATCCAGTCGTTGTCGACCGCGCCGATCGCCTTCGCGTCGTCCTCCGACATCCACACGATCGGGCCGCCGCGCGACAGCGTGAGCATCAGCAGGTTGTCCGTGTAGGTGCTGTGGATGCCCCACTTCTGATGCGGCGTCAGGAAGTTCAGCACGCGCTCGGGGTTGCCGTTCGAGCGCGTGCCGACCATGTGCGCATAGCTGCCCGTGTCGACCGGCGGCTTGTACACGCACAGCGACTCGCCGAACGCGCGCATCCACGCATGGTCCTGATACAGCTGCTGACGGCCGGTCAGCGTGCGCCACGGCACCAGCTCGTGCACGTTCACATAGCCGGCGTTGTACGACACGTGCTCGGATTCGATCCCGCTCCACGTCGGCGACGAGATGATCTTGCGCGGCTGCGCCTGGATGTCGCGGAAGCGGATCTTCTCGTCCTCGCGCGCGGCGGCCAGATGCGTGTGGTCGATGCCGGTGATGCCGGACAGCGCGCGCCACGCCTTCACCGCGACTTCGCCGTTGGTCTCGGGCGCGAGCGCGAGTATCACCTCGGCCGCGTCGAGCGCGGTGTCGATGCGCGGGCGCCCGCGTGCGGCGCCGTCGGCGACCTTGTAGTTCAGCTCGCCGAGCAGCTTCACTTCGTCCCTGGTGTCCCAGCCGATGCCCTTGCCGCCGTTGCCGAGCTTGTCCAGCAGCGGGCCGAGCGACGTGAAGCGCGCGTAGGTGTTCGGGTAGTCGCGCTCGACCGCGATCACGGCCGGCATCGTGCGGCCCGGCACCGGCTCGCATTCGCCGCGCTTCCAGTCCTGCACGTCGAACGGCTGCGCGAGTTCGCCCGGCGTATCGTGCGCGATCGGCGCGAGCACGACGTCGCGCTCGACGCCGAGGTGGCCGTCGCACAGCTCCGAGAAGCGCTTCGCGATGCCCTTGAAGATCTCCCAGTCGCTCTTCGATTCCCACGCTGGATCGACCGCCGCCGACAGCGGATGGATGAACGGGTGCATGTCGGACGTGTTCATGTCGTCCTTCTCGTACCAGGTCGCCGTGGGCAGCACGACGTCGGAATACATGCAGGTGGTCGACATCCGGAAGTCGAGCGTGACGAGCAGGTCGAGCTTGCCGCGCGGCGCGTCGGCGCGCCACTTCACTTCCTCCGGCCGCGCGCCGCCCGTCGCGCCGAGATCCTCGCCCTGCACGCCGTTGGTCGTGCCGAGCAGATGCTTCAGGAAATACTCGTGGCCCTTGCCCGACGAGCCGAGCAGGTTCGAGCGCCAGACGAACAGGTTGCGCGGGAAGTTCTCGGGCGCGTCCGGGTCTTCGCACGCCATTTGCAGCGTGCCGTTCCGCAACTGCCGCGCGAGCTCGGCGCCCGCGGGCGCGGCATCGCCGAGACTCGCGCCGACCTTGAGCGGATTCACCGCCAACTGCGGCGCGGACGGCAGCCAGCCCATCCGCTCCGCGCGCACGTTGTAGTCGATCGGCGATCCGTGGAACTGCGTCTTGTCGGCGAGCGGCGACAGCAGCGTGCTCGGGTCCATCGTGTCGTAGCGCCACTGGTCGGTGTGCGCGTAGAAGAACGACGTCGCGTTCATGTGCCGCGGCGGCCGGGTCCAGTCGAGCGCGAACGCGAGCGCGGTCCAGCCTGTTTGCGGACGCAGCTTCTCTTGCCCGACGTAATGCGACCAGCCGCCGCCCGGCTTGCCGATGCAGCCGCACATGATCAGCATGTTGATGATCGCGCGGTACGACATGTCCATATGGAACCAGTGGTTGATCCCCGCGCCGATGATCACCATCGACTTGCCCTGCGTCTTGTGCGCGTTCTCCGCGAACTGGCGTGCGACCGAGATCACGTCCGCGCGCTTCACGCCGGTGATCGCTTCCTGCCACGCGGGCGTGTACGGAATGTCGTCGTCGTAGCTCGCGGCCACGTCGCGGCCGCCCAATCCCTGGTCGAGGCCGTAGTTCGCGACGAACAGGTCGTAGACGGTCGCGACCAGCATCTCGCCGTTGCGCGTCGCGACGCGCCGCACGCCGATCCGGCGCGACAGTTCGGAGCCGTGGTGCGTCGAGTTGAAATGAGCGTGAGGCTGGTTGCCGAAGTACGGGAACAGCACGTCGACGACGTCGTCATGCGCCGCCGTGCACGACAGCCGCGGCGCCAGCGCCGCGCCCTTCGACGTCTCGCCGCGCAGGTTCCATTTGCCCTTGTCGGCGTCGGCCTGCTGGCCCCAGCGGAACCCGACCGAGCCGACCGGCACGACGAATTCGCCGTTGGCGTCGTCGATCATCACGGTTTTCCAGTCCGGATGCGCGGCCTCGTCGAGCGAATCGTCGAAGTCGGACGCGCGCACGAGGCGCTCGGGCACGTAGCCGTCGCCGTGCGGCACGAGCCGAACGAGCGCCGGCATGTCCGTGAAGCGCTTGCAGTAGTCGATGAAGTAGTCGCTGTTGCCCGCCAGGTGATATTCCTTGAGGATCACGTGCCCCATCGCGAGCGCGAGCGCCGCGTCGGTGCCCTGCTTCGGGTGCAGCCACAGGTCGCCGAACTTCGCGCCTTCCGCGTAATCGGGAAACACCGACACGACCTTGGTGCCGCGATAGCGCGCCTCGACGAGGAAGTGCGCGTCGGGCGTGCGGGTCTGCGGGACGTTGGAGCCCCACATCATGATGAAGGTCGAGTTGTACCAGTCGGCCGATTCCGGCACGTCGGTCTGCTCGCCCCAGGTCTGCGGCGAGGCCGGCGGCAGGTCGCAATACCAGTCGTAGAAGCTCAGGCACACGCCGCCGATCAGCGACAGATAGCGCGAGCCCGCCGCATACGACACCATCGACATCGCCGGGATCGGCGAGAAGCCGACCACGCGATCGGGGCCGTGCCGCTCGACCGTGTAGACGTTTGCGGCCGCAACGATCTCGTTGACTTCGTCCCAGCTCGCGCGCACGAAGCCGCCGAGGCCGCGCCGGCTCTGGTACGCGCGCCGGGACGCGTCGTCCTCGACGATCGAGCGCCATGCGTCGACGGGCGCCAGCGTGCGGCGGCGCTCGCGCCACAGCTTCACCAGCGCGCTGCGCACCATCGGATGCTTGAGGCGGTTGGCGCTATACAGATACCAGGAATACGAAGCACCGCGCGAGCAGCCGCGCGGCTCGTGGTTCGGCATGTCCGGGCGGGTGCGCGGGTAGTCGGTCTGCTGGGTTTCCCAGGTGACGATCCCGCCTTTCACGTAGACCTTCCACGAGCACGAGCCCGTGCAGTTCACGCCATGCGTCGAACGGACGATCTTGTCGTGCTGCCAGCGCAGCCGATAGCCGTCTTCCCATTTTCGGTCCTCGTCCGTGACGGCGCCGTGCCCGTTGGAAAAGCCTGGCCGGGCGGTGGAGAAATAACGCAATCTATCCAGGAAATGGCTCATGGGGATCTCGTTTTTCCGGTCTTTTGGCAGACTCAGATTGTTGAAAGGGGTGGAATGCCGGCCGTAAAAGATGCATCTGATCGACGCGTTTTGTCCGGGTCGGGCAGATTGTCTGGTAGAAGGACATATCACGGCTTGATACAAATCAGAGGGATCGTTCGCCGGCGTGCAACGGTGGAAATGGGGGAAGATCGGTGGGGGAGGAGTGCTGAGGGTTGGCGGAGGAGTACTGACTGCTGATGGGGGTGGTGCGGCTCGGCTGCTTGCCGCTGGTCGCGGTGACCGCCGCCTGCCGACGCTGCTCGTGGCTCCCGCGCTGACCGCCGCCTGCCGACGCTGCTCGTGGCTGCCCGCGCTGTCGGCCGCCGCCCGACGCTGCTCGTTACGGCCTGCTCTCTCCGCCGCCACTCGCCGTTGCTCGTCGCTGCCAGCGCTGTCCACCGCCACCCGCCGTCGCTCGTTGCTACCTGTGTTGTCCGCTGCAACCGGCCGCTGAGTGTCGGGGCCTGCGCTATCTACCGCCGCTCGTCGTCTCAGCCGGCCGGCCACGGCCACAAGCGTCAGCCCGCACTCCCGAACGGTTGCCGGAGCGAAATACGAAGTTGAAGGGATTGGATTGCGTGGTGTGGACTGGCGCTCGTCGTCGGAGAGTGATCGACGCGCCGCAGTGCAAGGAGTGCGACGGATTTAGGCTGCGCGTTCAATTCCGCCTTGGCCTATGAAAAGCGTGCTTGAACCCGACCGTGCGTGGCCTTGCCGCGCCATGCGGTGACGAAGGTACCGTGCAGGCCGCGCGGACCGCCGCATCAGCCGGGCAGAAAAGGCGGGCATACAGGAGAAGCGACGACGACGCAGTGCGGATCGCACCGTAGCGCCGCGATGTGCGGCACGTCGCGGCGAGCGCGCAGCGCTCGAGCGGAATATGCAGACGGAATAGACAAAACCCGACGCGGCGGACACACCGGTCGGGTCGCACGGCGCGAACGCGCCGGATGAGGCAGGCGGAAAGTCTCCGCGGGGCGGCGCAGCGGAGGCCGCCGCCAACGATGCTGCGGCAGGACGCGCGCGAAGCGCGGCGCGTCAGCTTTCGCCCTTCGGCCCCGGGTTCAGCATCACGACGAAGCACGCCACGCCGACGATCAGCGCGGCCGCGCCGCCGCGCAGCGCGACCGTCTCGTCGAACAGCAGCCCGGTCACGACGGCCATCATGCCGGCCAGCGATACGAACACGGCGATCGCTGCAACCACGATGCGGGACTGGCGACGTATCATCGCGACCCCCGCGCCGTTATGCTGCGGCGGCCGCCGACACGTCGGCGTCGTCGCCGCGAATCAGCAGCACCGGGCAGCTCGAGCCGCGCAGGAAGCGCTCGGCGACGCTGCCGAGCAGCATGCGCCGGAAGCCGCGGCGGCCATGCGTGCCGACCACCGCCAGCTCGATGCCGTGTTCCTTCACGTAACGCTGCAGGCGTTCCGCGACGTCCTCGCCGATGCTTTCCGTCTCGACGAGCTCGCCTTCGCCCTGCGCACCGGCCGCCGCGACCGTCTGTTCGGCTTCGCGCAGCACGCGGGTGCCCTCGGTGCGGATTTCCTCGATGAGCGCATTCGGATCGAAGCGCCCCGCATACGTAAACAGCACCGACTTGTCGACCACGTAGACGATGCTGACGTTCCCGCCGCCCACCTTCGCCATCTTCAATGCCTCCGCAAGCGCCTGTTTCGACGAAGCGCTGCCGTCCACGGCCACCATGATCTTCTTGTACATGCGTTCCTCGCTGGGGTGAGTTGCCGCGCAACGTCGCGCGGCCGTGTCACCATCATCAGCGCGCGTGCGGCTGCGGGCTTGACGACGATCAAGCTCCGCGAAAATCCCGTTGTGCGGCCAAGCGCCGCGCGCCACGCTCGGTGCATCGCGCCGAAGGCGCTATCATCAGACCTTCGATCTGCGTCCGGCCCCGTTTTGCCGGCCCACTTTCACCTCACTCAACCGACATGACAACGACTACCGAACGCGTGGACGGCGCCGCCCAGCATCTCGTCGCCGCCCGCCATGCCGGCGTGCCCGGCCCGCTGCTGCCCGATGCCTGCCGCCCGCAGGACGTCGACACCGCGCTGGCGATCCAGCATCGCGTCGCCGACCTGCTCGGCGAAACCATCGGCGGATGGAAATGTGCGCTGCCGCCGCCGGATCGCGTGATCGTCGCGCCGATCTTCGCGTCGACGATCCGCGAAGCCGATGGGCCGTACCGCGTCGTGGGCGGCCCGATCGTGCGCATCGAGCCGGAGATCGCGTTCATGCTCGATCGCGACCTGCCCGCGCGCGCGCAGCCGTACGACGACGACGCCGTGCGCGGCGCGATTCGCGAAGTGCGCATCGTGCTCGAAGTGCTGGGCTGCCGCTATGCGGAGCCGGCCCGCGCGTCGAAGTTCGAACTCCTCGCCGACGGCCAGTTCAACCAGGGGCTGTGTGTCGGCCCCGTCGTGCAAGACGGACTGAACGCACCGCTGGAGACGCTCGCGCTGTCGTTCGAAGGCGCGCTGAACCGCACGATCGACGGCCGCCATCCGGACGGCGATCCGCTCAAGCCGCTCGTGTGGCTCGTGAACTTCCTCGCGTCGCGCGGCGACGGCGCGCGCGCCGGCCAGATCGTGACGACCGGCTCGTATGCGGGCGCGATCGACGTGCCGCTCGGCGATGTGCTGACCGTGCGCTTCGGCGAGCTGGGCAGCCTGACGGTCACGCTGACGGCTTGACGGCCGAGTCGTAGCAGGTCGCGCGCGGCGGTTGAGGCGTCGGTTGACGCTGAGGCCGAGGCGCCCGCAGCCGCTGTTGCCCCGGATTCAGGGCAACGCAGCGGCGCGACTTCCGCGCGCGGCAGCGTCGCAACCGCCTCGGTGACGCGGACGGCATGACGCGCGAGCCGTCGCGAAGTTCGGGCAGGTCGCGCGCCTCGGTCGAGGTTGAAGCGTCGGTTGAGCCTGAGGCAGCCGCTGCCCACGCCGCGCCATGCCGAGCCCAACGTCCCGGCGCGCCTTCGCCACCGGGCTACACCGCAATCACCCCTCGCGCAGCGTGCCGGCGCCACGTGATACCGTTGCACATCGCGCACGCACCGCCTCCACCGGTCCTTCGCCATGCCGCCCGCACCGTTACCCGCCCTGCTCGACGAAGTCCTGCGCACCGTCGATCGCCGTTACCGATTGCCGCCGCTCGTGCCTGCGTCGTCGCTCGACGACGCGACGAATCCGGCCGTCGTCGTCGCGACCGTGATCGACGAAGCGCGCCGCGAGCTCGCCGACGGCCGAGCGCCCGGCGCCGCGTTGCAGCAGCGTTTCGTCGACGCGCTCGCGCGGATCATCCGCGCCGCGATGGACGCGCGCGGCGGCGATCCCGCGTTCCAGGCCGCCGTGTTGCGGCATCGCGCGCCGGTCGTGCGCGAATACGCGTCGCTCGCCGCCCACGCCGAACCGGATCGGCGCACGCTGCGCTCGGCCGTCAACACGATCGCGCATCCGGCGCGGCTCGAGCGGCACGCGCATGCGTGGCAGCGCGCGCCGCTCGCGCGGCTGCATGCGGCCGCGGCCGGCGCGTCGTGGGACACGCTCTACGCCGAACTGCGACACCTGCTTGCGCAGCCGGAAACGGCAGCCGACCCGGCATTCCAGCGGGACCTCGCGAAACTCCACGACAACCCGGCGCTCGCACGTCTGCAGCGCCTCGCCGCGCTGTCGGTCGACCCGGCGGTTCGGCAGTACCGCGCACTGTGGGAACGCCAGGGGCCGCCCGAAGGCAGCGCGCTGGCCGTCGCGCAAGGCGCGACGTCGCAACGGCGCGGCGCGGCGGTCGAAGCGCTGGCCGCGCTGGCCCTCGGGACGCTGGCCGACCAGCTCGACGCGATCGACGCGCAGCGCACGTATCGGGTCGTCACGTCGATGCGCGTGCCGGCGTCGATTCCGGGCAAGCACGACCGCGCGAAGACCGAATGGGACGCGGTGCTGCTCGAGCGCGCGCGCGGCGGCGATCCGTCGACCGCGTGGAACATGCGGTTCCTCGTCGAGGCGAAGGCATCCGCGGATGCGGCCACGTCCGATCTGCCGCGCCTGCTGCGCGGGCTGAGCCTGCTCGCGCAAGCCGATCCGCATACCGTCTACGCGTTCGACACGCGTGAAGGCTCGATACGCGTGCACGGCGCGTCGCTGCACGCGCTGACGATCGACGATGCGGCATTGCAGCGCGAGGTGCTGTACTGCTGCGATGCGTCGGCCGACCCGACGCCGCGGCTGCTCGGCGCGGCCAGCCGGATGCAGCTGCTGTCGACGCCGGCGAGCCTCGCGTATGCGAGCGCGCTGGCGCAGCACGGGGACGCCGACACGGCCATCCTGCAGGCCGTCTGGGAAGCGTTGCTGACGCAACCGTCGTGGCGGCCGGTGCTGCACCAGTACGAATCGCTACGGCAGGTGCGCGCGCTGATGGTCGGCGTCGACGATCTGCTGGCCGCGATCGACGGCGACCAGGCCGACAACGCCGTGAACGATGCGTGACGCGTTACTCGACGCATCGCGTCGCGCGTTGATGCGCGCCGCATAAGCGGTCGGCAGGCTCAACGAGCCTGTGCGGCTCCAGCGCGGCGCGGTCGTCCCAGCCCACGCGCGATTGCGCCGTCCGTCTGCGCTTCGTCTACAACGCTCAAGAGCTTCATCGACCATTCGACGGTCGACGCCATTCGCGCTGCCAGCCGCGCCATCCAATGCGCGGCCGGCAGCGGGTACACGGTTCGGACCGTCGCGACGCGCGGTGTCCGGCCGAGCCCGACATCGCCGTCACTTTCGGCATCGGCATCGGCATCGTTCTCACCGCAGGCACCAGCGCCCCGCGAAGTCCCCAACTCCCCGCCACACGTGATGTACGATACGCGCCGAGGCGAAATCCTCCTGAGAGAACCGGCCGTCGCGCCCCCATCCAAGCACAAGAAAAATGCCAATCACCCTGACGCTGCACCGCAACCTGCTCGCCGCGCTGACGGCCAGCCTGCTTTGCGTTCCCGCCGCCCATGCCAGCTCCGACGACACCTGCGACGTGCAGCTCACGCTGCGGCAGGGCGCCTACTCGTGCGGCAACGTGCCGATGCTGAGCCCCGGCAACGACACGCGGATCAACGCGCTGCTGATGATGGTCGAAAGCCGCAAGGTCGCGCAGGTATTCCCGGACCCGAAGACGATCCCGGCGAAGGAGCGGATCAACCAGATCGTCGTGCCGTTCCCGATGGATTTTTCCGGCTGGATCGATATCGGCCAGAAGTCGCCCGACAAGACCGGCGACGGACAGGACGCCGATCCATCGTCGAACCGCTACGCCGACGGCGAAGGCAGCATCTGCCGCAGCATGGAGTCGGGCGCGCAAGCGTTCAACGACGCCCTGAGCGGAGCGGCCGGCCTTCCCGCCGACGAAGCCGCGCGCCTGCGCGCCGCCCGCGCCGACATCGCGCAGAAGACCTGCGCCGCGGGCGGCGCGACCGCTTCCTGGACGCGACCGCCGGTCAAATCGGCGCTCGCCCGCGACTTCGCGACCTACCTCGACGGCACCAACGCGTTCTATCGCGCCGACTTCCTCACCGCGACGCGCGCGTTCGCGAGCGCGTCGCACGGCGCGAACCCGTGGCTGAAGGAAACCGCGCTCTACATGACCGGGCGCGCGCAGCTGAACGCCGCGCAGGCCAACGCATTCGACAACGACAACCCGGCGCCGTCGCGCGCACGCGTGACGAAGGTGTCGCTCGACGCCGCCGACACCGTGTTTCGCACCTACCTGAAGATCTATCCGCAGGGCGACTACGCGGTGTCCGCGACCGGGCTGTTGCGGCGCATCGCGTGGCTCGGCGGCAACGTCACGCAACAGGCCGACCTGTACGGTCACGCGCTCGCGCGCTGGTCGCCCGCGACGTCGAACGTGCCGCTGATACAGCTCGCAAACGAACTCGACAGCAAGCTGCTGTTCGGGCCAGAATTCGACGCGAGCCGGATCCAGTCGCCGACCGTGCTCGCGACCGTCGACCTGCTGCGCATGCGCACGTCGGACAGCACGGACCCGAGCCGCAACAAGCCGCTGACGCTGGACGATCTGCAGGCGCAGAAGCCGCGCTTCGCGAACGCGCCGGCGCTGTACGACTATCTGGTCGCGACCTGGTATCTGCAGATCGGGCACAAGCCCGATGCCGCGCTCGCACTGCTGCCGCAGGCGCCGGCCGCGCCGCTCGACTACTTCGGACTGAGCCAGCAGGCGCTGCGCGGCTTCGCGCTGGAGGACAGCGGCAAGGCCGATCAGGCGCGGCAGCTGTGGCGCGACCTGATCCCGCTCGCGACCCTGCGCTTCCAGCGCGAGGCGCTCGAACTCGCGCTCGCGATCAATCTCGAACAGGCCGGGCGCGTCGACGACGCGTTCGCCGCCGATTCGCCGGTGCAGAATGCGGCGATCCGCGCCGTGCTGTTGCAGCGTACGGCCGGGGCGGCGCTGCTGCGCACGCAGGCGCAGAACCCAGCGACCAGCGCGGCGCTGCGCGACACTGCGCTGTACACGCTGCTGTACAAGGAGCTCACGCGCGGCCGCTACGCCGACTTCGTCGCCGATACCGCGCTGGTGTCCGGTGCGCCGGCCGAGCCGCTGAAGCCGTTC
This sequence comes from Burkholderia vietnamiensis LMG 10929, assembly GCF_000959445.1. NCBI lineage: Bacteria > Pseudomonadati > Pseudomonadota > Betaproteobacteria > Burkholderiales > Burkholderiaceae > Burkholderia > Burkholderia vietnamiensis. Next base: position 169,853 of record NZ_CP009632.1, on the reverse strand, counting down.
GTCGCGTCCGGCGCGCGCAATGCGGACGGCTACGTGTGCCCGTCCGCGCGCGACATCGCCGCGGCGCTGCAGCAAAACCCCGCCGACGCACCAGCGCTCAACTGCCTTGCGGACTTCGTGCGCCTTCATCCGCCCGCAGCCGGCATCGAAAGCTATGCGACCCCGGCGTGGCTGCGCAGCGCGCCGGCCGCCGCCACGCGCGTGCCGCCGACGCTCGGTGACGCGCCGTCGCAGTTCGCGGGCAAGCCGTACGAGCGGATGTCGAGCTACGTGACGGTGATCGCCGATGCGCAGGCGAACCCGAACGATCGCGCGTATGCGCTGTACCGGGCGATCAACTGCTATGCGCCGGCCGGCTCCAACGAATGCGGCGGCAAGGACGTACCGAAGAGCGCGCGCAAGCGCTGGTTCGACACGCTGAAGACCAGCTATGCGGGCACGCCTTGGGCGCGCAAGCTGCGCTACTACTGGTGAGCGCCGCATGAGGCGGCTCGCGTGCGTCGCGCTGCTGCTGGCGGCCCGCGCGGCGCTGGGCGGCACCGTCGATGCGCGCGACTACGACGCGTTCTGGCTGTGGGCCGGCGTGAAGCCGCAGCCGGTGGTGAGTGGCGCGCGCACCGTGTACGTGCTGCTCGGGCAGATCGAAGCGTCGCCGCGCGACGACTCGCAGGTGCGCGTCATCGCGCAGGGCGTCGCGCTGCCGCGCGCGCCGAACGCGCGCGTGTGGCTCGTCTACCGCGCACACACGCTGCGCTGGACGCCGCGCGTGTCGCAGATCATGCTCGCGCAGCTCGAACGCTGGCGCGCGTCGGGCCGCACCATCGCCGGCATCCAGATCGACTTCGACGCACGCACGCGCCATCTGCAGGACTACGTCGAATTTCTGCGGACGCTGCGCCAAACGCTGCCCGCCGAATGCCAGCTCAGCATCACCGGGCTGCTCGACTGGAGCAGCCGCATCGATACCGATCAGGTCAACCAGCTTAGGGGAATCGTCGACGAGGTGGTCGTGCAGACGTATCAGAGGCGCAGCACGATCCCCGATTACGCCGCATACCTGCCGCGCGTCGCGCGGCTCGCGCTGCCGTTTCGCATCGGCGTGATCCAGGGCGGCGAGTGGGACGCGCCGCCGTACCTCGCGGCCAATCCGTGGTTCCGCGGCTACGTCGTGTTTCTGCGCAACGGCTAACGCGCGGCTATGCGGCGGTGGCGCCGCCCGCGTGGGCAGTGCCGCGCCGCCGCTAGCTGATTACGCCTGGACGAACGCCAGCAGGTCGGCGTTGAGGACGTCCGCGTTGACCGTCAGCATCCCGTGCGAATAGCCGGGATAGGTTTTCAGCGTGCCGTTCTTCAGCAGCTTGATCGACTTCAGTGCGGCATCCGCGATCGGCACGATCTGGTCGTCCTCGCCATGCAGCACCAGCGTCGGCACCGAGATCGACCGCAGGTCTTCCGTCTGGTCGGTTTCGGAGAACGCCTTGATCCCGTCGTAGTGCGCCTTCGCGCTGCCGATCATCCCCTGACGCCACCAGTTCTGGATCACGCCCTGATGCACCGTCGCCCCGGGCCGGTTGAAGCCGTAGAACGGGCCGGACGGCACGTCGAGGTAGAACTGCGCGCGGTTGTCGGCGAGCGCCTTGCGGAAGCCGTCGAAGACCTCGAGCGGCAGCCCCGCCGGATTCGCGTCGGTCTTGAGCATCAGCGGCGGCACCGCGCTGACCAGCACCGCCTTCGCGACGCGGCCGGCCGGCTCGCCGTGCCGCGCCACATAGCGCGCGACCTCGCCGCCGCCGGTCGAGTGGCCGACGTGCACCGCGTTGCGCAGGTCGAGCGCTTCGACCACCGCGAACGCATCGGCCGCGTAGTGATCCATGTCGTGGCCGTCCGACACCTGCGTCGAGCGGCCGTGGCCACGGCGGTCGTGCGCGATCACGCGAAAGCCGCGTTGCACGAAGAACAGCATCTGCGCATCCCAGTCGTCGGAAGACAGCGGCCAGCCGTGGTGGAACATGATCGGCTGGGCGTCCCTCGCGCCCCAGTCCTTGTAGAAGATGTCGACGTGGTCCTTCGTAGTGATGTACGGCATGGCTGCAGGCTCCTTTGGGGTAGGTGGACGTCGCATGCCGGCGGGCCATCCTGGCGGATGGCGGGATCGAGTTGCGGCGCGGCGCCAGCATGCCGCGCCGCTCGATTCGGCACCTCTTCGTTGTAGCGGAAAACTGCGACCGCGTCATGAAGCCAAATACATGAGCGCACGCAGCGGCGCCCGACAGCGCGCCAGCGCACACTCTTTTGCGCAACTAACCGTGTGAATTCGCGACGCTCGCGCGGCGGCGTGCCCGCGCATCAGCCGTCGGTCGACACGGTCAGCGGCTCCCATGCGCGGATGTCGTCCTGCAACGCCGCCCATTTGGCGCGCACGAGGCGCAGCGCGTCGCTGCCGAGCAGCAGATGGGCCGGCGGAGCATCGGCTTCGATGACGGCGAGCATCGCCTGCGCGGCCTTCACGGGATCGCCCAATTGCCGGCCGCTGTTGCGTTCGCGCGCCTGCCGGACCGGATCGAACAGCGCGTCGTAATCGGCGATCGAGCGCGGCGTCCGCGTCATCGAACGGCCGGCCCAGTCGGTGCGGAACGAGCCCGGTGCGACGGCCGTCACCGCGACGCCGAACGGCGCGAGTTCCTTGCCGAGCGCTTCGGAGATGCCTTCGAGCGCGAACTTGCTGCCGCAGTAGTAGGCGATGCCCGGCATCGTGATGTGCCCGCCCATCGACGTGATGTTCAGGATGCGGCCGCGCCGGCGGGTGCGCATGAACGGCACGACGGCCTTCATCATCGCGACGGCGCCGAACACATTCACGTCGAATTGCCGGCGCAGCTCCGCCAGCGGCGACTCCTCCACGATGCCTTCGTGTCCGTAGCCGGCATTGTTGACCAGCACGTCGACGGGCCCGACGCTCGCCTCGAGCTCCGCGACCACGCGGTCGATGCGCTCGAAGTCGGTCACGTCGAGCACGCGGCCGATGGCCGCCTGCGGGGACAGCGCTTCGAACGCGCGCCGCGCATCGTCGCTTCTCACGGTGCCGACCACCGTGTACCCCGCCGCCAACGCCTGCTGCGCCAACGCCCGGCCGAAGCCGCTGCTCACGCCGGTGATGAGCATGATGGTGCCTGATGCCATGTGAAGTTCTCCAGAAAGTCGATCACGGCATGCATGCTAGTCTGAGGGCCTGCGACGAATAATGCCGATTCCGCTGAGATTCTTGCCTAAAGCTATGAGCGCCATCATCACGTCACTGCCATCGCCGTCGTCGCCGCCGGCGCAGCGCCGCGCGCGGCTGATCGCGCTGCTGCGCGCGCTGGCGCCGCACGAAGGCTACAACGCGACCGCGCTGCCGAGCGTGCGCATCCTGCGCTCGGACCGTGCGCTGTCGCGTACGCCGGTGCTGTACGATCCTGGCATCGTGATCGTGTGCCAGGGCCGCAAGCGCGGCTACTTCGGCGGCGAATGCTATCTGTACGACGAGGACCATTACCTGGCCGTGTCGGTGCCCGTGCCGTTCAGCATGGAAACCGACGCCACCGTAGAGCGCCCGCTGCTCGCGCTGTACCTGCACGTCGATTTGACGATAGCCGCCGAGCTGGCGGCGCAGATCGATCGCGAAGGCGGCGCGGCGCCCGTAGAGGCGCCCAGGAGCATGATGTCGACGCCGATGGACGAAGCGATGCACGCGAGCGTGCTGCGTTTCGTCGACGCGATGCACCGGCCGCTCGAAGCGGCGGTGCTCGGGCCGGCGCTGCTGCGCGAGCTGTACTTCCGCGTGCTGACCGGCGCGCAGGGCGGCGCGCTGAGAAGCGCGCTGGCGATGCGCGGACAGTTCGGCCGCATCGGCCGATCGCTGCATGTAATTCACGCCGACTATGCGCGCGCGCTCGACGTGCGGCGGCTTGCGGCCAAGGCCGGCATGAGCGTGCCGAGCTTTCACAGCCACTTCAAGGCGATCACACATGCGTCGCCGATGCAGTACCTGAAATCGACGCGGCTGCATCAGGCGCGTCTGCTGATGGTGCGTCAGGACCTGACGGCGGAAGCGGCGGCCTATGCGGTCGGTTATACGAGCCCGTCGCAGTTCAGCCGCGAGTTCAAACGGCTGTTCGGACTGACGCCCGCGCAGGAAGCGAAGCGCATGCGCGCGAGCTTCGCGCTGCCCGAGCCGTTCGACGGTGCGGTGTTCGTGGCGTCGCATTGAGCAACGCATGCGACGCAGCTGCCCGATCGCCGCCCCTTCACCGCGCCCCCACCCTCCACACCGTCACCTCATGCAGCGTCTCGCCGGGTTTGAGCACGGTCGTCGGGAACGCCGGCCGGTTCGGCGAATCGGGAAAATGCTCGGCCTCCAGCGCGAACGCGTCGGTCTGCCGGTAAAGCGTGCCGCCCTTGCCGGCGACGCTGCCGTTCAACCCGTTGGACGTATAGAACTGCAGCCCCGGCTGCGTCGTGTAGACCTCCAGAAACCGTCCCGATGCCGGATCGTACGCACGCGCGGCGAACGCCGGCGCGGGCTGGCCGCCGTGGTCGAGCACCCAGTTCTGGTCGTACCCGTGCGCAATGGCGAGCTGCGGATCACGATCGCGCAGACGCGCGCCGATCGGCGTCAGCTGGCGCAGGTCCATCGGCGTGCCGGCCACGCTCGCCAGCGCGCCGGTCGGAATCGACGTCGCATCGGTCGGCGTGAAGCGCGCCGCGGCGATCTCGATCAGTTGCCGTTCGACACTGCCGCCGTCGTGCCCCGCGAGATTGAAATAGCTGTGGTTGGTCAGGTTGACGACCGTGTCCCGGTTCGTCGTCGCGCGATAGTCGATGCGGATCAGGTCGTCGCGCGTCAGCGTGTAGGTCACGTCGGTGGTCAGCGTGCCGGGAAAGCCGTTTTCGCCATCGGGGCTCACGTAACGCAGCGTCACGCTCGAACCGTCGGCGTCGCTGCGCGTGCCCGTCACCGTCCACACCTTCGCGTCGAAACTATTGGGGCCGCCATGCAGCGTATTCGGCGGATCGTTGACCGGCAGCGTCCAGGTCTTGCCGTCGAGCACGAAGCGCCCGCGTGCGATGCGGTTCGCATAGCGGCCGATCAACGCACCGAAATGGATGTTGCCGTTGTGCGCCTCGTAGTCGCGCAGCGAATCGAAGCCGAGCACGATATCGGCGGGCTTGCCGTTGCGGTCCGGCACGTCGAGCGCCGTCACGATGCCGCCGTACGTGATGATCTTCAGCGTCACGCCGTGCGCGTTCGCGAGCGTGTACTGGCTGACCGGCTGGCCGGCCGCGGTGGTGCCGTAATGCGCACGGCTGACGGACACGTCGGGCGCGGCCGCTGCGGCCGATGCCGTCGACGCAGCGTTCGAGCCGAGAGCAAACGTTGCGCATGCACAGATCGCGAGCACCGGCCGCCGTGTCGAGAGCGGGTTCATGGACGACCTCCGAAACGGTTGTGTCCATCGCGCCGCGCAATCCGCATGCCTGCCGGGCGCGCGACGATCGCGCGCGACCACCGCCGCAAACGAAAACGGCCGCCCGAAGGCGGCCGCATCGATCAACCTTAGCGCAGCGCTTACTTGCTGTAGTCGTACACGCCGCGGCCGGTCTTGCGTCCGAGGCGTCCGGCCGACACCATCTCGCGCAGCAGCGGGCACGCGCGATACTTGGTGTCGCCGAAGTCCTTCAGGAACACGTCCATCACCGCGAGGCAGACGTCGAGCCCGACCAGATCGGCCAGCGCGAGCGGCCCGATCGGATGGCTCGCGCCGAGCTTCATGCCGGCGTCGATCTCCTCGGCCGTCGCGATGCCTTCGGCCAGCACGAAGAACGCTTCGTTGATCATCGGCACCAGGATCCGGTTCACGACGAAGCCCGGCGAGTTGCGCACGCCGATCGGCGACTTGTCGAAACGCTCGGTCAGCGCGCGCACCGCGCTCGCGGTCGCGTCGCTCGTCTGCAGCCCGCGGATGATCTCGACGAGCGGCATCAGCGGCACCGGGTTGAAGAAGTGCATGCCGATGAAGCGCGACGAATCGGCGAGCAGCGCGGCGAGCGAGGTGATCGAGATCGACGACGTGTTGGTCGCGATGATCGCGTCGGGCCGTGCGACCGACTCGATCTGCTTCAGGATGCGGCCCTTCAGCTCGACGTTCTCGGTCGCGGCTTCGATCACGATGTCGACCGCAGCCAGCTTCGCGTAATCGGTCGACGTCGTGATGCGCGCGAGCGCCGCGTCGCGCGCGCCGGCCTCGAGCTTGTCCTTCGACACGAGCCGCTCGAGGCTGCCCTTCAGTGTCGCGAGGCCCTTGTCGAGCGCCGCGTCGCTGACGTCGATCATCACGACGTTGAGTCCTGCAACGGCCGCGGTTTGCGCAATGCCGTTGCCCATGGTTCCGGCGCCCACGACGCCGACGGTTTCGATGGTCATGACGATTCCTGTGTGTTCGGGTGCTGTGCGCCCCGATTATCAAATATTCTCGAAGATCGCGGCAATGCCCTGACCGCCGCCGATACACATCGTCACGAGCGCGTAACGGCCGCCGATGCGCTTGAGTTCATACAGCGCCTTGACGGTGATCAATGCGCCGGTCGCGCCGATCGGGTGACCGAGCGAGATGCCCGAGCCGTTCGGGTTCACCTTGGCGGGATCGAGCCCGAGTTCCTGCGTCACCGCGCACGCCTGCGCGGCGAACGCCTCGTTCGCCTCGATCACGTCGAGATCGGCGACCGTCAGGCCGGCGCGCTGGAGCACCTTCTGCGTGGCCGGTACCGGCCCGATGCCCATGTAGGCCGGATCGACGCCCGCATGCGCATACGCAACCAGGCGCGCGAGCGGTTTCGCGCCCTGCGCGCGTGCAGCGTCGGCGCTCATCATCAGCACCGCGGCGGCCGCATCGTTGATGCCCGACGCGTTACCGGCCGTCACCGTGCCCTCTTCCTTGACGAACACCGGCTTGAGCTTCGTGAAATCGTCAGGGCCGGCGTCGTGGCGCACGTGCTCGTCGGTGTCGAACGCGACTTCGCCCTTCTTCGTGCGGATCGAGATCGGCAGGATCTGATCCTTGAAGCGGCCTTCCGCGATCGCGCGCGCCGCGCGGCGATGCGATTCGAGCGCGAGCGCATCCTGCGCGTCGCGCGAGATGCCGTACTTGCGTGCGACGTTCTCGGCCGTCACGCCCATGTGGATCGTCTGGAACGGGTCGTGCAGCGCGCCGAGCATCATGTCGATCAGCTTCGCATCGCCCATGCGCTGCCCGAACCGCGCGGACGGCACGGTGTACGGCGCGCGGCTCATGTTTTCCGAGCCGCCGGCGATCGCGACCTCGGCATCGCCGAGCATGATCGTCTGCGCCGCCGACACGATCGCCTGCAGGCCCGAGCCGCACAGACGGTTCACGGTCAGCGCGGGCGTGTGCTGCGCCACGCCGCCGTTGACCGCCGCCACCCGCGCCAGATACATGTCCTTCGGCTCGGTGTTCACGACGTGGCCGAACACCACGTGGCCGACCGCATCGCCCGGCACGTTGGCGCGCGCCAGCACTTCGCCGACGACCTTCGCGCCGAGATCGGTCGGCGAGAAGTCCTTCAGGCTCCCGCCGAAATCGCCGATCGCGGTACGGACCGCGCTCACCACCACGACTTCCTTCGCTGCATTGCTCATCGTCTCACTCCGGTTCGGTCGCGCCTGCGGGCGCGACCATGAATTGCATTACATGTTCGGATAATTCGGCCCGCCACCGCCTTCCGGCGTGACCCACACGATGTTCTGCGTCGGGTCCTTGATGTCGCAGGTCTTGCAGTGCACGCAGTTCTGCGCGTTGATCACGAGCCGGTCGCTGCCGTCGTCGTTCTTCACGAACTCGTATACCGCCGCCGGGCAGAACCGTCCCTCCGGTCCTGCGTAGGTGCGCAGGTTCACGTTCACCGGCACGCTCGCGTCCTTCAGCGTCAGGTGCGCCGGCTGGTTCTCCTCGTGGTTCGTGTTCGAGATGAACACCGACGACAGCCGGTCGAACGTCAGTTTGCCGTCCGGCTTCGGATACTCGATCGGCGTGCATTGCGATGCCGGCTTCAGCATCTCGTGGTCCGCGTGCTTGTGGTGCAGCGTCCACGGCACGTTGCCGCCCATCACCTTCTGCTCGAGCCCGACCATCAGCGTGCCCAGGTACAGCCCCTTCGCCATCCACTGCTTGAAGTTGCGCGCGCGGTACAGCTCGGTGTACAGCCACGACTGCCGGAATGCGTCCGGGTAGGCGTGCAGCTCGTCCGACTGGCGGCCGGCCTGCACCGCATCGAACGCCGCGTCGGCGGCCAGCATGCCGGTCTTGATCGCCGCGTGGCTGCCCTTGATCCGCGACGCGTTCAAAAAGCCCGCGTCGTCGCCGATCAGCGCGCCGCCCGGGAACACAGTCTTCGGCAGCGACAGCAGCCCGCCCGCGGTGATCGCGCGTGCACCGTACGACACGCGCTTGCCGCCTTCGAGGAATGCGCGGATCGACGGATGCGTCTTGTAGCGCTGGAACTCCTCGAACGGCGACAGGTACGGGTTCGTGTAGCCAAGCCCAACCACGAAGCCGACCACGACCTGGTTGTTGTCCATGTGGTACAGGAACGAACCGCCGTAGGTGTCCGACTTCAGCGGCCAGCCGGCCGTGTGGATCACGAGGCCCGGCTTGTGCTTCGCCGGATCGATCTCCCACAGCTCCTTGATGCCGATCCCATACGCCTGCGGATCGGCGTTCGCGTCGAGCTTGAACTTCGAGATCAGTTGGCGGCCCAGATGGCCGCGGCAGCCTTCGGCGAACAGCGTGTACTTCGCGTGCAGTTCCATGCCGAGCTGGAAGTTCTCGGTCGGCTCGCCGTCCTTGCCCACGCCCATGTTGCCGGTGGCGACGCCCTTCACCGAGCCGTCGTCGTTGTAGAGGATCTCCGCGGCCGGAAAGCCGGGGAAGATCTCGACGCCGAGCGCTTCGGCCTGCGTGCCGAGCCAGCGCGTGACGTTGCCCAGCGAAATCACGTAGTTGCCGTGATTCTTGAAGTTGTCGGGCAACGCCCAGTTCGGCGTCGTGACCGCGCTCTGCTCGGACAGGAACAGGAAGCGGTCCTCGGTCACCTCGACGGTGAGCGGCGCGCCGCGTTCCTTCCAGTCGGGGAACAGCTCGGTGATCGCGCGCGGGTCCATCACCGCGCCCGACAGGATGTGCGCGCCGATCTCGGAACCCTTCTCGAGCACGCACACGCCGATCTCGGTGCCTTTCTCGGCGGCCAGCTGCTTGAGCCGGATCGCCGCCGACAGCCCGGCGGGGCCGCCGCCGACGATCACGACGTCGTATTCCATCGATTCGCGCGGGCCGTATTGCGCGAGCAAGTCCTGGGTGGTCAAAATACTGTCTCCTCCTGCGCTCCGACCGTGGCGGTCAGAACTGGTCTTCCGTCAGCGCGAGCACGCTCTGGTTACCCTTCGCGCCGACGATCGACGCTTCGAGCGCACCGGCCTGCACGAGCACGTGTTCCGCATAGCATTGGGCGATCGCGATCTTCGCGTCGTAGAACGTCACGTCGCTCGCGCGGTTCGCGTCGGCCGCGAGCAGCGCACGCGCCATCTGCCATCCGCACAGCACGACGCCCGCCAGCTTCAGGTAAGGCACGCTGCCCGCGAACACCGCGTTCGGGTCCTGCTTCGCATTGGCGAGCACGTAGTCCACCACCGCCGACAGCGCGCGCGCGCCCTTCTCGAGCTGCGCCTTCATCGATGCGGCGGCCGCGCCGCCGACCTTGCCGAGCGCCGCGACGGTTGCGTCGATCTCCGCGATCAGCGCCTTCGCGACCGCACCGCCGTCGCGCAGCGTCTTGCGGCCGACCAGGTCGTTCGCCTGGATCGCGGTCGTGCCTTCGTAGATCGCGAGGATCCGCCCATCGCGGTAATACTGCGCCGCGCCGGTTTCCTCGATGAAGCCCATCCCGCCGTGCACCTGCACGCCGAGGCTCGCGACGTCGTTGACCATCTCGGTGCTCCAGCCCTTCACGATCGGCACCAGATATTCGTAGATCGCCTGATGGCGCGTGCGCGTCGCGTCGTCCGCATGGCGGTGCGCAATGTCGCTGTGCGCGGCCGCGACGTACGCGAGCGCGCGCGCGCCTTCGGTCAGCGCGCGCATCGTGCCGAGCATCCGGCGCACGTCCGGGTGGTGGATGATGGTCACCGACTGCTTCGCCGATCCGTCGACCGGGCGGCTCTGCACGCGCTCCTTCGCGAAGGCCGCGGCCTTCTGGTACGCGCGGTCGGCCACGCCGATCCCCTGCATGCCGACGCCGAAGCGCGCCGCGTTCATCATGATGAACATGTATTCGAGGCCGCGGTTCTCCTCGCCGACGAGATAACCGATCGCGCCGCCGTGGTCGCCGTATTGCAGCACCGCGGTCGGGCTCGCCTTGATGCCGAGCTTGTGCTCGATCGACACGCAGTGCACGTCGTTGCGGGCGCCGAGCGAGCCGTCTTCGTTGACCAGGAACTTCGGCACGATGAACAGCGAGATGCCCTTCACGCCCTCCGGCGCGTTCGGCGTACGCGCGAGCACCAGGTGGACGATGTTGTCCGCCATGTCGTGCTCGCCCCACGTGATGAAGATCTTGGTGCCGAACACCTTGTACGTGCCGTCGCCCTGCGGCTCGGCGCGCGAGCGCACCAGCGCGAGGTCCGAACCGGCCTGCGGCTCGGTCAGGTTCATCGTGCCCGTCCACTCGCCCGAAATCAGCTTCGGCACGTAGCGCTGCTTCTGCTCGTCGGTGCCGGCCGTCAGCAGCGCTTCAATCGCGCCGTCGGTGAGCAGCGGGCACAACGCGAACGACAGGTTCGCCGCGTTCAGCATCTCGATGCACGGCGTCGCGATCAGCTTCGGCAGCCCCTGACCGTCGTACTCGACCGGGTGTTGCAGGCCCTGCCAGCCGCCTTCGACGAACTGGCGGAACGCGGCGCCGAAACCGGGCGTCGCCGTCACGGCGCCGTCCTTCCAGCTGCTCGGGTTGCGGTCGCCGTCGACGTTCAGCGGCGCCAGCACCTCGCCGCAGAATTTCGCGGACTCGTCCAGCACGGCCTGCGCGGTGTCGTAGCCGGCGTCCTCGAAGCCGGGCAGCTGCGCAACGGTGTCGATGCCCGCGAGTTCCTTCAGCACGAACAGCATGTCCTTGACGGGGGCGTTATAGCTCATGGTCGTTGTTCCAAATCAGGCAGTGAATGAAGCGCGCGGCCCGCGCGGCTGCGGCAAAACCGGCCAGCACCAGGCGACGTCGTGGCCCATCGTAATGCCGACGCGGCCGTTTCCCACTGTCATATCCGGCCCAGATAGTGACAAAACCGGCCACACGATGCGCGCATGCCGACACCCGAACCCGGCCCTTGCGCAGCGTGTGCCGACGCGGATTTCCACGGGGCCGACGCGGCCACGGCACGCCGATCGGGCGGCCGGGGCGGCGCGCCGGTCATCGCGATGGACGCCTTCTATGGGAAAACCCTAGGGCCTGCGCGCGCTGCGCATTTCGCATGCCGGTGCCGCGCTGCACGATGCGCGGCAGACTGGCCGCGTCGGCCGCCGATCCGGATGCCGCGCCGAGACGCGCGCGTCGACGAAACACAGCGGCGCGGCAAAAGACAGCCGCGATGCGACCGCGTGCTGCCCTTGTCCGACGCAGGCGCGCGGCGCCCGGACCGCGTCGGCGCCGCACCGCGAACGACCGTTCATCCTGTGATGCAATCTCGCAACCGGTCCACGAAACACAGGCATGATTCTGGTAACTTGACGCACCGGCCCGAGCGCTTCGCGACGGCCATCACCCATCTTTCATACCATGACACTACAGATTGGGATTCCTCTGGAGACAGCCACCGGCGAACGGCGCGTTGCGACCGTGCCCGAGGTGGTCGAGAAACTGATCAAGCTGGGGTTTGCGGTGGCCGTCCAAAGCGGCGCCGGTGCCGGCGCGAACTTCGACGACGACGCCTATCGCGCGGCCGGCGCGAGCATCGCCGCCACGGCAGCCGAGCTGTGGTCCGGCAGCGACATCGTGTTCAAGGTGCGCCCGCCGAGCGCCGACGAAGTCGCGCTGATGCGCGAAGGCGGCATGCTGATCGGTTTCGTGTGGCCGGCGCAGAACCCCGACCTGATGCAGCAGCTCGCGGCGAAGCGCGCGACCGTGCTCGCGATCGATTCGCTGCCGCGCACGCTGTCGCGCGCGCAGAAGATGGACGCGCTGACGTCGATGGCCGGCATCAGCGGCTACCGCGCGGTGATCGAGGCCGCGCATGCGTTCGGCCGCTTCCTGAACGGGCAGGTCACGGCGGCCGGCAAGATCCCGCCGGCGAAGGTCTTCATCGCCGGCGCGGGCGTGGCCGGCCTCGCCGCGATCGGCACGGCCGCGAGCCTCGGCGCGATCGTGCGTGCGAACGACACGCGCGCCGAAGTGGCCGATCAGGTGAAGTCGCTGGGCGGCGAATTCGTCAAGGTCAACTACGAAGAGGAAGGCTCGGGCGGCGGCGGCTACGCGAAGGTGATGAGCGAAGGCTTCCAGCAGGCGCAGCGCGCGATGTATGCGCAGCAGGCGAAAGACGCCGACATCATCATCACGACCGCGCTGATCCCCGGCAAGCCGGCGCCGAAGCTGATCACCGCCGAGATGGTGCAGTCGATGAAGCCCGGCAGCGTGATCGTCGACATGGCCGCCGAACAGGGCGGCAACTGCGAGCTGACGGTGCCCGGCGAGGCGGTCGTGCGCCACGGCGTGACGATCGTCGGCTATACCGATCTCGCGTCGCGCCTGTCGCGGCAGTCGTCCACGCTGTATGCGACCAACCTGCTGCGCGTGCTCGAGGAGCTGTGCAAGGGCAAGGACGGCACGATCGACGTCGACTTCGACGACGACGCGATCCGCGGCCTGACCGTCATCAAGGAAGGCACCGTCACCTGGCCGGCACCGCCGCTCAAGCAGCCGGCCGTCGCGCCCAAGCCCGCGGCCGGCGCACCCGCCGCGGCCGCGCCGGCGAAGTCCAAGAGCCACGGCCACAGCAGCGAGCCGATGTCGGCCAAGGCGCTCGCGATCGTGTTCGCGGTCGGCGCGCTCGCGTTCCTGCTGGTCGGCCAGTTCGCGCCGGCCAGCTTCCTGTCGCACTTCACGGTGTTCGTGCTCGCGTGCTTCGTCGGCTACATGGTGATCTGGAACGTCACGCCGTCGCTGCACACGCCGCTGATGAGCGTGACCAACGCGATCTCGTCGATCATCGCGATCGGCGCGCTCGTGCAGGTCGCGCCGCCGACGGCCGAGCTGGCCAATGCCGGCGATCGTCCGTCGGGGCTGATCCTCGGCCTCGCGGTCGGCGCGCTGACGCTCACCGCCGTCAACATGTTCGGCGGCTTCGCGGTCACGCGCCGCATGCTCGCGATGTTCCGCAAATAAGGGGACGACAACCATGACTTCCAATCTGACCACCGTCTCCTATATCGGCGCCGCGATCCTGTTCATCCTGAGCCTCGGCGGGCTCGCCAACCCTGAAACCGCGCGCCGCGGCAACCTGCTCGGGATGATCGGCATGCTGATCGCGGTGCTGGCCACCGTCGCCGGGCCGCGCGTGTCGGCAGCGGGCATTCCGTACGTGATCGCCGCGCTTGTCGTCGGCGGCGCGGTCGGCCTCTATGCCGCGAAGAAAGTGCAGATGACGCAGATGCCGGAGCTGGTCGCGCTGATGCACAGCCTGGTCGGCCTCGCCGCATGCCTGGTCGGCTTCGCGAGCTACGTCGACACGTCGCTGCAGTTTGTCGGCGCCGAGAAGGCGATCCACGAGGTGGAGATCTACGTCGGCATCCTGATCGGCGCGATCACCTTCGCGGGCTCGATCGTCGCGTTCGGCAAGCTGTCGGGCAAGATCGGCGGCAAGCCGCTGCTGCTGCCGGCACGGCACTGGCTGAACCTCGCCGCGCTGCTGGTGGTGATCTATTACGGCCGCGCGTTCCTGCATGCGGAAACCATCCAGGACGGCATGCTGCCGCTCGTCGTGATGACGGTGATCGCACTGCTGTTCGGCGTGCACATGGTGATGGCGATCGGCGGCGCCGACATGCCCGTCGTCGTGTCGATGCTCAACAGCTACTCGGGATGGGCCGCGGCCGCGACCGGCTTCATGTTGGGCAACGACCTGCTGATCGTGATCGGCGCGCTGGTCGGCTCGTCCGGTGCGATCCTGTCGTACATCATGTGCCGCGCGATGAACCGCAATTTCATCAGCGTGATCGCGGGCGGCTTCGGCAGCGCCGCGGGCGCACCGGCGGCCGCCGGCGGCGCCGCGCAACCGGCCGGCGAAGCCGTCGCGGTGAGCGCGACGGAGACGGCCGAGCTGCTGCGCGAAGCGAAGCGCGTGATCATCGTACCCGGCTATGGGATGGCGGTGGCGCAGGCGCAGCACACGGTGTTCGAGCTGACCAAGCTGCTGCGCGAGAAGGGCGTCGACGTGCGCTTCGCGATTCACCCGGTCGCGGGCCGCATGCCCGGCCACATGAACGTGCTGCTCGCCGAAGCGAAAGTGCCGTACGACATCGTGCTCGAGATGGACGAGATCAACGACGACTTCCCCGACGCCGACGTGTCGATGGTGATCGGCGCGAACGACATCGTGAACCCGGCCGCGCAGGACGACCCGACGAGCCCGATCGCGGGCATGCCGGTGCTCGAGGTGTGGAAGGCGAAGACGTCGATCGTGATGAAGCGCAGCATGGCGTCCGGCTATGCCGGCGTCGACAATCCGCTGTTCTACAAGGACAACAACCGCATGTTGTTCGGCGACGCGAAGTCGATGCTCAACGAAATCTTCGGCGCGTTGAAAGCCTGATCGCGGCGGCGCGCGCGGCCGGCGGCACGCCGGCTTGCGCCGCGCACGAATGCGATGACCGTCGGCCCGTCCCGCAGCGATGCGCGACGGGCCGACGCGCATGTGCGCCATCGGTACGGGGCCGGCAAGATAGCGGCCCGGCTGGGATGCCGTCCATGGGAGCGCGGCAAGGATGCCGGTTATGGGAAAGCGCTACGCGCGCCGCCGGTACGTGCCCGGCGTACTGCCGGTCCAGTGGCGAAACGCGCGATGGAACGCGCTCGGATCGTCGAAGCCGAGATCGGTGCCGATCGCCGCGATCGTGTCGAGCGTATCGGTGAGCCGCTGGATCGCGATGTCGCGTCGCAGCTCGTCCTTGAGCGCCTGGAACGTCGTGCCTTCGGCGGCCAGATGGCGGCTCAGCGTGCGCACCGAGCAATGCAGATGTTCGGCCGCCCGCTCGATCACCGGCAGCTCGGGCAGCGCCGCCGACAGGTACTGCCGCACGCGGTGGCAGACGAGCTGCTCGCTGAACGATTCGAAGATCCAGTCGCCCGGCGCACGCGCGAGGAACTTGCGCAGGTTGCGTTTGCTCTGCCGGATCGGCACGTCGAGCAGGTCGGCGCTGAAGCGCATCAGCGTGCGCTCGCAGTCGAACTGCACGGAGCCGGAGAAGAAGTACAGATGGTCGATCGCATGCCGCGGACGCGGGCACGCGAATTCGATCCGCAGCAGCGGGATCTTCTGCCCGATCAGCCAGGAACACACGCCGTGCACGAGCTTGAGCATCAGCTCCTGGCCGAGCGCGCCGATCGGGCCGATCGCCGGGTTCGGGCGCAGCAGCACCTGCGCGACCAGGCCGTCGCGCGACGATTCGACGAAGAAGTCGTCGAGCAGCAGATGAAAGAACTGGCCGAAACGATACAGCGCCGTGCCGAGGTTGCGCGCATCGAGCAAGCTCAGGCACAGGTACTTCAGCGTGCCGCGGCGCAGCGGGCGCGAGAAGATGCCGGGCATCTCGTCGTCGAGGTCGATCGCGAGCGTGCGGTACAGCGTCGAGAACTGATCTTCGGTCACGCGCGCATGCGGCTCGCCGAGCAGTTCGAGCGGAATGCCGGCGCCGCGCAGGTAGCGCTCGACCACGTCGCGCTGCGCGCCCGCGCTCGCGAGAAAGCCGTTGACGAGCGAAATCGGCACCGTCGCGCTGGGCGACGGCAGCGCACGCCCAGGCTGGGCGGGAGGTGAATCTGTACCGGTCATCGCGTCCCCGTCGGTCGAACCGCTCGCATTGTACTTGAGCGGCCCATGGCGGGCTTGCGGGGCTTTCCGGTGTTTCGGGGCTTTCGGGACGACCGCGCGGCGCATGCGCACCATCACTGCGCGTGGCTGAGTTCCCGGCGCAGGATCTTGCCGACCGTCGACTTCGGCAGCCGCTCGACCACGCGGATCTGCTTCGGCACCTTGTAGCCGGCGAGGTTCGCACGGCAATGCGCGACGATCTCGGCCTCGCCGACGGTCGCGTCGGGCGCGAGCACCACGAACAGCTTCGGCGCCTCGCCGGTGCGCTCGTCCGGCACGCCGATGCACGCGCATTCGGCCACGCCCGGCAGCGCGGTCACCACCGCTTCGACTTCGTTCGGATACACGTTGAAGCCCGACACGATGATCATGTCCTTCTTGCGGTCGACGATCTTCAGGAAGCCGGCCGCGTCGAACACGCCGATGTCGCCGGTGCGGAAATAGCCGTCCTCGGTGAACGCGGCCGCGTTCGCTTCGGGCTTCTGCCAGTAGCCGCCCATCACCTGCGGCCCGCGCACGCAGATCTCGCCCGCGCCGCCGATCGCGACCTCGCGGTTTTCGTCGTCGAGCAGCTTCACGTCGGTCGACGGCAGCGGCAGGCCGGTCGTGCCCGTGAACCGGTCGACCGACTGCGGATTGAACGTGACGACCGGCGACGTTTCCGACAGCCCGTAGCCTTCGCGGATGAAATTGCCCGTCACCGCCTGCCAGCGCGCGGAGATCACGTCGATCACGGCCGCGCCGCCGCCGGCCGACAGCTTCAGCCGCGACCAGTCGACTTCCTTCAGCCGCGGATGGCCCGCGAGCCCCGCATACAGCGTGTTGACGCCGACGAACACCGACGGCCGCGCGGCCTTCAGCACGTCGATCAGGCCGTCCATGTCGCGCGGATTGGCGACGAGCCAGTTCTGCGCGCCGATCGCGAAGTAGGACAGGAAGTTCACCGTCAGCGCGAAGATGTGGTACAGCGGAATCGCCGTGACGACGACCTCCTCGCCCGGCCGCCGCGCGGCCGGCACGATCGCCGCGAATTGCTCGACGTTCGCGATCAGGTTGCGGTGCGACAGCGCGGCGCCCTTCGACAGCCCGGTCGTGCCGCCCGTGTATTGCAGCAGCAAGAGGTCGCTGCCGTCGAGCGCAACCGGCGCGCGTTGCAGCGCCGCGCCGGCCGCGAACGCGTCGGCGAGCGCGAGCGAGCCGGGCGGCAGCGCCGCGCACGCGCCGGCCGGCGCATCGACGACGCCGAGATCGTCGCGGCCCACGGTCAGCACCGTGCGCACGCGCGTCTTGCCGACCACGTCGGCAAACGTGGCCATCGACCCGCCGCACACGACCGCCACTTCGACGCCCGCGTCGTTGAGCTGATGTTCGAGTTCGTGCGGCGTATAGAGCGGATTCACGTTGACCTGGACCGCGCCGATCCGCGCGAGCGCGACGAACACCACCGGAAACGCCAGCACGTTGGGCAGCATCACGGCCACGCGGTCGCCCTTGCGCACCTGCGCGACCTGCTGCAGGTACGCGGCGAGCGCGGCCGACAGGCGGTCGACGTCCGCATAGGTCAGCGTGCGGTCGGACGCGCGGAACGCCGGATGGCCGGCGAAGCGGCGCATCGCGTCGTCCAGCAGCGCGGTTACGGATGGAAAGCGATCGGGATCGATCTCGGCGGGGATCGAGCCATACGACCCGATCCAGTGTCTCTTCGTCATGTCCTGCTCCTCGGGGGACGGCGCCACGCGGCGCCGTTCGCACGGCGGCCCGCGCATCGGATGCACGCGGGCCGTCGCCTGACCGACGAATATCGCGCGCGCGGCCCGCTTTGAAAATGATTCGCGCGGCCGAAAACATGATCGAAACGGACACACCGGCACGCCAGTCCGTAAACCGCAAACCCGCCTGCCCGGGCAGCGACACAATGCGCACGCAGGCGCCGGATCAGGGTGAACCCTATGGCGCGGCCGCGCGTTCGGGGGCAGAATCGCCAACCCGGAACGGTATCGAATCGGACGTACACCCAGCCATGCCGCGCACCGCGCACCTCACCCCGACGGCCGCCCGCGCGGCGGCGCTGCCCGAGACCCTGCCCGCCCATGCGTTGCGCGACAAGCGCTTTTCGCCGGCGAAGCTCGCCGTGCTCGTCGACGTCGCGCGCGAGCTCGGCCTCGATTCGTCGGCGGTGCTCGCCGGCACGGGCCTGTCGCCGGAGGCCGTCGCCGATCCGTTCACGCTCACGTCGCCGCTGCAGTTCCTGAGCGCCGCGCGCAACGCGCTCGAGCGCTACGACGGCTCCGATCTCGGCGTGCGCGTCGGCCGCCGGCTGCATGCATCGAGCTACGGGATGTACGGCTACGCGATGCTGTGCTCCGAGTCGCTCGCGCGCGCGTTCGATTCGGCCGTCAAATATCACCGGCTCGCGAACGGGATGCTAACGATCCGCTGGATCGAACAGGGCGACACCGCGTCGTGGCTGTTTCCCGACCCGCACGAAGCCGCGCTGGCCGGCCCCGATCTGCCGCTGTACCGCTTTCTGATCGACATGCAGTTCGCGCTGCACGTGACGGTCATCAAGGACGTGATGGGCGCGTGGTGCGTGCCGGCGCGCGCGCAGTTCGCGCAGCCGCGGCCCGCGCACGCGGCGCTGCTCGCCGAGGCGCTCGAATGCCCGATCGCGTTCGACCAGCCGCACCATGTGTTGAGCTACCCGGCTGCCTGGCTCGCCCGCGCGCCACAGCTCGCGAACCCGATCACCGCCGCGCAGGTGTCGTCGCACTGCGCGCATCTGCTCGACGAATTGCGCAGCCAGGCCGACGTCACGCGGCGCGTCTACCAGGAGCTCACGCGCACGCCCGGGCAGTTTCCGGACATCGTCGCGATCGCCGGCACGCTGTGCATGACGTCCCGCACGCTGCGCCGCAAGCTCGACGCCGAAGGCACGTCGTACAGCGAATTGCTGACGAGCGTGCGCAAGGCGCTCGCGATCGACTACCTGAGCACCACCACGCTTAGCACCGAGGACATCGCGCTGACGCTCGGCTTCAGCGACGCGGTCGGGTTCCGCCACGCGTTCAAGCGCTGGACCGGCACGACGCCGACCGAAGTACGGCGCAAGCGCGGCACGTGACGCGCGGGACATGACTCGTGCGCCGCGCCCGTGCGGGCCGCGCATGCACGGTCATTGCGGATCGCCGGGCGCCGGCTGCGCGATCGTGAGCGCGAACTCGAACATCGCGCCGCGCCCGTCCCGGTCGACGAGCCGGATGTCGCTGCCGTTGAGCGCCAGCATCCGGTGCACGATCAGCAGGCCGAGGCCGCCGTTCGTCGCCATGCCGCCGCTGGCGGGCCGCTGCGGTCGCTGGAACAATCCTGCGCGGCGCGCCAGCGGGATCCCTGCGCCGGTGTCCGACACGGTCACCACCACGCGGTCGTCGCGCGGCGTCAGCGCGACTTCGATTGCGCCGTGCTGCGGCGTGTGCCGCAATGCGTTGTCGAGCAGATTGGTCAGCACGCGCTCGATCATCGCGAGATCGGCCGACACGGCCGGCACGCGCGGCGGGATGCGCGCCTGCAACGCGATGCCGCGCGACTGGGCCGCGAGTTCGAACTTCTGGAACACGTCCTGCACGAGATCGACGAGCGAGAACGGCTCGCGCTCGGCCTGCACACTGCCCGACTCGAGCCGCGCGAGCTCGAACAGCGCCTGCGCCAGCCGCCCGACCTTGGTGCTCTGCGCGAGCGCGATCGACAGGTAGCGGCGGCGCTCGGCGTCGGCGAGCGTGTCGGCCTTCAGCGACAGCGTTTCCAGATAGCCGTGCAGCGAGGTCAGCGGCGTGCGCAGATCGTGCGAGATGTTCGTGATCAGCTCGCGCCGCTGCTGGTCCTGACGCGTCAGCGCGCGCCACTGCTCGCCGATCCGGTCGGCCATCTGGGCGAACGCGGACTCGAGCACCGCGAGGTCGTCGCCGCGGCGTCCCGGCGCGGGGCGCGGCACCGGCGGCTGCGTGTCGGGCGCGCCGTTCGCGTCGAAGCGACGCATCGCGTCGGTCAGCCGGCGCAGCGGCCGCGTGATGAAGCTGAACGCGATCAGGCCGGCCACCAGCCCGAGCAGCGCGACGACCGCCATCGACCACAGCGTCGTGCGCAGCACGTTGCCGGCGTCGACGCGCGCGGCCAGCCGGTCGTGCGCTTCGCCGAGCAGCACCACGTAGATGTAGCCGGACGGCGGCTGCCCGGCGCGCTGCAGCGGCGCGGCGCTGAACACCTTGCGCGCGTCGATGCTGCGCGGATCGTCGCCGAGGATCGGCAGCGGCTCGCCTGCGATGAAGCGCTGCACCGGCGCGAGATCGACGCGGGTGCGCTTCACGTGCCCGGGCGGCGCGTCGTCGCCCTCGATGCGCCCCGCGTTGTCGAGCAGGTAGACCTCGACGCTCGGGTTCACGCCCATCAGCTGACCGAACAGCCGGCGCACGGCATCCGGGCGCAGGCCGTTCGCGTCCATCAGCGGCGTGCTGCTGGCGATGTGCGCGGCGAGATCGCGCGACAGCGCCTGCACGACTTCCTTCTCGCGCATGTCGTTCGCGCGGATCTGCAGCCACGCGGACGCGCCCGAACACGCGAGCAGCAGCACCGCGAACACGCACGACAGCCGCTGGGTCAGATTCAGCTTCATCACGCGTCCCGCTGGCCCGGTGCGGCCAGCTTGTAGCCGCGCCCCCACACCGTGAGGATCCGCACGGGCTCGGCGGGATCGGCCTCGATCTTCGCGCGCAGCCGGTTGATGTGCGTGTTCACCGTATGTTCGTAGCCTTCGTGCCGGTAGCCCCATACGGCGTTCAGCAGGTCCATCCGCGAGAACACCTTGCCCGGATGCCGGGCGAAGAAGTACAACAGGTCGAATTCGCGCGGCGTGAGGTCGATGCGCGTGCCGTCGACGCTCGCCTCGCGCGCGATCGGATCGATCGACAGGCCGGCGACGTCGAGCGTGCCGGCGTCGAGGCGCGAGTCGCGCGCGAGCGCGTCGACGCGCCGCAGCAGCGCCTTCACGCGCGCGACCAGCTCCAGCACCGAGAACGGCTTCGCGAGGTAATCGTCGGCGCCGAGTTCGAGGCCGAGAATCCGGTGCACCTCGCTCGAGCGCGCGCTCGTGATGATGATCGGCGTGTAGCGCGTCATCGCGCGGGCGCGCCGGCAGATTTCGAGGCCGTCGACGCCGGGCAGCATCAGATCGAGAATCAGCGCGTCCCAGTTTCCCTGCTCGAGCAGGCGCAGGCCTTCGGCGCCGTCCGCACTGTGGACGACTTCGTAGCGCTCGTCGCGCAGATGCAGGCTCAACACGTCGGCGATGTCGGCGTCGTCTTCGACGATCAGGATGCGTTTGGCGTGATCCATGGCGAACGAGGCAGTGCGTCGGTAAGGGTGTCGGGCGCGCGAGCGCGGTAGTGGCCGCGGGCTGTGGCGGAGCGGCCGAGCGGCGGCGGCCGACACATCGTGCGGCCGCGATGCCGTCATTGTGCAGAATTTTGCGGCGGCGAGGGATCACAAATCGTTTAACTCTGGGGCGGGCCTGGGCCGGCAAGTCGTTCTTCCTTTCGTCCAGGCGCCGGACAGGCGGCAGCGCATGGCGCGATTACGTCGAACACGAGCGATACGCGTCGCGGTTACTGAGGAACCCGATGTCAACACTCTGCCGAAGCGGCATCGTCGATGCGTCTTGTTCGTACCCACAAACGAGCGCGGAAAATCGCAACCGGTTTTGATTCCCGACGCCAAATACCTCCCGGGAGTGCCGATCGTACGTGTACGCTGTTCAGCTATACATCGAGATCGGAAAATCCCGCACCGATCGCGTCGTTCAAGCCCGTACCACGGCCCGTTGGATCAGTCGACTCTCGGTCGACTGGCCGCCGGCTCAAGTCCGGCCGGCCCTATCAATGCAGAGGAATTACATGTCGCTTCTTGACCGCATGCTATCGCGTGCAACACCGCAAACCGGCAACGGCCGCCGAAGGGTCTTGGTGCGCGTCTGGCTCGACGACGAAGGTCGGGTGCGCGACCTGAAGGTCCGCCGAAGTTGTGGCGACCCGGTCGGCGACGAGCGCGCCCTCCATGCAATCGCCGTCATGCGCTTTCCACGCGGTCAGCTGGGTTCAGGAGGCGGCACGTCGCAGCGGTGGCACGATCTCAACTACGACGTCGACTGAGGTGCCGACGTTGCGCGGCATGCTCGTAAGCAGTCGATAAGTATCGTCCGGTCGTGGCCGGATGCGTTTGGCGGCGGTTCATCACGTCAATGCGCCTGGTACTCGCCCTGCCGAATGGACCATACAATTGCGCGCTTCACTGATGGCACTGAGCTTTACCAGGACTTCGTCGTAATTCAGTACGGTATCGATCGCCAGGACGTGACGCAGTTTGCGAATCTGCTTGATGGTCTTGTTGCCGAGCCGGATCGGAGCGGGGCCGCCGTCATCGACTTCGACTGGCCGCGCGCGCTCGACTGCGATGCCGCAGGTTCGCGCGATCGAATCAAGGAGGACCTCCAAGCGTTGCGAGCAGTCGCCTGACTCGATGCTTCCAGCGCGTTCGCCCACGTTATGGATGGATGGTTGCACCGTCCGTCAGGACGACCGCGCTTCCGGCGCCGCGATTCTCGTCGCTTGCATGCGCCACTTCGCCGGCGTCATCCCCACCTGCCGTTTGAACACGCGTTGGAACGCAGCCTCCGACCGATATCCGACCGTCTCGCCGATCTCCGCGACGGACATCGTCGTTTGCGCCAGCTTGCGCCCGGCAAGCGCCATGCGGATTTCCGTCAGCACATCGGTCGCCGAGCGGCTGATCGCCTCGTCGAAGTGGCGTGCGAACGTCGCGCGCGACATGTGGCAGCGCTCCGCCAGCTGCGCCAGCGTCCAGGGCTTTTCCGGCTCGTCGAACATCGCGGTGAGCGCCGGCTGCAGCCGATGGCGTTGCGCCAGCGCGAGCAGCCCACGCGGCGCGTGACCGGACTCGGACGCACTGCGCAGCGTCAACGCGAACAGCGCGCCGGACAGATGATCGACCACCGCCGCGCTGCCGGCACGTTGCTCCAGCGCTTCCTCACGCATCAATTCGATGACCCGCGCAAGCCGCGTGGCGGCAAACGCGGCGTCGCGCGTCTGTCCATCGCCGGCGGCGACGCTGCTCACGATCAGACGCCGAGGCAGATGGTCGCGCAGCAACTGCTGCGGGACGGCCGGCAGCACGAAGCGCCCGCACAGCACGTCGATGCTCGCGTCGGCGCCGCCGTTCGTCGTAATGGTCAGGCCGTTGCGGTGCCGCTCTTGCACCGCGCGCGGCGCGTCGCCGCTGCCGTCGTGCAGCCGGTGCGCACTGCCGGACGGGAACACCACGATGTCGCCGGCCTTCATTCGGAGCGTCGGTTCGTCCGCGCCGCCCGTCTCGCCTTCGACGACAGCCTCGCCGCGCAACAGGATGTGATACGGAAGCTCCCGCTCGTTCGACTCGGGATGGTCGATGCGCCACGGCGAACCGAAATGGCACCGTACGTCCAGCCGGCCGGTGACCGGCATCATCGACAGCAATCGGTCCAGCATGTCCATATGAGACGTTTGAGCATGAATTTGCACAAGTATGGCATTAAAAAACTCGGCCTGCATCCCTACACTGACTCCCATGCCATACGACATGGCTAAGCAGTTCAACCACTCAACTGAACGAAGGAGTCGATCATGTCCCGTCTCACCACCATTCGCCCTGAAGAAGCCACCGGCGCGGCAGCGGAAGTGTTCGCGAAGATCAAGAAGGCCGTCGGCAAGGTGCCCAATGCGTACGCCACCATCGGCACGCACAGCCCCGAAGCCCTCGGCGCGGCGCTCGCGTTCGACGCGGTCGTGGCTGCCGGCACGCTCGGCAAGGCCGACATCGAAGTCATCAAGCTGGCGGTCAGCGAACACGTGGGCTGTGACTATTGTGTCGCCGCGCATACGCTGATGGGCAAGCTGGCCGGACTGTCGAGCGACGCCATGAAGCAGGTGCGCGTCGGCGCGGCCACCGGCGACGCCAAGCGCGACGCGCTGGTGACCTATGTGCGTACGCTGGTCGGCACGCGCGGCACGGTGCCCGAGGCGGCCGTCGACGCCGTGCGCGCCGCCGGTTACACGGAGCGCCAGCTGATCGAGATCAGCCTGGCGATCGCGTCGATCACGTTCACGAACCTGGTCAATCGCGTCAACGATACGACGCTCGATTTCCCGGCCGTGGCGTAATGGCGCGTCGGTGTGCAGGCGCGGCGGTCGAACGCAGTCGATCCGACTGCGTTCGATCGTGAGGCCCGTGTCGCCGGCGGAATGTGCTGGCTGGCGGCGCCGCACTTCGATACCGCCTCTGTCACGCGCTGCGGATCACACAGGTCGATCCGCAAAGTCTCAAACGCCAGTAACGATCAAGACGGGGAACGCTTTCGATCGACGCGCACTGAATTTGCCGCGTGCGTCCCCTGCTGACCGGCCGCCGCAAGCCGATCGTCGCTGCGTGGCGAGCGGCACCGGTGCGGATGTGATCGTTCGATCGGTGTCGGCCCGTCCACCAATGGTCGGGCCACCGTGCAGGCCGGCTCGCGTCCGCTCAGCGTGGCGGCAGCCCGGCCGCGATCTGGTCCGCGAGGCGCCCCAGAATCGCGCTCAGCGCGGCGGCCTGCGCGGCCGCGCCGTGCTGCGTCAACGATGCGGTCAAGGTCGTCTCGCGGCTCGCGCTCACGCGCTCGGGCCGGCCCGCCAACACCGTCCATGCGGCCTCCAACGTCAACGTGCCGCCGTCGTCCGCATGCACGTCCAGCACCGTGACGACGAGCGTGCGCGTGTCGGGCGGCCGCGGCGCATCCGGCAGGACGACGGCTCCCGGCGGCAGGCGCGTCAGCAGGTCCTGCGCGAGCGTGCGCCGCATCATCCGGTCGAGC
Organism: Burkholderia vietnamiensis LMG 10929; assembly: GCF_000959445.1. Lineage (NCBI taxonomy): Bacteria > Pseudomonadati > Pseudomonadota > Betaproteobacteria > Burkholderiales > Burkholderiaceae > Burkholderia > Burkholderia vietnamiensis. The sequence continues at coordinate 144,717 of NZ_CP009632.1, read as the reverse complement.
GGCCCGGCCCAGCGCGCGCCTTCGTCGATCCAGACACGGTTCGCCGAGCGCTGCACGACGACCTCGGGCCGGTCGAGCTCCGCCGGCACGTGCACGGCAGTCAGTTGTACCGGCTCGATGGGCTCGTCCGCGCGGATCGATGTAGCCGGCGTCGCACTCAACGCCACATAGCGCGTCGGCGGGCTGTGCCCGCATCCGGCGAGCACGGCGGCCAGCGCAACGACCGCCCATTTCATCGGGGCCGGCGCCGCTGCGTCGCCGGCCCGTCGCTTCGATCGACGGATCATGGCTTCTCCTTCGCTCTGCCGCGCACGAGCGCTTCGGGATGTCGGTCGAGATAGTCGGCCAGCGCACGCACCGAACGGGCGGTATCGGCGAGTTCGCGCAACACTGCGGGCACGCCGGTCTGCGTGGTGGCGTCGTCGCCGAGCGTCCGGCTGGCTGCGGCTGCGGCCTGGTCGGCGCTGTTCGCGGCGTCGCGCAGCTGCGCGACGAGCGGACCGATCTGCGGCGACACCTGCTGCAGCGTGCGGTCGATCTGCGCGACCGATCGGTCGAGATGCGCGAGGCTGTCGCGGATCTGCGGCGATGCGGTCAGCGCATTGAGCCGCGCCGCGATCGCGCGCACGTCGTCGCCGGTCTCCTTGATCGGCAGCGCGTCGAGCTTGCCGGCGATCGCGTTGGCGCGCGCGGCGATCGCACCGAAGTCGGCCGACGCGACGCTCGGAATCTCCGCCGGGCCGGCGCCACCGGAAAACGCGGCCGCCGAAGCGCCGGCGACGAAATCGAGGCTGACCATGCGCGGGCCGACGAGCGGCGGATCCTGCACCAGCCGCGCGCGCAGCCCGCGGGCGACGAGCCGTTCGAGCATGCCGTCGACGATGGGCCGCCAGTTGCCGTCGGCCGGCGGATGCACGCCGGTGATGCCGAGCGCCGACGGTTCGAGCGCGATCTGCACCGGCGTGCCGAGCTGCCCGGTGGCGGCGTCGTAACTCAGCCGCACGCGCGTGACCGTGCCGACCTGGAAGCCGCGCAGTTTCACCGGCGCGCCGTCCTTCAGCTCGCCGGCCGCACCGGCGAACCGAATCAAGTACGGCACCACCGGCCCATGCTCGGGCGCGAGCGCCGGGCGGCGCTCGGTGCCGTCGAAGTGCCGCGCCGGGGCGCCGGCGCCCGGCTCCATCACGATTTCCGGCCCGACGACGAGCGCGCGCAGCGAGGTCGGGTCGCTCATGTCCGGCTGCGCACCGCGCAGGAAAAAGCGCGTGCCGCTGAGCAGATACTTCTGCTGCGCGCGATCGATCTTCAACTCGACCTCCACATGCCGGCCGTCGGGCGACAACGCGATGCCCGCGACCTTGCCGACCTTCACGCCGCGCAGCGTCACGTCGGTATCGTCGACTTTCATTCCGTGCGCGTCGGAAAACATCACGGTGACGCTTTCCCCGCCCTGCGCGAGCGCCCGTATCCCGAGCCATCCGACCACGGCCAGCGTGGCGACGGGTACCGCCCAGATCAATCCCGGCCAACGACTGTGCCGCACCTCGGCGCGCGAGCGACGGATGCGCGGCGGGTTCATCGAGTCCTCCGGTCGGGGCGGTCCCACATCAGGCGCGGATCGAAGGCGCGCGACGCGAGCATGGTCAGGAACACCACGAGCGCGAATGCGGTGGCGCCGGTAGCCGGCTGCGCGGACGCGACGCCGTCGAAGCGGATCAACGGAACGAACGCCGCGATCGTGAAGACGTCGACGTTCGACCACCGGCCGAGTTCGTCGATCCAGCGGTAGAGGCGCACCTTCAAGCGCAAATGCCGGCGCGATCGCCGCAGCACGGACGCGACGAACCAGCCCATGCCGACGATCTTCGCGACCGGGATCACGATGCTCGTGATGAACGTCAAGATGCCGAACGGCCATAGGCCGACGTGAAAGAGCTGCATGACGCCGTCGACGATGCGGTGCGTGTGCACGCGTCCGAGCTGGATCGACGTTGTCATCGGCAACAGGTTGGCCGGCACGGTCAGCACGAGCGCCGCCAGCGAGAGCGCGCTCGCGCGCGAAAGCGCCGCGACCCGGCGCGCGCGCAGCGTCAGCCCGCAACGCGAACACGACCGCCCGGCGCACGCGTATGGCTGCACCATGTCGCAACCGGCACACGACAGCACGGCCTCGCCGCGCGACGGACGCCGATCGGCTTCGATGGCCCGCCACACGGTGCGCCGGTCGAGCGACGCGCGCGTGAGCATCGACATCAGGCCGACCGCGATCAGGCAATAGCCGCCTGCGCCGATCGAGCCGGTGACACTGTGCGTGACGCGCACGTAGCCGATGATGCAGCCGACGAGGTACACGTCCGGCATTGCCCAAGCGTCGAGTGCGAGCGACCAACGGAACACCGCGCCGATACCGGAGAACCGCCAGCCGAAGCCAATCGCGGCCAGCACCAGCATCAGGCCGCCGAAGCGCGCGAACGGCAGCACGATGCCGAACATCCCGAGCAACACGGCCAGGATCACCCAGCCGTCGTTCCACATCGACACGATGCCCGACGCGAGCACCGAGGAATGCGACGCGCCCAGCATCGTGACCGTCATCAGCGGTGCGAGGTTGGCGGGAAACAACAGCACGAAGGTCGCCGTCGTACAGGCGAGCGCGGCCTCCACGCTGCGGCCGCGGCGGCGTTCGAGCGTCGCGTGGCAACGTCTGCAGCGCGCCAGCGCGTGTGCGTCGATCGGCGGGATATGGTCGAGCGTCCCGCACGTAGGGCAACCGATCGTGGTCATGCGACGGCAGCGCCGGTGGGCGCGCGATGCGCGCAATGACACGCCCGGTGGCAAAACCTGCACGACGCGGGCAGGCGGTCGCGCGTGATGATCGTCGTCATGCGTTCTCCCGTTCGATTAGGTTGCAACAGCGCCGCGGAACCGCGGCGGGTGCGCGTGCCGAGCTCTACCCGTGCGGCGCGAAAATACACGGCGGGCAACGCTGCATGCGCGCCTGCCGTCATTGGGGTGTAGGGCAGCAAGGTATGTACCTGGGGCGTGGCGGTAACCGGTAACCGCTTGCTGGTTGGCGGTGGCGGTGGCGGTGGCGGTGGCGGTGGCGGTGGCTATTACAATCGAACAAGCACGGAGATTTGAACCGAATATGCGTCGTTATGTGGACATGAACCGACTTCAGCACCAACCCGTCGATTGACGTGGACCCGTCGTTGATGAACTCGCTGGCCGCGCCCGCGACGCCGGGCATCGCCCACGACCCTGTCGTCATTTCTAGGCGCAACGATTCATGCGCACGGTCACGCGCCGCTCAATCGATCCAGCCGCGGTCGACCAATCAAGTATTCCGCTAAGAGGCCAGTTCAAAAAGACTCTCGAGGCGCTGTTAACTTCACCGGCGACCTGTTAACCTCAAGCATCTGAGCAACAGGATCATGAGGGATGCAAGCGCCGATCGTTGATGACGAATTGTGGATACTCATCGAGCCATTACTCCCGCCGCCGAAACCGCGGCGAACGAAGAATCCAGGACAGTTTCCGGTTCCGAATCGGGCGACATTGAACGGCATCCTGTTCGTGCTCAAGACCGGCATTCGATGGAACCATCTGCCAACCCAGCTCGGCTTCGGTTCGGGGGCAACCTGTTGGCGCCGACTTCGCGACTGGCACGAAGCCGGTGTGTGGAATCGCCTCCACGAACTATTGCTCGCCAAACTGCAGGCGGCCGGCCAGATCGATTTTTCACGTGCCGCCGTCGATTCATCATCGGTACGGGCTGTTGGGGCGGGCCAAAAACTGGCCCGAACCCCACTGATCGTGCGCGACCCGGCTCCAAGCACCACATCGTCACCGACGCCAACCGCACACCTCTCGCCGCGATCCTGACTGGCGCCAACGTCAACGATGTTACGCAGTTGCTGCCGCTGATCGACGCGATTCCATCGATTCGCGGCCTGCGCGGCCACCCGATTCAACGGCCTCGCGTGGTCTACGCCAATCGCAGATACGACTCCGAGCGGCATCGGCGAGCCCTGCGCAATCGCGGTATCCAGCCAGTGATCGCGAAGCGCCGGACCCGACACGGCAGCGGACTCGGCAAGTATCGTTGGGTGGTCGAACGCACTCACTCCTGGCTCCACAGTTTTCGTCGCCTACGCACTCGCTTCGAGCGGCGGCCTGACATTCACGAAGCATTCCTGAAACTCGGTTGCTCGCTTGTCTGTTGGAACATCTTCAGGCGCATCGAGCAGTCTTTTTGAACTGGCCTCTTAGAAAAGACTCATCTGCCGCGGATCCCGCTCCGGCACCTTGATCGGCATCACATCTTTCGCAGCTATGCGCATGCGTGCAATGAGCGGTACGCCTACCCCGTCAATCGTGAGCCCGAAGCCGTACGCCTCGATGTCGTCTCGCTTCAGCTTCGGGATCGGCTCCCAACTCGGCTTCCAACCGAGCCGTGCGGTGCGAGCCAGCAACTGCCGCTTCGTTAATCCCGGCACGCAATTCGCCACGAATTGCGCGAGCGGCTTAGGAACCCACTCGGGCGGCAAACTGGGTTGGAGTGCGAATGAAACCAGCGGCAACGTCGTAGTCGTTCCTGTCTCCAGGAGAAAGGCGTCGAGGTAAGGTTAGCAGACTGCCATCGTGAATCTAAGACTGCCCGGCCGGTGGCATCACAAAGAGGCGTTCGTCCCACACCACGGGCTGCGGATCAGTCACAACGATTCGCGTTGCATCCGGGTGCGCGGGATTCACCAGCACGTTGAACTCTGCACGGACCACGACCGACGGGACAATCAGGAGCGCGGTACGCATCTCGGTCATCCATGCGTCGCCAAACTGACGTGCTGCCTGAAGTGCCGCCGCGTCCCATCCGTCCGGCAACGTTTCGGCCGTATGGCGTTCGATGCTGACGTCGTCGGGAACACTTGCTTCGACCCATCCGTGTGTTTTCGGCACCTTGCCGATGCGCGCATGCACCAGCACCTCGAGCATCGCACCCGCAAAAGTCGACGCCGCATAGATGACGGGCCGGCCCGGACTGTTGAAGCGGCCACCGACCAGCATCGCGCCGGTGCCGCTCCAGATCGTGCGTCGCGTGTCTGCGATACGGAACAACTTCATGCAGGCAGCCCGTAGAACAGTTTCCAGAGCAGTTCTTCGACCCGGCGCGCACCGAGCTCGGTGAGCGCGACATCGAGCGGCGCCCGCCCTTCAAGTTCAGGGTGCGGCGTCGACAGGAATTCCCGCGCGTCCTCTTCGTCGTTCCAGACGTAGGTGGTCGTCGCGACGATCCGGGCCAGACGCTCCGTCTTCTCCGATTCATCTTGCGTTAGCCGATCGCGGCGGCGCTTGTAGGTCGCTTCGGGGATGATGCGGGCGAGGAGTGCCCGGCGAGCGTCGGCGCCTTGCGTCGCGTGCTCGACGCCGGCGCGCAGCGCGGACTTCGGCAGGCCACCACGCACAAGCGCTTCCAGCTCCGCCAGCGTATGCGGGAGCGGCCGCAGTTCCATGACCGCAGCCACGGCTTCAGGGGTAACAAGTGACATGGCGACTCCCCAACAGGTATCAGTTGATACCCGATTGTAGCGCAAATGATACCTTTTGCAAGATGTTCTTGATCGTCGGGAGGCGCCGCCCCCTCGCCGGTCGCCACGTTGATACGGATCAGTGCTGCTCATTTACCAAAAAATTGGCCGAAAAAATCGTATAAACCCTTGATATATATTCATTTCATCATTCATATCGTCAAATACTGATTCCTAGAATACCGGACGGGAGATGTGCGAGACTTCAGCCATCGACGTATCGGGAGCATTCGATGAACAGCTTGGTCCTCTATGCGAAACGTCAATCTCCGCATCGCCCGATTTCTGTCGAACCAATGAAGCACCACACCCGCATGCTATCGACGGCGAACGCGTGTAGATATCGTAGAACTCTGATTTATGCGGGCCGTCGTGGCGAGCGGCCGCTTGCCGACGATCGTGTCGCCCACGACGGGAAGCCGGCGATCGCGCGCGACCGCCGGCGCACTGCATGTCACGCCGGCATCATGCGCACGTCGCGCGCCGCGCGGGCGTCTCGACCGCCGATTGCATGAACCGCTGGTCGACCGTCGCGGCAATCCGCCGCGCCGTCTCGTACAGTGCGACGCCCACCTGCTCGACCGGCATGGCGCCGGCATCGTCAGGATGCGTCAAGTACGGACATGCGAGGATCGCGATGGCCGCACCGGTCTTGTCGACGATCGGCGTCGCGATATCCGTGACGCCCGCAATGCGCGCGTTCGGGCGGCGGATGCATCCGTCCGCCCAACGCGATGCCGCCGCCTCATCGTGGCCCGACGCGCCCGGCAAGCCGACTGCTCGCGCGCCCGCCCGCAGCAAGCGGGACCGCGCATCATCACCCTGCAGCGCCCCGTACATCTCGCCGGCCGCGCTGCCCTGCAACGGCACGCGCGTGCCGACGCGAACCGCGATGTTCCACTCCGTCTCGGCGTCGGCGGCGGCAATGACGATCATCGTGTCGCCGTCGAACACCGTCAGGTAGCACGACTGCACGGTCTGCAGCGTGAACTCCTGCATTGCCGGCGTGACGAGGGCGCCGAGCGAGCGCGTCGGCGCGTGATGCTGGCCGAGAAAATACAGCTTCATCGTCAGCGCATAGCGGTCGTGGCGATCGATCCGGTAGATGTAGCCGCGCTCCTCGAGCACCTGCATCATCCGGTACAGCTCGCTGCGGCTGCGCTTGAGCGCGCGGCAGATGTCCGCCTGCGCCATGCCGTACTGCCGATCGATCAGCAATTCGAGGATATCGAGCCCCTTCTCGAGCGCCGGCGCGCGATAGTTCACCTTCTTCCGGCGCACCGGATTGCCCGAATCGCTCGGGTCCGTCTCTGGATTGCGCATGTCAGCCATTACCCTTTAAGGTGGTCGTTCGATTCGCACGGCGCGCGGCCGCGCGATACCCGGACATCGGCAGCGGGAGCGCGCTCAAGGCGTTTCCGGCCACCACGGCTGTGGGGTCGTCCTGATCAGGTAGTCGTCGAGATTCTTGCCGGCCAGCCAGCCGGGGCGCGCGCCCTTGCCCGACCACGCGCGGCCGGTGTCGGGATCGTAGTATTTCGCCGGCGCCTTCTGCTTCCCCGCCTTGACGAAACCGGCCGCACGCAGTAGTTCGATTTCGGTGATGCCGAACTCACGCACGTGCGCCGCAATTTCGTTCAGCCGCGCCTGCTTCTCCTTTTGCCGCGCTTCTTCGACGATCAGGTTCAATTGACCGAGCTGCCGCTGCAGCTCGCGTATGGTCGGATGCGTCATGTCATGCGTTCCGGGAAAACTCGACAGGTTGAGGGGCGAGCGCGCCGGTGCTCGTGCGCGGCTTGGAATGGAGACCAACGGGCAAGGCCGCCGCGCACGACGGCTCGATCGCGTCGATCTCGTCGACCTCGCCGATCATGCCGCGCAGATTGCGCAGCGACGCGTCCTTCACGCGCGGCAGCGCGGCACGCACCTGCTCGCGCAGTTGCGGCAGCGCCGCCACGAACCGCTCCAGCACCGCCGCGAGACGCGTCGCGCGCATCGCATCGGCGGGCTTCAGCAGGAAGGCGTCGGACAAGCCGAAATGGCGGAACAGCCCCTGGAACTTGTCCTGATAGGTGAGCGCCGCGACCGGCACGCCCATCCCGAGGCTCGCGATCGCCAGATGCATGCGGCCCGTCACCACGCCGTCTACCTGCCCCGCGATCGCCTTCAGCTGGGCCGCCGACATGCGCGCGCGCGGATAGCAAAGCCGCTCGCCCAACGCCGCGGCCAACGCGCGATGCAGCGGCTCGAGGCACGTGTCGTCGCCGTCGCGGCCGCGATAGTCGTGCGACAGCAGCACGACGCCGAGCCCTCGTTGCGCCGCGATCGCGCGAAGCGCGTGCTGCGCCGCCGCGACCAGCGCGGCGATGTCGGCGTCGCTGGCGCCACGGATCAGCATCGGATGCAGATTGAACGCGATCACGACATCGCCGACCGCGCGCCGTGCGTCGATCCATGCGGCGGTGTCCCGCACGCTGTCCGAAGCGTGATCCGGCTCCAGCATGAACGCCGAATCCGCGACGAGCGTCGCGGGCGCCGAGCTGAAACGCCTGAATCGGTCGAGCGACACGTCGTCACGAACGTTGACCAGCAGCCGCGCGTCGAGGCAATCGAACGCGTGCCGCAACGGCCGGTACGGCCGGGCGTTGAAGCTGAAGCCGAGAATCGTGCCGCGCACGCCGCGCCGAACCAGCAGATCGGCCGTCGCGAGCAGACGCAGCGACGTCATCGGCGAGTAGTAGCCGTCCATCACGTCGGCGCCGATGATGACCAGCGCGCTCGGGCGCAGCGCCGCGAGCCGTTCGACCGTGTCGGTGAGCCGCCACGGCTCGCGCCATGCGTCGACCGCGCGAAAGCCCATCCGCGTCGCGGCCTGCGCGGCCTGCGGCGTGGCCGTGACGACCGAGACCCGCAACGCGCGGTTGGCTGCCCGCAACCGTTCGACCACCGCGCTCAGCATCGCCTCGTCGCCTTTCGAGCCGACCAGCGTCCACGGATCGCACGGCAGTATCAGCAGATGCGCGCCGGCCGCCGCATCGTCGCGCGCGACGCAGCGTGCGGCCTCGCGGCGCCATTGCGCGGTCAATCGCTTCACGTACAGCCACACGCGCAGCCGCTGCTTCAGATCCGCCAGTTTCGACATGTCCGGTTTCCTCTGGATGGTGGAAGGTGCAAGCGCACGCGCGCACGCGCGATGTGCGAGCGTTTCGCGCAGCACGCGCAACTGCGCGTCGTGCCATGCGCGCGCGGCATCGCGCGCCGCCGCGCCCTGTGCGACGCGATGAGCGCGATCCGTCGCGAGACGGACGAGCGCATCGGCGAAAGCGCGCGGGTCCGCATCGGGCACGATCGTGACGCCGCCCGCCGCGTGCTCGCCGAGGCCGCGCGCGCCCGTTTGCGTGCTGACGGTCGGCACGCCGAGCGCCATGCTTTCGAGCAGCTTGATGTTGATGCCGGTGCCGAGCAGCATCGGGTTGATCGAGATCGGCGCGCACGCGAACGCATCGCCGAGCTCGGCGACCGGGCCGCGCTTGACGACGTGCGCGCCGTCGGGCACGGCCGCGGCGATCGTGCCGGCCAGATGCACGCGAAACGCCGGCAGCCGCGCGACAACGTGCGGCAGGATCTCGTCGACGAAATACTGCATGGCGTCGCGATTCGGCTGGTTGTCGCTGCCGACGAAGGTCGCGTCGGCATGCGGCGCGCAGTCCACCTGCGGCGGGAACGCCAGCAAGTGGCTCAGTACCGCGACCGACGGCGCGCCATCGCTGCCCAGGCGCGCGGCCAGCGCGTCGCCTTCGTCGGCTTGGATCGCCAGCGCGACGTGCGCGCGACGCAAGCCTTCGCATTCGCGCTCCGGCGGAATCGAAAACATGTAGCGCTTCGCGCCCGCGCGACCGATAAACGGCACGTGCCGGTCCGCGAAGATGTCGTGCGTGTCGAGCACTTTCACGACCGTGTCGGGGAACGCGTCGAGCGCACGCGAATAAAACACGTATTCGACGAACACGGCGTCGAATGCATGACGGCGCTGCAACGCGCGCAGCTGCGACGAGAAGCTGTCGCTGAACAGTTCGTCGAGCCCCGTGTAGTACGCGTGACGGCTGCCGACCGCCTGCGCCGCCAGCCGACGCACGAGCCATGCGACGCGCTTGAGCCGATAGCACGCGAGCGCGACGCCCGTGCGATGCAGTACCTGCACGTGGTCGGCGCCGAATTCGTCGCGATGCGCGTCGAGGTCCATGCCGCCGGTCTGCCGCGACTCCAGGTAGACGAAGTGCACGTCGCAGCCGAGCGACCGCACCGCGCGCGCCAGATTGAGGATGCGGCTGCGGTTGCCGGCGTTGACCGGAAACAGCGGAACGGGTGAAACGATCGCGACTTTCATGAAGCACTTCCTTTGGGTGGCGCCGGCGGCTGCGCGCCGTCGGGCGCACGATGACGAATGGCGACGAACGCGCCGACCCGCACGGACTGCCCGCGCGCGAAGCCGACGCCATGAACGTAGATGCCGCGTTCGTGATCGACGTCGTGAACGAACGGGCCGCCGAGGACGGGCAGCCAGCGGAACTGCGCGTCGTCGAGCATGCCGGCCGGCGTGTCGGTGTACAGCGTCATCGGCGGATACGCGCCGACGCGCACGGCAGCCGCCGACGCCCCGCGTTCCGGCAGCCGCACCGACGCGTAGAGATCCCAGCGCCCGTCGCGCGGCAGCGTGTCGAGCTTCAGCTGGACCGCCCAGACGCCCGAATCGCCACGAATCGCGATCGCCGCACCCTCGGGCGCAGCGGCGTCGGCCACCAGCCGCGCGCTGTCGTACAGATTCACGCGCGACACCTCGATCGCCCGCCAGTCGGCGGCGGCGACGCCGGCCGCGATCGACGGCGCGACGACCGGATGGCGGTCGATGTCGAGCAATGCATCGAGTGCGGCGAGATCGCCGCTTTGCCGGTACTGGCGCAGGCCGGCCGCCTGAATCGCCGCGTCGAGGCGCGCGCGCCGCGCGCCGAGTGCGAGATCCCAGCCGTCCTGCGCCGCGCGCGCCGCATAACGATCGCGCAGTGCGAGGATCACAAAATCGACGGGCATGCGCGCGGCCCGCACGCGCGCGCCGTGCAGCGCATCGCCGTCGACCACGCGGGCGGCCGCGTCGAAATCGCGTTCCGAGTCGCGCACGAACTCGTACGTGTACATCGACATGCCGAGCGGCGTCTGCTCGGCGAGCACGTCGCCGCTCGCGCGCAGCGCGGCGTGCATGCGGTCGATGTAGCGCACGATGGCGGGGCCGGCCGCGCCGTAATACGCGTCGCAGTATTCGCGCACGAGCGCGCGCGCGTCGGCCGTCGGCGTCCACAGCAGCCGCGCGATCAGCCACACGCGCAGGCTCGCGAACTCGCCGCCGCGCGACTGCCAGTCGCCCTCCGCGAAGTAGCCGTCGACGTGCTGCAACGTCGCGAGCCACGCGATGCTGCGGCCGATCGGATAAAGATTCGGCGTCGGCTGCAGATAGCCGCCGAAGTCCACGACGTGGTCCCACACGGTCACGTGCTGCGCGATCTCGTTCCATCGCACGAGCCCGTCGCGCAGCCGCGCGTTGCGCGCGTCGTTCAGTGCGGCGCTGTAGTCGACCTGGATCGTCATCGGGTACACGCGCACGTGGTCCGGGACGAGCATGCCGTCGGGCGGCGCGAAGCCCCAGTGATAGGCCGGCATCGCGAAGCGCGCGCCGGGCACCTCGGCGCGCACGCGCTCCGACACGTCGCGCACCAGGTCGACGAACGCCGCCGACGGCGCATCGCCATGCGCGTGCGCAAACGCACGGCTCGCGTCGTCGGGGTCCCAGCCCCAGTCCATCGCGTGGATGCCGAACCAGATGCGCGTCGGGTCGGCGCGACGCTTCAGGCGCTTGACGATCTCCGCGGCCATCGTCGCGCGGACCTCGTCCGACATCATCGCGAGTTGCCCGCCGGCATACCACGACGGGTGAGCCGACGCATGACGGTCGCGCGGCACCAGCGTCCAGAAATCGGCCTCGCCGTCGCGCGCGAGCCAGCTGTGATCCCAGATGTCGATACCGGGTGGCGACGGGCGATACGACGGCCCGTGCGATTCGCCGTTCAGCAGATTGTGCGCACGGAACGCCTTGTCCTCGCCCTCGGCGCTCAGCACCTCGCGATACGCGAAGCGCGGGATCTGCAGCACGGGCGTGGTCTCGACCTGCAGCTCGGGCTGCCGCGGCACTTCGGTCGCATCGGGCGCGAGCCATTTCACGCCCAGTCTGCGGTCGAGCCACCAGTACGCGCCGAACAGCGTGCCGCGCACGGTGTCGCCGGCGATCACGAGATCGCTGCCGCTGCGGCAGATCACGAAGCCGTCGCTGCCGAGCGCCGCGTCGCCGCAGCGGCGCGCCGCATGCTCGCCGCCGACGACGATGGCCGGCGTGCGGCCCGGCGCATCGTTCGACACGGCGAACGACGCGCCGCTGATTCGCGACAGGTAATCGGCGATCTCGTCCGCCGCATGACGCGTGACGGCATCCGCCGCGCCGGCGCGCACGACGTAGCGCGCGACGCCGTGCTGCGCGAGCCGGACGTGCGACGCGGGCGCGCGCTGCGCGTGGGCGCTGCCCGACGCGACGCTGCCGCATAGCGCGGCCAGCGCGATGCACGCCGCGATCGCGGCGAACGGCAGGCGCGTCATTGCCGCGCGATCCGCGACACGCCGGGCGGCAACGCGAGCGGCACGTGGAACTTGCGATAGAACCGCCACAGGCTGCGCAGATGATGCCGTCCGGCGCGCGATACGGGGCTCGCGGCCGATTGCCGCTGATGCTCGTGCACGAGCGTGACGCCCGGCATCCCGAGCACGCGATAGCCGGCGAGCCAGGTTCGCGCGCAGAGGTCGACGTCCTCCATGTAGAGGAAATACGCTTCGTCCATCCCGCCGAGCGATTCGAACAGTTCGCGGCGCACCACGAAGCCCGTTCCCATCACCCACTCGGCATCGAACGGATTGCCGCACGCCCACGCGTCGATCATCAGATGCCGGTCGACGCGCGCACGAAAGCGGTCGGAGCGGCCCAGCGCGGTGCGCCGCGCGAGGATGTCGAGCCAGCTGTAGAAGCGGCGCGCCGAATACTGGCGGCGGCCGTCGGGATACTGCAGGTCGAGCCCGACGAGGCCGGCCTGCGGGCACGCGTCGAACAGGTCGAGCACCTTCGCGAGCCCGTTCTCGTCGAAGCGCGTGTCGGGGTTCACGACCAGCACGTAGTCGCGCCGGCACGCGGCCATCCCGAAGTTCACGCCGGAGCCGAAGCCGCGATTACACGCCGCGCGCAGCAGCCGGACGCCGCCCGGCAGTTCGCCGCGCAAGCGCGCGTACGAGTCGTCCGGCGACGCGTTCTCGACGACGACGATGTCGCCGGCATGCGCGACGCGCAACGCGATCAAGGACGCCACGCATCGCAGCGTCATGTCGGGCGTGCCGTAGTTGACGACGATGACGCTGATTCTTCCTTCGGTTTCCATCGTGATACCCCGCGCGTTGGTTGAATGTGCTGGCCGGTGGTCCGGCTCTGTGCGTTGCCGCACGCGTCATCCCGACGCGCCGACCTGCTCGATCAGTTTCCAGAAGCGGCACGCCGAGTCGTCCCAGTTGAAGCGGCGAAGCTGCGCGCGGCCGCGTGCGACGAGCGCCTCGCGGCAGCCGGCATCGGTGCCGAGCCGCCGCATCGCGGCCGCGATGTCGGCGACTGACGCCGGATCGACGAGCATCGCCGCGCTGCCGGCCACCTCGGGCATCGCCGACACGCGCGACGTCAGCACCGGTACGTCCGACGCCATCGCCTCGAGAATCGGCAACCCGAAGCCCTCGTACTGCGACACGAACGCGACGAACAACGCACCGCGATACAGCTTCGGCATCGCATCGTTCGGCACGACGCCGGCGAACGTGAGGGCGTCGGCGCAGCGATGCCGCGCCGCGTGCTCGAGCAGCGCCGGATCGGGTGCGCCGGTCAGCATCAGCCGCACGCCGAGCGCGACGAGCCCGCTCGCGCCGAACGCCTCGATCAGCCGGTGCAGGTTCTTGTAGTTGCGCCGGTTGCCCGGATACAGCACGTACGGAAACGGATGGCCGAGCTTGTCGCGGTTGTGCGCGTACGCGTCGTCGGCGCCGTTGTGGATCACGTGCACGCGCTCGGGCGGCATGCCCGACCACGCGAGGAATTCGTCGCGCGTGAACGCCGACACGCAGACGATGGCCGAGCAGCGGCGGTACAGCGGACGCAGCACGGTGTCGTAGTACAGCCGATGCGCACGCGTATAGAAGTGGCGATGCGTGAGATCGTGCACGACGACGACCGACGGCAGGCCCGGCCACGCGGCCGGTACGAAGCCGGGATTCCAGAACACTGCATTGCGCGCCGGCAGCTTGCGCAGCGCGCGGCTCAGCGCGAGCGGCGACAGCGGATGCGCGACGCCGCCGCCGACCGGCAACGGGGCGATGCGGATGTTGGACGGCGCGCGCGCCGCGTAAGCGGCCATCACGTTGTGGATGCCGGTGGCGGCCGGCCAGCGCGTATCCGTATAGACGGTAACGGGTACGCGGGCGGCGTGATCGGCGCAATCGCTGCGATCCGCGCACGGGGCAACCGCATCGGCCGCCGTCGTCGTCGCAATGGAGAAGGGCGTGCTCATCGCTCAATCCATCCAGCCGAGCAGCCGATGCGACGCCGCGATCCAGTAGTACTTCGCGCGCTGCGGATTGCGGCGCGCGAACGCCAGCGCGCAACCGGCGACGGGCCGCGCGATCATGTACAGCACGTAAGCGAGCGGATAGCGATTGATGCGCAGCACGTGGCCGAAGCCGCGGTTGTAGCGTCGGCCGCGCGCATACGCGTGCTCGTCGAGCACGGCGAGCGGCTCGGGATGATGTACGCGCAACTGCGGGTCGTAGCCGATCCGGCACCCGGCGCGCAACGCACGGACGAGAAAATCCACTTCCTCGCCCGCGCCCCAGCGGCTCGTCGCACCGACGCCCAGCTCGACGTCGAACTGCCCTGCCGCGCTCACCGCCGAGCGGCGCAGGAAGATCGTGTAGGACGTCGCGCAGACCCACACGTTGAAGCGGTTCACGGGCTGCGCCGCGGTGGCCCACCGTCCCTGCGACGGCCGCCCCGCGGCATCGATGCTCATGCCGGTCACGCCGTCGAGCATGCGGTCGGCGGACAGCAGCGCGGCGACCGCGTGGAGCGTGCCGGGCCGATACCAGCAGTCGTCGTCGGGGAACGCGACCACGTCGCCCGTCACCGCCTGCAGCCCGACGTTGGTCGCCCGCGACTTGCCCTTCTCCGAACGCAGATGGACGATGCACAGCCGCTCGCGATACCGCTCGACGATGCGTGCGACGCGCGCGTCCGGGTTCTGGTCGACGACGATGACTTCGAGGTCGGCGTAGGCCTGCTGCAGCAGCGAATCGAGCATGCGTTCGATCTCGTCGCTGCGGCCGAGCGTCGCCATGATCAGGGAGAATTTCATCGGATGGGCACGGAAGGGAACGGGGATCGGAGCCGCGCGGCGGGCGGTGCGGCGCGCACCGTCCGGCGGACCGCGCGCGGCGCGCGGGCGAACGACGCGAGATAGCCGAGGAACAGGAACGACGTTTCGCTCTGGTGCATCGGATTGATCAGCGACCAGGCAGCGATCGGCGCGAGCAGCAGCATCGCGCGCCGCCCCTGGCCGAGGCCGCCGAAGAACACGGCCCACGCGAGCAGCCCGATCGGACCGGCGACCAGCAGCAGGTCCAGCGGCGCGCAAAACACCGCGCTCGTGCCCTCGCCGAGCCCGCGCACGGCGACCGCCGAATGCGAGAAGTAATGCTCGACGAAGCCGAAGCCGTGGCCGATCCAGTCGCGGCCGACGAGTTTGACCGACTCGACGAACGCAAGGCCGCGCTCCTGCTGCAGCCGCACCTGCAGCTGGTCGCCGGTCAGCTCGCGCGTGAACATGTACAGATAGAACGCCGCGCCGGCGGCCATCGTCAGCACCTTCGCGAACAGATGGCCGCGCACCTGCAGCAGGATCACGAGCGCGCACGCGATCAGCACCGTCTTCGATTCGCTCAGCAGCGTCACGACCAGCGCGAGCGCGACGAACTTCGCGACGTCGGACACGCGGCGCGGCGACTGCAGGAAGCACGCGTACGCGCTCAGGAAGAAGAACGCCGCGAACCAGTTGCGCTCCTTGAACGACCCGTGAACGGCGTTCTGCATGAAATCGACTTTCTCGTACAGCACGGGCACGTCGAAGTACTGCAGCGCGTACTGGATCGCGACGAATGCCGCGATCGCGACATAGCCGAATGGCAGCGGCCGCCGGCACGCGCGCGCGCCGTAGTAGCGGCCGATCAGATAGAACGCCGGCATCACGAAGATGAATTTCACGATCTGCTCGGCGGCCTTGAAGCGCGGATAGCCGGACAGGAAGGTGGTCGACAGCGCGGCGCCCGCGAACAGCGCGAACGCCCACACTTCCCATGCGCCGACGTGGATGCGCCGACGCACCAGCAGCACCGGCAGCACCAGCACCGCGAACAGCTGTCCGAGCTGCGCGCCGCCGATCTTCAGGAACTGGATCGAATTCAGCAGCAGCAGCGCCAGCAGGACGGCGTCGGCGACGTCGAAGCGCGCGCGCCGCGCGGGCGTCGGCGCGGCGGAATGCGACAACGGACCAACGACGGCGCTCATGTCGCGCTCCTCGCCGCGCGCAGTGCGATCAGCATCGACACGGTGCGGCGCGCGGTGTCGCGGCGCAGCATCCACGTCGCGCCGACGTACGCGCTCGCGAAGCAGACGATCAGCAGCGGCAACCGGACCAGGACCGGCACGCCGCCGAGATGCGCGCCCGCCTGCCGCACGATCGCCGCGCAGCCGAGGGCGATCAGATACGGCGGCACGAGCCGGCCCAGCAGCCGCGCGCGGTCCACGGCCAGCTCGACGACGACCGCGCCGAAACTGAGCGGCGTGATGCACAGCACCGCGCCGACGTACAGCCATGCGAGCTGCGCGACGCGCTGCGACGGCACGGCCACCATCGTCGCGAGCACCAGCGCGAGCTTGACGAGCGTCAGCCACATCGTCACGTGCGGGCGGCCGCGCGCCGCGAGGAACGCGCCGTTGACGAACTGCACGGTCTGCACCGCTCCGAGCGCCATCAGCGGCGTCATGACCGCGGCGCTGGCGGCCCAGCGCACGCCGAACAGCACGATCGTGATGTCGTGGCTCAACACGGCCATCAGCACGAACAGCGGCGCCGCCGTCATCGCCGCGAGGCCCGTGACGTCGACGTAGGTGGCCGCCATCCGCTCGGCGTCGTGTGCGACGCGCGACAGCACGGCGAGCGCGACGTCGGTCGCCGCGCGGCACAGCAGCTCGAGCGCCGTCTGATAGAGCCGCGCGCCGATCGCATAGATGCCGAGGCCGGCCGCGCCGTACAGCGCGACGACGATCAGGTCGACGGTGCGCGTCGCCCACCAGTCGATCAGCCGCGCGGCGACGACATGCGCGCCGAAGCGCGCGAGCGGCGCGAACGTCGACACGTTGCGGCGGCCGCGCGGACGCCACACCGGCCGGCGCCACAGCCACGCCGCAGACACCGTCATGAAGGTCGCCGCCTGCGCGATCAGGCTCCACGCGCCGGCGCCGGCCACCGCGAGCGCAACGGCCACCGCGCCCGCGACGCTCACCGACACGAGCTGGCGCATCGCGAGCGTCCGGAAATCGAGCCGCCGCTTGTACAGCGCCTCCTGAAACGAGCCGGCCGAGCCGATCGGCACGAACGCGGCGGCCACGCGCAGATACGGCGCGAGCCCCGGCACGCCGAACCATGCTTCGACGCGCGCGGCGAGCGCGAACAGCACGGCCGCGAGCACGACGGCCATGCCGATCGAGAACGCGAACGGCCATTCGAGATCGTCGTCGGCGAGCGCCGCGCGCTGGACCACCGCATCGCCGAGGCCGCCCTCGGCGATCATCAGCACCAGCGACAGCGACAACGTGACCGCCGCGGTAAGGCCGACGTCGGCCGGACCGAGCCAGCGCGCGACCAGCAGATACGTGACGAGCGTGACGAGCTTGCCGCCCCAGGCCTGCACCAGCGCCCACGCGAGGCCGCGCACGGTGCGCGCACCGAGCCGCTCGCCGCCGGGCGACGCGTGCGCATGAGCGGGCACGGGCGCAGGCGCGAACTCGCGCAGCGCCGGCTCAGTGCTCGGTTTCATATGCGTAATTCCGTTCGCCGTACGTGCCGTAGACGGCCTGCCGGCGCGGCACGTCGTTCAGCACCACGCCGCTGATCGCGATGCCCGCGTTGCGCAGGCGTCGCTCCGCCTCGCGGATCTCCGGCATCGAACTGCGGCCGTGCCGCACGCACAGCAGCGTCGTCGCGCCGTGACGGCCGATGGTCGCCGCGTCGTGCAGCGCGAGGATCGGCGCGGTGTCGACGATGACGATGTCGTAGCGCCGCGACGCGGCGTCGAGCACCGTCTTGAAGCGGCCGTCGTTGAACAGCTCGGACGTGCGCGCGACCGCGCCGCGCGGCAGCACGTCGACGCCGGCGATCGACGTGCGCTGCACGCCGCGCTCGAGCGCGCCGCTCGCGATCACGTCGGGCAGCCCCGGCGCGGCCGGCAGGCCGAAGTGCCGATGCGCCTGACCGCGGCGAATGTCCGCGTCGATCAGCAGCACGCGCTTGCCGCCCGACGCGAACAGCGACGCGAGGTTCGCGCACAGGAACGACTTGCCGGCGTTCGGCTGCGGGCTCGTGACCATGATCACGTGGTGGCCCGTCTCGGACAGCGTGAACTGCAGCGTCGTGCGCAGGCTGCGGATTGCGTCGACGGTGACGTCCTCCGGGATCTCGGAGGCGAGCACGTGCGGGCCCTGCGCCGCGCGCTGTTGGCTGCGCACGAGGCGCCGCTGCGCGCGGCTGTGCGGCACCACCGCATAGACCGGCACGCCGAGCGCCTGCTCCAGATGCTCCGAGTGTTCGACGCGGCCCCACACGGCGCGCTGCGCGAACGGCGCGGCCACGCCGAGCGCGATGCCGACGCACAGCGACAGCGCGATCACGAGCAAGCGCTTGGGCTTGACCGGCTTCACCGGCAGCACCGGCTGGTCGACCGCGCGGACGTTGCCGATCTCGCTCTGCTTCGCGATGTTCAGCTGCTGCGCGGTGTTGAGCAGGTTGGTGTACAGCTCGGTGTTCACGCGCACGTCGCGCAGCACCGCGAGGCCCTCGCGCTCCGTATCGGGCAGCCTCGCTTCGCGCGTGCGCAGTTCCGCCGCCTTGCCCGCGAGTTCGGCGAGGTTCGCATCGAGCGCCTGCACGGCCGGATGACCGTCGGCGAAGCGCGCGATCAGGTCGACGCGCCTTTGCTTGAGTTCGAGCATGCGCGTGTCGATGTCGACTTCCTGGCCGAGCAGCAGCTTGCCCTGCTCGTCGAGATCGACCGTGCGCGTGCGCGCGCGGAACTTCGCGTAGCGCTCCTCGGCGTCCTTCAGCGTCTGCTCGACCGCCGGCATGCTGATCTTCAGCGACTCGAGCGTGGCGGCCGCCTCCTTGCTCCGGTAGTCGCGGTTCTGCGCGACGTAGCCGTCCACCACCGCCTTCAGGATCTCCCTGATGCGCACCTTGTCGTCGCCCTCGAGCGTGACCGACAGGATCCCCGACTGCTTCGCCTTTTCCTCGACGCTCAGATCGTCCTGCAGTTGCGCGACGGCCTCGATCTGCGGGATGCGCTTGAGCCGGAACGTCGTGCCGGGGCGCGCGTCGAGCGCCGCGACCAGCAGCGTCAGCGGCTTGCCCTGGTACTCGCCATGCGCCGGTGCGCCGACCGCGCCGCTCAGCACGATGGCGTCGTCGTCGTCCCGCAGCATGTAGCGGCCGCCGTCCAGCGCGGTCACGGTGAACCACAGCCCGTCCAGCGCATCGACGCCGTCGTGGCTCGTCGCGCCGGCCGTCTCGAACGTCGCGACGTCGAACCGCTCGCCGCCCCACGCGAAGCGCGACAGGCCCCACAGCGGCGGCGCGATGCCTTCGCCGCGATAGCGGCGCGCGACCCAGCGGCCGATCAGCGGGACATAGCGCGGCTCGGCGACGAGGTTCAGATGCTGCTTGGTGACGACCGCGTCGATCACCATGCGCGCACGCACGAGCTCGAGTTCGGCGGCGGTCGTGCTGCCGTTGTCGAGCAGCGCCGCGATGTCGTGCAGCGGCGAGTTGCCGGCGGCGGTCGATTCGTTGACCTGGATCGTCGCGTCGACCCGATACACCGGCGTCGCGAACACCGCGTACAGCAGGCCCAGCAGGAACACGCCGGCCGCGATGCCGAGCACGAGGCGCCAGCGCGCCAGCACGATGTCGACGTAGGACGAGAGCGGCGCATCGTCGTACAACGCCGCGTCGTAGAGCCGTGCTTCGGAGAGGTCGTTCATGGCGAATCCAGTGTCTATCGGGTTACAGCGCGGTCGCTGCGACGCGGCGGGCGCTCATTTCGCGACAAGCGCGCCGGTCATGCCGGCATTGATCGCGGGCAGCAGCAGCGACAGCACGCGGCTGAAGCGCACGAGGCCGTTGCCGTCGACATAGACGACGTCCTTCGGCGCGAGCCTGAAGTCGTTCGCGAGGACCATCGCGACCGGCGACTTCGCGTCGAGATGGAACACGTCCGGCGTACGCGAGCCGCGCGCGCGGATCACGTACACCTGCGCGGTGTCGGCCGTGCCGCTGTTGAAGCTGCCGGCCTGCTGCAACGCGTCGCCGAGCGTGAGCGACCCGTCGCGCAGCGGTAGCGCGAGCGTCGGCTTCGTGACCTCGCCCATCACGTATGCGCCGCTGTCCTCGCGCGACTGCACGCGCAGCACGTCGCGATTGCGCAGCAGGATGCGCGCCGGGTCGATCCGCCGCGCGACGAGCCGCGACAGGTCGAGCACGTAGCGCGCGTCGCCGCGCAGCAGCTCGATCCGGCTGCGGTCGGCGGTGGGCTGCAGGCCGCCCGCACGATCGAGCGCCTCGATGAGCGTCATCGGCACGTCGTTGATCGGCTGGTTGCCGGGATTGCGCACCTCGCCTTCGACGTAGACCTGCTGGCTCCGGTACGACGTGACGCGCACGGTGACCTGCGGATCGCGGAACGTTTTCGCGAGCGAGACGCGGAACGCATCGCGCACCTCGGTCGTCGTCCTGCCTGTAACCGCGACCGTGCCGACATACGGAAACTGCACGCTGCCGTTCTCGTCGACGACGAAGCCACCGACCGGGTCGCTCGGCCGTTGCGTCGACGACGTCTGGGTGGTCGGCGCCGCCGCGGACAGCTCCGGGTGGTCCCACACCGTGATCTGCAGCACGTCGCCCGCGCCGATGCGGTAACCGCCCTTCCCACGCTCGGCCAGCAGCGCATCGACGTTCGCCGACCGGTCGCCGGCGTCGCCGCCGTCGCCGTCGCGCATCCGCTGCAGCAGGTCGACGTCGATCTCGCGGATCGGCACGTCGAGCGCCCGCGCCGGCTCGCCGTTGCGCGCACTGCTCAGCTGAAGGGCCGGCGCGTCGTTCATCCGCATGCCCGGTGCGACCGCGCAGCCGGCCACGACAACGGACAGCGCGAGCGGCGCCAGCGCGCGGCCCCAACGGCCCGGTCGGCCTCGGCGGCCCCAACGGCCTGCGGTCGATACAACGTCTGATGCTCGATTCATTGCGGCCTCGTATGTCGGGCTGTCGTTGCGTCCGTCGCGGCAGCAGGCGCACGGCGGCTCTCGTTTCGTTGCGCGACGGCGAGCGTCCGTGCGCGCCGCTCGCATGCGTTGCGGTCGGTCACCATGGCGAGCGAGCCCACGGTGGCGCGAGGCCGGGCCAGTCGTCGCGCGCACCGTCCTGCGCGCCGCGAGTCGGAACCGCGACGCGGCGCGCGTGGCCGGCGCGCGGCACGCCCGGCAGGTCGGGCGCGTCGAGCGAGAACGCACGCATGCGCCGCTCGATCGGCAGCAGCGCGTAATCGCCGGCTGCCGGCACGGCAACGCCGGACGCGGCCGCCGGCTTTGCACGCGCGCCACGCAGGCCATCCGCGCGCGACGGCGCGACGTTCGCGAGGCCGGCGAGCCCACGCGCGGACACCGTCAGCGCAGCGGCCGCACACGCACCGCCGTGCGGCGCCGCTGCGCCGATCGCGCACGCGAGCATCGCGAACCGCAGCGCGCGCCGTCGCATCACGCGCCTCCATGTGCGGCGGCGGCCGGAATGCGTGCGATCCACTGCGCGACCGCGCGCTCGATATGGGCGGCCACGGCGTCGAACACGTCCGCCGACTTGCCGACCGGATCCTCGATATCGCGCTTGGTCGCGTGGTCGAGCTGGAACACGCGGCCGCGCGCAAACGGATAGCGGCGTTCGATTTCGCGGCACTGGACGAGCGTCATCGCGAGAATCAGCTGCGAGGCGCGCACGTGGCCCAGATGCACGGGCTGCGCGATATGCGGCGTGAGGTCGAAGCCACGCGCGCGCATCGCGTCGATCGCGGCCTGCGCGGCGGGCCGCCCGGCCAGCGCGATCAGTCCCGCGCTGCGCACCTGGATGAACGGCAGCGCCCGCGCGAGCATCGCGCTCGCCATCGGGCTGCGGCACGCGTTGCCGTCGCAAACGATCAGAATGCGTTCGATCATGGGCGGCCTCAGTACGCGTTCGGATGCACGAAGCCCTTCAGCACCGTGGCCGCGACGATTCGCATGTCGAGCCCGAAGGACCAGTTGCGCAGGTAATAGAGGTCGTGCTGGACGCGCCCGACCATCTTGTCGAGTTGGTCGGTTTCGCCGCGATAGCCGTTGACCTGCGCCCAGCCGGTGATACCGGGCTTGATCCGGTAGCGATGGATGTAGCCGTCGACGAGCGGCCGGTACAGATCGTCGTGCTCGATCGCATGCGGCCGCGGCCCGACGACCGACATGTCGCCGCGCAGCACGTTGAAGAACTGCGGCAGTTCGTCGAGGCTCGTGCGGCGCAGGAATGCGCCGACCCGCGTGATGCGCGCATCGCCGCGCGTGGCCTGACGCACGACGCCGGCCGGGTCGGCGTGTACGCGCATGGTGCGGAACTTGTAGATGCGGAAGACGCGGCCGTCCGCGCCTTTCCGATACTGCATAAACAGCACCGGGCCCGGCGACGACAGCTTCACCGCGACGGCGATCGCGCCAAGCAGCGGCGCGAGCGCGACGAGCGCCGCCGCCGCGAACACGCGGTCGAACAGCGCCTTCTGCAGCAGCGCGCGATGCGACATCGGCGACGCGACCAGATTGATCGCGGGCATCCCGACCAGATCCATCATCGTGCCGCCGAGCCACGCAATGCTGCGCATGTCCGGCATGAAGCGGATGTTGACGAGGTCGTCGCCGAACGCCTTCAACACGCGCCGGATCGTGCGCTCCTCGCAGATCGGCACGGCGAGCCAGATTTCGGTGGCCGCTTCGGCGCGCACGGCCGCGGCGAACGCGGCGAAGTCGGTGATCGCCGGAAGCACGCCGTTGGACGCGCCGGCCGGATCGTGGAACAGCACCGGGCGAAAGCCGCTCGCGGGCGACAGCGCGAGCGTCTCGATCACGCGCACCGCATAGGCGCCGCTGCCGACGATCGCCACCTTGCGCAGGTTCAGGCCCGCATGCCTGACGCGCGCGAGCATCGCATACGCGAGCATGCGCATCGCGATGAATCCACATCCGGCGATGCCGGTCCAGTACGCGAACCACAGGCGCGACACCTGATCGGCCCGATGCAGCGCGAACAGCAGCACCAGGTTGCAGGCCTGCACCGCGATCCACGCGGCGCTGATGCGGCTGATCATCGCGATCCACGAGCGCCCGCGCCACGACTGATACACCTGCAAGGCTGGAAACACGGCGAGCGTCAGCATCACGACGAACGGCACGACCATCGCGTCGGATCGGCCGAGCGGGTCATCGGCGAAGCGCACATGCGACGCGACGGCCGCCGCGGCCACCACGACCACCGCGTCGAGCACGCGCGCCACCATCGACTGAACTCCAAACATGGGCTTTCTCCACGCGGCGCACGAGCGCGCCGCAATCGCGGTCACACGCGTCCGTAGGCGTCGTCGAAGCGGACGATGTCGTCTTCGCCGAGATAGCTGCCGGTCTGCACTTCGATGATTTCCAGCGGCAGCCGCCCCGGGTTTTCGAGCCGGTGGCGCACGCCCATCGGGATGTACATCGATTCGTTCTCGCCGAGCAGGAACTGCTCGTCGCCGCGCGTGACGGCCGCGGTGCCTTTCACGACGGTCCAGTGTTCGGCGCGATGGTGATGCATCTGCAACGACAGACGCGCGCCCGGATCGACGACGATCCGCTTCACCTGAAAGCGCTCGCCGCGATCGACCGAGTCGTAACAGCCCCACGGACGCCGCACCAGCCGATGCGTGTCGGCTTCCGCGCCGCGTTCGGCCTTGATCCGTGCCACCAGCGACTTGACGCCCTGAACCTGCTCGCGGTTCACCACCAGCACCGCATCGGGCGTCTCGACCACCGCCACGTTGCTGACGCCGACGCACGCGACGAGCCGGCCCTCGGAATGCGCGTAGCACGCGGCTGCGTCCTCGAACATCACGCGCCCGCGTCCGGCGTTGCCGTTCGCGTCCTTGTCGAGCGCGGCCCACACGGCGTCCCACGAACCGAGATCGGACCAGCCGGCGTCGAGCGGCACCGCGACGGCCGCCGGCGGTTCGGCGAGCGACGAGAGCCGCTCCATCACCGCGTAGTCGATCGAGTTCGACGGACACGCGGCGAACGGCTGCGCGGCCGGATGGAAGCAGTCCGCCGCGGCGGCGCCGTCGCGGATCGCGGCGACGCACGCGTGATGAATCTCCGGCGCAAGCGCGGCGATCGCACGCAGCCACACGCTGGCGCGCACGACGTAGATCCCGCTGTTCCACCAGTGCGACCCGGACGCGACGTAATGCGCGGCGATTTCCGGCGCGGGCTTCTCGACGAACGCATCGAGCGCGAACGCGCCCGCGGCGCCGTCCAGCGCCACCGGCATGCCGGTGCGCAGATAGCCGAAGCCCGAATCGGCATGCGTCGGCCGCACGCCGAGCGTCGCGAGGCAACCGAGCTGCGCGTAGCGCAACGCCGTCTCCATCGCGCGCTCGAACGCGGCCGTATCGGCGATCGCGTGATCGGCCGGCATCACCGCCAGCACCGCATCGCCGTGCCGCACGCGCGCAAGTTCGGCCGCGAGCGTCATGGCGGGCGCCGTGTCGCGCCGCGCCGGCTCGACGATCACCTGCGCGCGCAGCTCGCTCGCCGCGAGCTGGCGCACCGTGATGTGCCGATGCGCGTCGCCGCACACCACCTGCGCAGCGGCCAGCTCGAAGGTCGCGGACAGACCGCGCACGCGACGCAGCGTCGATTCCAGCAACGATTCGTCGCCGACGAGCTGCGTCAGCTGCTTCGGATGCTGCTCGCGCGACATCGGCCACAGCCGCGTGCCCGCGCCGCCGGCCAGGATCACCGGCACGACCGCGGCGGCGGCGCCGCCGCGGCCGGGTTCGTGCAGATCCGAATCGGCAATGCGCGCATTACCGATGGAAGCGAGTTCGCCCATTTTTGCGCTCCTCAATGCAAGCTGTTTTCGCATGCACGGAAATGCCGGACGCGTTAAGCCCTCGGTATCCCGATGCATCGCACATTCGCCGCGAATGCGATTCATTCGCGCGAACCAATCAATTAATTCGAATGCCCTTATGAAATCGAATTCGCGACTAGCGGACCCACGCCACGATTCGCGAGGGCCATGCGGACGTTGAACGCACTGCAGCCTGCTCGAAAGCGCGCATCGCACCGTTATGTGCAGGCGCGGAAAACGGCTCGGTAACACGAAATGGGGCGACGGACATGCCGTGCCGCAGCAATCCGCAACGGACGCGCGAGCGGACCTGCTCCGTCGATTGAAGGCCCAGCCCCGGCCGCCTTGCCCCCACGGCGCGGCCGGTGATCGGAATGCTTGTGTAATTCATGGTTGGTCTAACGTTATGGTATTAACTACTGCGGCACGGGGCATTTAATGCAGGTTCCATGCCACCGCTGCGCATTCTGATGCTGCAGCGCGGAAAACCATCGATAAACCAATGACCTAGGTGTGCGGGCCAATAATCTGAATAAATCGAAACAGGCCAGTGTAACGTTTGCGCGAATGCCGCGTTCTCGGCCGTTACGTAACGACACGCCGTAACGCAGATACGTTACGGATTGCGAGATCACACGCGGCGGGCGATTTTCTGCGCGAGCAAATCATTCGCCCGTTTCATCCATGAATAATCGAATATCGCAATAGCGCGGCGCGGTTCATCCATGAATCGATGCGCGCTTGAGCGCATGCGAATAACGACAAAAAGAGAACCGCTCCGCTGCGGGATTCGAGTCGCGACGTTCATGCGCACCGGCGATCCGGTAGCGATCCGGTGGCGATCGGAAAGCGATTCCCGCGACGCATCGCGCGTCGGCTGCGACAATGTCGCCGTCGCATCAATTCGAGGCATCGATGGAACTCAGGCAACTGCGCTATTTCGTCTGCGTGGTCGAGCACGGCAGCATGGGCAAGGCGGCGCTGGAGCTCGGCGTCGTGACGTCGGCGCTGAGCCAGCAGATCAGCCGGCTCGAGAGCGAGTTGTCCACGCGCC
This sequence comes from Burkholderia vietnamiensis LMG 10929, assembly GCF_000959445.1. NCBI lineage: Bacteria > Pseudomonadati > Pseudomonadota > Betaproteobacteria > Burkholderiales > Burkholderiaceae > Burkholderia > Burkholderia vietnamiensis. The sequence continues at coordinate 118,396 of NZ_CP009632.1, read as the reverse complement.
TGCTGCAGCGAACCTCCACGGGCGTCGTGCCGACCGACGCGGGGCTCGCCTTCTGGCGACAGGCGCAGCTCGCGTTGCGCCACATCGACGATGCGGCGCTCGCCGCCCGTCAGGCGCGCCTGTCCGGGCACGTCAGCGTGGGGCTCGCGCCGAGCACCACGGGCGTGCTCGGCCTCGCGTTCATGAAGGCGATGCGGCAGCGCTATCCCGAGGTGCGGCTGCGCATGGTCGAGAGCCTGTCCGGCTACCTCGGCGCGATGCTGAGCGCGCGGCAGATCGACCTGGCCGTGCTGTTCCGCGAGGAGCCCGCGCAGCGCTGGAGCGTCATGCCGCTGCTCGACGAGCATCTGTTCGTGATCGGCTGCGCCGGCCAGCCCGGCATGCCCGAAGGGTCGCCCGTGGGTCTCGCGCAGCTCGGCGCGCTGCCGCTGATCCTGCCCAGCGGCCCGCATGGCTTGCGCGCGCTGCTCGATGCCGCGTTCGCGCGCACCGGCTTTACGCCGCACATCACCGCCGAAGTCGACGGCCTCGCGATGCTGATGGACGCGGTGCGCGGCGGCCTCGGCGCGACCATCCAGCCGGGCGCGGCGCTCGCGCGGCTCGAGAATGCGGCGCTCGCGAGCGTTCCGATTGCCGACGCACATGCGACGCGGCCCAACCTGATCGCGAGCGTGTCCGACGACGAGCTGTCGCCGGCCGGGCTGGCCGCGCGCGTCGTACTCGCCGACGTGGCGCGCGAAATCGTCGCGGCCGGCCGCTGGCCGGGCGCCACGCTGCGCACGTAGCCCTTCCCTTCACGAAAACTGAAGACGTGTTGCCGTCCGCGTGATGGCGGCGTGTCGCGTCGATCCGTAGAGTCGCGTCTCAAAGGAGACAACTCAGATGGTCGACGTACTCGTGATCGGCGGCGGCAATGCCGCGCTCTGCGCCGCGCTGATGGCGCGCGAAGCAGGCGCTTCGGTGCTGCTGCTCGAATCGGCCCCGCGCGAATGGCGCGGCGGCAACTCGCAGCACACCCGCAATCTGCGTTGCATGCACGACGCGCCGCAGGACGTGCTGATCGGCGCCTATCCCGAAGAGGAATACTGGCAGGACCTGCTGAAGGTGACCGGCGGCATCACCGACGAGGCGCTGGCGCGGCTCGTGATCCGCGCGTCGTCGACCTGTCGTCCGTGGATGCAGGCGCATGGCGTGCGCTTTCAGCCGCCGCTGTCCGGCGCGCTGCACGTCGCGCGCACCAACGCCTTCTTCATGGGCGGCGGCAAGGCGCTCGTGAACGCCTATTACCGCAGCGCCGAAGCGCTCGGCGTGCAGATCCGCTACGACACGCCGGTCGACGCGATCGAGCTCGACGGCACGCGCTTCGTGGCCGCGCGCAGCGGCGCGCAACGCTTCGAGGCACGCAGCTGCGTGCTCGCGGCAGGCGGCTTCGAATCCAATCGCGCATGGTTGCGCGAAGCGTGGGGACAAGACGAGCGCGGCGAGTGGCCCGCCGACAACTTCCTGATCCGCGGCACGCGCTTCAATCAGGGCGTGCTGCTGCGCTACATGATCGACGCCGGCGCGGACGCGATCGGCGATCCGTCACAATCGCATTGCGTCGCGATCGACGCCCGCGCGCCGCTGTACGACGGCGGCATCTGCACGCGCATCGACTGCGTGTCGCTGGGCGTCGTCGTCAACCGCGACGCAGAGCGCTTCTATGACGAAGGGGAAGACTTCTGGCCGAAGCGCTATGCGATCTGGGGCCGGCTCGTCGCGCGGCAGCCGGGCCAGATCGCCTACTCGATCATCGACGCAAAGGCGCTCGGACGCTTCATGCCGCCGGTGTTTCCCGGCGTCCGGGCCGATTCGCTGCCGGAACTCGCGCGCGGCCTGAAGCTGCCCGAGCACGCGTTCGTCGCCACGCTGAACGCCTACAACGCGGCCTGCCGCGGCGGCACCTTCGACCACACGACGCTCGACGACTGCCGCACCGAAGGGCTCACGCCGGCGAAAACCCACTGGGCGCGCCCGCTCGACACCCCGCCGTTCTTCGGCTACGCGCTGCGACCGGGCATCACGTTCACGTACCTGGGGCTCAAGGTCAACGAGCGCGCACAAGTCCATTTCGGCGGGCAACCGAGCGACAACCTGTTCGTCGCGGGCGAAATGATGGCCGGCAACGTGCTCGGCAAGGGCTATACGGCCGGCGTCGGCATGTCGATCGGCACCGCGTTCGGACGTATCGCCGGCACTCAGGCGGCGAAGGCCGCGCAATCGACTGGAGTTCAACGTGCAGAATCTTGAAGAACGCATTCACGACGCGCCGCCGGCCGCGCGCGTCGCTCGCACCGAGCGCGCCGAACCCGCCGCGCACGCCGCCGGCCGGCCGGTCATTCGCCTGCAGCCCGTCACCGACAACGAGGCCGAAGTCGCGCGGCAGATGAGCATCTGCAATGCGTGCCGCTATTGCGAGGGATTCTGCGCGGTCTTCCCCGCCATGACGCGCCGGATGGCGTTCGCCAAGGCGGACGTCAACTACCTCGCGAACCTGTGCCACAACTGCGGCGCGTGCTATCACGCATGCCAGTACGCGCCGCCGCACGCGTTCGCCGTCAACGTGCCGAAGGCGATGGCGCAGGTCCGCTTCGATACCTACGTCGAGTACGCGTGGCCGGCGCCGATGGGCAAGCTCTATCAGCGCAACGGACTCACCATCGCGCTCGCGCTCGCCGTCGGGCTCGCGCTGTTCCTGATACTCGGCGCCGCGCTGAACGGGTCGCTGCTGAGCGACGCGGCGCACGGCAACTTCTATGCGGTGTTTCCGCACAACCTGCTGGCGGCGATGTTCGGCGGCGTGTTCGGCCTCGCGATGCTCGCGCTCGGCAACGGCGTGAAACGGTTCTGGCGCGACGTGTCGGCCGGCACGGCGAGCGTCCCGGCCGTGGCGGAAGCGGCGCAGCACGCGCTCGCGCTGACCTATCTCGGCGGCGGCCACGGCGACGGCTGCAACGAGGCGGACGATGCGTTCACGCTTGCGCGACGCCGCTTCCATCACTTCACGTTCTACGGCTTCATGCTGTGCTTCGCGGCCACCGTGACGGCCACCTTCTATCACTACGCGCTGAACCTGCATGCGCCGTATGCGTTCGCGAGCGTCCCCGTGCTGCTCGGGACGGCGGGCGGAATCGGCCTGCTGATCGGCCCGGCCGGCCTGCTCTGGCTCAACCTGCGGCGCGACCCGGCGCGGACCGATCCGAAGCAGCGCCCGATGGATCGCGGCTTCATCGCGCTGCTGATGCTCGTGAGCACTTCGGGGCTGGCGCTGCTCGCGTGGCGTGACAGCGGCGCGATGGCGTGCCTGCTTGCCGTCCACCTCGGCATCGTGATGGCGCTGTTCGTCACGTTGCCGTACGGAAAATTCGCGCACGGCGTCTTTCGCTGCGCCGCACTGCTCAAGGCGTCGATCGAGAAGCGGCAGGCCGCTCGCCTGCAACCGAGCCCGGACTGATCCGGGCCATGCGAGGCGGATCGGCATCGCGCCAGATCCGCCCACCACACCATAGGAGACAACTCATGCATCGCTTACCGTCAGACGCGCCGGTTCGCGCCGCCGCCCGCCCGTCGAAGCTCGGCGCGGTCCTGCGCGTGACCAGCGGCAATTTTCTCGAGCAATTCGACTTCTTCCTGTTCGGCTTCTACGCGACCACGATCTCGCGGGTCTTCTTTCCGACGGCGAGCGAATTCGCGTCGCTGCTGCTGACGTTCGCCGTATTCGGCGCCGGCTTCCTGATGCGTCCGCTCGGCGCGATCGTGCTCGGCGCCTACATCGACGAAGTGGGACGGCGCAAAGGCCTGATCGTCACGCTGTCGATCATGGCGAGCGGGACGGTGCTCATCGCATGCGTGCCGGGCTATGCGACGATCGGCGTCGCCGCGCCCGTGCTGGTGCTGCTCGGGCGGCTGCTGCAGGGCTTCTCCGCGGGCGCGGAACTGGGCGGCGTGTCCGTCTATCTGGCGGAAATGGCGACGCCGGGCCACAAGGGCTTCTACACGAGCTGGCAGTCCGCGAGCCAGCAGGTCGCGATCGTCGTCGCGGCGGCCATCGGCTATCTGCTCAATCATCTGCTGACGAGCCAGGAGATCGGCGCATGGGGCTGGCGCATTCCGTTCTTCATCGGTTGCGCGATCGTGCCGGCGATCTTCCTGCTGCGCCGCTCGCTGCAGGAAACCGCAGAGTTCACCGCGCGCACCCACCGGCCGCGGGCGCGCGAAGTCTTCGCGACGATGCTGAAGAACTGGCGGACCGTGTTCGCCGGCATGCTGCTCGTCGCAATGACCACGACCACGTTCTACCTGATCACGGTCTACACGCCGACGTTCGGCAAGGCGGTTCTCAAGCTCTCCACCGCCGACAGCCTGATCGTCACGTTGTGCGTCGGCCTGTCGAATTTCGTGTGGCTGCCGGTCGGCGGCGCGCTGTCGGACCGCATCGGCCGCAAGCCGATTCTCGTCGCCGTGACGGTCCTGGCGATCGCGACGTCATACCCGGCGCTCGCGTGGCTCGCCGGCGCACCGAGCTTCGGCCGCATGCTGGCCGTGCTGTTATGGCTGTCGTTCTTCTTCGGCATGTACAACGGCGCGATGGTCGCCGCACTCACCGAAATCATGCCCGCCAACGTTCGGGTGGCCGGCTTCTCGCTGGCGTTCAGCCTCGCCACCGCGGTGTTCGGCGGCTTCACGCCCGCGGTGTCGACCTATCTGATCGAGCTGACCGGCGACAAGGCGGCGCCCGGCTACTGGCTCAGTTTCGCCGCGTGCTGCGGGCTGTGCGCGACGCTTGCGCTGTATCGCAGCGGAGGCGCCGCCGAACGCGCCGCTTCGCCTGCGTGAGGGTGGTCGGGCGGCGGCGCGCCGGGAATACGGCAGGTCGCCCGCCGCGCCGCATGCGACCACGCCGTGCTACCGCTCGGCCGGCGGCACCAGGATGCTGCGCGGAATCGACAGGATCAGCACGCAGCTGATCAGCAGGCACGCACCGAGCGCATAGGTGCCGTTGTTGATGTTGCCGGTCATTTCCTTTGCGATGCCGGTGATCATCGAGCCCGTGAAGCCGGACAGGTTGCCCACCGAATTGATCAGCGCGATGCCGGCGGCCGCCGCCGTGCCCGACAGGATCTGGCCGGGGAACGTCCAGTAGATCGGCATCAGCGCGAGGATCGCGCAGGTCGCGATGGTCAGGAACACGATCGACAGCGCCACGTTCTGCGCGCACGCGGCGCTCGCGATCAGGCCGACGCCGCCGATCAACGCGGGAATCGCCGCATGCAGCCGGCGCTCGCCGGTCTTGCGCGAGTGCGATGCGTTCCACAGCATCGCGAAAATGGCCGTCAGATACGGAATCGCGGTGAGCAGCCCGATATGCAGCGGGCTGCGCACGCCGGACGCGCGGATGATCGACGGCAGCCAGAACGCCAGCCCGTAGAAGCCGGTGTTGAACGTGAGCAGGATGAAGGTCAGCAGCCACACGCGCGGGCTGCGCAGCGCGACGCCGACACGGTGCGACTTGTGCGCGGCCTCGCGTTCGAGGTTGCGCGCGAGCAGCGCCTTCTCGTCGGCGGACAGCCATTTCGCCGACTGCGGACCGTCGCCGAGGAATGCCAGCACGACGAACGCGACCACGATCGACGGCAGGCCCTCGAGCAGCAGCATCCACTGCCAGCCGCTCATACCCGACAGCCCGTGCGTCTGCTCCATCAGCCAGCCGGACACCACGCTGCCGAGCGTCAGGCTCAGCGGAATCGCGACCAGGAAGCCCGACATCGCGACGCTCTGGCGACGCGCCGGGAACCAGTAGTTCATGTACAGGATGACGCCCGGGAAAAAGCCGGCTTCGCACAGGCCGAGCAGGAAGCGCAGCGCGTAGAACATCGTCGACGTCTGCACGTGGAAGAACTGCGCGAGCGGCACGATGAACGCCATCGACGACGACACGATGCCCCACGTGATCATGATCCGCGCGATCCAGAAGCGCGCACCGTAGCGATGCAGCAGCAGGTTGCTGGGCATCTCGAACAGGAAATAGCCCCAGAAAAAGATGCTGGCGCCGAGCGCATAGACGCCGTCGCTCAGGCTCAGGTCGTCGAGCATCTGCAGCTTCGCGAAGCCCACGTTGACGCGGTCCAGATACGCGACGACGTAGCACAGCAGCAGCAAGGGCAGGATGCGCCGCATCACCCTGCGATAGACGGCGTCTTCGGACAAGTCGGCCGCGGCCGGCGCAGCCGCGGTCTGTGTGATGGTTGGCATCCGTTCGTCTCCTGATTGTGTAGGTCTTCTTCGCATCGGCACGCTCGCCGGGCCGGCGATGTTACCGATAACATCCTGCGGCAAAAAAATCCGCCGACGGGGCGACGGATGCCACCGGCGCTCTGATACCGGTAACGCCCAGCAACGTAGCACGCCGGGACCGGCCAGTTCAAGCGCCGGCCGCCGAGTGGTTTCCCTAGTACGCGCGCGGCGGCAACGGGCGCGCGGGCGCCGCTCGGCACGCGATCCGGCACCGGTATGATGTAGCCTTCACATGCTTCTTCCGCTCGCAATTCCGATGCCCAGTCCCACCGCCGTCCGGCCCGCCGGGCCGCCCCGCATGTCCGACGTAGCGCGCCTGGCCGGCGTATCGAAGATGACCGTGTCGCGCGTGCTCGCCGGCCACAGCGTGGCCGCCGATACGCGTGAACGGGTGTGCCGCGCCATCGACCAGCTCGGCTACGTCGCCGATGCCGCGGCCGGCGCGCTATCGTCGGGCCGTTCGGAATTCGTCGCGGTGCTGGTGCCGTCGCTGTCGAGCTCCAACTTCTCGGACACCGTGCGCGGCCTCACCGATGCGCTCGAACCGCACGGGCTGCAACTGCTGCTCGGCGATACCGACTACGACCTCGAACGCGAAGAACGGCTGGTGCGCTCGATGCTGCGCCACCAGCCGCGCTGCGTCGCGCTGACCGGCGCGCAGCACACCGACGCGACGCGCAAGCTGCTGGCGCGCTCGGCCATTCCGGTGGTCGAGATGTGGGATCTGCCCACGCGCCCGATCGACACCGCGGTCGGGTTCTCGAACGTGCGCGCGGCGCGCGCGATGGTGCGGCATCTGGCCGAGCGTGGCTATCGGCGCATCGGCTTTCTCGGCGGCGCGAGCGAACTGGACCGCCGCGGCCTGGACCGGCTCAAGGGCTATCAGGCCGAAATCAAGGCGCTCGCACTGGGCGAACCGCGCGTCGTGCGGCTCGGCGATTCGCCGATCACGATGAGCCACGGCGGCCCCGCGATGGCCGCGCTGCTGGACAAATGGCCGGACACCGATGCGGTGATGTGCGTGAGCGACATGTCGGCGTTCGGCGCGATCATGGAGTGTCACCGGCGCGGGCTGGCCGTGCCGGCCGACATCGCCGTGGCCGGTTTCGGCAACTTCGAAGTGGCGACCTGCTGCCATCCGACCATCACGACGGTGTCGGTCGATGCGTACGGCATCGGCCTGCACACGGGCGAGGCGCTGCTGGCCGCGCTGCACGCGCGCGACGGCGGCGAGCCGCTCGAATCGCGCAGCATCCGGATCGACTACACGATCGTCGCGCGCGAAAGCGCGTGACGCGCTGACCGCCGCGGCGCGCCGGCAGCCCGCCGCCCGGCCGCCGTCGGTCGACACGAGCGCGCCGCCGGCCCGCTCCGCCACGCGCGAACGCGCGACGCCCTGCCACGAACGCCCCGCCGCCTTCCGCGCAAATTCCCTTCCGCAACGCAAAACCACCGTGCTAACATCCGCTCGATGTTACCGGTAACTATCCGGCACGCACAACGCACGACTGTCCCGCACGACAGTCCTATTCGGAGACAGCCTCGCCATGGCAAACACCCCACGCCGCCTGCGCAGCCAGGAGTGGTTCGACGATCCCGCGCATGCGGACATGACGGCGCTCTATGTCGAGCGCTTCATGAACTACGGGTTGACGCGCGACGAGCTGCAGTCGGGTCGCCCGATCATCGGCATCGCGCAGACCGGCAGCGACCTCGCGCCGTGCAACCGCCACCATCTCGAACTGGCCGAGCGCGTGCGCGCCGGCATTCGCGACGCGGGCGGCATTCCGATGGAGTTCCCGGTGCACCCGCTCGCCGAGCAGAGCCGCCGGCCCACCGCCGCGCTCGACCGCAACCTCGCTTACCTAGGGCTGGTGGAAGTGCTGCACGGCTTTCCGCTGGACGGCGTGGTGCTGACCACCGGCTGCGACAAGACCACCCCCGCCTGCCTGATGGCCGCGGCCACCGTCGACATGCCGGCCATCGTGCTGTCGGGCGGGCCGATGCTCGACGGCTGGCACGACGGCAAGCGCGTCGGCTCAGGCACGGTGATCTGGCACGCGCGCAACCTGCTCGCGGCAGGCGAGATCGACTACGAAGGATTCATGGCGCTGACCACCGCGGCGTCGCCGTCGATCGGGCACTGCAACACGATGGGCACCGCGCTGTCGATGAACAGCCTCGCCGAGGCGCTCGGCATGTCGCTGCCGGGCTGCGCGAGCATTCCGGCCGCCTACCGCGAGCGCGGCCAGATGGCCTACGCGACCGGCAAGCGCGCGGTCGAGCTGGTGCGCGACGACGTGCGTCCGTCGCAGATCATGACGCGCGCCGCGTTCGAGAACGCGATCGTCGTCGCGTCCGCGCTCGGTGCGTCGACCAACTGCCCGCCGCACCTGATCGCGATCGCGCGCCACATGGGCGTCGAGCTGAGCCTCGACGACTGGCAGCGCTTCGGCGAAGCCGTGCCGCTGCTCGTCAACTGCATGCCGGCCGGCGAATATCTCGGCGAGAGCTTCCATCGCGCCGGCGGCGTGCCCGCGGTGCTGCGCCAGCTCGATGCGGCCGGCCTGCTGCGGCGCGATTGCATGACGGTGTCCGGCCGGCCGATCGGCGCGATCGCCGATGCCGCGCCGCCCGCCGATCGCGACGTGATCCGCACGCCCGATGCGCCGCTCAAGCACGGCGCGGGCTTCATCGTGCTGTCGGGCAACTTCTTCGACAGCGCGATCATGAAGATGTCGGTGGTGGGCGACGCGTTCCGTCAGACCTACCTCGCCGAGCCGGGTGCCGAGAACACCTTCGACGCACGCGCGATCGTGTTCGATGGCCCCGAGGACTACCGCGCGCGCATCGACGATCCGCAACTGAACATCGACGAGCGCTGCATCCTGGTGATCCGCGGCTGCGGCACGGTCGGCTACCCGGGCAGTGCGGAGGTCGTCAACATGGCGCCGCCCGCAGCGCTGGTGAAGCGCGGCGTGACGTCGCTGCCGTGCATGGGCGACGGACGCCAGAGCGGCACGTCGGCCAGCCCGTCGATCCTGAACATGTCGCCGGAAGCGGCGGTGGGCGGCGGCCTCGCGCTGCTGCGCACCGACGACCGCATCCGCGTCGACCTGAACCGCCGGACCGTCGACGTGCTCGTCGACGAAGCGGAACTCGCGCGGCGCCGCGAAACCGCGACGTTCGCCGCGCCGCCGGCGCAAACGCCGTGGCAGGAGCTGTATCGCCGCTTCGTGGGCCAGCTGTCCACCGGCGGCTGCCTCGAGCCGGCCACGCTGTATCTCAAGGTGATCGAACGGCACGGCAATCCGCGCCATTCGCATTGATCCAACGTCCCACGACTCCAACCGAGCTCATCATGCGTACTCTTTCCGTCTCCGACTGCCTGCCGCACGATCTCGCGCAGGCGCTGCTGATCGGCCGCGTATGGCGGCACGACGGCGCCCAAGCGGGCCCGAGCGTCGTCGCCGTGCGCGGCGGCGAACTGATCGACATCACGCGCACCGTGCCGACCACCGCGGACCTGTTCGACCGCGCCGACGCCGCCGACCTCGCACGCAGCGCGCCGGGCGAATCGCTCGGCCGCGTCGAGCCGCTGCTGCAGGCCGCGCTCGACGGCACGCCCGGCGCGTCCGGTGCGGCGCAGCTGCTCGCGCCGTGCGACGTGCAGGCCATCAAGGCCTGCGGCGTCACGTTCGCCGTCAGCCTGATCGAGCGCGTGATCGAGGAACAGGCCGGCGGCGATCCCGCGCGAGCGCGCGAGGTGCGCGAAGCGATCACCGCGACGCTCGGCACCGATCTGTCGAAAATCGTGCCCGGCTCGGACGCCGCGCTGCGCCTGAAGGCGGAACTCGAGCGGCGCGGCGCGTGGTCGCAATACATGGAGGTCGGCATCGGCCCCGACGCCGAGGTGTTCTCCAAGGCGCAGCCGATGTCGGCGGTGGGTTTCGGCGCGGACGTCGGCTTGCTGCCGGCATCGGTATGGAACAACCCGGAACCGGAGATCGTGCTGGCCGTCGCCAGCGACGGCCGGCCGGTCGGCGCGACGCTCGGCAACGACGTCAACCTGCGCGACATCGAAGGCCGCTCGGCGCTGCTGCTCGGCAAATGCAAGGACAACAACGGCTCGTGCGCGATCGGCCCGTTCGTGCGGCTGTTCGCCGACGGCTTCACGCTCGACGGCGTGCGGCAGGCCAGCGTGTCGCTGCGCGTCGAAGGCGCCGATGACGGTTTCGTGCTCGACGGCATCAGCCACATGCGCGAGATCAGCCGCGACCCGACCGATCTCGTCGCCCAGACCTGCGGCGCGCATCACCAGTACCCGGACGGTTTCATGCTGTTCCTCGGCACGATGTTCTCGCCGATCCAGGATCGCGACGCGCCGGGCGCCGGCTTTACGCACCACCTCGGCGACCGCGTGACGATCGCGACGCCCGCGCTCGGCGCGCTCGTGAACACCGTGCGGCTGTGCACGGAGATCGCGCCATGGAGCTTCGGCGTGCGCGCGCTGTATGCGAACCTCGCGGCGCGCGGCCTGCTCGGCAAGTGAGGCTGCCTGCCGCGCAGCGTCATGCCGCGGCTACGCTGCGCGCTCGCCGCTCACGCGCGGCGACCGCAGTGTGCGCGGCACCAGGTTCGTCACCAGCAGCGCGCCGAGCATCAGCAGCATCGCAACCACCGCCAGCCCCGCATACGGCGCGCCGGTGCGCGTGAACAGCACGCCGACGAGCCACGAACTGAACGCGCCGCCGAGCGAGCCGAGCATGCTGATCGCCGCGATGCCCGCCGCCGCGGCGCGGCCGGTGAGCTGCGCCGCCGGAATCGTCCAGAACACGATCGGCACGGTGAACGCGCACAGCTGCGCGACGGCCAGCAGCGTCACGGTCATCCAGACGTGCCCGGCCGCGAACCGCAGGAGCAGCAGGCTGCACGCGGTGACGAGCATGCACGCGACCGTATGCCAGCGCCGCTCGCCGTGCCGGTCCGAACTCCACGCGATCGCGACGTTGCCGATCATCGTGAAGACCGAAATCAGCCCGGACAGCCAGCCGACGCCGGACACGGTCGCCACCCCGGACGCCTTCAACACCGACGGCGACCAGAACGTCACCGCGCCCATCCCGACGTAGACGCAGAAATAGATCGCCGCGAGCCCGAGCACGCGCCCGTTGCGGAGAACGTCGAGCACGCCGGCCCCGTCGTGCCCGACGACGGCAGCGGCCCGCTCGGCCTGCAGGTCGCGCGACAGCGCGTGCCGGTCCGCGGCCGACAGCCACGCCGCCTGTTCCGGCCGGTCGCTCAGCATCAGCGGCGCGATCAGGCCCAGCGCGATGGCCGGCAGACCTTCGATCAGAAACAGCCACTGCCAGCCGCGCAACCCGAGCGCGTCCTGCAGGTGCGCCATGATCCAGCCGGACAACGGCCCGCCGATCATTCCGGCCACTGGCACGGCGAGCAGCAGCACGCTGTTCACGCGCGCGCGCACGGCATCCGGAAACCAGTACGACAGATACAGGATGAGGCCCGGAAAGAAGCCGGCCTCGGCCGCGCCGAGCAGAAAGCGCACGACGTACAGCGACACGCTGCCCGTCGCGAACATCTGCGCGATCGTGCACAGCCCCCACAGCACCATGATGCGCATCAGCGTCCGGCTCGCGCCGATCCGCGCCAGCACCAGATTGCTCGGTACCTCGAACGCCGCGTAGCTGATGAAAAAGATGGCCGTCGCGGCACCGAACGCGGCCTCGCTCAGGCCGAGGTCCTGCAGGAACTGCAGCTTGGCGAAGCCGATGTTCACGCGGTCGATGAAGTTGACCACGTAGCAGACGAACAGAAACGGAAGCACGCGCAGCGCGACCCGGCGATACAGGAACGCAGAGGATGACTCGGACATCGACGGCTCCCGGAAGATGAACGTCGCTCGCGGCAGCCGCTCGCCGCCGCATGGCAGGGGGCGAGGCCGTCGTCCTGGCGTCCGGACGGCTGCCCCGATGAAGCCGCGCCCCGGCATGCCGAAACGCGTCGAGCGAACGGGCACCGATGCCAGGCCGCATGAACTGATTATATGAATCCCGTAATTTGGTACTAATAGGTGGTTTACATGAGATTCAATCCCCACCTCATTCATCAATGTCCCGGAATCGGGAATCTGGCTTCAGTCATCAACCAAGCCGGCGAGACGAGCAGCTTGCTTCACGCCGCCTACGGCCCGCGCGCGGCGGCGGAGCACGGGCGACGCGAGATTCGGGCCGGCGGCGCTCTGCCCGGCGCCCGGTAACGGGTGGGGCCCCGAGGCGGTCGGCGCGGAGAACGGCGCGATTTGCCGTCCGCGCGCGTCTACCCCCACTCGAAGGCGACGCCTTCCGCCCTGTCTTCGATCCGCGCTCTCGCCCGTCGCGGCGGCGCCAGCACTACCCGGCGACACCATGCGTAAACCCGCTCTCGACATTAAATTGAATCCTCTATAATGGGATTCACCGACACGACGTGGACGATTACGGCAGCCAGCACCCGCGGTCGGTCCCGTTTCCAGCGGTCGCTTCACTTCATTACGGTCCCCGCAGACCGCGTCACCCCGCGGTTTTTTTCTGGATATGATCGTCTGCACGACCGGTCCTGTGACCGGCCGCCTTCAGCGCAACGCCGCGGCGGGCCGCGCATTGCGCGATTCCCGTGACCCGCGACGGGCAGCATGAGCCGGCTTCGGCCGGCATTGAATTTGAGATGGGGCGCCTCAGCGACACCATGAACCTGCATGCCGAATCCCGCTGCTTCTCGGACGTCTTCCTCCATTCGCAGGCCATCGTGAACTGGTCGCAGCACTACGACCAGATCAGTCCGGGCATCGCCACGACGACGCTGCGCCAGGTCGCCGGCCAGCGCTTTCACGTGTTCCGCGAACGGATCAACCAGCGTGTCATGCAGCACGGCCTCGCGCCGCGCGGCCGCCTCTGCTTCGCGCTGCCGATCGCGAACACGGCCGCACCGATCGTGCAGGGGCGCACCGTCGCGCGTCCGAGCCTGCTCACGCTGCGCGGCGGCGAAGAGTTCGTCGCGCATCTTCCGTGCGACACCGAAGTGCTCGCCTTCACGATCGACCGCACGCTCACGGCCGATCACGCGCTCGACGAACTGGCGAACCTGCCCGCGCGCGTACTCCGGCAACCGGTGCTGCCGATCTCGCCGGTGCGCTACCGCACGGCGCTGGACGGCCTCGAGCGCGTGCTATGCCAGGCGCTCGACCACGGTTCGCTCACGGCCCGCGACGCGTTCGACGAACGCGTGCTCGCCCATAACGTGGTCGGCATCCTGCTCGACCTCGTACAGTCGGACGAAGCGGATGCGGGCGCGCTGCCGTCGGCGTCGACGCAAAGCTACATCGTGCGGCGCAGCCAGGAAATCGCACTGGAATGCGACGACGTGCCGACGGTGATCGATCTCTGCCATCACCTCCGAATCAGCCGCCGCACGCTGCAATACAGCTTTCAGAACGTCGTCGGCACCACGCCGACCGCCTACCTGCGCTCGATCCGGCTCAACGCGGTGCGCCGCTTCCTGATGACGACACCCGAGACGATGCGGATCGGCGACGCGGCGGCGCAATTCGGCTTTTGCCATTTCGGGCGCTTCTCCGCGTACTACCAGCAACATTTCCACGAGCTGCCGTCGCACACGCCGCGCCTGAGCTGAACCGTCGCGCCGCCGCGCGCCGTATCCGGGTAATTCCCTGCCGCACGGCGCGCGCGGATTGCCGATAGCGGACAACGTCCCGGATTTCGGCACCCTAAATTCTGGCGTCGGCCCGTTCGCACGCATGCACCAGATGCGTGACCGGGCGGCCGTCGAAGCACACACCTGTGTCGTCGCCGCACGGCAGCACCCGTTGCCGGATCGTCAGGATGGTCCCGCGGCGCACGGACATTGATCAGGCATGCCGTGGTCGCTTCCTGACGGACGATCCGGCCAGCGGGACTACTCATGAACGAATCGTCATCCCGGTCCGACGCGGGGCTCAGCAGGAACGCGGTCGGACTCTCACACATCGTCTTCTTCGTCGTCGCCGCGGCCGCGCCGCTCACCGCGATGGTCGGCGCGACACCGGCGGCGTTCTCGCTCGGCAACGGCCCCGGCGTGCCCGGCGTCTTCGTGCTGGCCGGCGTGATGTACCTGATCTTCAGCATCGGATACGCGGCGATGAGCCGGCATATCTCCAACGCGGGCGCCTTCTATGCGTACATCGCGAACGGGCTCGGGCGGCCCGTCGGCGTGGGCGGCGCATTCGTCGCGATCGTCGCGTACAACGCGGTGCAGATCGCGATCTACAGCATGTTCGGCTTCTTTCTCAACAACGCCGTCCAGCAGCATTACGGCGTCGACGTGCCGTGGTGGGCGTTCGCGCTGGCCTGCGTCGCCGCCGTGCATCTCTGCGGCGCGCGACACATCGAGTTCAGCGGACGGCTGCTCGGCCTGCTGATGCTCGGCGAGATCGCGATCGTGATGCTGCTCGACGTCGCGATCGTCGCGCACGGCGCGACTGCCGGCGGCTTCAGCGCGAGGCCGTTCATGCCCGCGGCGGTGTTCGTGCCGGGCCTCGGCACCGCGCTCGTGTTCGTCCTCGGCTCGTACATGGGCTTCGAGGCCACTGCCATCTTCTCCGAGGAAGCGCGCGACCCGAAGCGCACGATCCCGCGCGCGACGTACCTGGCCGTGATCCTCATCATGGTGTTCTACGCGCTGTCGTCATGGGCGATCGTCGAGGCGTGGGGCGAAGGCCACATCGCCGCGCAAGCGGCCCGCGATCCGGCCAATCTGTGGTTCGCCGTCAGCAGCCGGCTGCTCGGCAACATCGCCACCGATGCGATGAACGTGCTGCTCGTCACGAGCCTGTTCGCGGCCATCCTGTCGTTCCACAACACGATCACGCGCTATTTCTACGCGATGGGGCGGGAACGCGTGCTGTGGCGCAAGCTCGGCCATACGTGTCCCGTGCATCGCTGCCCCGACGTCGCGGGCAAGGTGCAGACGGTGATCGCGCTCGCGGCGATCGTCGGCTCGGCCGCGTTCCGGCTCGACCCGTTCGCCATCGTGTTCTCGTGGATGAGCGCGCTCGCGACGATCGGCATCATCGCCGTGCAGATCCTCGTGGCGACGTCGGTGATCGCCTTCTTCGCGCGCGACCATCGGGACGCCTCGATCGTGCACCGCCTGATCGCGCCGCTCGTCAGCGTGGTCGCGCTCGGCGCATGTCTCGTGCTGGTGGTGCGCAACCTGTCGGTGCTGAGCGGATCGGACTCCGCGTTCGTCGCGATGTTTCCGTATTTCCTGCTCGCCATCGGCGCGCTCGGCATTCGCGCCGCATTGCGATTGAAGCGCAGCGATCCCGACCTGTACCGCGAACTCGGGCGCGCCGCCCAGTAAGCGCGGCCCGGCGCGCGCAGCGCTGCCCGCTGCCGCCGGCGCTGCCGCCGCGCCGCAATCCCACCGCAATCCCACCGCGGGCGCGTCTATGCGTCTATGCATAGACGCGTCGCGCCGCCGTCGGCACGGGTATTCCCTGACCGATACGCGCGGCAGCGATTGCCGATAGCGGACAACGCGCGCCGTTTCATCGACATACAGTGAATCCGACGTTGGACCGCGGCCGTGGCAGCCGTCATCGCCCCGCCCGATCGGCCCGACGCTTCGTACCTGTGACACACGGACACCATGATGAAAATCCAGAACCTGATCGGCGGCCGGCATTGCGATGCCTCCACCGGCCGCACCTTCGACAAGCTGGCGCCCGCGACCGGAGACCGCATCTGCACCGTTCCCGCCTCGAGCGCCGACGACGTCGATCGCGCCGTGCGCGCCGCCCACGACGCATTGCACGACGACGCATGGGCCCGCGCCGGCGGCGCGGCCCGCGCCGGCGGCGCGGCCCGCGCCCGCTGGCTGTATCGGCTGGCGGACCTCGTCGAGCGCGAAAGCGAAGCGCTGGAGAGCCTGCTCGCCGTCGAACAAGGGCGGCCGCCGGCCGAGATGCGCATGATGGACCTGCCGATGACCATCGACACGCTGCGCTATTTCGCCGGATGGGCCGACAAGCTCGAGGGCCGGACGATCCCGACCGACGGCTTCATGGGCCGCCCGACGCTCAGTTACACGCGGCGCGCGCCGGTCGGCGTCGCCGGCCAGATCGTGCCGTGGAACGCGCCGCTGATGATCGCCGTATGGAAGCTCGCACCGGCACTCGCGGCCGGCTGCCCGGTGGTGATCAAGCCGTCCGAGGATGCGCCGCTCGCCGTGGCGCGGCTCGGCAAGCTCGCGTGCGAAGCCGGCCTGCCGGCCGGCGTCGTCAACATCGTGCACGGCATGGGCGCCGAGGTCGGCGCTGCGCTCGTCGCGCATCCGCTCGTCAGCAAGATCAGTTTCACCGGCAGTACCGAAGTCGGCCGCACGATCGCCTGCGATGCGGCGCGCACCTTCAAGCGCGTCACGCTCGAGCTCGGCGGCAAGGCCGCGCAGATCGTCTTCGCGGATGCCGATCTCGACCGCGCGATCCCGTCGCTGGTGGCCGGCATGTTCGCGAACCAGGGGCAGACGTGTGCGGCCGGCTCGCGCGTGCTCGCGCACCGGTCGATCGCGGACGCACTCGAAGCGCGGCTCGCCGACGCGGCACGCACCATCCGCGTCGGGCCGCCGACCGAGGCCGGCGTGCAGATGGGCGCGCTCATCAACCCGCGGCATCTCGCACGCGTGCGGGCGCACGTCGCGGCGGCGCTGGCCGAAGGCGCGGTCATGCTCGCCGGCGACGAACAGGTGCCGCCGCGCGGCTGCTTCATGCGCCCGACGATACTCGGCGGCGTGCATCCGGGCATGCGCATCGCGCGCGAAGAAGTGTTCGGCCCGGTCGGCATGGTGATGCCGTTCGAGACCGAGGACGATGCGATCCGGATCGCCAACGACACGCCGTTCGGCCTGTCCGCCTCGGTCTGGACGCAGGATGTCGGCACCGCGCACCGCGTCGCCGAACGGCTCGACGTCGGTGCGGTCGCCATCAACGCATGGAGCCCGATCGATGCGCGCCTGCCGTGGGGCGGCACCCGGCAAAGCGGAATCGGGCGTGACCTGTCGAAGGCCGCGCTCGATTCGTACCTCGAGGAAAAGATCGTCACGGCCGCGCTGTGATGTCGCGGCGCACGCCGCGCCGCACCGTGTTCACGCACTTGAAGAGAGATACCTCATGGACTACCAAAAGCGACAAAAGCGATTCTGGCACCCGATGAGCTCGGCCGCGGCCGGGCATACGACCCCGACGGTCATCATCGCCCGCGGCGACGGCAACTACGTGTACGACGTCGAAGGCCACCGCATGCTCGACGGCGTCGGCGGCCTGTGGAACGTCAACGTCGGCCACAACCGGCCGGAAGTGAAGGCCGCGATCGCGCGCCAGATGGACGAGCTGTCCTACTATCAGACCTTCGACGGCGTGGCCCACCCGCGCGTCTACGATCTGGCCGACCGCCTGTGCGCGATGTTCGAGCAGGAGGACATGCAGCGCGTCATGTTCGGCAGCGGCGGCTCCGACGCGATCGAGACCGCGCTGAAGATGGCGCGCCAGTACTGGGTCGCCGCGGGCGAGCCGTCGCGCACGAAGTTCCTGTCGCTGCGCAACGGCTATCACGGCGTGCACATGGGCGGCACGTCGATCGGCGGCAACGGCGTCTACCACTACAATCACGGTCCGTTGCTGCCCGGCTGCGTGCTGCTGGATACCCCGTGGCTGTATCGCAATCCGTGGAACTGCGATGATCCGGACCAGCTGGTCGAACACTGCATCCGGCAACTGGAGGACACGATCGCCTTTCATGGCCAGCAGACCATCGCGGCGTTCGTCGCGGAGCCGGTGCAGGGCGCCGGCGGCCTGATCGTCCCGCCGGCCAGCTACTGGGCGCGCGTGCGGAACGTATGCGACCGGCACGGCATCCTGCTGATCGCCGACGAAGTGGTGACCGGCTTCGGTCGCACCGGCAGCATGCTCGGCAGCCGCGGCTGGGGCGTCGCCGCCGACATCCTGTGCGTCGCCAAGGGGATTTCGGCCGGCTACGTGCCGCTCGGCGCGACGCTGTACAACGGCCGGATCGCGCAAGCGATCGAGCACGGCGCGGGCTTCTCGCACGTCGTCATGCACGGCTATACGTACAGCGGCCATCCGCTCGCCTGCGCCGCGTCGCTCGCCGTACTCGACATCGTCGAAGCCGAGGATCTTCCGGGCAACGCGGCGCGCATGGGCCAACGCCTGCTCGAGCAGTTGCTGCCGTTGACGCGCGACTTCGAAACGGTCGGCGACGTGCGCGGCAAGGGGCTGATGCTGGCGCTCGATCTCGTGACCGACAAGGCGAGCCGCACGCCGCTCGATCCCGGCAAGGGGTTCGCGGCGCGCGTGGCGGATGCCGCACGCAAGCGCGGCGTGCTGGTCCGGGCGATCGCCAACAAGATCGTGATGTCGCCGCCGTTGACGCTGCAGCCGAAGGAGACCGACCTCATCGCGCATGCGCTGCGCGACGCGCTGCAGGAATGCTGCGCGGACGCGCGAGCGATCGCCTGACGACGCGGCGCATCGGCCGCACGCGCGTCGTCTCGACGGCGCGTGCGCCGCGCGGCGGTCGGGGCATCGGCCCGGCGCGGGTTGTCCCATACGGCGCGGGATGTCGAAGCAGGCGTTCGACATCCCGCCCTTCGCAGTTGTGCCTACACGAGAGACCATCCAGATGAACGACCAGGCTATTGCAATCCCGGCGCACAAGTATCCGCTCACGCTTCGGCTTCTTCACTGGCTCAGGGCGATCCTGATCGGTGCGCAGCTGTGGACCGGCTGGACGATGGTCCGGCTCGACGACAACCTGCCCGCCAAATTCGACTGGTACTACCCGACCCACAAGGAATTCGGCGTGCTCACGCTGCTGGTGGTCCTGACCCAACTGGCGATCCGCTCGACGCAGACGTTGCCGCCGCTGCCGGCGAGCCTGCCGAAACTCGACCGCAAGCTCGCCAAGCTCGCCCATTACCTGCTGTACGCGCTGGCCGTCGTCGTGCCGTTGATGGGCTATTCGATGTCGAGCACCTATACGCAGAGCGACGGCGTGCCGTTCTTCGGTCTGCGCGTGCCCGAGCTGCTGGCGAAGAACGACCACTGGTTCGTCGCGTTCCAGTGGCTGCACAGGACGCTCGCCTACACGCTGCTCGCGCTCGTCGTGCTGCACGTGCTCGCCGCGCTGAAGCACCGCTTCTTCGATCCGAACCGCGAGAACGACGTGTTGCGACGCATGCTGTAACGCCGTCGCCGCGCGCCTGCGCGCACCACCCGACGCTTCACCACCGGGCCGCTCGTCGCGGCCCGGCTCGTTCCACGTCACGTCTTTCGTCTTACTAACCGATGGCGGGTCTTGATCCGGCGGGAGGCGCGTGCGTGCCCGTCGCGACGCGGGCTGCCATTCCTGCGTCACCCGGAGATCGACAATGAAAAAGAGGATTGCGGCCGTAGCGGCCGTCACGGCGGCCTGCGCGATGGGGTTCAACCTGGGCGCTCACGCGCAGAGCAGCGTGACGCTTTACGGATCGATTGACCAAGGCATCAATTTCACGAGCAACGCGGCCGGAAGCCGCGCCTACCAGATGGTCAGCGGCGACACCGTCGGCAGCAACTGGGGGCTGAAGGGGACGGAAGATCTCGGCGGCGGCCTGCGAGCGATCTTCCAGCTCGAGAACGGTTTCAACGCGAGCACCGGCGCGCTCGGCGTCGCGTCACGGATGTTCGGCCGGCAGGCCTACGTCGGGCTCGATTCCGATCGCTTCGGCACACTCACGCTGGGCCGTCAGTACGACCCCACGCTCGACATGTGGAGCCCGTTCGCGGCCGCCGGCAACTGGCTCGGCGACTTCGGCGCCCACCCGTACGACAACGACAACGCCGACTGGGACTACCGCATCCAGAACAGCGTCAAGTACGTGTCGCCGGCGTACGGCGGCTTCAAGGGCGAAGTGCTCTACGGGCTCTCGAATCAGGCGGGCGGCTTCGCCCGCAACCGCGTCTACAGCGCCGCGATGCAGTACCAGGCCGGTGCGTTCTCCGCCGCCGTCGCGTATCTGAAGGCCAACAACGGCGGCGCGACGACGGCCGGCGCGTTGTCGAGCGACGATACGGTTTTCAGCGGCCGTTCGCAGCAGAACATCGACGTCGGCACGTCGTACAAGTTCAATGACAAGCTGACGCTGTCCGCCGCCTATTCGCACGTCGACGTCTACAGCCCCGAGGCGAACGTCTACTTCACGAACCAGCCTGCGACGGGCTCGCAGAACGCGTGGAAGTTCGACAATTTCGAGGTCAACGGCCAGTATTTCCTGCTGCCCGACGTGTGGTTCGGCGCCGCCTACACCTATACGCACGCGCGCGTCGCGACGGCGGCGGGCGACGCCTCGCCGAGCTGGCACCAGCTGTCGATGATGCTCGACTACGACCTCAGCAAGCGGACCTCCACGTACATCCAGGGTGCGTACCAGCATGCGACCGGCAACACCGGCACCGACTTCGACCATGCGCACGTGCTCGGCACCGCCGGACAGTCGTCGGGCCGCAACCAGCTCGCGTTGCGCATCGGGATGATGCATCGCTTCTGACATGCGCGCGGCGCGACGGCGGCCGCGCGTTGCGCGTGCCGGCCGTCGCGCGCCGCACCGTCAGAACTGGTGGCGCAGGCCCACGCGGACCGCGCTCTGGGTCGACCCCGACGCCGCGCCGCCGAGCGCGGCCTCGACCTGTGCGCCGTACGCGCTGTCGTGCCCGCGCGCGAATACCGCATACAGGCCGGTCCGTTTCGACAGCGAATAGTCGGCCGTCAGCGTGAGCTGGTTGGCCGAGCCCGTATCGCCGCCGCGTTGCTGGAACTGGAAGCCGCCGCCAAGTTGCAGCGACGGCGTCACTGCATAGGTCAGCCCGGCATCGTAGGTCGTGGCCCGCAGCGGTGCGGCCGCGCTGATCCGCACGTCCGACACCATGCCGAACACACGCAGCCGGCCGACGTCGTAGCCGGCGCCGCCCGAGAAGTTGCGGAGATTGCCGCCGGAGGTCACGTCGTGCTGGCCGAAATACACCAGCGCGGCGCTGAACGCACCATGCGTGTACGACACCATCGCGCTCTGCACGCTGCTGCGCGCGACCGTGCCCGGTACGTTGCCGAACCCCCACATGCCGCCGAACGACACGCCGCCGAAGGTCGGACTCACGTACTTCACCGCGTTGTTCACCTGCACGCCCCAGACGCGGTTGTCGAGCGCGCCGCCGGCCGACGCATTCGCCGGCAAGCCCCATGCAAGCAGGCCGGCCGGCGTATTCGCGCCGATCGCGAAGGCCGGCATCAGATCGCCGACGAAATCGAACTGGCGGCCGAGCGTCACGGTTCCCCAGTCCCCGCCGAGCCCGACGTACGCTTGCGAACTGAACGCGGCGCCCGGCACGGTGAGCGTGCCGTCGGAGGTCTGGAACTGGCTTTCGAGCCGGAAGACCGCAACGCTCGCGCCGCCGAGATCCTCCCGGCCCGTCAGCCCCCACACGTCGTTGCGCGCCACGCCGGCCTGCAACGCGAGCTGGCGGCCGCCGCGCGGCGCCGACGCCACATTGCTCGTATAGGTGACGCCGGTGTCCAGCGAACCATAGAGCGTCACGCTCGATTGCGCGAACGCCGGCACGGCGCTGCCGCATCCGTAGATTGCCAGCACGCGGATCCACGTCTTCATCTTCACTCTCCTCTTCATGTAGGGATGCCTATCGAAATCCGTCGTTGCTGGTCGGTGCTGCGCGCCCTGCGGTCGGGCGCCGCGCGACCGACTTCAGTTAGACTACGGCCCTGTCGCCGGCGCAGCGGCAGCGTGCGCCGGCCCGCTTGCGCTGCAACGCCGTCGCGCCGCTCGTTCGGTTGCCGCAACCCGTCTGAACCCGGATCACGTCATGTCGAGCCTGACCAAAATGCTGTCCATCCTTGACGTCTTCTCGTCGTCCGCGACGTCGATGACCGCCGAGGAGATCGCCGAACACATGGGCTTCTCGCGCACCACGTGCTACCGCTACGTGAAGGAACTGGCGTCCGTCGGCCTGCTCGTCGGCAGCAATGGCCGCTATACGCTCGGGCCGCGCATCATCCATCTCGACTACAACATGCGGCAGTCCGACCCGACGCTGAATGCCGCGAAACCGGTGATTCAGCATCTGGTCCAGGTCACCGGCGGCGACGCGCTGGTGTCGACGCTATTCGACGAGCAGATCATCAACGTGATGCACGAGTCCGGCGCCGAAAACCTGCAGCTGGGCTTCGGGCGCGGCCGCATCATGCCGCTGTTCGTCGGCGCCTCGTCGAAGGTGATCGTCGCCGCGATGTCGCGCGCGCGCCTGAAGCGCCTGCACGAACGACACAACGCGGAGCTCGGCGAATTCGCGACCGACTGGACCGCGTTCTGGCGCCACTGCCAGCAGATCGTCGAGTCCGGCTACTGGATTTCGCGCGGCGAACTCGACGCGGGTTTCGTCGGTATCGCCGCACCGATCCGCACGGCCAGCAGCGGCGAAATCAACAGCAGCCTGTCGCTCGTGTTCCGCGCCGAGCACTTCGCGCTGTTCGACGAGCAGGTGCTCGGCAAACTGCTGATCGACGCCACCGCGCAGATCGGCGCAGCCACCTGAACACGCGCCGCGCCGCGCACGATCGGCGGCAGGCGTCCGTCGGTCAATTCATCTGCGTGACGAATTTCGTGACGAGATAGCCGTCGAACGCTTCCATGCCGCCTTCGCTGCCGAAGCCGCTGTCCTTCACGCCGCCGAACGGGATTTCCGCCGGCCCCATGCCGAAGTGATTGATGTTGACCATGCCGGCCTCGAGCGCGCGGCTGATCCGGTGCGCGTTGCGCGCCGACGTCGTGAACGCGTACGACGCGAGCCCGAACGGCAGGCGGTTGGCTTCGGCGAGCGCATCGTCGAGATCGTCGAACGGCACGATGCCCACGATCGGGCCAAACGGCTCGTCGTTCATCAGCCGCGTATCGCGCGTCGGGCCGAGCACGACCGTCGGCGCGAAATAGTGGCCGGGCCCCGGCAGGCGCATGCCGCCCGTGGCGATCTGCGCGCCTTTGGCCGTTGCGTCGGCCACGAAGGCGTCGATCTCGTCCACGCGCCGCGCATGCGCGAGCGGCCCCATCGTCACGCCCGCGTCCAGCCCGTAGCCGACGCGGATCGTGCCCACCGCGTCGAGATAGGCGCAGACGAACCGGTCGAACGCCGCGCGCTGCACGAAGAACCGCGTCGGCGATACGCACACCTGCCCGGCGTTGCGAAACTTGTACGCGGCCAGCATTGCCGCGGCGCGCTCGACGTCGGCGTCCGCGCAGACGAGCACCGGCGCATGACCGCCCAGCTCCATCGTCATGCGCTTCATCAGCGACGCGGCGAGCGCCGCCAGTTGCTTGCCGACGGGCACCGATCCGGTGAACGAAATCTTGCGCACCTGCGGCGCTTCGATCAGCTGCTTCGATACGTCGCCCGGCACGCCCCAGACGATGTTCAGGCAGCCAGGCGGCAAGCCGGCATCGTGAAACAGCTGCGCGAGCGCGACGATCGCGCTCGGCGATTCCTCCGGCCCTTTCAGCACCAGCGTGCATCCCGACGCCAGCGCGGCCGCGATCTTGTGCATCGCCTGGCTGAACGGGAAATTCCACGGCGAGAACGCCGCGCATACGCCGATCGGCTCGCGCAGCACCGTCTGCATGACGTCCGGGGAACGGGCCGGCACGACCCGCCCGTAGGTGCGGCGTCCCTCCTCCGCATGCCATTCGAGCTGCTCGGCCGCCGACACGACCTCGGCGATCGCCTCGCGAAGCGGCTTGCCCTGGTCCATCGTGATGTGCCGGCCGATGGTCTCGGCGCGCTCGCGCGCGAGCGCGGCGGCGCGACGCAGGAGGTCGGAACGCACGAGCGGCGACTCGTGCCGCCACGTGACGAATGCGCGATGCGCGGCCTGCACCGCGGCGTCGATGTCGTGCGCCGTCGCATGCGGCAGCTCGCCGAGCACGCGTGTGGTCCCGGGATCGACGACCGGTTGCGTGCGCCGGCCGTCGGCATCGTGGAACCTGCCGTCGATGTACAGCCGAAGCGGCGCGTAGTCGTGTCGGACGCCGGAGCTCATCCGGGAAGTCAGCGGAGTAAACGGAATCAACGCGGGTGCCTCACGTGGAATTGCATGAAGGGCGCCGGCGCGGCGCGTGACCGCCGCCGGCACGACGACCGGCAGGTCACGCCGCCGGTTGCGGCCGGGCCAGCAAACCGCCGATTTCCTGCCGGAGAATCCGGTTCTCCTGCCGGACCAGCAGATGCCGCACCTTGCCGCGGAACACGCCGAACGCCGGATCGGCCATCAGCGCCGCGCGACGCCGTGCGCGCTCGTCGAGCGAATCGAAGGCCCACAGATACACGAGCTGGTTCAGCGGCCCGACTTCGGTCGTGAAGCAGCCGACCATCGTGCCGAGCGCCTGCTCCTGCGGCGCGCGACCGCACTCCGCATAGAGCCGCAGATACTCGGCGACGCCGCCGGGCACCAGCGTATAGATGCGTTGCTCAACAAACATGCGCGGCCTCCGCTTGCTGCTGCGGCGCGAATGCGCGGAACGCGGCCGTCACGCCGGCGATGCCGACCGCGTCGGTCTGCGCGGCGACGTACCGGTCCGGACGGACGACGACCAGCGGCCCCGCATGCCGGTCGAACCAGTCGGCCATCGCGTTGTCGACGTCTTCGACGCACTCGCTGCCGTGCGCGCTCGCGATGCGCTGCTCGCGGCACGTGCCGCTGCGCGACCGGACGATCTGCACGAACTTCGCGCCCAGCGCGGTCCAGAACGCGCGATCGTCGTCGCTCAGGCTCGCTTGCGGATCGCATTGCCAGCCGATGATCGAAAACCACGGGCCGAGCACGTCGTCGAGCTTGCGGCGCACACCGTCGGCCGTTTCGACGTCGGGCTGGACGATCATCCGGCCGATCGCGCCCGACGCATCCGATGCGCCCGTCACCACGACCCCGCGCGTATAGCTCGGCATCGGCTTGAAACGCATTTGCAGCACGTAGTCCTTCAGGCCCGGCGCAAACCGCGCGGCCGCGAGCAGCCGATCGCGCAGGAATGCGACCGGACGGCTGGTCGGCATCAGCATCGCGCCGAACGTGTCCGCGAGGTCGATCATCGCCTTCGCATGGGCGCGGCGCTCCGATTCGTAGGTCGCGAGCACGCCGGGGTTCAACCTACCGTGGACGATCCCGGCCAGCTTCCACGCGAGGTTGCCCACGTCGCGCAGGCCCGCATTCAGCCCTTGCCCGATCCACGGCGGGCTCAGGTGCGCGGCATCGCCGACGAGCGCTATGCGGCCCGCGACGAAGCGCTCCGCCACGCGCGAGTGATGCGTGTAGGTGCGCGCCCGGACGATCTCCAGCCGCTCGACGTCTTCGACGTACGGTGCGATCAGTGCGCGTATCGACTCCGGTTGCGCGATCGCCTGTTCGTCCTCGTGCGGAAACACGAGAAATTCCCAGCGCCGGTAGTTGAACGGCAGATAGATGCACACGTTCGGGCGGCGCGGGTCGCAGTTCAGCGCGGTGCAGGGCTGGTCGAGGCCGGCGTTCTTCACGTCGACCACGACCCACTTCATCGGATGCGTCGTGCCGGCGAGCGGGATGCCGAGCATCTCGCGCAGCGGACTGCGCCCGCCGTCGGCCGCCACCACGTAATCGGCGTCGAGCGCGTAGTGCTGCCCGTCGGCGCCCTGCACCCGCAGCGTCACGTGCGCGTCGTCCTGCTCCAGCCCGACGACTTCCTCGCCGGTGCGCAGCGACACGTGCGGATAGCGCGCCAGCGCGTCGCGCAACGTGCGCTCGGCCAGGTGCTGCATGAAGATGTTGCGTCGCCACCAGCCGAACTCGCGGACCGACGGACGCACGTCGGCGAAGCATTCGCCGCGCGCATTGAACATCCGCAACGGCACGTTCTGGATGATGTCGCGACTCAGCTCGTCGGCCACGCCGGCGGTCTGGAACAGCCGCAGCGCTTCGTCGTCGATGCCGACCGCGCGCGGGAAGTCGACGATCTGCGGCGCCCGCTCGACCACGACCGTATCGACGCCATACAGGCCGAGCAGGTTCGCCAGCGCCGCGCCGTTCGGCCCCGCGCCGACGATCGCGACCGAGGTCCGGTTCCGGTTGTCCGCTTTCATGCGCCCCGCTCCCCCGCGCGCCATGCCGGATCGTCGAGACGGTCGAGCCATTCGCGCAATGCGCCGTTGAACGCCGCGGGCCGATCGTCATGCACGTAGTGCGTCGCGCCCGCGATATCGACCCGCTCGATCACGGCGTTGGCCGCGCTCATGTCGGCCGCGACCTGCGCGGATAGAAAGTCCGAATCGCCGCCGCGCAGCAGCAGCGTCGGCACCCGCAGGCTCCGTATCAGCGGCCACAGGTCGACCAGTTGCTCGGGCGTCGCGGCGAGCCGCGCGGCCGCGATTCCCGCGGCGTCGTGCCGCCAGACGATGCGTCCGGGCGCGTCCTCCCGCAGCGAATGCGCGACGCGGGAATCGAGCGCCGCCTCCGGCAGGTTCGGCCGCTGGCGGCACCAGAACGCGCGCGCGTCGGCCCACGTCGCGAACCCGTCGGGCGTTTCCAGCAGCTCGCGCTTGATGCGCGCCGATCCGTGCGAGCCGACGGACGCACCGGGGCCCATGTCTTCGATCACGAGGCCGGCGAGCCGCTCCGGATCGCGGCCCGCATAGACGAACGCGTTGGCGCCGCCCATCGAATGGCCCACGAGCACGAAGCGCCGCAGGCCGAGCGCCCGTACCAGCGCGTCGAGATCGCGCACATAGGCCGCCGCGTAGTATTCGCGCCGCGGATCCCAGTCGCTCGCGCCGCGCCCGCGCTGATCGAGCGCGACGACGCGGTAGCGGTCGGTCAGCGCACGCGCCGCGTCGGCCCACGTCTGCGCGTAGCTGCGCAGGCCATGCAGCATCACCACGGCCGGCGCATCGTCGCGTCCCCAGCTGACGTAGTGCAGCCGCAAGCCGTCGCTGACGATCCATCCATCGGTTCCGGATGCCCGGTTCATCGTTCGCCCTCCGCGCCGCGCCAGCATTCAGACCAGACCGTCGCGGCCGACGATCTCGCTCGCCTTCAGCCCGCCGAGCCGCGCATGCAGGCGGCCGCGCGTCGCGAACGCGAAGATCACCAGCACTTCGTCGTCGTTCGGCGCATCGGGGAACAGGCAGGTGACGGTGTCGTAGTGCGAGCGCACGTACAGCGCGTCCTTGTGCGCGAGCGGCACGTCGATCACCGTGTTGATCGGGCCGCGCTTGCCGCTCGACGGCACCCACGCCTTGCCGCCGCCGAGCGCCGCGCGGATCGGTTCGGCGAAGATCGACGTGAGGAACGCGTTGCCGTGCTCGTACTCGCCCGCCGAGCCGACGAGACACGCCTTGCCGTAGCTCTCGATCGCGCGCCCCGCCGCGAGCGCTTCGATGCGTCGCGCGAACTCGCGGCCGAGCGCGGGCGACGGACGCACGAGGTCGTCGAGGTTCTCGCTGAAACGCCCGGCGTACGGATTGTGGACGGCCGCCGCGATCACGATCTTGCGCAGCGGTTCGCCGTCGGCCAGCTGGCCGGTCTCGTTCGCGAGCGAATCCTCGATCTGCGTGTACCACTTGCGGATATGAAAACCTTCGAAATTGGCGGTCTTGCTCATCGGGATTCCCTGGTCAATGGTGTGGATATGCGGTGGTTCGGAGCGGCAACGGCGGCGGCGACGCTAGTCGAACAGCGGTTCGAGCTGCGTCGGATCGCTCGGCGCGTGGTAGCGGTTGAGCACGCGCTTGCCTTCCTCGTCGTCGGTGACGGTCTCGCAGAAGAACTCGAGGCGGTTGCCGTCCGGATCGTTGAAGTACACGCCGATGCCCACCTTGTGATCGGTGATCTTGACGATCGGCACGTGGCGGCGGATCAGCATGCCGTACAGGCGGCGCAGCTCGGTCAGCCCGCCCGCGATTTCGAGGCCGTAGTGCTGCAGCCCGATCGTGCCGAGCTCCGCATCGGACGCCGCGCGGATCAGCGCGATGTCGTGATGCTTCTGTCCGAACGACATGAACACCCACTGATCGCCGCGCGCGGTTTCCTTCATGCCGAGCACGTCGGCGTACCAGGTGCTCGAGCGCACCGGATCGCGCACGAACAGCGACAGGTGGGTGCGCTGGACGTGCGGCGTCGGCATCGGCCGGCCGCTCGCGTTCGCGCGTTCGGCCTGCTGCCGGAAGTCGGATGACGTCATCGCGGGCTCCGGTCAGTGCGTGGATTGCGCATGGGCCACGAGCGGCGCTTCGAACGGCGTCCATGCGACCGCCGTGATCTCGCTGAAATCGCGCCATTCCTTGGTCCAGTTCCGGCCGCCGTCGCGCGAGCGGAACAGGTGGCCGTACTTGGTGCCCGCATAGACGAGCTCCGGGCGCGCGCCGTGGACGCCGAACGCCCAGAACGTCGAGTTCGGCGGCGTCTGCAGGTCCGTCTCGCGCCAGGCGCGGCCGCGGTCGGTCGAGCGGTAGATGCGGCTTTGCGTGCCCGGCGTGCCGTCGCCGATCGCCATCAGCAGTGCGCCGTCGGGCGTCGCCAGCGGCACGACCGTGCGGGTGTAGTACAGCCCGTCGAAACGCTCGCGCGACAGCTCGCCGTCCCACGTCCGTCCGTCGTCATCGCTCACGTACACGGCGTTCACCGTCAGCAGCAGCGTGGTCTTCGCGGTATCGGCCGTCGCGGGCAACACGGCGATCGCGTGAATGTCGCTGTTGCGGATCGCGGTGCCGGGGCCGTCCACCCGCGCCCAGGTCGCGCCGGCGTCGCGGCTGCGCCATGCACCGCCTTCCTCGACGCCGTACCACACATTGCGGCTCTCGCTCGGGTCGACGCAGATCGTCAGCAGGCGCGGCCGGTTGACGCCGGAGCAGAACTCGGGGAATACGGGCGCCGTCGGCGTCCAGCTCATGCCGGCGTCGGTCGACTTGTAAAGCGCGGCCCGCGACGGCGCGCCGGTGCCCGCGTAGAGCACCGCCGGGTTCGCCGGATCGATCGCGATGGACCAGACGGTCTGCCCGTTCAGCGCGTTCGCGGGGCGATACCAGTGCGCGCCGCCGTCGTCGCTGATGCACAGTCCCGCATCGGCGCCGGCATACACGCGCGACGGCGTGGCCGGGTCCACGGCGAGCGCGCGCACGATGCCGTCGAACTCGATCGGCTCGGTCAGGCCGAGGCGATGCCAGGTCTTGCCGTCGTCGTTCGAGCGCAGGATGCCTTGTCCGGCCGTGGCGACCAGTACGGTTGCGGTCATGGGAAGCTCCTTGTGTCGGGAAGTCGGGGAAGTCGGGGAAATCAGAGGAAGATGCCGCGGGTGAGCCCGCCGTCGCAGCCGATCGACTCGCCGGTGATCGAGCCGGCTTTCGGCGACGCGAGAAACGCGACGATCCAGCCCATCTCCTCGGGCTGCAGCACGCGCCGGATCGGCGTCGCCTTGACGTAGTTGGCCTCGACCTCGGCGGCCGTCAGCCCCTGCTTGTGCGCTTCCTTCTCGTAGAGTTCGTGGATGTGCGGCGTCTCGACCACGCCCGGATGAATCGTGTTCACCGTGATGCCGAACGGCCCGAGCTGATCGGACAGCGTCTTGGTCAGATGCACGATCGCCACGTTGCGCATGCCGGACAGCTGCTTGCTGCCGCGGCCCGTCAGGCCGCCGACGTTCACGATCCGGCCGAAGCCGTTGCGGCGCATGTACGGCGCGGCCGCCTTCGCGCAGCGCAGGTAGCCGATCACCTTGATGTCGATGTCCTGCAGCAGGCCTTGCGGGTCCGCATGCTCCAGCTCCGCGCGCACCAGCCCGCCCGGATGCGCGGCGCCGTTGAGCAGGACGTCGAGGCGTCCGAAGCGTTCGACGCTGGCCGCCATCGCCGCTTCGATGGAGCGCATGTCGGTCGTGTCGAGCGTGACCGGCAGGATCGCGCCCGCGGCGCTGCCGAGCGGTTCGAGCGCCGTGCGAAGCTCGGCGGCGGCGGCCTCCAGGTGTTCCATGCGCCGCGCCGCGATCGTGACGTTGACGCCTTCGCGGGCCAGCTCCAGCGCAACGGCCTTGCCGATGCCCATGCTGCCGCCGGTGATGAACGCGGCCTTTCCGTTGAGTTGCAGATCCATGGCGAGAAATGATGAGAGTCGGGATTGATGGAGCGGGCAAGCGCCCGCTTAGGCGAGGCACATCTCGATGAGGCGCGGCCCGTCGGTGTGCGCGAGCGCGTCGTCCAGCGCGCGCGACAGCGCCTGCGTCGTGCTCACGCGCTCGGCCGGCACGCCGTAGCCGGCCGACAGCGCGAGCCAGTCGATCGGCGGATCGTCCAGCAGCGTCAGCCGGCTCGCGTGCGGCGTGTCGGCCGGCTGGCCGTTGCGCGCGAGTTCCGTCTGCAGGATCGCGTAGCGCCGGTTCGATGCGATCAGCATCACGATCGGCAGACGCTCGCGCGCCATCGTCCACAGCGCCTGGATCGTGTACTGCGCGCTGCCGTCGGATTGCAGCGCGAACACGCGGCGCGCCGGGCATGCGACGGCGGCGCCGAGCGCGACCGGCAGCCCCTGGCCGATCGCCCCGCCGGTGTTCGTGAGGATCGTGTGCCGGCGCGCGCGCGCCGACGCCGTCACGAACGGATACCCGCAGGTGCCGCCTTCGATCGACACGATCGCGTCGTCCGGCAGCGCGTCGGCCAGCACGCGCCCGGCCGTCTGCGGCGTCAGCGGCCCGGCTTCGACGTTCCAGCGTGCGACGCGCACGCCGTCGACGTCGGCCGTCGCGCCGACGGCTTCGGCGAGCGCTTCCAGCGCCGCGTCGGCCGCCTCGCCCGGATCGGCCAGCGTGACGAGGTCCTCGGGCGGCGCGAGCTCGCCCGGGATGCCTTCGTATGCGAAGTACGTGACGGGCGCGAGCGCGCCGGCGAGCACGACCTTGCGCCCGGCGAGGGCCGCGCGCGCCGGCTCGGGAAAGTACGGCAGCCGGTCGATGTCCGGCAGGCCGCCGCCGCGCTCCGCGCGGGCGGGAAAGGTTTCGCCGAAACAAGCCGCGCCGGTGGCCGCCGCAATCCGCGCTGCCGCCTTCTGGCCGCGCGCGGACAGCGCTCGGGCGCCCAGCAGCAGCACCGCGGGCACGCCGGTGCGCAACAGGTCCGCGACCCGTGCGAGCCGGGCCGCGTCGAATGCGGGTGCGGCAGGGGCCGGTGCGGCCTGCGCACGCGGCTGCGATGCGGTTTCGTTCACGGCCGCCGACTGCAGATCGACCGGCAGCACCAGCGTCGCGACGCCCGAGGCCGCCGCGGTCGCTGCCGCGATCGCGGCGGCGGTGTCGCGCGCCAGATCGTCGGCATGCGCGACGCTGCGATACCAGACCGACACCGGCCGCGCGAGCGATTCGATGTCGGAGGTGAGCGGCGCGTCGTATTTCAGATGCGCGCGCGCGTGATCGCCGACGATGTTCAGGATCGGCGTGCGGGCACGGCGGGCGTTGTGAAGGTTGGCGATGCCGTTCGCGTGGCCCGGCCCGAGGTGCAGCAGCGTCATCGCGGGCTTGCCGGCCATCCGGCCGTAACCGTCCGCGGCGCCGGTGCAGACGCCCTCGAACAGCCCCAGGATCGGACGCACGCCCGCCACGCGATCGAGCGCGACGACGAACGGCATTTCCGTCGTGCCTGGATTCGCGAAACAGACGTCGACGCCGCGCTCGCGCGCCGTTTCGAGCACGATGCTAGCGCCATCGCGGGTTCGGGCATCGGTGTCCAGGTGTGGGATTTCCATTCGGCGGCTCTGGGTGGGTGACGAAGTGGAATTCACTTTAATCCCGAAATACGGGATTTGTCAAACTATCGCTATTGACAACGGCGGCTGAACGGATTCACGTTTACCCGGTGAAATTGCGAATTCCTGTGGTTCAGATTGCTGTCCCGCCGCCGCCCGTCAGGCTGCGATACATCGCGAATTCCCGTATTTCGGTATTCATGGAAATGGCGTCGCGTTCGACCCGGCGCCGCTTGCCGGCGTGTTCGCGCGCGCTGAGGAGGCTCATTGATGGACGGACACGTGGGCCGCGCCAGGGGTGAAGACGAATCGCGACCGATCGAACGATGGAGAGAGGGAAGCCCGCACTCGCATCAGCGTGCGCTGGAAGGGCAATGTGAGCGGCGCCGAGCACTTGGCACGCGCCCGCGCTGGGGCGAACGTTCGGCTTGTTGACGGCAACAGCTACGGCGTGCGGCCGACGCCGTAGCTTGCGCCGGCCGCACGCGCGACGGTGGACGACTCGCAATCTCTGAGGCGAAGTCATCGACCCGTCGCATCGGTGTTCGCCGTTCGCGGTGTTGGCTCAACGCGCGCGGCGCGCCTGCGGTGCCCGTGCCGCTCGTTGTATTGGGGCGGGCGCGGCTTGTCGATCGGCGACCGTCTCGCGGCCG
This sequence comes from Burkholderia vietnamiensis LMG 10929, assembly GCF_000959445.1. Taxonomy (NCBI): domain Bacteria; kingdom Pseudomonadati; phylum Pseudomonadota; class Betaproteobacteria; order Burkholderiales; family Burkholderiaceae; genus Burkholderia; species Burkholderia vietnamiensis. Next base: position 85,488 of record NZ_CP009632.1, on the reverse strand, counting down.
CGTTCGGCGCGGGCGCAACTCGAACACGCCGCCCGGTGGGCGGCTCGCGTTGCGCCTGTCAGCGTGCCGCCATCGGCATCGCGACCGCCGCGATAGCACGCGTCGCGCCGAGCGCGCGACGGTGCACCGTCGAGCAGCACGAGACACACGGCCATCGCCTGGCGGACGACCCGGCCATTTCGACGCGACGACGCGTTGCTATCCGAACCCGCCCGCGTTCATCGCGAAAGCGTGATCGTCCCCGCCGTGTGTACAAACCACGCCCGCAAGCCGACGCCACGCACTCGCCACGAATCGAACCGCTACTCGACGTTATCCGCCACGTCGGTCATCCGAATCATGTGCGGCCTGACGCCGTCGTCGTCCGCCGGTGCGGCTTCCTTCGGATGGATCAGCGCGTCGAGCCGCGCCTTCGTCGCGATGAACTCCGGCGCATTGACCTGCGAGCCGTCGCGCGGCCGCGGCACCGGCACCTCGATCAACTCGTGCACCGAGCCCGGATTCGCCTTCAGCACCAGAATCCGGTCCGCCAGCAGGATCGCCTCGTCGAGATCGTGCGTGATGAACAGGATCGTCACGTCGATGTTGCGCCAGATGTCGAGCAGGTGCGCCTGCATCTTCGCGCGCGTCTGCGCGTCGAGCGCGCCGAACGGCTCGTCCATCAGCAGGATGCGCGGGCGGTTCGCGAGCGAGCGCGCGATCGCGACGCGCTGCTTCATCCCGCCCGACAGCTGGTGCGGATACACGTCGGCGAAGCGCGTGAGCCCGACCAGATCGAGCCACTGCAGCGCCTCGCGCTCGGCCTCGCCGCTGCTGCTGCCGTTCATCCGCAGGCCGAACATCACGTTCTTCTTCACGGTGAGCCACGGAAACAGCGTGTAGCCCTGAAACACCATCCCGCGATCGGCGCCCGGCCCCTGCACCGGCTTGCCGTCGAGCAGCACCTCACCGCTCGTCTGCGTGTCGAGCCCGGCCAGGATGCGGATCAACGTCGACTTGCCGCAGCCCGACGGGCCGATCACGCAGACGAACTCGCGCCGGTGCGTGCGGAAGCTGATGTCGTCGAGCGCGGCGCACTCGCCCTGCGGCGTCGCGAAACGCTTGCCGACGTGCCGCACGTCGAGGATCACGTCGCGGGCCTTGAGCCGCGCGAAGCGCTCGCGCACCGCGTCGGATTGAATCAGGTAATCGGGAACGGCTTGCGGGTTCTGCATGATGGCCTCTGCAACGATCGGTCGATGGGTATGCGCGAGCGGGCGTCACGCTTTGAGCGTGCGGTCCCACGGAAACAGCCGGCGGCCGAGCGCGCCGAGCGCGAGATCGGTGCCGACGCCGATGATCCCGATCATCAGGATCGCCGCGTAGACGTTGTCGAAATGCTGGTAGCGCGCCTGCTGGCTGATGTACCAGGTGATGCCCGAGCTGGTGCCGACGAGCTCCGCGACGATCAGGTAGGTCCATGCCCAGCCGAGCAGGATGCGCTGGTCGCGATACAGGTCGGGCAGCACGCCCGGAATCACGACGTGCGTGAGCAGCTTCAGCTTGTTGGTGCCGAGCGTCATCGCGGCCTCGAACAGCCCGTATTCGAGCTTGCGCGTGGTGTTCGCGACGATCAGCACCTGCTGGAACAGCGTACCGATCACGATGATGGCGATCTTCGGCGCGTCGTAGATGCCGAGGATCGCGACCATCAGCGCGCCGAACGCCGGGGCCGGCAGGTAGCGGAAGAATTCGAGGAACGGCTCCTGCAGCCGCGCGAGCGCGCTGAACGTGCCGCACACGATGCCGAGCGGCACGCCGATCGCGGACGAAATCACGAAGCCCCAGAAGATGATCCGGATGCTGTGCCACAGGCTCTCGTGCAGCCACACGCCGTCGCGCGACGCGGGCGGCGTCGTGAACGCGGTATAGAACGCGCGCAGCACCTGATGCGGCGCCGGCAGGTACACCGGATTCGCGCGCACGCCCTCCGGCACGGCCGCGTGCGTGGCGCGCGCATGCGCGAGCTCGTCGTCGAACACGTCGCGGTCGATCTGCATGCCGGTCTGGAAATAGTCGACGCTGCCGGGATTCGTGATGCGCATTTGCGGATGCCAAATGAACGGCACGTAGCTGACCAGGCACCAGACGGCGAACGGCAGTAAGAAGGACGCGATGCCGAGCGTCCACTTGCCGCGCGTCGTCAGTTCGCGGCGCACGGCGAGCCATCCGGTCGTATTGCGGGTCGTTGACATGGAAATCTCCGTATCGTTTGGGTGCCGGTCGCGCGCAGGCCGCAGCCCCGCGCGACCGGACGTTCATTGCAGCGCGCGGCTCGCGGCCTGCGCGCGATAAGCGCGCCAGCCGCCGAAGCGCGTGATGTCCTGCGCATCGTCGAGCGCCGCGCTTTCGCAGACGAAGCCCTGCACCGTCGCGCCGTCCGCGAGCGTCAGCGTGCCGATGCCGAGCGGCGCCGCGATGCCGGCGACGAAGCTGCCGTACGCGTCGACCGGCATTTCCCAGACCTCCACCGCGATCGGCGCGCCGCCGGCCGGCACGCGCACGAGGCCCGGTTTCGCGACGCCGCCGCTGGTCGCGGCGGACAGCGCGTACAGGCGATAGGCGGGCGCGGTCGTGGTCTCGGCGACGAAGCGCGCGCCGCGCTGCGTGAGCTCGCCGTTCAACGGTTCGCCGCGCAGATGCGCACCGACGACGGCCACGCGCACGAAGCCGGCGCAGGCGCGATTTGCGGCCATCGACGCGGCTATCGACGCGGCCGCCGACGTCGCAGCGACCGCACCGTCGGCGTGACCGACGCCGTCGCCCCACGCCTGCGCGAGATCGAGCAGGCGCGCGTCGTCGTGCGCGCGGCCGACGAACGTGATCCCGAACGGCAGGCCCGCATGCGGCCCGGTTTCGCAGGTGCCGGCAGGCACCGCGATCGCCGACAGATCGAGCAGGTTCACGAAGTTCGTGTAGTAGCCGAAGCGCGAGTTGATCGCGATCGGATCGGCTTCGAGCGCGTCGACGGTCGCGGTCGTCGGCGAGGTCGGCATCGCGATCGCGTCGAGCCCTTCCCACGCGGCAGCCGCGTCGACGCGCAGCGTCGCGAGCTGGTCGAACGCCGCGAACGCATCGGCCGCGCTGAAGCGCGAGGCGCCGCCGAGGATTTCGCGGATCACCGGATGCAGCGCATCGGGCTGCCGCGCGGCAAACGCGCCGATCGCGGCGACGCGTTCGGCCACCCACGGGCCGCCGTACAGCAGCCGCGCGGCGGACAGAAACGGGCCGAAGTCGATCTCGACGACTCGCGCGCCGGTCGCGCGCAATCGGACGAGCGCCGCGTCCCATGCAGCGCGATACGACGCGTCGCCGTAGAACTCGAGCTGATCGGCGCGCGGCACGCCGAAGCGCAGTTGCCCGAGCGGCGGCGCCGGCCGCGCGCGCACGCCATGGGCGTCGAGCAGCGGCTGCCATGCGCGCCCATACGGATCGCGTTCGGCGACGCCCTGCGCGACGTCGAACACCGCGCGCGCATCGGCCGGCGAACGGGCGAACACCGATACGCAATCGAGCGAGCGGCACGCCGGCACGACGCCGAGCGTGCTCAACACGCCGCGCGTCGGCTTGAGCCCGACGAGCCCGTGGAACGCGGCCGGCACGCGGCCCGAGCCGGCCGTGTCGGTGCCGAGCGAGAACGTTGCGACGCCGAGCGCGACGGCCACCGCCGAGCCGGAGCTCGAGCCGCCCGACGCGTAGCGCGGGTCGAGCGCATTGCGGCACGCGCCGTAAGGCGAGCGCTGCCCCGACAACCCCGTCGCGAACTGGTCGAGATTGGTCTTGCCGATCGGAATCGCGCCGGCCGCGATCAGCCGCGCGACGACCGGCGCGCTGCGTTCGGGCGTATACGCATAGGCCGGACAGCCGGCCGTGGTCGGGATGCCGGCGAGGTCGATGTTGTCCTTGATCGCGAACGGCACGCCGTAAAGCGGCAACGATGCGGGGTCGCGCGCGGCGAGCGCGTGCGCATACTCGCTCATCTCCGCGAGCGTGAGCGGCCTGATCCACGCATGGTGCGGATCGCCCGCGTCGAAATGCGCGGCGATCGCCTCGACGAGCGCATGCGGCGTCAGCTCGCCCGCCGCATAGCGCGCGCGCAGTTCGGCGATCGAATGCAGCCCCGGCAGAATCGAAGGTTGCGTCGTGCTCATGCGACCTCCTCGGCGGCGCCCGCCTTCATCACCATCAGCCGCTGCCCGGCCACCACCGCCGCGCCCGGCGCGCAATCGATCGTCTCGATCGTGCCGCTTTCCGTTGCCGTCACCGCCACCTCCATCTTCATCGACTCGACGATCGCGACGACCTGACCTTCGGTCACGCGCTCGCCGGCTTCGACCAGCACCTTCCAGACGCTGCCCGACACGTCCGCCGCAATCGCGCGCTGCGTAGCGTCGAGCGCGCCCGCGACGCGCGCCGCTTGCGCGTCGCCCGGCTCGGCGTCGCCGACGTATTCCGCATGCCCGGCCGCGCGCCAGCGCTCGCGCTCCGCGTCGAACGCGGCCTGCTGCGAGGCCTTGAACGCGGCGATCGAATCGGCCTCGTCGCGCAGGAAGCCGTTGTATGCGCGCAGGTCGAATACCGATTCCTCGATCTTCAGCGCCGCGCGGCCCGCGATGAAATCCGCGCGCAGCGCGCTCAGCTCCGCTTCGCTCACTTCGTAGAAGCGAATCTCATCGAAGAAGCGCAGCAGCCACGGCTTGCCGGCTTCGAATTCGCGCGTGGTCCGATGACGGTTCCACATCTGCACCGTGCGGCCGACGAACTGGTAGCCGCCCGGCCCTTCCATCCCGTACACGCACAGGTACGCGCCGCCGATGCCGACCGCATTCTCGGGCGTCCACGTGCGGGCGGGGTTGTATTTGGTGGTCACGAGCCGGTGCCGCGGATCGATCGGCGTCGCGACGGGCGCGCCGAGATAGACGTCGCCGAGCCCCATCACCAGATAGCGCGCGTCGAACACGATGCGCTTCACGTCGTCGATGTGGGCGAGGCCGTTGATGCGGCGGATGAACTCGATGTTGCTCGGGCACCACGGCGCATCGGGCCGCACCGATTGCATGTAGCGCTCGATCGCGACGCGGGTCGACGGATCGTCCCACGACAGCGGCAGATGCACGATGCGGTTCGGCACGCGCATGTCGGTTACGTCGGGCAGTTCGCGCTCGGCGGCCTGCAGATGCACGAGCAGCGCATCGAGCGGCAGCGTGCGCGGGTCGAACTGCACCTGCAGCGAACGGATGCCCGGCGTCAGGTCGAGCATGCCGGGCAGACGATGCGCGTCGAGCCAGCACATCAGCGCATGCACGCGAAAACGCAGGTTCAGGTCGAGCACGAGCGGCCCGTATTCGACGAGCACGTTGCGATCGCCGGAGCGCCGGTAGACGACGCCGATGCCGCCGCCGGCCGATGCGTCGCGCGCCAGTATGCAGTCGCCGGGCTCGCTGGGCTCGGCGGTCGAGCCGGTTATGACGGCCGGCGCGGCGGGCGCGAGCGCGGCGGCCGGGGCCGTGACGAAGGTTTGCGTCGCACTACTCGCGGCCGCATCTGTTTCGGCGGTATTCGAGGCTATAGCGCCGTCGGCCGCCCCACCCGGCAACGCCGACACCACGTCCGCCGCCACGCGCACGAACTGCACGGTATCGCCCGGCCGCAGCTGGCCGAGCTTCCACAGCTCGTCGCGCACGACCGTGACCGGACACACGAAGCCGCCGAGGCTCGGCCCGTCCGGGCCGAGGATCACCGGCATGTCGCCGGTGAAATCGACGGCGCCGATCGCGTATGCGTTGTCGTGGATGTTCGACGGATGCAGGCCGGCCTCGCCGCCGTCGGCCCGCGCCCATTGCGGCTTCGGGCCGATCAGCCGCACGCCCGTGCGGCTAGAGTTGTAGTGAACCGTCCATTGCGTGCCGTAGAGCATCGCGATGTCGTCCGGCGTGAAGAAGTCCGGCGCACCGTGCGGACCGTCGAGCACGCCGAGCGTCCACGCATGCGTGAGCGCGGGAATCTCGGCCGCGGGCAGCGTCGCACCGGCGTCGCCGCGCGCGGCGACGGCGTGCAGGTGCAGCACGTCGCCGCGGCGCAGCGCGCGCCCCGCGTGGCCGCCGAACTGGCCGAGCGTGAAGGTCGCCTTGCTGCCGAGATAGTCGGGCACCTGCAGCCCGCCTTTCACCGCGAGGCATGCGCGCACGCCCGCGCCGGTCACGCCGCCGAGCTTCAGCACCGCGCCCGGCCGCGCGCGCAACACCTGCCAGAACGGCGCAGGCTCGCCGTCGAGGGTCGCCGCGAGCGGCGCGCCGCCGAGCACGAACAGCGTCGCCGTGTTGAAGCGCAGCGTCGCGCCGACCATCGTGAATTCGAGCCCGGCCGCGTCGCGCGGGTTGCCGAGCAGCGCGTTCGCGAGGTCGAACGCGCGGTCGTCCATCGGCCCCGACGGCGGCACGCCGACGCTCCAGTAGCCGACGCGCCCCGGCGCCTGCTGCACGGTGGTCTGCATGCCGCCGTCGAGCACGTCGATCGTATGCGGCGCGAACGCGAAGCGCGACAGGAACGCGGTGGTCGGCGCGCCGTGCGCGAACGTGTCCGAGCCGGCGATCGCGCGCAGGTAGTCGAGGTTGGTCTCGATCCCGTACAGCTCGGTGCGCGCCAGCGCGGCCTGCAGCGCGGCCAGCGCATCGCGGCGCGTGTCGCCGCGCACGATCAGTTTCGCGAGCAGCGGATCGTAATGCGCGCTGATCTCCGTGCCCGCCTCGATCCAGCCGTCGACGCGCACGTCGTCGGGAAACGCGACGTGCGTGAGCAGCCCCGCGCTCGGCTGGAACTGCTTGTTCGGGTCCTCCGCGTAGAGCCGCACCTGGATGCTCGCGCCGCGCGGCGCGACGGCGAGCGCGTCGAGCGGCGGCAGATCGCCTTCGGCCTGCAGGATCATCCATTCGACGAGATCGATGCCCGTCACCGCTTCGGTCACGCAATGCTCGACCTGCAAGCGCGTGTTGACCTCGAGAAAATAGAAGTGCCGCGCGCTCGCGTCGAACACGAACTCGACCGTGCCGGCCGACGCGTAGCCGACCGCGCGCGCGAGCCGCACCGCGCTCGCGTGCAGCGCGTCGCGTTCGGCGGCGGTCAAGTCGGGCGCGGGCGTTTCCTCGATCACCTTCTGGTTGCGCCGCTGCACCGAGCAATCGCGCTCGCCGAGCGCGATCGCGCCGCCGCGGCCGTCGCCGAAAATCTGCACTTCGATGTGCCGCGCATGCTCGACGAACTTCTCCAGATAGACGCCCGCATGCGCGAAGTTCACGTTGCCGAGCCTCACGACGGAGTCAAACGCCGCGTCGAGCTGCGCCGCATCGCGGCACAGCGACATGCCGATGCCGCCGCCGCCGGCCGTGCTCTTGAGCATCACCGGATAGCCGATCGCATCGGCTGCGGCAAGCGCCGCCGCGACGTCGCCGAGCAGCCCGGTGCCGGGCAGCAGCGCGACGCCGTGCGCGGCGGCAAGCTCGCGCGCGGTGTGCTTGAGGCCGAACGCGCGCATGTGCTCGCCGCGCGGGCCGATGAAACGCAGGCCGGCCGCCTCGCATGCGTCGGCGAAGCCCGCATGCTCGGACAGGAAGCCGTAGCCGGGATGCACGGCCTGCGCGCCGGTTGCGTGCGCGGCCGCGAGGATCGCCGCGACGTTCAGATAGCTGTCGGCGGCCGGCGCGGGGCCGACGCGTATCGCTTCGTCGGCGAGCGCCACGTGGCGCGCGTCGCGATCGGCATCGGAATAGATCGCGACGGACGCGATGCCGAGGCGCTTCAGCGTCCGGATCACGCGGCACGCGATTTCGCCGCGGTTCGCGACGAGGACTTTGGCGAATCTCATGCTGCCTCCCGCGCGGCGGCGCCGATGGGCGTAGCGCGGCATGCGCCGCGCATCGCTGCGCGCGCAACTATCCGGGCGGCGTGGCGGAGGCGGCCGCGCGTCGAACGATCGTGAGCGTGCAGGCCGTTCATCGGGCCTCCCAGACGAGCAGGCGCACCGGCGTCGGGTTGTAGCCGTTGCACGGATTGTTCAGCTGCGGGCAGTTCGAGATCAGCACCGTGACGTCCATCTCCGCGCGCATCTCGACGTACTTGCCGGGCGCCGAGATGCCGTCCTCGAACGTGAGCCCGCCGCTCGGCGTGACGGGCACGTTCATGAAGAAGTTGACGTTGCCGACGAGGTCGCGCTTCGTGAGCCCTGCGCCGGCACCGCACGCGCAGTGCGTGATCGCGTTGAGGAAGCTGTCGCGGCAGTTGTGCATGTAGCGCTTGTCGAGCGCGTAGCGCACGCTGTTGCTCTCAGCCGCGCACGCGCCGCCGAGCGTGTCATGACGCCCGCAGGTGTCGGCGACGATCGTCGCCATCGGGTTGCCGCGGCTCGACAGCAGCACGCTGCCGGCGCTCAGGTACAGGTTGCGCTGCGCGCGGATCGTGTCCTGCGCGCTATAGCGTTCGTCGGTGTCGTCGGTGCGGTAGAACAGCGTGTCGACGGCCTGGTTGCCTTCGAGGTCGAGGATCCGGAAGATCTGGCCGCGCTTCAGGTCGTGCAGCCACGGTTCGCCCGCGGGCAGCGTGGTGTCGTGGATCGCGTCGCGCGGGTCGAGACGGCTTTCGATGATCGGCATGGCGGCGCTCCTTAGGCGAACAGACGGTCGGTGTTGGCGAAGCCGCGCGTGTTTTCCGCGCAGGCGCACCGGCACGGGTCGTCGTCGGGTGCCGCGCCGTCGGCCGGATACGCGCGGTAGGCGATCAGCTTCACGGGCTTCGGCGCATAGTCGGCGCGCGGGTCGAGCGGATGCGGCGCGGTCGAGAACGCCGCGAGCGTGTTCATCTCGAAGCGCAGGTCGAGCGTGCTGCCGGCCGGCGAATGTCCGACGACGAAATCGAGCGCGCCGTCGTCGCCGGTGTCGAGCCTGCTGAAGAAGTTGACGTTCGCCGCGAGGTCGCGCGCCGACAAGCCGTATTTCGCGAGCTCGAGCACGAGGCTGTCGCGGCCGTTGCGGACCATCGCGTTGCGCACGGCCTGATACGACGTCGTGCCGTACTTGCTCGCAAAGAGCCGCGCATCGCCGACGCCGCCGAGCGGGTCGTGCCAGCCCAGCGTGTCGGCCGTGATCGACGCGATCACGCGACCCATGTCCGTGTACAGCGCATGACCGCGCGTCAGATGCGCGGTGTGCTGCGCCTTCAGCGTATCGGCCATGTTGTAGCGTTCGAGCAGATCTTCCTGGCGATGAAAGACGGCGGACAGGTTCGCGCCGCCTTCGATATCGACGATGCGCAGCGCGAGGCCGCGGCGCAGGATGCCGGACCAGTGGGTTCCGGCGGGAATCAAGGCTTCCCACCCGATGTGTGGCGGCGGGGCGAGAACGGCTTGGGGGCTCGGCGACATGACGGCTCCGGGGTCGGTTGGACAAAGGGCGTGAGAGGGCGACCGAACGACATCGCGACCTCCCGGGCTTTTATCCCTCCGTGGAGCCTCGCCGTTTCCTCTCGTCGAGGCGAAGGCAAGACCGGATTGCTCTCGGACCAGACATCGCGCGGCGCGCCTGCGCCACACGACCGGAACCCTAGCGATCCTGAAGATGATGCAAATTGCTTCGCACCTCTCGGGGGTCGATGAAGCGAGTTGCGTGCCAGCCGACGCATGAAGACTGCCCGGCGCCCGCACGACAACCCGCGACGGCGCGGCATGCTCGAGCAGCCCGGCAGACGCTTGCCCTCGCGGCGGGCGTGCGGCGCACCATGCGCACGCGCCGGCGCACCGGCTCAGTGCGCCCCACCTGGGCTTCACGTGCGCGGGCCGCGCGATACCCGATGGCATGGGCATTGCTGAAAATCGCAGCGACGCCACTCGCCATCCGCTCCTTCATGAACAAGCTCGACCTGCTCCGGCGCGCCCTGAGCGCGCTGTTCGCCGCACGCTTCATCGAACTTCAGCGCAGCGCACGACGCCGTTGAGTCGCACGGCCGAGTGCGACCGCGCGCGACCGACACCGATCGGCATCGATTGGCACGCTTCTCGCTCGACATGACGCCGAGAGGTGCGGCGGTGTCGCATCTTAGGGTCGCTAGGGTTCCGGTTCATCGAACGTCTGGTCCGAGAGCAGCCCGGCGCGCGGGCGTCCGATCACGAAAACGGACGCCCGCGCGCTACACGGCGGGACAAAAGCCCGGGAGATTGGCGATGGCAACGGCCGTCGCGCCTCTCCGTGGCCGCCCGTCCGTTCCGCATCCGCAGGAACCGGTCACGCAGCCGGACCGTGTGCTCGCACACGATCCGTATCGACGATCCCGATCCCGGTCTCCTGGAGAACAACGATGACCCGTCCCGCCTCGGCGTTGCGCCGCCTGCCGTCCTTCCGTCTCATCCGTCATGCATTGGGGGCCGCCGCCGCGGCCGCCGCGCTGTGGGCCGCACCCGCCGCGCACGCGGCCGCGCCGCTGAAGATCGGCTACAGCGACTGGCCGGGCTGGGTCGCCTTCCAGGTCGCGCTCGACAAGGGCTGGTTCAAGGAAGCCGGCGTCGACGTCGATTTCGAATGGTTCGATTATTCGGCGTCGCTCGATGCGTTCTCCGCGGGCAAGCTCGACGCGGTCGCCGCGACCAACGGCGACGCGCTCGTGACCGGCGCGTCCGGCGCGAAGAACGTGATGGTGCTGCTGACCGACTATTCGGCCGGCAACGACATGATCGTCGCGAAGCCGCCGGTGCGCACCGTCGAGGCGCTGAAAGGCAAGAAGGTCGGCGTCGAGCTGGGCCTCGTCGATCATCTGCTGCTCGAAACCGCGCTGCAGAAGCACGGGCTCAAGGACGGCGACGTCACGCTCGTGAACGCGAAGACCAACGAACTGCCGCAGGTGCTCGGTTCGTCGTCCGACATCGCCGCGGTGGCCGCATGGCAGCCGAACGCCGGCGAGGCGTTGAAGCGCGCACCGGGCGCGCGGGCGATCTTCACGTCGGCCGATGCGCCGGGGCTGATCTACGATGCGATCACGGTCGCGCCGGCGAGCCTCGCCGCGCGTCGCGCCGACTGGGCGAAGATCGTCAAGGTCTGGTATCGCTGCGTCGCCTACATCAACGATCCGAAGACGCAGGCCGATGCGGTCAAGATCATGTCGGCGCGCGTCGGCCTCAAGCCGGAGCAATATCTGCCACTGCTGAAGGGCACCCACCTGCTCGACGAGGCGGCCGCGAAGCGCGCGTTCCGCAAGGGCGACGGGCTCGATTCGATCTACGGCTCGACGCGTAACGCCAACGCGTTCAACGTGCGCAACGCGGTGTACAAGCAGGCGCAGGACGTCGACACGTATATCGATCCGCGCTTGGTCGACGCGCACTGACCGTCGCGCGCTGTGCGCGACGCGAACCGGACCGGCACGCCGCCGCTCCGGTTCGATGTGCGCGCGGCGAAGTGACGACGCCGCCACGCCGCGCGCGCGGCAGGCCGATCGCTACATCGTCCCGGCGAGATGAAACCGCGACGCCGGATGCCACAGCGTGACCGACGTGGCGACGTGCTCGCCGACCCACGTGCGGCGCTTCAACAGCAGGCACGGTTCGCCGATTTCCATGACGAGATGGCGACGCACCTGCGCGTTCGGCTTCTCCGCGTAGATGCGGAACTCGGCGTGCTGGATCGGCGCGAGCCGCACCATGTAATGGTTCGGCGTGTCGACCGTGAAGTCCTGCTCGAGGTAGTCGGGAAACAAGGCCGGGTTCACGTAGCGATCTTCGAACTGGATCGGCTCGTCTTCCTCGTAATGCACGATGCGCGAATGGAACACCGGCCCCGAGCGCAGCCCCAGCGCGTCGATCGCTTCCGGCTCGACGCTGCGCTCGATCAGCAGCACGCGCGCGCTGTGCCGATGGCCGCGCTCCGCGATCTCGTCCGCGATGTTGCGGATTTCCAGCACCGTCGATTCGTAGTGCCGCCGCTCGACGAACGTGCCCGCGCCCTGGATGCGCGTCAGCACGCGCTCGGCGGTCAGCTCGCGCAGCGCGCGCGACACCGTCATCCGCGCCACGCCGAATTCCTTGACGAGCTCGGCCTCCGTCGGAATCGCGCCGCCGGGCTTCCAGTCGCCGTTCGCGATCCGCTCCACGACGTAGCGCTTGATCTGCTGGTACGCCGGCAGCGCGCGTGCCGGCACGTCGTCGCGCGGCGCAGCCGCTCGGCGTGCCGATGCGTGTCGTTCCGTTTCGTTCATGCGCCCTCGACCTAAGGAAAGTTGAATGCCGCTGCGCGTCGCCGCTAGCGCACGGGTAACGGCGGCCCCGCGACGATCGCGGCCGCGATCGCGATGTCGTCGGCCAGCGGCCGATCGTCGCGATACGCCCGCACCTGCTCGCGCACATGGCGCCACAGCGCATCGGTCGACGCGGCGCGCCCGGTGTTGCCCGCCTGCAGATCGTATGCCTGCGCGGCGGCCAGCAACTCGATCGCGAGCACGCGCGTCGCGTTCTCGATGATGTCGAGCGCCTTCAGCGCGGCAGGCGTCGCGTGGCACAGGTGATCTTCCTGCAGCCCGGACGTGATGCCGCCGTCGAGGCTCGCCGGCGCCGCCAGCCGCTGGTTCTGCGCGACCAGCGCGACCGCCGTGTACTGCGCGATCATGAAGCCCGAGCACGTGCCGCCGGGCGCGGCGAGGAACGCCGGCAGCCCGCTCACGAGCGGATTCACGAGACGGTCGAGCCGCCGCTCGGCGATGGCCGCGACCTGCGCCATCGCGGCCGCGAGGCTGTCCATCGCCAGCGCGATGCCCGCGCCGACCGCATGGGCCTGCGAATGAACGACCGGCGCGTCGCGCGTGCCGGCGACGATCGGGTTGTCGGTCACGGACGCGAGCTCGCGATCGACGACTTCCGCCGTCACGGCGAACACGTCGCGCGCCGCGCCGTGCACGTGCGGGATCGTGCGCAGGCTCAACGGATCCTGCGTGCGCCGCCCGCTCGCAGCGGCGAGCAGCGGGCTGTCGGCGAGCATCGCCCGCAGGCGCGTGCCGACCTGCGCGATGCCGGGCGAGATCCGCAGCGCGAGCGACGCCGGGTCGAATGCGGCCAGTTGGCCGCCGAGATTCTCGAAGCTCGCCGCCGCGATCCAGTCGGCCCAGTCGAGCAGGCGCTCCGCGCGCGCCAGCGCGAGCGCGGCGAGCCCGGTCACGCACGGCGTGCCGTTGACGAGGCTCAGCCCTTCCTTCGCGCCGAGCGCGAGCGGCTCGCGCCCGACGCGCCGCAGCGCGTCGCCGCCGCCGATGCGCTCGCCTCGATGGCGCGCGTGGCCGTGGCCGATGCACACGAGCGCCACGTGCGCCATGTGGGTCAGATAGCCGACCGAGCCGTGCGCCGGCACTTCCGGCAGGCAATCGTGCTCCAGCAACGCGACGAGCTGATCGACCACCTCCGGACGCACGCCCGAATGCCCATGTGCGAAGTTGTTGATCGCCGCCGCGATGATCGCGCGCGTTTCGGCCGGGCCGAGCGGCATGCCGACACCCACGGCGTGGCTCATCACGATGTTGTGCGACAGCGTGCTCTGCTGGGCCGGCGACACGATCACGTCGCACAGCGCACCCACGCCGGTATTGACGCCGTACGCGCGAATGCCGCGCGCGACGATCTCGTCGACGAGCCCGCGCGCCGCCGCGACGCGCCCGCGCGCCTCGTCGGTCAACGCCAGCGACGCGCCGGCCGCGACGGCCGCAATCTGCCGCCAGTCGAGCGGCCGTGCAGAACGGAAGACGGTCATGATGGGCTCAGTTCGCGGCGCGGTCGTGGTGGCTCGACACGAACTGCCCGAAGCGCGCGGAACACTCGCCGCCGAACAGCGCGGCGGGCGGCCCGTCGCAATCGACTTCGCCCTGATGCAGGAACATCACGCGATTCGACACGTGCCGCGCGAAGCCCATTTCATGCGTGACGACCAGCATGGTGCGCCCTTCCTCCGCGAGCGAGCGCATCACGCGCAGCACCTCGCCGACCAGCTCCGGATCGAGCGCCGACGTCGGCTCGTCGAACAGCATCACCTTCGGATGCATCGCGAGCGCGCGCGCGATCGCGACGCGCTGCTGCTGACCGCCGGACAGATGCGCGGGATAGTAGCCGCGCTTGTCGGCGAGGCCGACACGCGCCAGCAGCGCCTCGGCTTCCTCGACCGCTTCCGCGCGGCTGCGCTTCAGCACGCGCAGCGGACCTTCGACCAGATTGTCGAGCACGGTCATGTGCGACCACAGGTTGAAGTTCTGAAACACCATCCCGAGCTGCGAGCGGATGCGATCGACCTGGCGACGGTCGCCCGGCTGCAGCTTGCCGTCGCGCGTGCGCTTCATCTTCAGTTCCTCGCCGGCGAGCGCGACGGAGCCGTCGTCGGGCGTCTCCAGCAGGTTCAGGCAGCGCAGGAAGGTGCTCTTGCCCGAGCCGCTCGCGCCGAGGATCGAGATGACGTCGCCTTCGTGCGCGTCGAGCGAAATACCCTTCAGCACGTGGTGATCGCCGAACGACTTGTGGATGTTCTTGACCGACAGCGCAACGGGAGCAGCGGTGTTCATCGGATTCTCCTGGAAATGGCGGGGCGCTCAGGACGCCGCGCGCCGCGGATTGTGCGTCGTCGCTGCGGACGGGCCGGACGGCTTCGGCGCGCGCAAGTGCGCGGAGAGCCGCCATTCGAGTGCGCCGAGCACGCGCACGATGATGAAGTTCAGGCCCAGATAGATGAGGGCCGCACAAACGAACACCTCGGTCGTGCGGTAGGTTTGCTGGATGATCTGCTGCGCGACGCCCGTGACCTCCCACACCGTCACGAGGCTCGCGAGCGCGGTCGATTTGACCAGCAGCACGGCCTCGGTCGAATAAGCGGGCAAACACTGGCGCAATGCGATCGGCCCTATCACGCGGCGCAGCAGCGCGAAGCCCGACAGCCCGATCGAATAACCGGCCTCGATCTGCCCGACCGGCACGGCCATCAGCCCGCCGCGCACGATCTCGGCCGTATAGCCGGCCGTGCACAACGCGAGCGACAGCACCGCGCATGCGTAGGGATCGCGCAGCAGCGGCCACACGAAGCTTTCGCGGATCACGCCGAACTGACCGAGCCCGTAGTAGACGAGAAACATCTGGATCAGCAGCGGCGAGCCGCGAAACACGAGGATGTAGGCGCGCGCGAAGCGGTTCGGCAGCCAGTGCGGCGACACGCGCATCGCGACGATCACGAGCGACAGCAGGCCGCCGAGCACGAGCGACGCGAAGAACAGGCCCAGCGTGGTCGGCACGGCCGCGAGCAACTGGCGCAGCGTGTCGGCGAGGAAGTCGAAATCGAAGGTCATGCGGGCGCTCCGTCAGTTGCGTGCGAAGTTGCGGCGGAACGAGCGGCCGACGAGCGCTTCGGCGCGGTTGAACACGCGGTTCGACAAGGCCGTCATCAGCAGATACAGCGCGCCGCCCGCGACGAAGAAGAGGAAATACTGGTGCGTCGAATTCGCCGCGACCTGGCTCGTGCGCAGCAGCTCCGCGAGCCCGGTGACCGAGATCAGCGCCGAGTCCTTCAGGCTCAGTTGCCAGACGTTGCCGATGCCGGGCAACGCGAAGCGCAGCACCTGCGGAACGAGGATCCGGCGCAACACCATGCCGCGCGGCATGCCGATCGAGCGCGCCGCTTCGAGCTCGCCCTTCGCTACCGCCAGCACGGCCGCGCGATACACCTCGGCCTGATACGCGCCGGAAATCATCCCGACCGCGAGCGCGCCGATCACGAACGGCGGCACGCCGATGAAGCCGTCCGCGCCGAACCACTGGCCGACGGCCGTGACGAGCGTCGAGCCGCCGAAATAGAACAGGTAGATCACGAGCAGTTCGGGCACGCCGCGAAACACGGTGGTGTACAGGTCGCCGAGCAGGCGGGCGCTGCGGTGACGCGACAGCTTGGCTGCCGCGATCACCGCGCCGATCGCGGCGCCCACCGCCAGCGCGGCGAGCGTCAGCGCGACCGTCATCAGCGCGGCGAGCAACAGCACACCGCCCCAGCCGTCGGTTCCGAAGCCGAGCATTTCAAGAATCGCCATGCGTGCCTCCCGGCATACGTTGAAGGACTTCCGATGATGCGTGCCGCCGCGCGCCGGCCGGGCCGGTCACGCGACGGCAGACGGACACGCGCTTACGGCGTGACGTCGGTCTTGAACCACTTGTCGGCGAGCTTCTTGACGGTGCCGTCCGCGAGTGCGGCGCCGATCGCCGTATCGAACTTCGTCTTCAGGTCGGCATCCTGCTTGCGGAACGCGAGCCCTTCGCCGGGCCCCCAGATCGGGCCGCCGAGCTTCGGGCCTGCCAGCACGATCGATGCGTTGTCCTTCTTCGCGATGTTCGCCGCGTAGTACGTGACGTCGTCGAACGACGCGTCGATACGGCCGGCGACGAGATCGAGGTCGCGCTCCGGCGAGGTCTTGTACACGCGGATCGACGCGATGTCCTTGAAGCTGTCATTGATGAACTTGGTGTAGACGGTGCCCGACTGGATGCCGATCGTCTTGCCCTTCAGCTGCTTGCGCAGCGCATCGACGGTCGGCTTGTCCGCGTTCGCGTCACCGGTCAGCTTCACGACCGGCGCGGCGGGCGACGCCTTCGGCAGGATCTTCGTATCGGTGACGGCGAAGGTCGCCGGCGTGGCCGCATACGGGCGCGAAAACAGCAGGATCTTCTCGCGCTCCGGCGTGATCGAGATCGCATCCATCAGCACATCGAACTTGCCGGCCTGCAGGCCCGGAATCATGCCGTCCCAGTCCTGCGCGACCATGTTGCATTGCACCTTGATGCGCTCGCACACGTTCGCGAGCAGTTCCGGCTCGAAACCGCCGAGCTTGCCGCCCGGCAGCGTGAGGTTCCACGGCGCATAGCCGCCTTCGAGCGCGACCGTCACCGTCTTCCATTCCTTCGCCTGCACCGGCGCGGCGAGTGTGGCCGCCGCAGCCGCGATGATGCCGATCGTCCTGACTGCCCAGTTGATGCGCTTGCCGTTCACGGGGTTTCTCCTTGCGTTGAGGTTCGCAATCCCCTCGGTGCAGCAAGCGCCTCAGGAATTTGTCTATACAAGCATGCAAGAAGAAAAATGGAGAGACAAGCGGCGATCAAAAAAAAACGGGGAAACGCGGGAAATCCCCTAAGTTCAGGCGCGTAGCGCACTTCATCGTGGTGAATCGGGGCACGGAATTGGTGCGGTTTTCACGGTCGAATCGGCAGGATGACTAGACAAATTTTGAATTTGATCGCGGGGAGCCGATGGGGTGGCGTCCGATGTCGGGGCGACATCGAAAGATCACGGTTCATTTAACTCCTCGAGATCGCGCTCGAGATAGCGATCGTCGAGGCCAAGAAAATCGAGGATGTACGGATCTTTCAGCACGAGGTCAGGCGTCATCTGCTGCGCGTCGCGGAGGTGCGCCACTTCGCGCCGAATCACTTCGTCGGGTTGCCGCGACAGCGCACTGCGCTCGAACAGCATCGACTGCATCCGCTCCTGCAACTGCCGCGACGATCGTCGCGGAGGCGCTAGCAAAAAAAGACTGAGGCCATCTACCCGCCGCGAGATGGCCAGAGAAGCAGTAGCGAGCCGGGGTGTGTCGATCCGGCTTGCATGCGAGGCATTTGGCATAAGCCAAACGTGCTACCGCTATGAGCGGCAGCGCAATGCGGAGAACGAACAGATTACCGACCGACCCAACCTTGACGCTTCAATTTCTCGTACAAAGCTGCGGCGAGTGCGTATGCTTCGTCCGCAACTTCGTCTTTTTTAATCGTTCGGCCATTGGCCGCATATCCCGAAACCAATGCAGCCATGGCCTGCTTGGATGCTTCGACCAAGAATTCACCTTGTTGCTTGAGGGTATCAACAGCCATTTTCTTATCTCTCTTTCGGCGTCCAGCCGGTCGGGGCGCTTTGGCGCCTATTGTGTTTCGAAACCGCGTCGTTACCGTTTTCCGTTACAGGTCGTACTTGCCGCGCAGTTCTACAATCCGCTCCAACCGCGCATGGTGTGTCGAACGGGCGTCAATTGAAACTTCCGCGAGATTCACCTTCCCGCACGCGACCGACGTCTCCCATTCGGTCGTTCGCCGAACAAGATCGACCAGCTCGCGCAGTTCGCACTTCATCATGTCGAACACCATCGCGTCCTCCGTTTCCCATTTCGTAGACAGACCGGCCCCGATCACGGGCCGGCGATCTTTCGCGGGCGTACGGCCCATGCCGCGAGCGTAAGTCCGGTGATACCTAGAAGGACGGTCAGCAGAAGACCGTTAGGCCAGCCAAGCGGGCGCATCAAAGCGGGACTCCAGGCATGTACCGTGAAAAAGGCGGTGACCTGCAGACTTGCCAGGGTGACAGTCACGGCCAGCAATGCCGCAGAGATTTCACGGGCGGAACGCCGCAGGTCCCAACGGGCAAGCGCACTCAACACTAGTGCCGGTAACAGAAAGACGGCAGAGCTGCCCCACGTGGCCCAGGCGTCCACTTTTTTCCACAAGGTTGCATAGCCGATGCTGTGGGCCGTAAAGGTTGCGAAAATTAGCAAGGTCGAGCTAACCGCCCCCCGCAACGTGAAGGCCCGCTCGGGCTGGGTCGAGCGTGAAAAATAGACCGTCGCGCTTGGTGCGAAGAAGAGCAGCACGTAGACTGCAAGATTCAAAGCCACCACGAACACATACGCTGGTACTGCCAACACGTCCCGCAGCGGAGCTGAGATTGCGCACGTAACTGCAAACACTGTGAGCGCAAACCATCTCACCCAGCGCCATCCACGAAACAGTCCAACGGCAATAACCGCGGTCAGCGGGATCTGAATGCAGTTCCACGCCCATTGAGTTGCGACGGTAGACGCGCTGCCCGGATAGAGCGGGAACTTGCCGATGTAAGCCTCCGCGTCGTACGCGCGAAACATAGTCATCACGGAGGTCAGGAACAGGTATGCCACGCCTGTAACGATCGCCGGCCGTCTTACGGACCTTGCTACATTAATCGATGTCATTTCATTGTTGCCGAGCCCCTGCGGACGCCAGCGTTTTCCTATCTCGTTACGCGGGGTAATCAGGCGGAACGACAATGCCCGCGTCCGTCGCACACCGAACAAACAAAGAAGGATCCAAGTCCGTTCCTCGTGCGATCGCGTCGGGCACTTCGTGAAAAGCATCCGCAATTGCATAAATGCGTTCTACTTGCTCGTCGGCGACATTTGATCTCATCATCGCAGCTGCCAGCAAGCGAATCTGGATCAGCGCTCGATGGGTCGCTATCAACTCGGCCTGCTGCTTTTTATTCACCTGTTTTCCCGTATTGCCCGCGCATCGAGCGCGAGCGTTTTCGTCACGATGTTTTCCGATTTTCCTTGGTGTCGGCCGGGCCGACACTTACCCTTGCTGTCTAGTCGGCTCTATCCAATGCCGCGCACGAGCTAATTCACCAACGTTTGATCGCACGTAGGTTCGAAGGCTCCCGACTGGATCGGCATCGTCCCACGCCGAAAGCTCTTGTCGAAATGGCAATCTGTCATCGCTATCGACGCTCGGCCTCCAAAGCTTAGGCTGCGCTCCCGAGTGAGCCTCTGTTACTTCGATTTTCGCCACAGCGTATCCCGGCCCAAGATGCACAACGATGGACTTCAATCGTCCCGACACCGCCAAGATTTGAGCCAGGACTAGATCGAGTTGGTAACCGGCCAACTCGGAAATCGGCACGAGCTTCGAATTTTCGATCGGCGGCCCGCCTGCAATGGCTTCCCAATGTAGCGGATGTGATACCGCTACGTGGTAATCCATATTGCTACTCTTGTCGGTCATATATGCCTCTTTTATTCCGCAAAGACTTCCTGCAAGGTCCGCAGGGTATCCAACAACGTTTTATCGGCAACTGCACCCTCTTTCTTAACCAAGCGCACCTTGTCCACTGCGCGAATCTGATCCAGAAGGATCAAACCATGTTTGCGCTTGAACGTAACCGGAATCCGAAACGGCACTGGACGCCCCTTGGAAGTCATCGGCGCGACGATGACAGTGCGCAAGTGGTCGTGCATTTCGGGAGGTGAAACGACCACACAGGGGCGCGTCTTTTGAATCTCGCTACCAAGCGTCGGATCGAGTGCGACCAACCAGACTTCCCCGCGCATCACCATGCAAGCTCCGCGTCATCGGCGTTCGAAAACTCGCCCATAACCAGCGCATCGTCGCCGCTCTCGGCCAGAGCCTTGCTTGCTTCCGCCCACCCCTCACGGGCTTTGTGCTTCGGGCGGCGCAGAACAATCGCGTCGTTCTCGACCTCCATTTCCACTTCGCTCTCCAGCCCGAGTTGCGCAAGGACGGGCTTCGGAATCAGCACGCCCTGCGAGTTACCCATTCTGCGAATCGTCGTCTTCATGACATACCCCTAAAGTAATAACAATGTTACACCGTGCGTTCGCAGCAGTCAACACAATGTTATTACAGTGGGCGTACGTTGCCCCGTCCGCCACACAGCGCCGCGATGGCGTGTGGAGCGGCCCCACGTATCAGAGGACACGAGGACTCTCTTAAAATAAGGGATAGTCTTGTGCCTATCAGTAAGCCTAGTCATTACGTGGAAAGCATCGAAATTCTGACCGAGCCGGAGCGCCGTCGTCGGCGCACGGCGCAAGAAAAAATCGCCATCGTGCAGGAAACATTGGAGCCGGGAGCGTCGGTGTCGGCCGTTGCACGTCGGCACGGCGTCAACGCCAACCAAGTGTTCGGCTGGCGCAAGCAATACCAGGAAGGCAGTCTGGCGGCGGTGAAGGCAGGCGAAACCGTTGTGCCGGCATCTGAGCTGGCCGCCGCCATCAAGGAACTGCAACGGCTACTCGGGAAGAAGACGCTGGAGGTCGAAATCCTGAAAGAAGCCGTGGAATGGGGCCGTTCATAAAACCTGATTGCGCGCTCGCCCTTGCTGCCGGGGGACGACCGATGAAGACGGTCTGCGAAGTTCTCGGCGTGGCGCGCTCTGCCGTGGCGGTGAAGCGAGTTCGCTCGTCCGACTGGCGCGATGGTCGCCGTGCCCGCGTGACCAACGATGCCGGGCTGGTCGAGGAGATTCAGGCCCATGTGGCGCACCTTCCCACCTACGGCTACCGCCGTGTCTGGGCGCTGCTGCGCCGCAGTCGGGAGCAGAGCGGTGCGCCGTGCATCAACGTCAAGCGCGTGTATCGGGTCATGCGGGAGCATCAGTTGCTACTGCGCCGCCCCGGCGTGCGGCAAGACAAGCGGCGGCATGACGGTCGCGTTGCCGTGGACCGCAGCAACACCCGCTGGTGCTCCGATGGCTTCGAGTTCCGGTGCGACGATGGTACGCCGCTGCGCGTGACGTTTGCGCTGGACTGCTGCGACCGCGAGGCGATTAGCTGGGCAGCAACGACCGGCGGGCATAGCGGTGATGTGGTGCGCGACGTGATGCTGGCCGCCGTCGAACAGCGCTTCGGCACCACGCAGGCCGCGCAGTCCATCGAATGGCTGACGGACAACGGCTCGGCCTACATCGACCACCGCACGCGCAGCTTCGCTCGCGAACTGGGTCTTGAGCCGCTGACCACACCGGTCCGTTCGCCGCAGAGCAATGGCATGGCGGAATCGTTCGTGAAGACCATGAAGCACAATTACGTCGCCTATATGGACAAGCCCGACGCACCAACGGCGCTCTCGCGTCTGGCTATCGCGTTCGAACACTACAATGAGCGCCACCCGCACAAAGCCCTGAAATACCGCTCGCCTCGCGAGTTCAGGCGTAATGCGGTGTCATCAACCTAACGGTGTCCGTGTGTCCTCAGTTACAGGGGCAACTCCAGCGAGGCCGTTGACGCGCACGTTGCAGAACTGGTTTGTCGTGGCGTCGATCAAGCGTTTATGGACGAGTATTTCGCGTCCCTGAACGCGTTGTTGCCAGTACACCTGCGGTCAACGGACGCCTCCTCCTGACACGGGGCGAG
Source organism: Burkholderia vietnamiensis LMG 10929 (assembly GCF_000959445.1). Classification (NCBI taxonomy): domain Bacteria; kingdom Pseudomonadati; phylum Pseudomonadota; class Betaproteobacteria; order Burkholderiales; family Burkholderiaceae; genus Burkholderia; species Burkholderia vietnamiensis. The sequence continues at coordinate 63,459 of NZ_CP009632.1, read as the reverse complement.
GTGCTGAGGCGTCTTGCTCGTGAGTCGAACGCAGGTATTCCGCAATTTCTCGAGCCGTGTCACGTGCACTGCGCATCACACCAATGAGCGTGGCCGAAGCAGCACCGCACCATTCGCCATAGCCGACCAGCCACAAGCGCGGCTCGTCTTTGGCGCGCGTTCCATCCGTCCTCACCAGCCCATCAGCGTCGCGGATCTGCAGTGCATCGAGATGGCCAAGCGAGGGACGGAAACCAGTGCACCAGATCACGGCGTCGACGTGGGAGCGTGAACCATCTGCCCATACGACTCCGTCTGCATCGAAGTGCGAGAACGGCCGCACAGTGTGCAGCACGCCTCGCGTACGTGCGTCTCGTACCGGTGGCACCATGACGACATCGCCCAAGCCGCCCACCGGAACCCCCGTCGCCTGACCGTCACGGAGTGCTTTCCATTTGGCGGTCGCGCGTTCGAACAGGATCCGGCCGTCGACATCATCGGGCAGAAACACCGGCTCGTGCAATGTCACCCATGTGGCGCTGCACACCGTCGATACCTCCGCCAGGATTTGCGCACCGGAGTTGCCGCCGCCGACGACCAGCACGGCAAGTCCGCTTAAATCGTCCGGATTGCGATACTGCGCCGAATGAATCTGGCGACCGCGAAACATTTCGCGTCCGGGATAGTCCGGGATATAGGGGGCGCTCCAGGTGCCGGTCGCGCTCACGACTGCTTGGGCCAGCCACTCACCGCGATCCGTGGTGACAAGCAAACCCTCGCTGGTGCGAGAAACGGCTTCGACATGAACGGGGCGCTGAACCGGGAGGTGGTAACGACGCTCGTAATTCGCCAGATAGTCGACGACGTGGTTGCGCGACGGGTACGTGCTATGCGAGATCGGCATCTGCCAGCCCGGAAGTGAACTCCATTCCGCTGGCGAGAACAGGTGCAGGGACTCCCACGTATGTCGCCAAGCGCCGCCGGGTGCGCTCTGGTCATCTAGCACGACGTAGTCGATCCCCGCGCGGCGCAGGAAGTATGCGGTGGCGAGTCCGGCTTGACCGCCACCGATCACCACGACGTCAACGTACATTCGCATGTGTTTCCTTCCTATTTTCTAGCTCGGATCCTGCGTGCTACCGTGGGCATTGAGCATCAATGCCGCAATCAGCCCCGCCCTTCACTAGCAGCGCTTCCGGGATCACCTCGTAGCTCGCGCCTTCGACCTCCACAGTGCGGCATTCCGCATCGCCGCAGACTGCGCAGCAACGGCTACTGCCGACTGTGCCGTTCAGCCATGCTTCCATCGGCTTTCCGGCGATCCAGATACGATTGGACTCCGCAGGGTTGGTCTTGAAGGCCGCTTCGTCGATCTCACGCGTTTCCAGGACGGGTTCGATGCCGACCGGCGCCAGGATCTCGCGGAGTTGTCGGGTTGCCCAGTTCACTTCGTCGCCGGTGCCGGCGCAACGCGGGCAGGTCTTGCCGCTGGTGACGAGTCGTTGCCACAGAATCGGAAGCGCTTTCATCGCGTTGCTCCTTCGGGATGCTACGTGATTACCCGTTCCAGGTCGGCTGCCCCGACCGGGGCCTCGGCGAGCCACGGGATCAGCGCGGTTCGCGGCGCCAGGTTGTCCGCTACTCGGCGCACGAACGGCACCTCGTACGTACCGCGCTGACATAGCAGTGGATCGGCCGTGCCACCGGCCAGCAGCGACTGGTTGATGACCCACGCGTACGGCGCAATACCTGCGCGCGCACGGTCGGCGCTCAGGCGTTCCGCTTCGTGAACCGGGGTGGCTTCCGGCAGCGTGACAATCAGGATTCGGGTGTAGTCCGGATCCCGCAAGCGGGGCAGCAACTGACGAAACGGCTCCGGCATGTCGCCCTGCGTGCGCATCACTCGCGGTGATAGGCCTCGGCCGCATCGAGCAGCAGAATGGTGTGGCCGGCCGCGTCACGCGCTTCTTGCCCGCACTTTCCGCTTCCGCAAAGATCATTTGCCGTTTCATCGTCGTGGACTCGTTCCGTGAACTTTGTTCTACAACGTCCTCGGCTGCGTCAGCGATGACCACCGAGGCGGAGAAATCAGTGTTTCCATATGACTTGGGTAGCCAACGTCCAATGCGACCTGGGTCACAGGGTGCCCTCCACTCAAACGCTCGATGGCTGTGAGCAGGCAGACCTGCTGGCGCCACTCGGCAAAGCTCACTCCGGTCTGCGCACGGAAAAGCCGGGTATCCGTGCGTCAGGTCTCGCAGACAATGGCCGAAAGCATCATTGGTATGACTTGCTGAACGACTGCCGTGCTGCCTGCTTGCCGTAATTGTGCTTCGACAGACTCGCTCGAACCGAACACCACCGCGCCATAGATGGGACTCGAAGAAGTCTTACCATTCCCGTGTCTGAAGGTCGGGTCGCCAGGTTGGTATCCGAATACTGCGCGAACGCGTAGGCCATATACAGTTAGATTCGTCCCGTGCGTGGGGCGAAACGCATTGACTGAGTTCGCCTCGACGCGAATCGGGGTGGGGTCGATCAAATGACTATTGATGAGATTGGCGATAAACGTGTGCGCATTGGATTTGCAGGCAAACTGCTCATCAATCGTGCTCGCGAACCCTGACGTCGGGAAAACTCCGGCGCTCAGTACGACGGCCGAAATCAAGTGGATGAGAAGGGAGTTTTTCATGGCGTCAACGGGAAAAACATTCGGCTTGATACCGGAACTTCGCAACGCGTATAAATTACCACATACGTTGATGAAATAATGCCGCGTTCTTCGCTGTATTGCATTTCGTTTCTTGAAAAAATCCGAACTGGCGGGTCACCCAAGGAAACACTGATTTATCCGTCTCGGTGGTCATCGCTGACGCAGCCGAGGACGTTGTAGAACATAGTTCACGGAACGAGTCCATGACGATGAAACGGCAAATGAGCTTTGCGGAAGCGGAAAGTGTGGCCAGCGGCGTCAGCGTTTCCTGGACGAGATGGAGAAGCTGGTGCCGTGGTCGCGGTTGCTGACGGCAATCGAGCCGTATTACCCAAAAGGAGCGCGCGGGCGCCCGCCGATCGGTCTGGAGCGGATGCTTCGAATCTACTTCCTGCAGCAGTGGTACAGCCTGTCGGACGAAGGGCTGGAGGATGCGCTGTACGACAGCATCGCGATGCGGGCGCTTGCCGGGATTGATCTGGCCATCGAGAACGTGCCGGATGCAACCACGCTGCTGAAGTTCCGGCGCCTGCTTCTCGAACATGACCTGACGCGCAAGCTGTTCGACGAGATTGGCGTCTCGTTGTGCGAACGCGGGCTGATGATGAAGGAAGGCACGCTGGTCGATGCAACGATCATCGAAGCGCCGCCGTCGACCAAGAACGACGAGAAGTGTCGCGATCCGGACATGCACCAAACGAAGAAAGGCAACGAGTGGTACTTCGGCGTGAAGGCGCACATCGGCGTCGATGCCAATTCGGGGCTGGTTCACAGCGTGGTCGGCACATCCGCCAACGTGTCGGATGTTTCGCAAGCGCACGCGCTGTTGCACGGCCACGAGCAATAAGCATTCGGCGATGCGGGCTACATCGGCGTGGACAAGCGCGATGAAATGAAGAGCAAGTCGGTGAAGTGGCGCGTGGGGGCCAAGCGAGCAAAAATCAAGGCGATGCGCGACGGTGCGCTGAAGGATCTGGTAATCGCACTGGAGCGAACCAAGGCGCAAATCCGCGCGCGGGTCGAGCATCCGTTTCATGTCGTCAAGAACCTGTTCCGTCATCGCAAGGTGCGCTACAAGGGGCTGTTCAAGAACACCGCGCAACTGTTCAGTCTGTTCGTCTTGGCGAATCTTGTGATCGCGCGAAACCGGCTGCGGTCGATTCATGGGGGCAATCCGTCATGCATGTGAGAAATGCGGGAAATTAAGCACATCTTCGGGTCAAACTTCTCCGAACGGGCGACGCTTCGCTTCGGCATGCAGCCATGCCACGCCTGCGTTACCGACAACCTCGCGTGATCGTCTATTAATCAGTGTTTCCCTAAACGGTGCGTGAATGTAGTTAAGACTCCGGCCGTTCTATCTTTTCAAACCGTCGAAGCCAATCTGCCATTAATCCCATGCCGAAGCAAGCCGATTTATTTCTCGATGCATCAGGGATTGGTTCACATCGACCGGTTCAACGGAAACCACGATTGGCAGGCGCATGCGCCCCCCAACCGTCCATCAAAGATCTCGACGCGTCACAAACTAGAATGACTGCCAGCTCGCAGCGCTTTCATTGGCAACGACTGCGGCCTCGGTTTTGCGTTGAACCGTCTTTCGCACAGCCGGCTTCGGGCGCGGCTGGACCTCTGCCGCGCGCTCCGTTGGGCTGGCCGCGACCGCCATCCCGTCCGGCAGGCGGAAGATCGAAACCAGTTCGCGCAACGCGTTCGACTGTGATGCCATCGACTGCGCCGCAGCGGATGCCTCCTCCACGAGCGCGGCGTTCTGTTGCGTGACCTCGTCCATCTGCATGACCGCCTGGTTGACCTGCTCGATGCCGGTATGCTGCTCGACCGACGCCGACGCAATTTCGCCCATGAGGTCGGTGACGCGCTTTACCGCGACGACGACCTCGTTCATCGTGGCGCCGGCGTTGTCGACGAGAGACGTGCCGGCCTCCACTTTGGCCACCGACTGACTGATCAGCTCCTTGATCTCCTTGGCCGCCGAAGCGCTTCGCTGCGCAAGCGCGCGCACTTCGCTCGCCACCACGGCGAAGCCGCGACCTTGCTCGCCGGCCCGGGCTGCCTCAACGGCCGCGTTCAGTGCGAGGATGTTCGTCTGGAAGGCGATGCCCTCGATGACGGCGATAATTTCAGCGACCTTTGCCGAGCTGTCGGAAATGTCGTGCATCGTGTCGACGACCTTCGCCACCACCTGCCCGCCTCGGACCGCGACCTCAGAAGCATTGCCGGCAAGCGTGTTCCCCTGCCGCGCGTTTTCCGTGTTCTGTTTGACCGTCGCCGTCAACTGCTCCATGCTGGCCGCAGTTTCCTCGAGCGAGGCCGCCTGCTCCTCGGTACGCTGGCTGAGATCGGTGTTGCCGGCAGCAATCTGCGCCGAGCCCGACGCGATGCTTTCGCTGCTCGAGCGCACGCGACTCACCACGTCCAGCAGCCGCGCATTCATATTCCTCATCGCGAGCAGAAGCTGACTCGTCTCGTCGCGACCGGATACTTCGATATTGGACGTCAGATCGCCGCGCGCGACCGTCTCCGCGATGCCGACTGCGCGACCGAGCGGTGTGACGATGGAACGGGTAATCAACCATGCGACAGCGACCGACAGCAGCAGCGCCGTGCCGCACAACACACCGGTCAACAGGAGCGTCGAGTGATAGTTGGTTGCCGCTTCGGCCGTCGCGACGCCAGCGCCCGCGCGATTCAACTTTACTTCTTGCTCGATCAGATCTAGCAGGCTGTTGAAATTGGATACGGTGTAAACGAGCCCTGAGGGCGGTGCGTTAGAGATATCGTGTTCATGATCTTGGGCAGACGAGAGCGATGCGCGGAATGGACGAGATGCAAGAACCGCTGTTCACGACGGTAAAGCTGGAAGATTTTGTTCCGGCCGATCACCCATTGAGGCCGCTTCGACTGCTGGTCAATCAAGCGCTGAAGCGACTCAATGGGCTGTTCAGCACGATCTATGCAGACAGCGGTCGAGCATCGATTGCGCCCGAGAAACTGCTGCGTGCGCTGCTGTTGCAAGTGTTTTACTCGGTGCGTAGCGAGCGCATGCTGATGGAACAAATGCGCTACAACTTGCTGTTCCGTTGGTTCGTCGGGCTGGCGATTGAAGACGCCGTCTGGGATCACTCGGTGTTCTCGAAGAACCGCGATCGTTTGCTCGAGCACGAAGTGGTCGAAGCGTTCTTTACCGAAGTCATGAGCTTGGCCGACAAGCAAGGGCTGCTGTCTAGAGAACACTTCTCGGTCGATGGCACGCTGATCCAGGCGTGGGCCAGCCACAAGAGCTTCCGACCCAAGGACGGTTCGGACGATCCACCGGCCGGCGGTGGCCGCAATGCCGACACCGACTGGAAAGGCAAGCGGCGCAGCAACGACACGCACGAATCGAGTACCGATCCGGATGCGCGTCTGTTCCGAAAGGGGCGGCAAAGCGGAGCCATCCTTTGTTATCAGGGGCACATCCTGATGGAGAACCGCTCGGGCTTGGTGGTCGGCGCAGTGGTCAGCCACGCTGACGGTTTCGGCGAACGTGTAAGTGCATTGCGCCTGCTCGACTGTGTGCCGGGTCGTCACGCCAAGACGCTCGGCGCCGACAAGGGTTACGACATGCGCGACTTTGTCCGGGATTGCCGGGCTCGCAAAGTGACGCCACACGTCGCGCGCAACGACACGCATCAAGGCGGCAGCGCGATCGACGGCCGCACTTCGCGACACGCCGGCTATGGCATCAGCCAAGTCATTCGCAAGCGCATCGAAGAGCACTTCGGCTGGGGCAAGACCGTCGGCAGGATTCGACAGACTGCGTATCGCGGCATCAAACGGGTCGACCAGCACTTCAAACTGACGATGCTGGCGAGCAACCTGACTCGAATGGCTCGAATACTGGCAGTGGTGCCACAAGGAGCGGCGCGATGAGCCGCCCAAGCGCTGCCGTTGCGCGGCAACGCGCCGGCCGACCCGCTCACCAGCGGGGCATCCGGCACGATCCGTCTGAAACTCAGCAGCCAATCGCATACGAAACCCTTTTAAACCGCGTTCCGGTCGTCAAAACGAGGCGCTTTTCAACAGCCTGCTAGCGCCTGCGCGAACAACGTTGCAGCCTCACCCGTTGCGAGCGATCTGGCCGCAGCCAATCCGGCATCGCCCGCTTCCGACAGCGTCAGAAGTTTAGCGTCGGATGCCAGGAATGCGTCCCAGGCCCTACTCAGATTGTCGAAACGTTGCCGCTCCTCAGGCGAAGACACGCGCTTCTCATAACTTGCCATCGCGACTTTCACGGATGCCAACGTTGCATCATGCTGACTACGCTGGCTGTTCTTCGCCGAAGCCTCACTTTCCAGCACCGATCGGAGGCTGGCGCGTCGGACACCGTTGGCGAGCGCCCGGATTTCGCCCAATGTCTGAACGCTGACGAGCCAGTTGTCGGCGATCTCCCGGGTGCCCTCATAAATTCGTGACGCCTGCAACGCGGCGAGTCCGCCCGTCACCATCAGTAGCAACAACGTGATGCCAAAACCCACTCTGAGGCGAGTTCCAATGCGCAGGTTAACTAAATACCTCATAAGTACATCTCCAGTTTGACATTCCATATAACGACTCGCGCTCACCAATCTGACCAGTGATCAGGCGCAAAATCGACGCATCCGATCGCCATCAAAATCACTGCAGTTGCGCCCGGTATTCCGGGTCGCCTGGCGACTTCCTTCGACCGGCGATGGGTCCGCGAGACGCATTCGGCACGCAGCCTTGCCAGGCAAAGGAAGCGCCATCGGCTATCTCTGTCCTTGCCCCTCCGATGTGGAATTCCGTCCGCGCTCGAATATCTCGGCAGCGCCGAGCAGCTCTCCGAGCTTGCCGGACCGCCCGGTAAGGGCCGCTTTCATACCGAGCTCGAGCGGCAGTTCCTCTGCGAACTCATCCTGTTGCCGGCCGTAGACGACATGCAATAGCGAAAGCATGCCGGTCAGGTACGCGGTCTGTGCGAAGGCCGTCTCGTTCGGGGACTCGAAGAGCGCGACGTCCAGCATGAAGGAAGCACGTTGTCTGGCTAGCGCGATCAGCGGATCTCGACAGACCGTCTCGGGATCGGGATGGTTGTAGAGCAGCAGGCTGCACCACTGGAATAGCCGTGTAGTGCCAATCGCAGCGAGTGCGTGATGCAGCGAAGCGATGGCCGTGCGCTTCGGGTTCACGTTGCCGGAGCAGTTGGCGAGGCGCAGAACCTGCGCCACCAGCACCGGCATGTCGGATAGCGCGTGAATGACGCGATGATCGCCAGCGTCTTCGATCAGCAGGTTGAGCAGATTCAACAACTGTCCCAGATCAGGTACCAGACGGCGTGCTTCCATCACCTGCGGCCTGCTGAAGTAAAAGCCCTGAACCATGTCGCAGCCGCTGCCAATTGCAGCATGCCACTGCTCGTGGCTATCGATCTTCTCGGCAACCACGATCTTGCCGGCGCGTTTCAAATCGCCCACCATCGCGCGCGCGCTCGGCGCGTCGAATGCCGGCCACTCGAGCTTGACGATGTCGACTGCCGGTAGAAACGCCACGATGTCCGGCGTGAGCTTCGCGACATCGTCGAGTGCCACGCGAAAGCCGGCTGCGCGCAATGCATTGCAGCGCTTTTTCAGCGACTCGTCGAGTTCACACGATTCGAGGACTTCGAGCACGAATCGCGGACCGGTCAAGATCTGGGGCACATCGGAGTGCAGGAAATGCGACGTGCAATTCAAGTACCCGTCGAGGCCAGCGAGCACCGTATCGAGGCCCAACGCACCCACGGTACGCTCGACGACATGTGCGGTGCTGCCGAAGCCGTCGACGATTTCGGCGGTGGCAGTGTGGCCGTTCCTGAACAGCAGTTCATAGGCGACGGTCCGGCCGTCCCGGTCGATGATAGGCTGGCGTGCGACGAACGTCGACGTACCCTGATTTAATACCCGTTGCCAAGCCTCCATCATTCCCTGATTCCCCGTTTTTTTGTCTCTTGTTGCTGTCGCTAGATGCGCTGCGCGGTTCCTACAACATAACCGAGCCGATGGCCGGTTCGAAGCGTTACGGCACGCACCACATGTACGAAATATTTTGGACCGCCGCCGGTTGCCAGGCATCCAGGCACAAGCCGTCCGCGCTCCTCGAGCGACTTACTCGCGCAGACGAAAGGAGGCGATCGTCGCCGCTTCCGTCAACTGCATAAGACGACCGCCGAAGCGCCGCCCTTACGGTTTCTTTGGGCGTATCGCGCGCCGGCGTCCCTCCATCCTCCACATCGGCCCGATTCCCGTCCCCATCGCATCAGATGCCGACAGCCATGGACGTCATGCTCTTCTTCCGCGCGACTACTATGTCGGCAAATTGCAAGTTAACTGTAATTTATGCGTTTGCCAACGGGGAGATTTTTCGCAGCATGAGGGAGTATTTCGGCTGACTTGCGCTGCTGCGGACGCATCGCTATGCGAGCGGGCCGGGCGAGCTGATCCAAGCTGCGAGCCCGCTTCGAGCGGCGGCGCGATATTCATACTGCGTGGCTCACGCTTGCTGTCATCAGCATTTGCGCCCGCTTCGCGAATGCCTCGTGTAAGCGGATATTAATTTGATTAACGAAGCTCACTATGCCGACCGCGACAATGCACCTTTGCTAGAAACAGAAGGAATCCCGCTCTGCCCGCAAAAGCCACCGCCACCGCGCGATCGATCACCAGCGACACGACGTCTGCGGCACGGTCAAAGGCCCGTCCTGCGCGGCACAGAAACAACGAGTTTGATTACATCACCCAATCACGCGCGTCAATTAATATTCGACCATACATTTGACTCTAATCAATCCTGGTGCAGCTTTTGCTATGATGCGGCGCGGGCTCTGAAATATGCGCCCGTTTCCACTCCGCCTGGCAGATCAAAAAGAAATCGATGTCCCGAAATTTGAAGTTCGCAACCCGCAGCTTACGGGCGGCGGCGTCCATGGTTCTGACGCCCATTGGGGTTATCGGTTGCGCGGGGCTGCTGTGGCTGTGCACATGCGTGTTCTTTGCCGCGATGCTGCTCGCGGCTCGCGAAGACGCCTACGACAGCGAAGTGAGACACGCACGCCAACTGGGGACCGCGCTTGAGCGCGACATTCTGCGAAGCATCGAGCTTTACGAGCTGTCGCTGAGCGCCGCGGCACAGGGCGCCACAAATCCGCGCGTCATGTCGTTGCCCGTCGATCTTCGAAACCCGGTGCTCTTCGACCGAGCCGCCACGGCAAAATACCTTGGCCCGATTTCAGTGCTGGATACCAATGGGAAACTTCAGGTGAATTCCAGCAGCGCCCCGGCGAATAGAGTGGACTGGTCCGAATTGCCGCTTTTTCGGATCCACAAGGAAAAAATCGATTCCGGCTTGTATATCAGCTTGCCGTATCCGTCCGAATTTCCTCCGCATGAGAAAGTCATCGCACTGAGCCGCCGTATTAACGGACCGAACGGATCGTTGACTGGTGTCGTCGTCGGGCGATTGAGCATCGATTATTTCAATCATTTGTTTGACGGACTCTCGGTAGGACGTGACGAGACCATCTTCGTCATGACAACCAATGGCACGCTGATCACGCGCCTTCCATATAACCGTGACGTCGTCGGAAAGAATCTTCAGGGTTCCGCAGTTCTTTCCGGCCTGTTGCGCCGCTCGTCCGACGCTGTCTCCGGAATCTCGCGCATCGACGGCGTGCATCGACTGTATGTCTACAGGCGCCTCCCCGGATTGCCTTTCGTCATTGCAGTAGGCCCCGCCTGGGAGGTCGTATTCGCCGGCTGGCGCACCCGCGCCGAATGGCTTACCGGATTCATGGCGCTGTTCTCTGTCGTCATCTGGGCGGGCGCACTGTTGCTGGCTCGCGAGCTTCGCCGACGCCAGCGCGCCGAATGCGACCTACAGCGACTGGCACGTCGAGATGCGCTGACCGGGCTCGAGAACCGCGGGGCGTTCGACGAAATGTTGAGTCAGGAATGGGCGAACACACTGCGCACGGGAAGGCATCTGTCACTGCTCTTTATCGACATCGACCGATTCAAGTCCTACAACGATCATTACGGCCACCAATCCGGCGATCAGGCGTTGAAGGCTGTCGCTCATTGCATATCCGCATGCGTTTCCCGCCCGTCCGATCATGTGGCACGTTACGGCGGCGAGGAGTTTGTCGTGATTCTCCCGGAGACCGACGTCGAGGGCGCCGCTGCGGTCGCGGAGAAGATTCGCCAGGCGATCCATGACATGCATGTCGCCCATGTGAAAAGTGGCTTCGGCTACGTCACGGCCAGCATTGGTGTCTCGTCGTCTGCCCATCCTGCCGTCCACGACGGAGACGCGCTGATTCGCGTGGCGGACCTGGCGGTGTACGAAGCCAAATCCCGGGGTAGAAATCGCGTCTGCATCGCAGGGGAAGCGATTGCGTCGGCACCCGAGGCGGCATTGAACTGACTGTTCCTCACTGAAGCACCCGCTGTCGCGTCAGCAGTACCCCATCCCGGCAACATCCGGCGTTCGAGCTTCGTGGCAGTCAGATGACTACGGATGGGATCCTGAAGCGCGTATCGCACCGTGGGAAAACAGAGCACCTGCGCTAGAAATTGACCAACGGAACAGCCAATTATGTTGACATTTATCAAACTAAGCACCTACAGTTAAATCTCGGCATGTTTTATACGATGGCATGTTGGATATGCGAGTTCTCTATATCAAACCGAGGCCATAAGACGTCGTATTCCACGATTACACGGTGAATATAGCTGACGTGTCGGGTTGCAGCTCACGTCCGAAAAAACGCAACGAGGGTTGAGCATGAAGAAGGTACTTCTCGCGGAACGTCATGCGATTACGCGTGACGGCATTCGGTATATCCTTCAAGAAACCGGGGAGTACCAAGTCGCTCGCGAGTTGTCTGATGGCGACGCACTGATTGCGACAGTCCAAGATGAAACATTCGACATTGCGATCGTCGACCTCATTAGTATAGGTGCGCGCTCCATCGAATTGATCAGCCAAGTCGTATCCTACACCCCAATGATGCGAGTTCTTGCACTATGCAGCACGGCCGAGCCGACTTATGCAAAGTCCGTGTTTAGTGCTGGGGCATCCGGCTTCCTCACCAAAGACAGCACGGCGGGCGAATTGGTCAGAGCGGTGCATTCGGTGCTCGCCGGGCATAGGTACATGAGCGCACAAGTCGCAGAGCGCATGGTCCGTACGATTGATATTCCTCCCGATGCGCAGTTGCACGCGCGCCTGACTGCCCGAGAGAAGGCCGTACTCGAAGGACTAGCATGCGGCGACGGTATATCGGAAATTGCTAGCCGTCTCGGCATCAACGCAAAGACGGTCAGTACATATAAAGCACGCCTACTTAAAAAACTTGAACTCCGCACTGAAGCAGCATTGATTCGGTACGCACTCGAGCATCAAATTGTCGATCCAGACTGAGCGCGTCGGTTTTTAGCCAGCCTTTCGGTTCGAAACTCTCGATGACCTCGCGGAGTCGATCTTTCGGCCAATCATTCGCGTCACGTGAGCGTCGTGCACCATCCACACTGCACCAGCCCTGAAAAGGGATGAACTCATAGCACACGAGTGAGAAACAATTGACCCACCTGCGCAAGGTGAATCAAATCCTTGACGAAAATTTCAAGGGTGGTTTTTGTCAGGATTGGGCGTCTTCGAACCAAAGCATTGGACCATAAGGCCTCGCGCTGTTCCCGATCTCGCCATACGCCACCACTACGGCGATCCCAGGGTGGAAGCGAACTTGGCTTGATCAAAGAGCTGCGGCGTCAGGGCCCGTATCTACCCAGCGCGAAGCGTCCGGGTATACCGGAATCTCGGCAGCGACGGAACCGTGGCCAGCGCTCCGCTGTAGGCTCACCGCCCCACAGACGGTGTTCATCCTTTCCCATATTCCGATTGCCAGCGGTGCTCTCACCCGATAGCACGAAAACAGAAGGGACCGCGCCGATGCTCACGTTTGCCCGACTGACGCCCTGCGGTCACCACACGGCAAATGTCAATTGATGCGAAGGTGGCGGCGCAATATCGTCCGGACGATGTGTGGATAATCGGGTGCGCGGCGAGTATCCGGAGTTAATGGGGTGGTCCACTCCACCTTAGGCGCGGTACGCTTTGCAGGGTCACTGCTGAATCAGGAAGCGGTTGCGATTCTTGACGTCCCTGATCCACGCCGGCGCACGTCCACGACCTGACCAGGTCGCGCCGGTCTTCGGATCGCGATACTTTGCTTCGACTGGCACATTCGCCTGCTTTGCAGACCGACCGCGGCGTGTGCCAAAGATGTCCTTCTCGGTAATGCCGTATTCTGCGACCTTGCTGCGGATGTCGTCGATGACAGCTTGGAACTCGGCTACGCGGGCAGCTTCCGCTTTTTGAGCCAGCGCCTCCATTTGGGCTTTCAACTCTTTGTATGTGGCCATGTTTCCCTCCTCTAGTGGCATCGCGAACATGATAGCCGGTTTGCATTGAAGCAGGTGGCGAGCTATCGGTTTGCTAAACTAAATAGCGCCTAAGAAGGAATTCGACATGCACCACTTCGTCGATCGACTTGTTCACCAGCCCATTCACCGGTCGCCGCCTATTTAACGAACTGCACATTCCACTGTATGACCGGGCGCAGAGTCACACTTGGGTTGGAGAATTTGCTTGCTAGCGAAACCCACGTGGCGAGCAGCGTTTCAAGGCCCTGTCCAGATGCGGCCAGTTGTCGTGCTCGAACATCATCGCACGACTCTGCAGCCCTGCTGGAACTGCGTCAGAACGTCGACGGGCTCTCAGTTGTGGTGAGGCTTGAGCATGAGCAGAAAGCTGAATCTCAATTTGGCCCTGTCGCGTGTCCGTCTTCGCGGGGCCGGCCCCCGGGTAATCCCCCCGTTTTCCACGGGGTTCAGAAGTAGAAACTAAGCGGCCATGGCCAGCCGCTGCTTTGGCGTAAATCCGCCCAAGGCCATGTTCTGGCGGTCATGATTGTAAGTCCACGTCCAATCGGTCGCGAAGCGCTGCACATGGTCCAAGTCTTCCCAGTGGTACTGTGACAGCCATTCGTACCGCACGGGCCGGTTGAATCGTTCGACATACGCGTTCTGCTGCGGCTTGCCCGGCTGAATGTAGTCGAGCCTGATGTCGTACTGTCGGGCCCGCTCGATGATCGCCGCGCTCAGGTACTCGGGCCCGTTATCGCACCGAATCGCCTTGGGTCTGCCGCGCCAACCGATGATCTGCCGCCGCGCCCGGATCACGCGTTCCGATGGCAACGAGAAGTCGATCTCGATGCCGAGTGCCTCGCGGTTGAAGTCGTCGATCACGTTGAACAGCCGGATGCTGCGTCCGTCGGCCAGTTGGTCGTGCATGAAGTCCATCGACCAGACCTGGTTGACGGCACGCGGCACCGCCAGCGGCTCCGGTACCTGCCTGACCAGTCGCTTGCGCGGCTTGATCCGCAGGTTCAGTTCCAGTTCGCGATAGATCCGGTACACGCGCTTGTCGTCTAATTGGTCAACAGCACCGATCCACTGTGGTCTTTGTCGTCTTCGTAGTCGCGCTTTTCACACGCTACAACGTGCAGCCAGACGTCGCGCCCGATCCTATGTGATTCACGCTATCCCCATGAGAGGTAGCAAAGCGAGTCTCGGAATCGAGTTCGGCGACGAACTCAGTTTGATCGGAGTCGATGACAACAGCCCCCCCTCACTTAACGGCCGACCGGGGGAGCAGGGTCTTTATACAGTTGTCCCGTCCTCCACATACTCAGCATAACGGTTGATAGCTTTCGAGCCAGTGCGACAACCGCCTTCTTGTATCCCTTTTTTTGACGAATCATGCCAGCCCAACGTGCCAAGCTGGTTTCGGTTCCATAGCGTGATAGCAAGCATGACGCTGCCTCGTACAAGAGCGATCGCGTCTGCCGGTTTCCCTGCTTGGAAATCGCCCCGTTTCTGTCGACATCACCGGACTGGTATTTCCTCGGAGTCAGGCCAAGATAGGCACCGACGTCGGTCACGCGGCGGAAGCGTGCCGGATCGCCAATTGCAGTCTTGTAGGATAAAGCTGTTAACGCACCAACGCCCGGAATCGACATCAGCATTCTGCACACGGGATCCTGCGCAGCTCGTTTCTCGAGCATTCTGCTGCACGCCCTAATTTGCAGACTCACGTGCCGCCACGTATCCAGTAGCATGAGGATCACGGACTTCACTGCCTCGACGGAGGGATCTGCTGCGAGGACCTCGCGTCGGAAGACATCATTCCTACCGGGCGAAAGCACTACGCCGAATGTCTTCAGCAAACCACGAATCTGATTGTTGATCGAAACCCGCACTCTCACAAGCCGGTCACGCGCGGAGATCAGCAGTCGTTCGTTGTGGCACTCGAGACTTTTGACAAAGGTAGGCCGATACCACCCTGAGCGAACCAGGTTGGCAATACCACGTGCATCGTTCCGGTCCGTCTTGTTCAACTGCACCGTGAGCGCGGAATGCACATGACGCGCATGGATACAATCGATGTCGAGATTCAGCTTCCGCAACGAATGATAAAGCCACACGGCCAACGGGCCTGTCTCCATACCAACCTTGGCGTGGCTGCAACCTTTGGCTTCGAGAAAAGCTCTGATCATTTCCGGTCGCGTATCGACCGTGCCATGACAAACCGTCTTCCCATCGTCGTCGACTACACAGACTGCCGTTTTTCGCTGTGCAACATCAAGTCCAACGTACGTATTCATGGCCTTCCCCATCGCGGTGATCGGAGCACAAAATTACCGCATGTGATTCCAGCCAAAGCCCTTCACGTTTCGCCGGTACAGGAGCACAGCCCGAAGCCCCAGTTCCGATGGTTGTCCGTCAGGCGCAGCAGCCAGTTCGCAATCTCGTCGTTCTCGGCGCTGCGCCGACCGACGTACCGATAACAGGCCTGGCTGATCCCAAATGCCTCACATGCCAGCCGGGTAAGCGACTCAGCCGGGCCGTTTCCCCGTTCACGCGCGCGTAGGGCATGATGGTGATGGCGTGGTGGAGTTCGTGTAGATCACGGGGGATCGTGTCCGCGATCGGCGATCGTGGACACGATCCATCCAAATCTATCCAGATCTACCCGGTTGAAGGTGTGGGCGGGGCGGCCAGCTTCAGCTTGTCTGCCACATTCCAGGGCAGCAATTCGTCGATGCGGGAGATCTTGTGATCAGCGATGTGGGTCAGGACGTATTCCAGATAGGCACGCGGGTTGATGCCGTTCAGCTTGCACGTCCCGATCAAGCTATACATCGCAGCGGCTCGCTCGCCCCCGCTGTCGGAGCCGACGAACAGATAATTTTTGCGTCCGAGCGCGACACAGCGCAGGGCATTCTCGGCGAGGACGTTACTGATCTCCGCTCGACCGTCCTCGCAGTAGAACACGAGCGCCGCCCAGTGGTTCAGCGAGTAGTTTATCGCCTTGGCGAGCGCGGACTTCGTCGACAGTGTCGTGAGTTTCGCCCTGATCGTCGCTTCTAACTTCGCGAGCAACGGCTTGGTCTTTTCCTGTCTCACGCGCAAACGCTCCTCAGGCGCCTTGCCGCGGATGTCGGCTTCGATGCTGTAGAGCTCGCCGATCATCTCGAGCAGCTGCTGGGTATCCGGAGTCGGCGTGCGCGCGTGAACATCGTAGATGTACCGTCTCGCGTGATCCCAGCATGCCGCTTCGTGGATTTCGCCGCTCGCAAACAGTTGATCGAACCCGGCGTATGCATCGGCCTGCAGGATACCGTGGAATGCGGCGAGCCGGGTTTGCGGGTGGACGCCCTTACGGTCCGAGGAGAAGTCGAACCATACCGCGGCTGGGTCGATCGAGCCGGAGCGGCGATCGTCTCGCACGTACACCCAGAAGCGACCGGTCACCGTTTTGCCGTTTCCGGGCGCGAGCACCGCGACCGGCGTGTCGTCGACGTGGACCTTTCCGGGAACCAGCGCGTAGCGCTGGATCGCTTCAACGAGCGGCACGCAGAGCTCGGCAATCTGCCCAAGCCAGCGGCCCATGCTTCCGCGATCCAGCGTCACGCCGTCACGTGCCGCGATTTCCGATTGGCGATACAGAGGCTGATGATCGGCGAACTTCGACATCGCAATATCGGCCAGCAAGCTCGGATGGGCGATGCCGTGCTCGATCGGCAGGCTGGGCATCGCGGGCTGTTCGATGTGACCGCAATCAGGGCAACACAGTTTATGGCGGATCGTGCGCATCACTTTGAACGCGGCCGCCACGCGCGCCAGTTGCTCGGATACATCCTCGCCGAGCCACTGCATCGTCGTCGCGCACTTTGGGCAGGCTGGATCCGGCTTGAGTTCGATTTCGTCGCGGGGCAAGTGCGGTGGCAGTGGCTCTCGCGTGGGCGCCCGACCGGGCGGTGCCGTCGACGTCGACGTCTTGTCTCGGTGCCCTCGCGTCTCTGCAGCCCCCTGGCCGGCCGTCAGGTCTTCCAGTTGCGCCTCGAGCTTATCGATCTGCCGGGCCAGTTTCTCGGACTTGCTCCCGAAGTACATTCGCCTGAGCTTGTCGGTCTGTGCCTTCAGACGCTCGATTTCGTCGTCGCGAGCAGCGATCTCCCGCACCATGTTTGCGATCGAAGCTTGCTGTTCAAGCAGCGACGCCTGCTGCGCGAGCACCAGGGCCTGGAGCTCAGCGACGGTGGCAGGAAGCGGCGCATCTTTGGACATGCGCCGCAGTTTACGAGCCTTCGATGCGGTTTACAACATCGACAGAGCGGCGGTGCGGCGTGGCTGCCGCCAATCGATGCCCTCGAGCAGCATCGACAGTTGAGCGCTCGTCAGATGGACCTTTCCGCCGTCGGCCTGGGGCCAAATAAACCGGCCTCGCTCCAATCGCTTTGCGAGCAGCCAGAGTCCGTCGTCGGTCGCCCAAAGCAGTTTCACGAGATCGCCGCGACGGCCGCGGAAGATGAACACGTGGCCGCCCAGCGGATTCTCTTCGAGCGCCGTCTGCACCTTCGCGGCCAGGCCCTTGAACCCGCAACGCATATCGGTCACGCCGGCCGCCAGCCAGATACGCGTACCTGCCGGCAGCGAGATCACTTCAGGCATTCCTGCAGGAACGCTTCGGCGCGCTCGGCAGACAGGCCGCGAATCTTCACGCGCCGCTTGCCGATCTCCACCTCGATCTCGCACACGGGCGTCGACATCGGTACGCTGCTCATCGCTCCCGATGCTACCGTCGGCTCCGGCGCCCGCAGTACCAATGCCGTGTCGATCACATCGACGCTCAGCAGTTCCGTGCTTGGCACGCTCGGCGCAACATCCAGTGCAGGGACGACCAGCTTGCCTTCACGATATTGCTTGCGCCAACCGAATACCACGTTGGCGTTGATGTCGTGTCGACGCGCAACAATCGACACCGACATACCCGGCTCCAACGTCTCCCTGATCACCTGCTGCTTGAATTCTTGCGCGTACGTGCGATGGGGATGGGCACGGTTCCCTGCGTTCGACATGGTTGACTGGCTCCGTCAATCTAAACGCGCCCATCATGCTTTGGAAAACTCAGCATCGGGAAACGGTCCGGCCGAGCCGCTTACCCAGCCGGATCGATATGCCCCGGCTGGACACGGCATGCATGGCGATCTCACACCGGCGAGATGGCCTCAGTCTTTTTTTGCGAGGGCCTCCGCCACGATCTCGGCCTTGATCTTCTCCTCGACGTACATCTTGCGCAGCCGGGCATTCTCGGCCTCCAACTCCTTCATCCGCGCGATCAAAGAGACGTCCATGCCACCGTACTTCGAGCGCCATTTGTAGAACGTTGCCGTGCTGATGCCCAGTTCCCGGCACAGGTCCGGCACCGACAGCCCCGACTCCACGCGCTTGAGCGCGTCCATGATCTGGCTGTCCGTGAATCTCGATTTTTTCGCGCTGTAGAACACCCTCAACGAGAAAATTCTACTTCTGATCACACCGGTCTTTCGGGGGGATTACCCAGACGGCCCGTCTGCGAGGTCGGTTTATGTCACCAACTGGATAGGCATGTGTTTCGTTGGTCGCCATGCCGCGCGCCTAGCCGGAGAGAAACACAACGTCGCATGCCCCTCCTCATTGATCAGCGCCTCCAATTTCTTCGAACTGGCGGTCGCGGCGGCCATCAGCCTGTTCAGTTTCAAATCTGACGCTGCGCTGGCCACGTTGGTTGGTGTGCTGATCGAGGTGCCGATGATACTGGTGGTCGTGAAAATCGTGAATGCATCAAACGGCTGGTATGAGCGCGCCTGACTGCATGATGCGCCGCGCGAGCGTCGCGGATCTCGACGCCATCCGGGCGCGGCTCAAAGCGTGCCGATTACACACCAGCGATCTGCCTGCGGCCAGCATCGGTGGACTTCATCTCGCCGCCCACGGTACGATGATCGTGGGGGTTGCCGCGCTCGAGCAGGCCCGCGATGGGCGCTCGCGCTCGCGGATGGACCGGACGGAGCTGTCAGGATGTTCAGCGTCCATGTGCAATTGAGACCAAGCTCAAGCGTGGGTACGGTCACTTCCATACGTGAAGCGGACGCTGGGGCGGCCATGGACGCTCGTTGGCGAACGGCACCTAATGGTTGTACCAAACGCCGCGTGTCCACCACCGGCGTACTTGGCTTAAGTCAAAAACGGTCCTGTCCGAATTGCGCGTCGCATCGAACCACTTTATGTGTCTGAATTAGACTAGCGTCACTGAGGCTGCCGGAGCATACAGTCGACTGACGAGAAAATCGTTCGCAGACTTCAGCGCTGCGAGCCGATCCAGATTTGGAGGCTCTGGCAGTAGGCTACGCTTTGCTAGCGTGGAAAAATTTCGGTGCTGCTTCCTCGATTATCATCGCACCGGCATTAAGTGGCCGCGGGCGGCAAAATGGCATGAATACGGTCGAGCCGATCTGGATTTCTCGGCCACTGAGAACACATCGCCCACGTTTATTCGCTACCCGTAATTTCCAGATCTGCTCGAGGTAGACACATCTTCGAGCGTCGCTCCACGAAACTAACAGTGTTCCCTGAGACGGTCGGTCAACAATCTTTACCACTCGCACTACATCGTACGTGACTGATCCACCCGTGTTGAATCGGTCGGTCCCACCAAGGTCCTTGTCTACTACCGGACCTACCGACGTAAAACAGTCCACGTCGTTCTGTCTGTCAAGGTTCGCGACGATTTTCGCCCAAGCGTCACGCTTTTGACAGACATATCCCATGCTCTGCGCTCCTGTCGATGTTAGGGAAAATACCACAACTTTTCGATCGTAGGATCGAAGCGCGCACCGCTCCTGTGGGCTGTAGGGAGTCACGACATCGACACACCGAGCAGCGCGCCAGCACCATACGTGAAGGCGGCGGCAACGCAACCAATCACAATCTGGCGGATTACAGAAAACCACGGGGAACGGCCATTGAACAGCGAGGTCACTACACCGATCACGGTCAAGCAAAGCACGCTGAATGAAACACTGATTCCGATGCCGACCAATCCGTGGGACCAGAAAAACGGTACTGCAGGAAATATCGCTCCGAGTGCAAACAAACCGAACGACGTGCCAGCGGCACGCCAAGGATTTCCGCCCAGGTCCTCCGGGTCGAGGCCCAGCTCTTCCCGCGTGAGGGTATCGAGCGCCTTGTCACGATTGCGCATCATTTCCTCAGCCAATCGATGCGCATCATCTTTGTCGAGACCCTTAGCCTGATAGATAAGCGCGAGTTCCCGCAATTCCGCTTTTGGCGTCCGCTGGAGTTCTTCGCTTTCCCGCGCGATCTGGGTTTGCGCGAGCTCGCGCGCGTTCGTGACCGATAACCATTCTCCAAGTGCCATTGAAGATGCGCCAGCAATGAGCCCAGCCAGTCCCGTCAGAAGGATTGTCTTGTTGGAGGCGCCGGCTCCAGCAACGCCCATGACGAGGCAAAAATTCGACACGAGACCGTCGTTGGCACCGAGGACCGCCGCTCGCAAATCGTTACCTGACCAACCACGATGCCACGACTCCGCGCGCGCGATATCGGAGCCTTTCACGCCACCCGAAGGGTTGCTCCGCGCGACGGCGGCTACGACCGCCGCGTGTGTGGATTCGTCAGCGGAGAGTGCCCCCGCATCGGTCTGCGTGGCATATTTGTCGCGGTCGGCGAACTCTGCGGCGGCGAGCGCCGGCAGTACAAAACGCGGACCGAAGCTACGTATAAGCATACGCAATGCTCTGGTTTTGAATGTCGGCCTCGTGGTCGCTACATCGACACCCCGTTGCTGTAGCTTGGCGTGCCATATTTCCGCGTGTTCATGTTCGGCCTCGGCCAATTGCATAAATACGTCGCGGCGCGATGGGTCTGGTTCCGCAGCGGCAAGCGCTTCATATAGCGCGGCTCCGTCCATCTCGTCCCGCAGGTTGGTTCGAAGCCTATTGATGTCTGATTTGTTGGACGATCGCATGGCTGAACGCGCTCCACAGAGTGGTTGGACAATAGCATGACGATACTCGATGACGGAGTTGCGTGTATTCTGAAATTCTTGCCCCGCTCATACTGACCTCCTCGGCTACCAAAAATTATGGCGCGAAGGTATCCACGAAAGGAGGGCCGGTCCACAATCTGCATCCGAGTTCGCTCCCGCAGGAGCGATCTGCGTCGATCTCTTTGCGTCAAATCAATCGTATCTCGTAAGCGACGTGCACAATCATCCCTGCATTCACGCAGGGAGGCCATGAACTGGTACTACACGGTCGAGAAGGAATTAGCGCATGTGAGAAATGCGATTCAAGTTCTTGATGTAGGGCGAGGGCAGTTCCCGCCAGGATTAGAAGTCTGCGAGCCAAGGTATGGGGACAAAATGATCTCAAACTGTGATCGGTTTGTTGTAGTTGCAACGAATACTTGAGCAGCGTTGTTCATGGAACGCTTACCCTTAGCCGGCCTCAGCAGGCGAAATTCCTGACAGGTGTCGACGTGCCTGAATGTGCGCATCCGACGAGGAAAAGTTGATAATTTGATTGCCACACATCGTGACCACTGCTCGTCAAAGTTAGGGCTCATTTCCCGCCGCACTTTGATCGACAAGCGATCATTTCGAGTTTCTCCCACCCAGTTTTTCCACCCACCCGAAGGACTAGAGATGAAATCCTTGAAGACCTACGTTGCTGCAGCGATCGCCATCAGCGCCATTGCTGCGATCGTGCCCGTTGTTCATGCACAAGAGACGACCGGGGCACCTTCAGCAACAGCTCCCTCTCGTTCGGCTATTAGAGCAGCAAATAAGGATTTGGCGAAACGAGTTCAGAAGACGTTGTACAAACAAAAGGGCTTGGAGTCCACTGATGTTCATGCCGTCGCTCGTAGCGGCAAGATTACGCTAGTAGGAATGGCTCCGGACCAAGCGCAGATAGATCTCGCTGGGAAAGTTGCCGAGAGTGTTCCTGGCGTTACGTCGGTCAAAAACAATTTGACCGTGGACGAAAAAGGACGTTAATGGTTGAGTCTAACCGCATCCTTGGGAAATGCTGATTAATGGGCCAACTGCCGACGTTTCAGGTGAGACGACGTCGAACTTTCCGGATAACGAATCGAATCGGCGCTCATTTCGGTGCAGTTGGCTCGTAAACGAGCCTCCCTGCTCGCATTTTTCACGCGCATGACGGACTGCTCCCATGAGCCGAACGCAGCCGGTTTCGTACGATCACCAGGTTCGCCAGGGCGAACAGACTGAACAGCTGCGCCGTGTTCTTGGCCAGTCCCTTAGAGACGGTTTCATAAAGACTGATCGGCCCGCCGAAGGGTATTCCAGCAGATCAGACAGCAACCGAGTTTGAGGAACGCGCTGTGAATGTCTGCACGGCGCTCGAAACGAATACGGAGACGACGGAAGTGATGCAGCCAGGCATGCGTGCGTTCGACGACCCAGCGATATTTGCCAAGGCCGCTGCCATGTTCGGTACGGCGCTTGGCGATCACTGGCTCGATACCGCGATCGCGCAACGCGCGCCGATGTCGCTCGGAGTCGTAACCGCGATCCGCGTAGACCACACGCGGCCGCTGCAATGGGTGGCCACGCAATCCGCGGATCGGCGGAATCGCGTCGATCAGCGGCAGCAATTGCGTGACGTCGTTGACGTTCGCGCCGGTCAGGATCGCGGCGAGCGGCGTACCGTTGGCGTCGGTGACGATGTGGTGCTTGGAACCGGGTCGCGCGCGATCGGTGGGGTTTGGCCCAGTTTTTGGCCTGCCCCAACGGCGCGAATCGATGATGAATCGACGGCGGCTCGTGAGAAGTCGATCTGGTCCGCTGCGCGCAGCTTTGCGAGCAGTAGCTCGTGCAAGCGATCCCAGACACCGGCTGCTTGCCAATCGCGCAGCCGGCGCCAACATGTCACGCCCGAGCCGCATCCCATTTCGGCCGGCAGGTCGCGCCAGCGTAGTCCGGTCTTGAGAACGAACAGGATGCCGGTCAGCGCGGCGCGATTCGAAACAGGCAGGCGGCCCGGGTTCTTCTCGCGCCGCGGCTTGGGTGGCGGCAGTAACGGCTCGATCAGTGCCCACAATTCATCGTCGATGATCGGCTTGGCCATCTCCTCAGTCTCGGTTGTTCCGATGCCTGAGGTTAACAGCTCACCGCGAAAGTTAACAGCCCCACGGGGCCTTTTTGAAACCGTCTCTTATAGCGCACCTTGCGATAACGGAACAGGTTCTTGACGATATGAAACGGATGCTCGACCCGCGCGCGGATTTGCGCCTTGGTTCGCTCGACCGTGGTCACCAGATCCTTCAGCGGGCCATCCTGCATCGCCTTGATCTTTCCGCGCTTGGCCGCCACACGCCATTTCACCAGCTTGCCGTTCATTTCGTCGCGTTTGTCCACGCCGATGTAGCCCGCGTCGCCGAACGCTTCCTCTTCATGCCCGTGCAGCAGGGCGTGAGCCTGCGAAACGTCCGACACGTTGGCCGCCGTGCCCACCACGCTGTGAACCAGTCCCGAATCGGCGTCGACCCCGAGATGGGCCTTCATCCCAAAGTGCCAGGCGTTTCCTTTCTTCGTCTGATGCATCTCCGGGTCGCGGCTCTTCTCGGCGTTCTTGGTCGACGACGGCGCTTCGATGATCGTCGCGTCGACCAAGGTACCTTCCTTCATCATCAGCCCGCGTTCGCACAGCGAGATACCGATCTCATCGAACAGCTTGCGCGTCAGGTCATGCTCGAGCAGCAGGCGCCGGAACTTCAGCAGCGTGGTCGCATCCGGCACATTCTCGACAGCCAGATCGATTCCCGCGAAGGCACGCATCGCGATGCTGTCGTACAGCGCGTCTTCCAGCCCTTCGTCCGACAGGCCGTACCACTGCTGCAGGAAATAGATTCGAAGCATCCGCTCCAGACCTATCGGCCGACGGCCGCGCTCACCCTTCGGATAGTACGGCTCGATCGCCGTCAGCAACCGCGGCCACGGCACGAGCTTCTCCATCTCGTCCAGGAAACGCTGACGCCGGGTCACGCGCTTCTTGCCCGCACTTTCCGCTTCCGCAAAGCTCATCTGCCGCTTCATCATCGAGGATCCGTTCCGTGAACTGCCTTCTACAACGTTCTCGGCTACGTCAGCGATGACCGCCAAGCTGGATAAATCAGTGTTTCCCTTGACTGCACTGGCGCGCCTTGACAACACGAATGTTATGTTTTCAACGGCGACGACATTGCCTGGGAGGTCACTGGACATTCCGCCGCCAATGCCGCCAGCGGCGCCGAAACCTGCTCGACATGTGCAGACCCCCTTGCGACGCGATCAGCGAGGCGCTGGACGCCATCTTGTTGCCTTCTGTCGCGACCGGGCGGCCATCGAAGGTCATGCTTCTCACCTTCACGTCGAGGATGGGATAGACGCCGCCGCGGCGCAGGACTCGTTCGCCACGCTCGAGGCGACGGTAGATCGCTTGACGGAACAACCCGCGATCGACGCGGACGCGCTCCGGCTCGCTAGCGCGATCGCCGCCGGCCACGTCCGGATAACGGCGGCCGACATTCTTCGCTATACGCACTGTTCTGAGGCCCGTGCGTCGCAGCTGCGTCGCCGCGTGCTGTCGATGGCCGACATTGACGCGCCGGCCGTCATCGACAGCGAAACCGTCGACGCGGTCGCGCCGTCACGGCCACGTCTGTTGCATTCGCTCCCGACGCGCGTCGCATAGATCGCGCGATTCACATGGCCCCACATCGGCACGACTCAAGTTTTCTCCAAGGCGTGCCGATTCACCATTGCTGCCGACAGCATGCCGAGCGCGCAGCGGAATGTCATTAGACCACTACAACGACACGCCGCACCATTGGTGCATGATTACACCTTTTCACCCGAGGGGGGCAACGCCACGCGCAATGCAAGTCGACAACCAACGCGTCGACCAGTACATCTCCCTCGGTGAGCTCGCTGAGCGTCACAGAAAAATAATCGCGTTGCATCGGGCGCTCGCCGGTCAACGGTATCCGGTCAAGCGCACGCTTGGCCGTGGCGTGCGCGAGCGCGCGCCATAAAATCCATTCGCGCAGGATCATGCGGCCTCGCTCGCTGACATCAGCGCCACAGGCGCGACGTCGCGAACCTTGGCGGCCGCCTTGAGCAGTTGCCGCGCGAGCGCCTCTACCTCGTCCGCGCTGCTGATCAGCCGGAACTGATGCTCGCTGTTAGTTGCCCCGCGACGTCGATCTCGACCAGCGCGTGATCGGTGTGTGCATGCGCGGTCGCGCGCGCGCGGACGAACGCCTCGCCGCGCCCTCGCGTATATCTCGCTGTTTTCATGTGGTCTCCTGCTGGATGGGTTCGCGTTCAGGCCGGGGCCGCCGACGCTACACTCGCTTCGCCGCCGGCGGCCGGCAGCGTGCCGGTTTGGATCAGCGCGGCTGAGCGTCTGTCGTGGTCGTTCGGGAAAAACTTCATCCGCAACCGGTGGCACCAGCGTGGCCAGCGCGAAAACACGAAGCGATCCAGGAAGTAGTTCGCCAGCGTCGCGTGCTCGACGCAGCCTTGCCACTCCCGGTAAAGCCGTGCGTCGGACAGCACGCCGCGAACGAAGCGTGCCCCGCCTATCACACCGAGCTCGGTGCGCGTTTCGTTTCCGGCTAGACGCTGCGCCATCCCCTCGTCGAACGTGCGGTGGATCATCTGGCACTGGAACAGGTGGCAGTACAAACGCGCGTCAATGTCAGACAGTTGGCCGGTCGCCGGCGTATGCAGGGCAAACAGGCTCGGGCGACGTCGAGCCAATTTCTCAACGACGAGCCACGCGCGGGTGTCTCCCTTCACTAGCTCGTGGTTACCCGCGATTCGCTGGTCTGCCTCAACGGCAGCTTCAATGCTCGTGCCGGCGGCGACACGGCGTTCGCGGCTGCGGGCGGAGCCGGCCACGATCCACGCGCCGGCCACCCCGAGTAGGCCGCCGGCGGTCGCGCCGATCAGGGGCTGCCAGTGGTCGAGCCAGTTCAGAAAGCCGTGCGGCGCGGCGGCCGGGATCGGCACCGGCAGGCACATCTGCGCGGCGGTGGCGGTCAGTTGGTAGAGGTATGCGGTCATCTCAGGCGTTGTCCTCGGGCGGGGCTGTATCGATCGGCTGATGCAGTCAGGTGGCGATGCCACTCGCGGTCAGGAACGGTTCAAAGCCGGCGAGCACGCGGGTTCCGAAGCTCTGCATCTCCACTTCGGTGCCATCCGGCCAGCACACCCACCGCTCGACGCTGGCGTTGAGCGCCACGGTGTTGAATGCGGCGCTGCCCAGGGCGCCGCTCACGCGATGCGTGGCCGGGTCCGGCCGACCGCGATCGAGCCTCATGTGCTCGGCCTTGTTGGACACGTCCCGAAACAGCTGGATATCCGGCTCCGCCAGCAACGCGGATCGGTCGGCCTCGGCGACGGCGCCTTTCAGGTAGTCCGTCAGCGAATGCGCGGTAACGAAGAAGTTGAACATACCATCCGACGCCACATCAGCTGCCCGTTGCCCCGGCACGCCGACGCCCACAGTTGTCAGATCTCCATGCGTAACATATGGCACGAGGCCCGTGTTGCGGATCTTGACCACGGCTTTGCGCGCGCATCGGCGGTCCTGCGGATCACCGGAATCGATCGGGATAACGGGCAGCCCTTACCGCTCACGTGTCGTGTGCGCCTGCCCGAGCAGCCATGCGCGGTCTCTCAGGCACGGCCACATAGCGCTTCTTCGCCTGATCCCAGCCGCTGAACAGCGATTCAGACGCCACGGTATGCATGAGGCCACCCGCCCGTTTCAGCAGCCGCGCGCGCGCCGGGCCCGGATCGCCGTTGTCCAGATGCAGCGTATGCACGCCGATGCGCGTGCCTTCGAGGTCGGCGTCGAACTGCGCCCTGAGGCTCGCTTCGATACGCGCGAGGTAGCCGTCAATAAAGGCCCATTGCCTGGTGAAGATCGATGGGATGCTCCGGTGAGAAGTCGACCGGTCGGCGGGAAAGCGGATGCTGGCAAAGAGGTCGCGACAACATTTTTCCTTGCCGCGTGGACGCGTACCAAGAGGCGCACGGACTTTCACAGATTTTTGTCCCTAGCGCGATAGCTGCGCCGATGCTGTTGTCGAGCTATTTGACTTTTACTGCAACCGCTCACGCTCCAGGCCCGTCTGGCCGTCGGGGCGCAGAGCTCACGCGGCCGACGTGGGCGTTTCATCAGGCGCTCGTCGGGAGAACGTGTGCCTGATTTGGAATCTGACACCAACCGAAGTTGTGAAACGGCTCGATCGAGTCAAGCACGCCGCCACACACAGTGTTGCGGGCGCGACGTACTCGTTGATCAGGGACTACGCATGCCTTCCGCAGCAAGTCTGTCGTCCGGGCCCGTCGTCGAACCGTCGCGAGCGCGCGGATCAGGCTGCGACACGCTGTGGCTGGGCCAGTAATCTAAAGCTTGGATTGGTTCAGGGCGGAGCTAGCCACTCAGCCGATCGGATCGTTTCGGGTAGTCGAGCGCAGCACCAGCGAACCTCACAACGCGGTAGATGCAAGGTGCGGCGCTCGAACTGGTCTTTATGCCGGTTGGAATACGCCAGAGCCGAAACCGTAGAACTGGCCAGTGATATTTGCTTGGTACTGCGCCGGATGTACAAGCGTGGCGATCAGGCGCGTACCCTCGACGAGCGACATGGTCAGCGTGCCGCTTTCGATCGACAGCTCTGTTGATTTTCACCGAATCTTGACCCACCGGGGATGCGGCTATTTTCTTGGACTGATTTACGTTGCTAACCCGAGGCTTTCACGGTACTCGATGGGGCTGAGATAGCCAAGGGAGCCCTTGATCCGTTTCTCGTTGTACCAGCGAACGTAGGCGTCCAGTACCTCAACGAACTCCGCGATGGTCGTCGAACGCCAGTCTCCTGTATAGAACATCTCAGTCTTTAGCCTGCCGAAGAATCCCTCACAGGCCGCGTTGTCCGGTGAACAGGCTTTACGCGACATGGAGGGGATCAGCTTAGCCTTCGCAACCCGCGATAGCCAGCCAGGCCAACGGTAGTGGCCACCCCGATCGGAATGCACGATCGGCGTCTCGTCGTCCTCGGTCACGGTCTCAATAGCCGCATCTAGCATGGAATTCACGAGCTCTGCGTCGGGGCTTGTGCCAATCGACCAGCTGACTACCATCCCATCGAAGCAGTCGATCATGGGCGATAGATATACCTTCCCCGCAGGAATCTGGAACTCGGAAATATCCGTCACCCACTTTTCGTTGGGGGCGTTCGCGTGGAAATCGCGATTGATGATGTTATCTGGGGCAGGGCTGATTTCCCCGATATAAGAGCGATATCGGCGCCGCTTGGGCCTTGCTGCGTGGAGGCCGCCTTGTTTCATGAGGCGACGCACGACTTTCTCCGATAGAAACACTCGTTGCCTGCTAAGAGACGGTTTCAAAAAGGCCCCGTGGGGCTGTTAACTTTCGCGGTGAGCTGTTAACCTCAGGCATCGGAACAACCGAGACTGAGGAGATGGCCAAGCCGATCATCGACGATGAATTGTGGGCACTGATCGAGCCGTTACTGCCGCCACCCAAGCCGCGGCGCGAGAAGAACCCGGGCCGCCTGCCTGTTTCGAATCGCGCCGCGCTGACCGGCATCCTGTTCGTTCTCAAGACCGGACTACGCTGGCGCGACCTGCCGGCCGAAATGGGATGCGGCTCGGGCGTGACATGTTGGCGCCGGCTGCGCGATTGGCAAGCAGCCGGTGTCTGGGATCGCTTGCACGAGCTACTGCTCGCAAAGCTGCGCGCAGCGGACCAGATCGACTTCTCACGAGCCGCCGTCGATTCATCATCGATTCGCGCCGTTGGGGCAGGCCAAAAACTGGGCCAAACCCCACCGATCGCGCGCGACCCGGTTCCAAGCACCACATCGTCACCGACGCCAACGGTACGCCGCTCGCCGCGATCCTGACCGGCGCGAACGTCAACGACGTCACGCAATTGCTGCCGCTGATCGACGCGATTCCGCCGATCCGCGGATTGCGTGGCCACCCATTGCAGCGGCCGCGTGTGGTCTACGCGGATCGCGGTTACGACTCCGAGCGACATCGGCGCGCGTTGCGCGATCGCGGTATCGAGCCAGTGATCGCCAAGCGCCGTACCGAACATGGCAGCGGCCTTGGCAAATATCGCTGGGTCGTCGAACGCACGCATGCCTGGCTGCATCACTTCCGTCGTCTCCGTATTCGTTTCGAGCGCCGTGCAGACATTCACAGCGCGTTCCTCAAACTCGGTTGCTGTCTGATCTGCTGGAATACCCTTCGGCGGGCCGATCAGTCTTTATGAAACCGTCTCTAAGCGCTGCTTGCACCCGACGATAGCCGTAGGATCGGTGATTGTCCTCGAAGATCTCTGCAACGGTACGACGGACATCTGCATATTTGTCGGCAACCCGTATGGGCGACCGATGATAAAAATAGGAGCTGCGCGCCAGGTCCAACCGCTCAAGCAGCTCAGTCAAACCGTATTCTTCTCTCAGGGCGTCAACCAGCTTCGTCTTCTCCCGATTGCTCAGGAGTGGCAGGTCGACGCCCAGGTCTTTTTTTACGAGTTCATTCGCCTTCTTCAACAGGTCGTGTTCAAGCTTCAGATTGCGAATGTCGCGCCGGAGCTCTTCGACCTGCCGCTCCAGTTCGTCCCGATCCGTCTCTGATGGTGATCCCTTGTCGCGCTTCATGGATGCAGGGGCCCCTCGGCCGAGTAACTGGTTCTTCCAGTTGTACAGCGACACCCTGTCGACGTCCAGCTTTTGCGCCACCGCCTGTGCACTTCCTTCCCGTGTGCACAGTTCGTACACCGCGAGCTGCCTGGTCGCCAATGACACGGCCGGTCGGCCTGCCTTGCCAACCACGCGTTTCCTGGTTTCCGGATAGCGCTCGCGAACCCACGCCGTCAGTATCTGCCGACAGGGATAGCCTAATGCCCTGAGGGTGAAGCTGAAGCTGCGCCCGTGATTGACGTAATGCTCAAGTGCCAGGTTCTTCTGTTCTTCTGAGTACTTTGGCTTTACGCGAACATACTCTTTCTGCAGATCGCCACTCTTCTCGAATTCCTCGCACCACGCCTTGAGAGAATTCTTCGTCGGGTAACCCAACTGGCGGATTGTCGCCTTGACGCGCTTTCCGAGTTTCAGGTACAGCTCGACCGCCCGAACGCGGTCTTCGTATGAATACATGGACTACCTCCAAAGTAGTCCAAGATTTGGTCCGCATCCCCGAAACTGAAACGGGATCTTCGGGTTGATCAATCTGAGCAACCAGTTTTCGAGTTCCTCGTTGCCAACTTTGGCGCCACGCGGGTCGAAGTCGGTTCCCACGATTTCATGGGATGCGTCGTCTACACCCCATATCAGGTAACCGTGTGCCTTGTTAAACAGGGCTGCGGAATTCGACAACGCCGATATGTACTCGCCGATGTCTTCGGGCCATTCGTTATTACGCTTGAATTCCAGCCATTCTGTTTCGATTGGGAGGCCGACCAGTTCGCGCACAAGACTGGCAAGGCGCTCCGGATGGCGCTGTTGGATCATGGGTATCGAGGGGCAAAAGTCATAGCGTCCAGCATGTTACCAAGTCGACGGTTGCGCTGGGGAGCTACATCCTTGCCAGTCGGAACGACAACCACGTTCACCGAATTCTCTCCGCACCGTGGAGAGAATTCAGCCCCCTGCCCGCCAAGGTAAATGTGCGCGCGCGCAATTGTGCTTCGGCACCGCCAGAGGCAAAGACGCCCCTCCAGTCGCCGCGCCCGGATCGAAGAACCTCCAGGCCCGCGTGCAGCGCAATGCCCAATGAACTCGCCCACCGGCACGTCGTCGCCCGCGCCAGCAATCCAGCGGCGCCGAAACGGTGACGGCCCCGCTTTTCGCTCGTCGCGGTGGGAGCGCTCCATCCCCAAAAGGGTGTGCCGCGCACACGGACGCTTCTCCCATGTCCTGAAATGAAGGGTAACATAGTCCCTAATATGTTCCCCTTCATTCCGTCGGACCTCGCCATGGAATCAGCCAGTTCGGCGAAGAGCACAGTGGTGTGCTTTCACTACACAACTACCCACTTCTAAGCCGCTCCCTAAAGTTTCTACGTAGAAACTGTCGAATTCGGCGTCCACGCACGCACCACGGGTTGCGGCGCCAGCCTGCAGGTTCATCCGTGCGTACCAGGCGCTCGGCGCATTCGCCATCGCAGGCAGACAACGCTTGGGTACCAGTCCGACTCGATCGGCAGGGCGAAGGCCTGCATGCTGTCCCTGCTCCAGCGCTTCAAGGAAGCGATGGACAGGCACTGCAGTAAGTTGCTCGTCATGGCCATGACGCAACGGTTCGAATGCAGCCCGCTCAGCGTCCGTTAAGGCCCACTCGCCCCCGCACTCTACCCGCGCAACGCATTGAGCGAGGGCGGAATCTGCGCAGCGATATAGTTCGGCATTGCAGCCCGCACGCAGGTGGAGCATATTGGACAGCGCGGCGATCGACTCAACGTCGCCGCATCCGCCACATAGCGCTGCAAACGCGAGATGGTGCTTGAGCGACAAGCGGCGGACTTGGTCGGCGGGAAGTGGGAGCAATTGCTCTTCGTCATCGCGCGACGCACGGGACAGTGTTTTCGCATTAATCAACGGCCCAAACAACAGAACGAGTGGTCCAGCGGGTATCGCTGACGTTACTCGTCAGCGAAGCTCCGTTCCGCGTATACGAACTCACGAACAGCGGACGAGTCGCTATTGCTGGATTGAGGCGCGCTCCACGTTTGTCGCGAACTTGGAGCCGGACGTAGATTGTACAGACACTGTCTGCACAATTCGGTAGACCGGCAAATCAAGTCAGACTCGTGCACCCGCACGAACGCGACGACACTGGCGTTCTCACGGAGGCGGCCCCGCATAGGCGCCAGGCGCAACTCGCACGATGTCACGATCCGTTCACTGCGTCCTTAAACGCCTTACCGGCGGCGAACTTCACAGTATTTGCTGCGGCAATGGCGATCTCCTCGCCCGTCGTCGGATTGCGACCGGTACGCGCTGAGCGCTGTCCCCGCGAAAATGCCCCGAAGCCGATGAGCTGCACCGCTTCGTCGCGGCTCACCGCGTCCGTGATCGCATCCAGCACCGCCTGAACAGTTTTGCTCGCGTCGCTTTTACTGACACCCGCGCCCGCGGCGACCGCGTCGATGAGTTCCTGTTTGTTCATGGACTTGTCCGGATCATAAAGTCAAAGTCGCACCCTACCGCATCCAACAGTCCACAAGCAAACCGCAGGGCGGCCGATGCAGCCAGTATCCGCCAGAACCTGCCCTCTTCCGCTCGTGGCAACCCGCGCACTTACCACTGCGGACCACGGGCACGACCATCGGTACCCGGCGGCCACCGCACTTGCCCCTATAGGCGCCCCACACCGATGGAATGTCTCGAGGGAACAGGAATGAAGCACCGCATCCCCGTCGATTCTCAGGCACCTTTAACCGTGATAACTCGGATTATCAGGGTTCCATATTCCTTCTTCCCTCTGCGGAGAAACGCTCCCCGATTACGGCGCGAACAGAAAGCGTACGTTTTCTGTACTCATGCCCAGCAATGCCGACAAACGGTCACCCCATCGCCGCCATGCGTCGCGCATCATAGTCGAACCGCAGATAGATTCGATCAAGCGGATCATTGCGCGCGTGGTTCAGGCATCGATGCACGATGCTTTCTGCGATGCCGAGCGACTGCATCATCGTTGCGCACGTCCGGCGCAGGTCGTGACATTTCCATTGGCCACCCGGGACCGTGAGCGCATCGGTTGCCCTTGTGCGGCCTTCGGTCGGTGCATCCTTCGGGCGTTGCCGGTCATGGATAGCCCCGCACGCCGTATTAATACTGACGTGCGGCAGTTTGCCCTTCTCCGACGGAAACACATATTCGCGGCGTGCGTCGCCTTCAGGCATGCCGGCGCGCACGACCTGCTGCGCTGCAAACTGTGCAAGAACGAAATCGGACAGATGAATCGTGATCGCCGCGTTCGACTTCGTGCGTTCCTTTGGAATCGTCCACGTCCGTGCTTTGAAGTCGAGATCAGTCCAGCGCGTCGGGAGCGTTTCGCCGACGCGTGTTCCGCACGCAAGCATCACCCATACTGCTGACTCAATGGAACGTGGAAGCCGCGCGGCTGGAATCAGTTCACCGAGTAGTCGGATTTCGTCGTCCGTAAGCGTCCGGTTACGCTCATTGCCACGCACCGGGTCGTAATCAGCTGAAACGACATCCTCTTTTGCAAGCGCGAGCACATCGCAATCGATCAGCAAGCGCTTCCACGGCTGGCTTCGTTCGCCCCACCGAATCATTTGCTGGATCGTTATCAACATCTCGACCGCTTGCCGGTTATGTCCCACGTCGGAAATCGCGGTAAGCAGCGGCAGCACGTTCGACGCAAACACGCCTGAGACCCTGTGTGTACGGAGAGACGGCAGCATATGTTTTTCCATCGCACTTCGAAGCGACTTACCGCCATCCTTCCGGCCTTTCCTGCCGCGCTTCTTGTTGATCGTCGCGAACCACGCATCGAATAAGTCGCCGAACGTGAGGTCCGCCATCGCCGCTTTTGCAACCTTCGCCTAGCGTTCACGCTTCTTCGCTTCGAGATAGTCCATGCCGTCGCGCGCTTGCGAACGAATCGTCGCCGCTGCTGCGCGTGCATCCTCGAGGGACAACTGCGCATCTGTCGTCGAGCGTGCCCACGCCTTGCCGAGCGGCTTGTCGAGCTACTTACCATTGATGCTGACGCGAACAAACCAGGTCTTTCCGCCGACCGGGCCGACACGCAGGAACAGTCCCCGCCCATCCGACAGGAAATACCGCTTTCCGGTCGCCCTTGCGGCTTCGATTTGCCTGACCGTCAGTGCACCCATGATCGCCCTCCATTGATTTCGTCATCGGTCGGCTCGTGCATCCCAATGCAGAGCCTACCCGACACCACGAACACTAAAAAGTTGCGGCTCGCGCGGGATTTCCGCGGAAGTGGACGGACCACGAATACCCTGCAAACCCTTGTCAGACGGGGCTTTGATGGATTTCACCGGACCTGACCGGAACACCCGGCAAATGATCACAATTCATTTAACTTTCCGTGAGGACTTCGACACCACCCGCTGCCTACTCTGTGCGCATGTTTCCCGCACCTGCTTCCAGGAGCCCGTCATGCCCACTCGCAGACATCTGCTGTTCGCCGGCGCCACCGGCGTCGCCGCGCTGTCGTCGGCAGGCCGCCGCATGCTGGTCGGCCGCGCATTCGCCGCGCCGCCCGGCGCAGGCGGCGCCACCGCGTCGTTCGACGTTACCCGCAGCGAAGCCGAATGGCGCCGCCGCCTCACGCCGGCCCAATACACGGTGCTGCGCGATGCCGGCACCGAGCCGCCGTACAGCAGCCCGCTGAACGGCGAGCACCGCCGCGGCACGTTCGCATGCGCCGGTTGCGACCTCGCGCTGTTTCCGTCGAGCACGAAGTTCGACAGCCATACCGGCTGGCCGAGCTTCTGGAAGCCGCTCGACCACGCGGTCGCGACCGAAGCCGACGCGTCGTACGGGATGGCGCGCACCGAAGTGCACTGCCGCCGCTGCGGCGGCCATCTCGGCCACGTGTTCGACGACGGCCCGCCGCCCACCGGCCTGCGCTACTGCATGAACGGGCTGGCGCTCGCCTTCCACCCGGCCGCCGCCTGAACGGCCGCCGCTTCCCCGAACGACCGGAGACTGCTCCATGTTGCTCATCGTCCTCGCCTATCTCGGCGGCGTGCTCACGATCCTGAGCCCGTGCATCCTGCCCGTGCTGCCGTTCGTGTTCGCGCGCGCCGACCAGCCGTTCGTGCGCACCGGCCTGCCGCTGCTGATCGGCATGGCGCTCACGTTCGCCGTCGTCGCGACGCTGGCCGCGGTCGGCGGCGGCTGGGTCGCACAGGCCAACCAGGCCGGCCGCTGGCTCGCGATCGTGCTGCTCGCGCTGTTCGGCCTGACGCTGCTGCTGCCGCGCTTCGCCGAACACCTGACGCGCCCGCTCGTCGCGGCCGGCAACCGGCTCACCGGCCTCGCGCAGCGCGACGGCCGCCCGGCCGGCCCCGCGTCGTCGTTGCTGCTCGGCGTCGCGACCGGCCTGCTGTGGGCGCCGTGCGCAGGCCCGATCCTCGGCCTCGTGCTGACCGGCGCCGCGCTGCGCGGCGCGAACGTCGGCACGACGCTGCTGCTGGTCGCGTATGCGGCCGGCGCGGCGACATCGCTCGCCGTCGCGCTCGTGATCGGCGGCAAGGTGTTCGCCGCGATGAAGCGCTCGCTCGGCGCCGGCGAATGGATCCGGCGCGGGATCGGCGTCGCGCTGCTGGCCGGCGTCGGCGCGATCGCGCTCGGCGCCGATACGGGCGCGCTCGCGCAACTGTCGACCGTCACGACCGGCAGCCTCGAAACGAAGCTAGTCGCGCGCCTCGGCGGCCACTCGAACGGCGCACCGCCGGCCCAGCCGGGCGCGGACGACGGCCGCGACGGCCTCGCCGGCCGCAGCGGCGCGATGATGGCCGCAACGTCGGCGCCCACGCCGGACGCGGGCGGCGCAATGATGCGCGCGGCCGATCCCGCGCCCGCGACGCACGCGGCTGCCGCGCTGCCCGTCGAAGGCACGCTGCCGTCGCTCGACGGCGCCGTGCAGTGGCTGAACTCGCCGCCGCTGACGGCGGCCGGCCTGCGCGGCAAGGTCGTGCTCGTCGACTTCTGGACCTACTCGTGCATCAACTGTCTGCGCACGCTGCCGTACACCAGCGCGTGGGCGCACAAATATGCGCGCTACGGGCTCGTCGTGATCGGCGTGCATGCACCGGAATTCGCATTCGAGCGCAATGTCGGCAACGTGAAGAAGGCCGTGCACGACCTCGGCATCGACTATCCGGTCGCGATCGACAACGGCTATGCGATCTGGCGTGCGTTCGACAACGAATACTGGCCGGCCCACTACTTCGTCGATGCGCAAGGGCGCATCCGCCATCACCATTTCGGCGAAGGCGAATACGCGCAGTCTGAACGCACGATCCAGGCGCTGCTCGCCGATGCCGGCCACCCGGAAGCGCTGAACGTGCCGCTCGGACTCACCGGTGCACTGGCACAAGGCGCGCTCGCGCCGGCCGACGGTCCGGAGGTCCACTCGCCCGAAACCTACGTCGGCTATGCACGCGCGCAGGCGTTCGCGTCGCCGGGCGGCGTCGTGCGCGACGCGGCCCACCGCTACGATGCACCGTCCCGCCTCGACCTGAACGACTGGGGCGTGGCCGGCACGTGGCAGGTCGGCGGCGAGCGCGCGACGCTCGCGGCGCCGGGCGGCCGGATCGTCTACCGCTTCCACGCGCGCGACCTGCACCTCGTGCTCGGTCCCGGCGCGCACGGCAAACCGGTGCGCTTTCGCGTGACGCTCGACGGCGCGGCGCCCGGCGCCGCCCATGGCGCGGACGTCGACGCGCAGGGCTACGGCACCGTCAACGGCCAGCGGTTGTACCAGCTCGTCCGGCAGCCGGGTGTGATCGCCGATCGCACGTTCTCGATCGAGTTTCTCGATCCCGGCGTCGATGCGTATGCATTCACGTTCGGTTGAGCGTCGCCTTCGCGCCGGCGCCGTTGCGAACGCAACGCGCGAGCCGTTCGCGTCATTCCACACAGCATCTCGAAGGAGCAATCGATGATCCCGACATCCACGCGTAATTCCGTGGCACTGCGGCGCGCGGCGCTGCTGCGCCGCCTCGCTGCGCTCGCGCTGGCGGCCGCCGCCGTCTTCGGCTATCAGCGCGTCGTGCGCTCTGCTGAGCCGATCCACGACGCACCCGCGCCGGCGCTCGACGAAACGCCCGGTGCATCGCACGACGAAACGGCCGTCCTTGCCGGCGGCTGCTTCTGGGGTGTGCAGGGCGTGTTCGAGCACGTGAAGGGCGTGAAGCAGGTCACGGCCGGCTACGCAGGCGGCGCATCCGAAACCGCGCACTACGCGCTGGTCGGCTCGGGCCTCACGGGCCATGCCGAGTCGGTGCGCATCGTCTACGATCCGGCGCAGGTCAGCTACGGCCGCCTGCTGCAACTGTTCTTCTCGGTGGCGCACGATCCGACCGAACTGAATCGCCAGGGCCCCGACGAAGGGCCGCAGTACCGGTCCGCGATCTTTCCGACCAACGCGCAGCAGCGCGCGGTCGCGACCGCGTACATCGCGCAGCTCGGCGCCGCGCACACGTTCGCGGCGCCCGTCGTCACGCGCGTCGAGCCGCACAAGGGCTTCTATCCGGCCGAGGACTATCACCAGAACTACCTCGAGCTGCACCCCGACGCACCGTACATCGCGTTCAACGATCTGCCGAAGGTCGCCGCGCTGAAGCAGCGCTTCCCCGCGCTGTATCGCGCCGATGCGGTGCTGTGGCACGACGCGCGACGCTGACACGCCGCCCGCCACGCCGCGCGCACCGCGCGGCCCGGATTGCGCTGCATCAACGAAACGCCTGGCGCGCCGGCCGGACAAACCCGCATCGGTTCAGCTTCGCGCGCCAACTTCGCGTAGACTTCTCCGTTACAGATCGCCGCCGCAACCTGCGGCGCCCGAAATGCAACAGCCAGCCAGGAGGCGTCACGCATGCGCGCAGTGCCTTTGTCTGACAGCAGCACCCTCGAACAACCGGCCACCGAAGCGGTCGTGCGCGACCTGCGCCGTGTGCCGATCCATCCCGATCACTGGTATCCGCTCGCGTGGTCGCGCGAGCTCAAACGCGGCAAGACGCTCGGCGTGCGCTTCGCGGGCGATCCGATCGTGCTCGTCCGCACCGAGTCCGGCGCCGTGTATGCACTCGAAGATCGTTGCGCGCACCGCCAGGTGCCGCTGCACGCGGGCGTCGTCGACGGCGAAACGCTGCGCTGCTGTTACCACGGCTGGACCTACGCGTGCGACAGCGGCCGCTGCGTCGACGTGCCGTATCTCGGCCGCGAACGCCTGCCCAACGGCGTGCGCGCGTATCCGTGCCGCGAGACGCACGGCGTGATCTTCGTGTTCCCCGGCGACGCGACGCTGGCGGACGAACGCCCGGTGCCCGCGCTCGAATCGGCCGACAATCCCGCATACAAGACGCGCCGCTTCGGCCGCGAGGTCAAGTGCCACTACTCGTTCATGCACGAGAACCTGATGGACATGAACCATCAGTTCCTGCATCGCAAGCAGATGGGCCAGATGCGCGCACGCTCGGTCGGCCGCCGTCGCGGCGACGACTGGGTCGAGGTCGACTACACGTTCGCGCGGATGGAAGGCAAGCAGCCGGTCGGCGAGGCGCTCGTGTTCGGCTCGAGCAAGAAACCCGGCGATCAGGCCGACAAGAGCGTGATGACGGTGCGCACCGGCTACCCGTATCAGACATTGCAGATCCGTTCGAGCGAAGGCACGCTCGTGATGGACCTGTGGATCGTCTACGTGCCGCTCGATGCCGAGCAACGCAGCAATCGCACGTTCGGGTTGCTGTCGATCCACAAGCCGGGCATTCCGTTCGCGCTCGATCTCGCATGGCCGCTGCTCGTGTGGTTCACCGAACGGATCTTCCGCGAGGATCGCTGGATCGTCGAGCGCGAACAGGAAGCGCACGACCGCCAGGGCGCCGACTGGAACCACGAGGTGTTTCCGGTCATCAACGAACTGCGCGACCTGCTGCGCCAGTGCGGCGCGCGCACGGTGATCCCGATCCGCGACGCGAGCACGAGCGACGCTCGCTGAGCGTCGCCGCCGAGGTTCGCCCTCGGCCTCCCGCGTGCTTACCGGCTGCGCTCGACCGGATGCGGTTCGCGCAGCCGGTTGGCGATGCGCGTGGCCTCGTAATACGAGGCCGCGGGCGGCCGCTTCAGATAACGCCCCGCACCGCGCTGCGCGCGCAGGTCGCCGTCGGCCCAGGCGAGCGCGCCGCGCGTGAGCGTGTGCGTCGCCACGCCTTGCACGGTCATCCCCTCGAACACGTTGAAGTCGACCTGCTGGTGATGGGTCTTCACCGAGATCGTCTTCGTCGCGGCCGGATCCCATACGACCAGATCGGCATCGGCGCCCACCTGCACCGCGCCCTTGCGCGGGTGCAGGTTGAAGATCTGCGCGGCGTTGGTCGACGTGATCCGCACGAATTCGTTCGGCGTGATGCGCCCGCGGTTCACACCGTGATGCCACAGCACCGACATGCGGTCCTCGACGCCGCCGCAACCGTTCGGGATCTTCGTGAAGTCGTCGCGGCCCATCGCCTTCTGCGACGCGCAGAACACGCAATGGTCGGTCGCCGTCGTATGCAGCTGCCCGGCCTGCAGCCCGCGCCACAGCGCCTCGCGATGCTCGGCCGAGCGAAACGGCGGGCTCATCACGTGGGCGGCCGCGCGCGTCCAGTCCGGGTCGCGATAGACGGCCTCGTCGATCACCAGATGGCCCGGCAGCACTTCGCCGAACACGCGCAGCCCTTCGCTGCGCGCCCGCGCGATCGCATCGACCGCATCCTTCGCCGACACATGGACGATGTACACCGGCACGCCCAGCACCTGCGCGATGCGGATCGCGCGGTTCGCAGCCTCGCCCTCCACTTCCGGCGGCCGCGACAGCGGATGCGCCTCCGGCCCCGTCATCCCGCGCGCGAGCAGCGCCTGCTGCAGCCGGAACACGAGCTCGCCGTTCTCCGCGTGCACGGTCGGCAGCGCGCCGAGCTCGAGCGAACGCGAGAAGCTGTTCACGAGGATCTCGTCGTCGGCCATGATCGCGTTCTTGTACGCCATGAAGTGCTTGAAGCTCGACACGCCGTGCTCGTTCACGAGCGTGCCCATGTCGCGATGCACGGATTCGTCCCACCACGTGACGGCCACGTGGAAGCCGTAATCGGCCGCCGCCTTCTCGGCCCAGCCGCGCCATTGGTGAAACGCGTCCATCAAGGGCTGCCTCGGGCTCGGGATCACGAAGTCGATGATGCTCGTCGTGCCGCCCGCCAGCCCGGCGGCCGTGCCCGAGTAGAAATCGTCGCTGGCCGTCGTGCCCATGAACGGCAGCTCCATGTGCGTATGCGGATCGATGCCGCCCGGCATCACGTACTGGTCGTGTGCGTCGACGACCGCCGCACCCGCCGGCGCGTCGATCTTCTCCGCGATCTGCAGGATCGTGCCGCCGTCCTGCGGGTCGGCGCACAGCACGTCCGCGCGATAGGTGCGCTCCGCATCCACCACCGTGCCGCCGCGAATCAGGATTGCCATTTCGATGCCTCCTCGTTGACTGTCTCGACTGTCGGGTTCGGTCCGCGTGCGCGCGTCACGCGCTCGCGACCTGCGCGCGCTGCGCCGCACGCCGCTTCATCAACGTGCCGTACACGGCGGACGCCAGCACGAGTCCGACGAACCACGCATACGTGTAAAGCGTGTTGAAGAACGCCGGCACGTTCGCGAACGATGCCGGGAACGCCGTGTGCAGAAAGCCGGGCAGGTTCGGCAGCACGCCGATCGCGAGCGCCGCCAGCGCGGCCGGGTTCCAGCCGCGCGTATAGCTGAAGTCGCCGCGCTCGTCGAACAACGCGCGCGTGTCGAGCCGCGTGCCGCGAATCATGAAATAGTCGACCATCAGGATGCCCGCGACCGGCCCGAGCAGCGCCGAATAACCGACGAGCCAGGTGAAGATGTAGCCGTCCGTC
Source organism: Burkholderia vietnamiensis LMG 10929 (assembly GCF_000959445.1). Lineage (NCBI taxonomy): Bacteria > Pseudomonadati > Pseudomonadota > Betaproteobacteria > Burkholderiales > Burkholderiaceae > Burkholderia > Burkholderia vietnamiensis. Next base: position 22,541 of record NZ_CP009632.1, on the reverse strand, counting down.
GTCGCGAGGATCTTCCACGGCATCATCACGATCGCGATCGTCGCGGTGATCAGCCCGCCGGTGCGGTAGGAAATCGCCTTCGGCCACAGGCTCGAGAAATCGTACGCGGGGCCGACCAGGTTCGCCGCGAGATTGCAGCACATCGTGTCGAGCGTCAGGATCACGAGCGCGATGCCGACGCCGATGCCCGTCATGCGGCTCGTCAGGTCGATCGGATCCCAGATCGCGTTGCCGTAGATCACGACGGTGGCCGACGTGACGACCACCGACACCACCGACAGCAACGCCATCGGCAACGGCAGCCCGAGCGACTGCCCGATCATCTGGTCGCGCTGCGAATGCGCGAAGCGCGTGAAGTCCGGGATGTTCAACGCGAGCGTCGCCCAGAAGCCGACCATCGCGGTCAGCCCCGGCCAGAACGTCGCCCAGAACAGCCCGGCCTTCTTGCCGCCCGCGACGAACTGCGACGGCGCCGACAGCATCGAGCCGACGCCGCCCGCCTGCGACGTCGCCCACCACACGAGCGCGACGCACATCACGACCTTGATCGGCGCGGACCAGCTCTCGAGCCAGCGGATCGAATCGGTGCCGTGCAGGATGAAGTACAGCTGCAGCGCCCAGAACGCGAGAAAGCATGCGAGCTGGCCGAACGAGATGCCGACCACCGGCAGCGCCGCGCCGTGCAACGCGTTGCCGGTCAGGATGTTCAGCAGCGTATAGATCGCGCTGCCGCCGAGCCAGGTCTGGATGCCGTACCAGCCGCACGCGACGATCGCGCGCAACAGCGCGGGCAGCTTCGCGCCCTGCGTGCCGAACGACGCGCGCACGAGCACCGCATACGGAATCCCGTGCTTCGCGCCCGCATGGCCGATCAGCAGCATCGGCACCAGCACGATCAGGTTGCCGAGCAGCACGGTGAGCACCGCCTGCCACGGCGACATGCCCTCCTGGATCAGCCCGGCCGCGAGCATGTACGACGCGATGTTCATCACCATGCCGACCCACAGCGCCGCGAAGTGATACCAGCGCCACGTGCGCTGCGCGGCGGAGGTCGGCGCGAGGTCGTCGTTGTACAGGCTGCCGGCCGGCGCCGCGGCGGCGTCCGGATCGGCGGGAATCGCTGCTGGTTTCATCGAACGCTCCACGTAAACGTCGGCGCCGGCATCGCGCGATGCCGGCCGAACAGGGGAAAGGCCGCAGCGCAGCGCCTCGCGCGCCGCCGGCCGCCGGTCATGCTGCCTTCGCGGGTTCCGCGGGCTGCGCCGGACTCGCACCCGCGTCGGCCCGCGCCGGGTTGTTCGGATGCGTGGTCCAGTTCGCATAGTCGCCCGCATCGACCCGCTCCATCGTGATGCACTGCTCGACCGGGCACACATGCATGCAAAGATTGCACCCGACGCACTGCGCATCCACCACTTCGAAATGCCGCACGCCGTCCTTCGTCGCGGTGATCGCCTGGTGCGACGTGTCCTCGCACGCGATATGGCACAACCCGCACTGGATGCAGCGGTCCTGGTCGATGCGCGCCTTGATGTCGTACTTGAGGTTCAGGTACTTCCAGTCGGTCACGTTCGGCACCGCGCGGCCGCGCACGTCGTCGAGCGTCGCGTAGCCCTTGTCGTCCATCCAGTTCGACAGACCGTCGACGAGATCCGACACGATCCGGAATCCGTAATGCATCGCCGCGGTGCAAACCTGCACACTGCCGGCGCCCAGCACGATGAACTCCGCCGCGTCGCGCCACGACGAGATCCCGCCGATGCCGGAGATCGGCAGGTTCGGCGTCTGCGGATCGCGGGCGATCTCGGCCACCATGTTCAGCGCGATCGGCTTCACGGCCGGGCCGCAATAGCCGCCGTGCGTCCCCTTGCCGTCGACGGTCGGCATCGGCGCCATCTGGTCGAGGTCCACCGCGACGATCGAGTTGATCGTGTTGATCAGCGACACGCCGTCCGCGCCGCCCTTGTATGCCGCGCGCGAGCCCATCCGGATGTCGCTGATGTTCGGCGTGAGCTTCACGAGGCACGGCAGCTTCGTGCCCTCCTTGACCCAGCGCGTGACCATCTCGACGTATTCGGGCACCTGGCCGACGGCCGCGCCCATTCCGCGTTCGCTCATCCCGTGCGGACAGCCGAAGTTCAGCTCGACCGCGTCGGCGCCCGTATCCTCGACGAGCGGCAGTATCCATTTCCAGTCGCGCTCGTTGCACGGCACCATCAGCGAGACGATCAGCGCGCGGTCCGGCCAGTCGCGCTTCACCTGCGCGATCTCCGCGAGGTTCACGTCGAGCGGGCGATCGGTGATCAGCTCGATGTTGTTCAGCCCCGCGATGCGCTGGCCGTTCCACTGCACCGCGCCGTAGCGCGAGCTGACGTTGACGACGTGCGGGTCGAGCCCGAGCGTCTTCCACACGACGCCGCCCCAGCCGGCCTCGAATGCGCGGTTGACGTTGTACGCCTTGTCGGTCGGCGGAGCGGACGCCAGCCAGAAAGGGTTCGGTGAAGTGATGCCTGCGATCGTGCAGCGAAGGTCGGCCATGGTCGGCTCCGTGAATGAGGGACGTTGATCGTGATCCGCGTGGTGGGGTGCGACGCCTGCGATGCCTGCGGTGCGCCCGATGCGCTCGCGCACGCTGCGCTCACGCCGCCTTGGCGTCGCGCTGCGCGAGCGCCGCGTCGATCGCGGCGGCCGCGCGCTTGCCGTCCTGCACGGCCTGCACCGTGAGGTCGATGCCGTCGGTTGCCGCGCAATCGCCGCCGGCCCAGACGTCGGGCAACACGGTGCGGCCGTGCGCATCCACGGCGATGCGCGTGCCGTCCGCGGTCAGCAGCGCGGCGTCGATCCCGGCCGGCACCAGCGTCTGGCCGATCGCCTTCAACACCATGTCGGCTTCGATAGCGAAGCGTTCGCCCGACGCCGACTCGAATTCGACGCGCGTCACGTGGCCGCCCTCGCCGGCGATGCGCACCGGCTTCGCGTGCGTGACGAGCGTGACGCCGCTCGTCTGCGCGAACTCGCGTTCGGCCCAGGTCGCGCTCATCGCGTCCACGCCGCGCCGGTACACCATCGTCACGCGCTGCGCGCCGAGCTTGCGGCTCTGCACCGCGGCGTCGATTGCCGTATTGCCGCCGCCGATCACGACCACGCGCCGCCCGACCGGCACGTTCTCCAGCGCATCGGCCTGCCGCACCTGTTCGATGAAGTCGACCGCGTTCATCACGCCCGACAGTTGCTCGCCGTCGATCGCGAGCGTGCGCACGCCGGTCAGGCCCATCGCGACGAACACCGCATCGTGCCGCTCGCGCAGCGCGTCGAGCGTCACGTCGCGGCCGAGCGCGACGCCCGTCTGCAACGCGATGCCGCCGACCGACAGCAGCCACTCGACCTCACGCTGCGCGAAATCGTCGACCGTCTTGTAGGCCGCGATCCCATATTCGTTCAGGCCGCCCGCCTTCGCTCGCGCGTCGAACAGCGTGACGCGATGGCCGGCCAGCGCGAGCCGGTGCGCACACGCGAGCCCGGCCGGCCCCGCGCCGACCACCGCGACGTGCCGCCCCGTGTCCGGCGCGCGCGTGAAGCGCACCGCGCCGGTCGCCATCGCCCAGTCGGTCGCGTGCCGCTGCAGCGCGCCGATCGCGACCGGCTGCGCATCCTGATGGTTGCGCACGCACGCGCCTTCGCACAGGATCTCGGTCGGGCATACGCGCGCGCACATCCCGCCGAGCGGGTTCGCGCCGAGGATGTCCATCGCCGCGCCTTTCAGATTGCCGTTGCCGATCTTGCGGATGAAGCTCGGGATGTCGATCTGCGTCGGGCACGCCTGCACGCACGGCGCGTCGTAGCAGTAGTGGCAGCGGCTCGCGGCGGCGGCCGCCGCGGTCGGATCGAGCAGCGGCGCGATATCGGCGAATTCGCATGAGAGTTGCGTGGACGACAGGCGATGCGCGGCGATATCGCCAATTGGCTTGGTGGTCATGCGCGTTCCTTCGACGGGGTGGAGACGAAGCCGTCCCTGCCGGCTGCGCGTGGCGCAGTCGGGGCGGTCATGTTCTGGATGGCCGGCGCCGGGCGGTCGGCGGCCGGCCGCGCTACGCTCGGGCCGTCATGAAACCGGCTCGCATGCACGCGACAGCATCGCGTGCAGCAGCACGTTCGCGCCGGCCTCGATCCACGCAGGCGTCGCGTCCTCGATCTCGTTGTGACTGATGCCGTCGATGCACGGCACGAACACCATCGACGTCGGCGCGACCTGCGCGAGATAGCACGCGTCGTGACCGGCACCCGACACGATGTCGCGATGCGAGTAGCCGAAGCGGTCGGCCGCCGCGCGCACCGCGGCCACGCACGCGGAGTCGAACGCAATGGGCGCGTAGTAGAAGATCTGCTCGAGCGCGGTGTCGAGCCCGATGTCGGCGGCGATGCGCGCCACACCGTCGCGCAGCGCAGCGTCCATCTTCGCGAGCACCGCGTCGTCCGGATGGCGGAAATCGACGGTGAAGAACACGCGGCCCGGAATCACGTTGCGCGAGTTCGGATGCACCTGCATCATCCCGACCGTCGCGCAGCCGTACGGCGCATGATCGAGGCCGATGCGGTTCACGAGATCGACCACGCGCGATGCACCGAGCAGCGCGTCGCGGCGGCGCGGCATCGGCGTCGGCCCCGCGTGCGCCTCCTGGCCGGTGAACGTGATCTCGTACCAGCGCTGCCCCTGCGCATCGGTCACGACGCCGATCGTCTTGCACTCGGCCTCGAGTATCGGCCCCTGCTCGATGTGCAGCTCGAACGCCGCGTGCAGCTTGCGGCCGCCGCACGGCGCGTCGCCCGCATAACCGATCCGCGCGAGTTCCTCGCCGATCGTCTTGCCGTCGACGTCCTTGCGCGACAGCCCGTACTCGAGCGGAAACACGCCAGCGAACACGCCCGACGCGACCATGGCCGGCGCGAAGCGCGAGCCTTCCTCGTTGGTCCAGATCACGACCTCGACCGGGTGCTCGGTCTCGATCCCGTGGTCGTTCAGACTCCGAATCACCTCGAGGCCGCCGAGCACGCCGTAGATGCCGTCGAAACGGCCGCCGGTCGGTTGCGAATCCGCGTGCGAGCCGGTCACGACCGGCGCCGCATCGGCCACGCGGCCCGCACGCCGCATGAACACGTTGCCCATCGTATCGACCGTCACCGTGCAGCCGGCCGCCTTCGCCCAACCGACGATCAGGTCGCGCGCGGCCTTGTCGAGATCGGTCAGCGCGAGACGGCACACGCCGCCCTTCGGCGTCGCGCCGATCTTCGCGACCTCCATCAGGCTGTCCCACAACCGCCTGCCGTCGACCTTGATCGACGTATCCAATGCTGCCCGCTTCGCTGTTTCCGATACCGCGTCCATTCGCATCGCTCCTGTGGGGTCGGTCATGTCGTCAGCCCGGACGAGGCCGGTGCGCACGTTGCTGCCGTCGGCGCCAACGCGCACCTGCGAGGTGCAGGCACACATCGTTCGCGCGATTCGTGCGGCGATTCGTGCGGCGCGTTGCAGCCCGTTCGGCGCCGCGTTCCGTCGCCGTCAAATCCTGTCCGATTGGACAGGTTTTAGACGATCAAAAAGACCGACGCAATGTCTTTCTTGTGCGAGCGCGCCGAGCGAGAAGCGTGCCACCGCAGCGCAGCACGCGTCCGGCGCGCGCGACGCACGCACGTGCGACGGAACCGGACCTGCGGCTAGAATGAAGCCCGACGCGGCACGCATGCCGCGCGAGGGTGACGATGAGACATGACGAAACGGCCGCCGACGCGGCCGATGGGGACGAAGCGGGCGCGCCTTTGCGGCGACGCAAGGCGCACATCCGCGCGTCCAACGAAGCGCATCTGCTGGCGTGCGCGGAAGCCGTATTCGCGGAGCGCGGGCTCGACGGCGCGAGCACCGCGATGATCGCCGAGCGCGCGGGCCTGCCGAAGGCGAACCTGCATTACTACTTCCCGACGAAGCTGGCGCTGTACCGCCGCGTGCTCGACGACCTGTTCGAAGACTGGCACCGCGCGGCCGGCTCGTTCGAGGCCGGCGACGATCCGGTGGAAGCGATCGGCGGCTACGTGCGCGCGAAGATGGACCTGTCGCGACGCCGGCCGCTCGGCTCGAAGGTGTGGGCCAACGAGATCATTCACGGCGCCGCGCACATGCAGGACATTCTGTCGGAGCGCGTGAAGCCGTGGTTCGAGACGCGTGTGAAGGTGATCGAAGGCTGGATCGCACGCGGGCTGCTCGCGCCGATCGATGCATCGGCGCTGCTGTACCTGATCTGGGCGACGACCCAGCACTACGCGGATTTCGATGCGCAGATTCGCGCGCTTAGCGGCAAGCGTGCCTTCACGCAGAAGGCATTCGCCGAACGGACGGAGCAGGTCGTGCAGCTCGTGATTCGCGCGTGCGGCGCGGTGTCGCCGAACGCTTAGCGCGCTCGCGCGTACCGGGTCCCCCGCAAAGCAAAGCGGGCGACGGGTTTCGCACCCGTCGCCCGCTTTGCGTCGCGGCATACGCCAGCTGCGCGCATGACGCATGCGCCTCGACTACGCGATTCGTTCGATCGCGAGCGCGGTCGCCTCGCCACCGCCGATGCACAGCGACGCGACGCCCCGCTTCAGCCCATACGTTTCGAGCGCAGCGAGCAGCGTCACCACCACGCGCGCGCCCGAGGCGCCGATCGGATGGCCGAGCGCACATGCGCCGCCGTGCACGTTGACCTTGTCGTGCGGCAGGTCGAGATCGCGCATCGCTGCCATCGCGACCACCGCGAACGCCTCGTTGATCTCGAACAGATCGACGTCGCGCAGGTTCCAGCCGGTCTTCTCCGACAGCTTGCGGATCGCGCCGATCGGCGCGGTCGCGAACAGGCCGGGCTTGTTCGCGTACGTCGAGTGCCCGACGATCACGGCCTTCGGCGTGACACCGAGCCGCTCCGCTTGCGAGCGGCGCATCATCACGAGCGCGGCCGCGCCGTCCGAAATCGACGACGAATTGGCGGCCGTCACGGTGCCGCCCTCGCGAAACGCCGGCTTCAGCGTCGGGATCTTGTCGAGCTTCGCATTGCCCGGCTGCTCGTCGATCGACACGACGGCTTCCGTCTTGCCGGCCTTCACGGTCACCGGCGCGATCTCCGACGTGAAGCGTCCTTCCGCGATCGCGCGTTGCGCGCGCGTGAGCGACGCGATCGCGAAGTCGTCCTGCGCCTCGCGCGAAAACGCGTAGGCCTGCGCGCAGTCTTCCGCGAACGTGCCCATCAGGCGGCCCTTTTCGTATGCGTCCTCGAGGCCGTCGAGGAACATGTGGTCGAGCACCTGACCGTGCCCCATGCGCATCCCCGCGCGCGCCTTCGGCAGCAGATACGGCGCATTCGTCATGCTCTCCATCCCGCCCGCGACGGCCACGTCGGCCGAGCCGGCGAACAGCAGGTCATGCGCGAACATCGCGGCCTTCATCCCGGAGCCGCACATCTTGTTGACGGTCGTCGCGCCGGCTCCCAGCGGCAAGCCGGCCTTCAACGCGGCCTGCCGCGCCGGCGCCTGGCCCTGTCCGGCCGGCAGCACGCAGCCGAACACGATTTCGTCGATACGCTCGGCCGGCACGTTCGCGCGTTCGAGTGCCGCGCGGATCGCCACCGCGCCGAGTTCGCTTGCGCTGGCCGCGGCCAGCGCGCCCTGAAAACCGCCCATCGGCGTGCGTGCCGTGCCGACGATTACGATCGGGTCCTGTGTCGTCATGATCGAGTTCCTCCAGTTCAGTGTCAGCGCGCGGCCATGCGCAGCGCGCCATCGAGACGGATGACTTCGCCGTTGAGCATCATGTTCTCGGCGATGTGGCGCACCAGCGCCGCGAATTCGTCCGGGCGGCCGAGGCGCGGCGGGAACGGCACGCTCTTGCCGAGCGCGTCCTGCACGTCCTGCGGCATGCCGGCCATCATCGGCGTCGCGAAGATGCCCGGCGCGATCGTCACCACGCGGATGCCGAAGCGCGCCAGCTCGCGCGCGATTGGCAGCGTCATGCCGACCACGCCGCTCTTCGACGCCGCATACGCGGCCTGCCCGATCTGCCCGTCGAACGCCGCCACAGACGCGGTGTTGACGATCACGCCGCGCTCGCCATGTTCGTCGGCGTCCTGCTTCGACATTGCATCGGCCGCGAGGCGGATCATGTTGAACGTGCCGACCAGATTGATCGACACGGCGCGCGCGAAGCGCTCCAGCGAATGCGGACCTTCGCGGCCGACCACTTTCTCGCCCGGTGCAACGCCCGCGCAGTTCACGAGCGCATCGATGCGGCCGAACGCGTGTTGCGCGGCGGCGACCGCCGCCTGCCCGTCGGCTTCGCTCGTCACGTCGGTCTTCACGAAGCGCGCGGCGGCGCCGAGCTCGCGTGCGAGGCTCGCGCCGGCCTCGTCATTGACGTCGAGCAGCACGGCCTTGCCGCCTTGCTCGACCACCATGCGCGCGACTGCGGCGCCGAGGCCGGAGCCCGCGCCCGTAATCATGAAAACACGGTCCTTGATGTTCATTCGTCGTCCGATTCAGGGTGAGATATGCGGCGGTCAAGCCGCCTTTTCGGCTTCCATCTTGCGCAGTACGAAGCGCTGGATCTTGCCGCTCGGGGTTTTCGGCAGCGCGTCGACGAAGTCGATCGCGCGGGGATATGCGTGGGCGGACAAACGCCGCTTCACGTGCTGGCTCAACTCGTCGGCCAGCGCCGGCGTGCCTTCGAAGCCTTGCGACAGCACGACGAAGGCCTTCACGATCTCGGTGCGCTCCGGGTCCGGCACGCCGATCACCGCCGCCTCGCTCACGGCCGGGTGCTCGATCAGCGCGCTTTCGACGTCGAACGGGCCGATCCGGTAGCCGGACGACGTGATCACGTCGTCCGCGCGTCCGATGAAGCTCACGGTGCCGTCCGGCTCGAGTTCGACGTTGTCGCCGGTCCGGTAGTAGCCGCCCGCGATCGCCGGCGTCGCCTGCTGCCAGTAGCCGTCGAACCACAGCAGCGGCGAGCGCGCGATATCGATCGCGAGATTGCCGGGCTCGCCGGGACCCAGCTCGCGGCCGGCTTCGTCGAGCACCGCGACGCGATAGCCGGGCATCGCCAGCCCGGCCGACCCGGTATGAACCACGTGCGCGAGCCCGTGATGATTGTTCACGACCATCCCGAGCTCGGTCTGCCCGTAGTGGTCGTAGATCGGCGCGTCGAGCACGGCGTCGAACCAGCGCACGACCTCCGGGTTCAGCGGTTCGCCCGCGCTGCTCACGACGCGCAGCTTGCCCTTCACGCGCGTTGCAGCTTCGGGGCCGGCCGCCATCAGCATCCGGTATGCGGTCGGCGAACCGGCGAGGCTCGTGATGCCGAGCCGCTCGATCACGTCGTACGTGCTGTCGACCGTGAAGCCGCCTTCGTACAACGTCGTCGCGTGACCGAGCAGCAGCGGGCCGGTGATCGCGTAGTAGAGGCCGTAGGCCCAGCCCGGATCGGCGATGTTCCAGAAGCGATCGCTGGCGCGCAGGTCGATCGCGTCGCGCATGTACGCGCCGAACGCGAGCAGCGCGCGCAGCGGAACGGGCACGCCCTTCGGCAGGCCCGTCGTGCCCGACGTCGACATCATCATGAACAGATCGCTGCCCTTGCGCGGCACCGGCTCGAACGCATCGGGCTGAGCGTCGAGCGCGGCACGGAAGTCGATGTCGCCGGCCGGGAGCGCCTCGCCCGGTTCGCGCACGGTCGCGATTCGCGGGCAATCCGCCAACTCATCGAGCTTGCCGCGATTCGCGACGTTGGTCACGACGACGCGTGCATGGCTCATGCGCAGCCGATGCTGGATCGCCTTCGGTCCGAACGCGGTGAAAAGCGGCTGATAGACGGCGCCGGCGCGCCACGTGCCGAGGATCGTCGCGACCAGCTCGGGCGTACGCGGCAACATGCCGGCCACCACGTCGCCGGGCTGCACGCCCTGCTCGACCAGCAGGTTCGCGACGCGCGCCGACAGCGCGAGCATCTGCGCGAACGTGTAGCTGCTGTGTCGGCCGCCGGCATCGATCCAGTCGAGCGCGATGGCGTCGGGGTTCGCCGCGGCATGGCGGTCGCAGCATTCGACGCAGGCGTTCAGACCCTGCTCGAGGTCGCCGTGCAGCTGCGCGGCGGCCGTCTCGATACGGAAGCCGGCAACGGCGTCGGCGTATGCCGGCGCCGCCCGGGCGGTTGCTCCATTGCGCATGCTTGTCTCCTGTTTCGTTATGACCGTCGGCGAACCGCGGCTATGTCGATGATGGTAGACAGCGGCCACATTGCAATCAATGACAAAGCGAATCTAGAATCGTGATCGCTTTTGCCATGTCCGGAGAAGATCAAGAGTATGGCGCCGCAGATGATTTCGCCCGGTTTCGTCGAGGATGCGCTCGAATGCCTGCACCGGCAACGCATCGCGGCCGAGCCGGTGCTGCGGACGGCCGGACTCCCGACTGCGGTGCGCGAACCCGTCACGCCGCAGCAGTACGGGCGGCTGTGGCTCGCGATCGCCAGCGCGATCGACGACGAATTCTTCGGGCTTGCGGCTCGACCGATGCGGCGCGGCAGCTTCACGTTGCTGTGTCACGCCGTGCTGGGTGCCGGCACGCTGGAGAAGGCGCTACGGCGCGCGCTGCAGTTTCTGCGCGTGGTACTCGACGAACCGCGCGGCGAGCTCGTCGTCGCCGACGGTCAGGCGCAGATCGTCCTCACGCAAGCGGGCGCGCCCTATTCGGCGTTCGCTTACCGGACGTTCTGGCTGATACTGCTCGGGGTCGCATGCTGGCTGATCGGGCGGCGGATTCCGCTGCAACGCATCGATTTTGCGTGCCCCAGCCCGGAGCAGCGCAGCGACTACCATCAATTCTTCGGTGTACCGGTGCATTTCGATCGCCCCGACAGCAGGCTTGCGTTCAATGCCGCGTATCTGCCGTTGCCGACGATCCGCTCCGCACAATCGCTGAAGACGTTTCTGCGCGGCGCACCGGGGAACTTGCTGGTCCGTTACCGGCACGACAGCGGCTGGGTCGCGAAGACACGTGCGCACCTGAAAGCGTTACCGGCCGCCGAGTGGCCGGACTTCGACACGCTGGCCGTGCGTCTCGGCACGACACCGGCGACGCTGCGTCGGCGCTTGCGCAGCGAGGGTCAGAGTTTCGCGGCGATCAAGGACGAGCTGCGCAGTGCGCTGGCACAGTCGCTGCTGCGCGGACACAAGCTCAGTGTCGCGGAAATCGCAGCCGAACTCGGCTTCACCGAGCCGAGTGCGTTTCATCGCGCGTTCCGCAAATGGACGGGGACGAGTCCGGGGGCTTTCCGGCGCGACGTCAATGCGGCGCAGTTGGAGCATGGAGGGGGTTGAGCCGATACGGTCGGGCGCGGGCGTGTACTGTGGTTTGGTGCGTCAACGCTCGCTGCGCGGGACCGGCGGTGGATTTGGATGCGATTCTGGAATGGCGGTGTACTGTTGATTGGAGCCGGTGGCTCTTGTGGCGTGATGCGGCGCGGCAGATGGATGCTGAGGTGAGCGCTCCAAGCAGACGACATATTCAATGTCGCGGTCGCGTCTCTCTTTTGGGGCGGCGCCTCACATCGACCGCCGTGTGGCCGACGCCGATGACAGCGTTTTCAATGAAGGTCGAAGGCCGAATGACGTTGGCCGCGTAGCCGAGCTTCCGTAGCGCCTTATGGACGATGCAGCAAACCCCGACTTTTCAAGCTGATGCGAGGCCCGGACATGAATTCAGTTCGTGAAATCATTGAACCGTATGAAATCGCGCTCCGCGCGGCAATGCTGAGCAATGACGTCGACGCATTGGACACGTTGCTTGATGATGACCTGCTTTTCACCGTTCCGACGGGGCAGATCATTTCGAAACACGACGACCTGGCCGCGCATCGCGCGAAGCTGTTGCGCGTGGACACGCTGGATCTCGTGGAGATGCGGGTACAGGCAATCGGCGAGATGATCGTCACCGCGACAACGGTCGTGCTTGCCGGTGATTTCGATGGCACGGCGTTTAGCGGCAGGTTCGCCTACACGCGGCTGTGGCGCCAAGCGGGAGATCGTTGGCACGTGGCTGCCGGACATGCATCGCAGGTATCGCAAGCCTGATGCATCGAATATTCCGGCGATGGCATTTTCGCGGCAGCGTAACGATCGGGGGATATGGGCGGGCTCGTGGACCCATGCTGACAGTGAGCGCTTGGAGCACCTCGGTGCCGGACACCTTGCCAAGCTATCGCAAACCGACCGGGTTCGTTCGATCCTGCCGACTCGAGCCGATGCAACTGGCCGAGTGCTCTTTCTGCCGCGCCAATGCAAAAACCCCCGCCTGTTCGGGCGGGGGTTCTTGGCTTAGGGGAGCCTGACGATTACCTACTTTCACACGGGAATCCGCACTATCATCGGCGTAGAGTCGTTTCACGGTCCTGTTCGGGATGGGAAGGGGTGGGACCGACTCGCTATGGTCATCAGGCAAAGAGGGTTGTTCTGCTGGCGTGGCCAACAGAACCAATCTTGGAAGAAGCAGTAATTTAGGTTGTGTGTATCACACACGAGAATCCAACATGTCGCTTTGGATCGCGGCCAGTGCTTTCGCACGGCGCCGATCTACAAGGCAGACTTGTTATAGGATCAAGCCTTACGGGCAATTAGTATCAGTTAGCTGAACGCATTACTGCGCTTACACACCTGACCTATCAACGTCCTGGTCTCGAACGACCCTTCAAGGGGATCTAGTCCCCAGGGATATCTCATCTTAAGGCGAGTTTCCCGCTTAGATGCTTTCAGCGGTTATCTCTTCCGAACATAGCTACCCGGCGATGCCACTGGCGTGACAACCGGTACACCAGAGGTTCGTCCACTCCGGTCCTCTCGTACTAGGAGCAGCCCCCTTCAAATATCCAACGCCCACGGCAGATAGGGACCAAACTGTCTCACGACGTTTTAAACCCAGCTCACGTACCTCTTTAAATGGCGAACAGCCATACCCTTGGGACCGGCTACAGCCCCAGGATGAGATGAGCCGACATCGAGGTGCCAAACACCGCCGTCGATATGAACTCTTGGGCGGTATCAGCCTGTTATCCCCAGAGTACCTTTTATCCGTTGAGCGATGGCCCTTCCATACAGAACCACCGGATCACTATGACCTGCTTTCGCACCTGCTCGACTTGTCGGTCTCGCAGTTAAGCACGCTTATGCCATTGCACTATCAGCACGATTTCCGACCGTACCTAGCGTACCTTCGTACTCCTCCGTTACGCTTTGGGAGGAGACCGCCCCAGTCAAACTGCCTACCATGCACTGTCCCCGACCCGGATCACGGGCCAAGGTTAGAACCTCAAACAAACCAGGGTGGTATTTCAAGGACGGCTCCACCGAAACTAGCGTTCCGGTTTCATAGCCTCCCACCTATCCTACACAGATCGGTTCAAAGTCCAATGCAAAGCTACAGTAAAGGTTCATGGGGTCTTTCCGTCTAGCCGCGGGTAGATTGCATCATCACAAACACTTCAACTTCGCTGAGTCTCGGGAGGAGACAGTGTGGCCATCGTTACGCCATTCGTGCAGGTCGGAACTTACCCGACAAGGAATTTCGCTACCTTAGGACCGTTATAGTTACGGCCGCCGTTTACCGGGACTTCAATCAAGAGCTTGCACCCCATCATTTAATCTTCCGGCACCGGGCAGGCGTCACACCCTATACGTCCACTTTCGTGTTTGCAGAGTGCTGTGTTTTTATTAAACAGTCGCAGCCACCAGTTTATTGCAACCCCTTCACCCTCCTGGCGCAGGCCAGTCAAGCTACAAGGGCGTACCTTATCCCGAAGTTACGGTACCAATTTGCCGAGTTCCTTCTCCCGAGTTCTCTCAAGCGCCTTAGAATACTCATCTCGCCCACCTGTGTCGGTTTGCGGTACGGTCATCGTTAGACTGAAGCTTAGAGGCTTTTCTTGGAACCACTTCCAATTGCTTCGCTCCCGAAGGAGCTCGCGCCACACCCTTGAATTACGCACCCGGATTTGCCTAAGTGCCTTCTCCAATGCAGCGACCGGGACTTCCAACACCCGGACAACCTTCCGCGATCCGTCCCCCCATCGCATCTAACAATGGTGCAGGAATATTGACCTGCTTCCCATCAGCTACGCATTTCTGCCTCGCCTTAGGGGCCGACTCACCCTACGCCGATGAACGTTGCGTAGGAAACCTTGGGCTTACGGCGAGGGGGCCTTTCACCCCCTTTATCGCTACTCATGTCAGCATTCGCACTTCCGATACCTCCAGCACCCTTTACAAGGCACCTTCGCAGGCTTACGGAACGCTCTCCTACCATGCGAGCAAAGCTCGCATCCGCAGCTTCGGTATATAGCTTAGCCCCGTTACATCTTCCGCGCAGGACGACTCGATCAGTGAGCTATTACGCTTTCTTTAAAGGGTGGCTGCTTCTAAGCCAACCTCCTGACTGTTTTAGCCTTCCCACTTCGTTTCCCACTTAGCTATATTTGGGGACCTTAGCTGGCGGTCTGGGTTGTTTCCCTCTTGACACCGGACGTTAGCACCCGATGTCTGTCTCCCGTGATTGCACTCTTCGGTATTCGGAGTTTGCTATGGCGGGGTAATCTGCAATAGACCCCCCAACCATGACAGTGCTCTACCCCCGAAGGTGAGACACGAGGCACTACCTAAATAGTTTTCGGAGAGAACCAGCTATTTCCAGGTTTGTTTAGCCTTTCACCCCTATCCACAGCTCATCCCCTAACTTTTCAACGTTAGTGGGTTCGGACCTCCAGTACGTGTTACCGCACCTTCATCCTGGCCATGGATAGATCACCTGGTTTCGGGTCTACGCCCAGCAACTGAACGCCCTATTCGGACTCGCTTTCGCTACGCCTGCCCTATACGGTTAAGCTTGCTACTGAACGTAAGTCGCTGACCCATTATACAAAAGGTACGCCGTCACCCCTTACGAGGCTCCGACTGTTTGTATGCATGCGGTTTCAGGATCTATTTCACTCCCCTCCCGGGGTTCTTTTCGCCTTTCCCTCACGGTACTGGTTCACTATCGGTCGATCACGAGTATTTAGCCTTGGAGGATGGTCCCCCCATCTTCAGACAGGATTTCACGTGTCCCGCCCTACTTGTCGCACACCTAGTTCTTTCATACTGTTTTCGCCTACAGGGCTATCACCTGCTATGGCCGCACTTTCCAGAGCGTTCGGCTAACAATACAAATAAAGAGTGCAAGGCTCATCCCATTTCGCTCGCCACTACTTTGGGAATCTCGGTTGATTTCTTTTCCTGCGGTTACTTAGATGTTTCAGTTCACCGCGTTCGCTTCTCTGGACCTATGTATTCAGTCCAGGATGACCCAAAAGGGCCGGGTTTCCCCATTCGGACATCTACGGATCAAAGCTCGTTTGCCAGCTCCCCGTAGCTTTTCGCAGGCTACCGCGTCCTTCATCGCCTGTGATCGCCAAGGCATCCACCACATGCACTTGTTCGCTTGACCCTATAACGAGTCTGTCTCATCGACAGTCGCTACAGGTTGAGTTCTCGCGTTGTGCCGTATTCCAATTGAGCCGAACATGAAGTTCGAATCATCTTGAGATACATCGATACAATCACAACCCGGATAGTTTCCACGTCCATCTCAAGACGCTTCCGCTATCCAAATTACTTACTTCTTCCAGATTGTTAAAGAACGACAGCCGATATGGTGTTACTCATATCACTCTGACTGGCTCAATCGCCAATGACAAAAGCTCGACGCGTCGAACGCTTGTCATTGAGGATTGGTGGAGGCAGACGGGATCGAACCGACGACCCCCTGCTTGCAAAGCAGGTGCTCTCCCAGCTGAGCTATGCCCCCATGAGTACAGATGCCTCAGGGTGTTACCGCCAGACAAATGGTGGGTCTGGTTGGATTCGAACCAACGACCCCCGCCTTATCAAGACGGTGCTCTAACCGACTGAGCTACAGACCCCTGAGTCTGTCTTTAAATTTACAGCCGATAAGCGTGAGCGCTCAATTTTGCGAGATAGCTCTGGAAAGGAGGTGATCCAGCCGCACCTTCCGATACGGCTACCTTGTTACGACTTCACCCCAGTCATGAATCCTACCGTGGTGACCGTCCTCCTTGCGGTTAGACTAGCCACTTCTGGTAAAACCCACTCCCATGGTGTGACGGGCGGTGTGTACAAGACCCGGGAACGTATTCACCGCGGCATGCTGATCCGCGATTACTAGCGATTCCAGCTTCATGCACTCGAGTTGCAGAGTGCAATCCGGACTACGATCGGTTTTCTGGGATTAGCTCCCCCTCGCGGGTTGGCAACCCTCTGTTCCGACCATTGTATGACGTGTGAAGCCCTACCCATAAGGGCCATGAGGACTTGACGTCATCCCCACCTTCCTCCGGTTTGTCACCGGCAGTCTCCTTAGAGTGCTCTTGCGTAGCAACTAAGGACAAGGGTTGCGCTCGTTGCGGGACTTAACCCAACATCTCACGACACGAGCTGACGACAGCCATGCAGCACCTGTGCGCCGGTTCTCTTTCGAGCACTCCCGAATCTCTTCAGGATTCCGACCATGTCAAGGGTAGGTAAGGTTTTTCGCGTTGCATCGAATTAATCCACATCATCCACCGCTTGTGCGGGTCCCCGTCAATTCCTTTGAGTTTTAATCTTGCGACCGTACTCCCCAGGCGGTCAACTTCACGCGTTAGCTACGTTACTAAGGAAATGAATCCCCAACAACTAGTTGACATCGTTTAGGGCGTGGACTACCAGGGTATCTAATCCTGTTTGCTCCCCACGCTTTCGTGCATGAGCGTCAGTATTGGCCCAGGGGGCTGCCTTCGCCATCGGTATTCCTCCACATCTCTACGCATTTCACTGCTACACGTGGAATTCTACCCCCCTCTGCCATACTCTAGCCTGCCAGTCACCAATGCAGTTCCCAGGTTGAGCCCGGGGATTTCACATCGGTCTTAGCAAACCGCCTGCGCACGCTTTACGCCCAGTAATTCCGATTAACGCTTGCACCCTACGTATTACCGCGGCTGCTGGCACGTAGTTAGCCGGTGCTTATTCTTCCGGTACCGTCATCCCCCGACTGTATTAGAGCCAAGGATTTCTTTCCGGACAAAAGTGCTTTACAACCCGAAGGCCTTCTTCACACACGCGGCATTGCTGGATCAGGCTTTCGCCCATTGTCCAAAATTCCCCACTGCTGCCTCCCGTAGGAGTCTGGGCCGTGTCTCAGTCCCAGTGTGGCTGGTCGTCCTCTCAGACCAGCTACTGATCGTCGCCTTGGTAGGCCTTTACCCCACCAACTAGCTAATCAGCCATCGGCCAACCCTATAGCGCGAGGCCCGAAGGTCCCCCGCTTTCATCCATAGATCGTATGCGGTATTAATCCGGCTTTCGCCGGGCTATCCCCCACTACAGGACATGTTCCGATGTATTACTCACCCGTTCGCCACTCGCCACCAGGTGCAAGCACCCGTGCTGCCGTTCGACTTGCATGTGTAAGGCATGCCGCCAGCGTTCAATCTGAGCCAGGATCAAACTCTTCAGTTTAAACCTGTTACTGTTTTCGGTTCCGTTAAGAACCGGTCGCTCACTCAAAGCTGACAGGTATATGAATCTCTTCATAAACCTGACTTACTTTAGTGTGAGACTCTTGATACTTTCGCTTTCTGATCCGAAGATCAGCTCGCTTCCATCAAGCGCCCACACTTATCGGCTGTTAATTTTTAAAGAGCATTTCTGCGAGGAACTTCGTGTTTCTCAGCAGCGCTGCGTTTTCAGCAGCAGAGAAGCGAGATTATGAACCGTCTTTCTTCACTCGTCAACAACTTTTTGAACTGCTTCGTCGCGACGGTGAGGGGTTCAGCTTCGTGCGCACTTGGGTCACTACATCCACCCAACCGCACCGCTTCCCTTCTCCTTCCGCGCCGCGTTTCCGGTAGCGCGAAAGAGGCGTGATTCTATGCACCCGCCCCTCGCAACGCAACCCCTTTGTGAAAATATTTTGAAAAAGCCTCCTGGGCTATCGCGTACAGCGGCTTCCGGTGTCGTGCTCATCACGCTCTATATATCTCGCCGCACGAACGAGGTACCCGCCGGATAAGAGGAAAGTCAGCGCCGCTATATCGAACAGCGGCCACGCCGCGATTCGACCACGCGCGGCATTTGACTCACGCCAGCCATCAGGCTGGGACACAAACAACGACGTGCTCGCCGTCGCGTATCATGCCGCGATCGAACAACGCACTCATACCGACGATGGACAGCACCACTCAATCCGGCGACGCCGATCTTCGCGACGAATATGCAGCCCTGCGCGAGCGCGCCGTCATGCTCGAAGAACAAGTGCCGCCGCTCCTGCAACGCATTTCGGACGTCCTGCCGCGAATCAGCGGCGAGTCGGAGCTCGCGGACGAGCATCGCGAACGGCTCGTCGGTGCGCGCAACGCTGCGATGGTCTCGATCGAAAACTATCAGCAGGCGATCCCGTTCCTGCAAACGGCCGACTCGATCATCGAACAGCTCGACAAGACGCCGGAGCGCGATGAAGACGTCGAGTGGCGCGAATCGTTGCTGCAGCGACTCGACGAACTGATCGACGTAGCGGTCGTGATGATCGACGATGCGCAAACGTATTTCGAGCAGGCAGACGCCTGCGATCTGTCCAACATACCGAAGTCGATTCTCGAAGAATGAGCGCCGCGGCCGGCAGGCAGACGACTCGCCTGCGCACGTCGCGCTTGCGGCCGCTCGCCACCGTTCGCGCCGTCAACGGCGACCGCTCGGCGCAGCTCCCGAAAAGGCTCACCTTGGCGCCGTGCGATCAGAGCCTCAACCGCACACCGCCGCGTCGCTACAGCGTATCGAGAACGATCGTCCGGTCGACCACCGGCACGCGGATATAGCCGCCCGCCGCATCCCCATACGCATGCGCGTTTCCATCGATCACGTATTGCGCGGTCAACGCGCAAAGCGTCGCATCGCGTGCGTCCACCGATCGAAGTGCGGTCACGTCGACCCCGAGCTGCATCAATAATTGCCGGCGCTGGTTGCGCTTCTGCTTCGCCGAGGCGATCGCCTTGCCGAGCAACGCGCACGTAATTGCATACGGGTAAGTCTCGAAGCTCATGCGCCCGCCCGCATACCGCGCGTCGGTGAGCAACGGATAGGTATCCGCCAGCGCGCGGTAAACGCGCTCTCCGATGAACATCCAGTCGAAGAAGCCCGACGCGCTCGCTACGGCCTGCTCGCGCGACGGCGTCGGAAAGCATGAAATCCGTTCGCGCGCGAGCGCCTGCTCGGCGGCCCGACGACCGCTGCCCGTCCACCAAATGCTCGGCGCGTCGACGCCGACGGCCACCACGTCATGCTCGATACACAGCGCGGGCAGCGCCTCGGGCGCGATCCGCGCCGCGCTATAGACGATCGCCGCGCCGCGCAGGATCACCAGATCGCATTGTTTCTTGTCGCCGCCCACGTCGACACCCGCCACCGCGGGCAGCGGTCGCGCGACGGATCGAAATCGGGCCGCCGGCATGGCCGCCTATCACTCGGCGGGCCGCGCGGTGTACGCGGCATCGAAGAGCGCTTCAAGGCCAGGATGCACGCCGCGCATCCGGTCGACGACCGACTTCGCCCAGTCGAAATACGCGCGCTTGCGCTCGATCGGCCAGTCGGCCGGCGGATGCCGCGCGATGTCGCGCACATTGCAGACCTTGTCGGCGAGCTTCACGAGCTTCGCACGCCGGCTGATGCTGCCCGCATGCTCGACCTGCAGGCGCTTGCGCTCATCTTTCGGCAACGACTTGTCGTCGCTGACTTCCATCACGATGTCCGCGACGTCCTTGCCGAACAGTCGCAGCAGTTCCTGCTCGGTGGTCTCCGTATCCTCGATCGTGTCGTGCAGCACCGCCGCGACGAGCACGCGCTCGTCGTCGATGCCTGCCTCGTTGGCCAGCACGTCGGCGAGCGCGATCGGGTGATTGATGTACGGCGACGCGTCTTCGTCCTTGCGTCGCTGATTTCGGTGTTTGTCGGCCGCGAACGCGATGGCGGCTACCAGCTTGTTCATGTCGCTCCCTCGTGTGGCCGGCCCGCGACGAGCGGGCCGGCCGTCGGCATTTCGCAACCGCACATACTACCTGTCCGCGACGACCATTCCCACCTATCGGGTAGCGCGCCGCTCGCCATCACGCACCGGTCGCCTCGCGCTGCAACGCCACCACGTTCACCTGCACGCCGAACACGTCGCGCACGAGCGGCAGCAAGTGATCGTGGTGCGTGAGGAACAGCACCTGCGTGCGCGTCGACAGATCGCGCAGCGCCTCGAGCCCCGCCTTCGCACGCGTATCGTCGAAGTTGATGAACAGGTCGTCGGCAACGAATGGCAGGCCGGGCCGGCTGGCAAGCTGCAATTCGAGCGCCGCGATCCGCAGCGCGAGGAACAGCTGGTCGCGCGTGCCTTCGCTCAGGCCCGCGACGTCCACCGACGTGCCCTTCGTGCGCCGCGCATACAGCGCGGGCGGCGACCGTTCGGTGTCGACGGTGAGCCGCGCGAATTCGCCGAGCGTGAGCCCCGCGAAAATCTCGCCCGCGCGGCGCAGCATCGGCCCCTGCTTCTGGTCGCGATAGCGATCGATCGCCCACTTCAGCAGACGGCTCGCCGTAGCGGCTTCGAGATACTGCTCGGCCGCCTCGCCCATCGCCGCCAACGCTTCCTGGCGCTTCGCCTCGGCCAGCGCCGCGTTGGCCTGTCCGTCGATCGCGCCGAACGCCTGCTGCGCGACGACCTGTTGCTGGGCGAGCGCGTTCAGGCGCGCGCCGATGTCGCTGAGCGCCTGCTTCACTTCTTCGAGCTGCGCGGGCACGTCGGCGATGTCCTGCTCCTCGACTTCCGCCTCGATCGCCGACTGGGACAACCCGTCGCCGTCGCGCACCAGCGCTTGCTTCGCGGCGTCCACGGCCTGTCGAAGCGCGCGCTGCCGATCCGAGCGCTCGGCCAGCGGCAACGCCGCATCGATCGTCGCGACCGCCGCCAGCTGCAGCAGCGGCTGAACGCGTGCCTGCGCACCGGCCACCGCGGCGGCCGCATCAGCCACCTTGTCGTCGGCCTGCGTCACCGCCTCGTCGGCACGATCGACCGCGCGTGCCGTTTCCCGTGCCGCCGCCAGCCGCACGGTCAACCGGCGCGCGACGTCCAGCCAGTCGTCGCCCGCCAGCCATGACGGCGCGAGCGCGCCCGCGAGCCGACGCGCACCGGCCTCGAGCGCAGCGAGTTCTGCACGGATCGCCGCCATCCGGTTGCGCGGCGCGTCGGCCGCAGCGAGCTCGACCGTCACCGTCGTCGCGAGCCCGAGCGCACCTTCCGCGGCGGCCAGCGTGCCGGCGCTCGCGGAAAGCTGTGCGTCGGCAAGCGCCTCGAGCCATTGCGCGTGCCAGGCGTCATACGCAGTTTCGGCCTGGCCGGCCCGCGAGCGCGCGGTCGCGCAGCCGCGGTCCGCTTCGCGCACGCGGTCCTCGAGGCTCTCCTTCTGCGCGAGCGTCTTTTCGGCCGTCTGCACGTATGTCTCGGCGATCGCGACGAGCGCCGCCAACCCGTCGGCGTCGTCGGCGCGGGATACGGCACGCAGCGCCGCACGCAACGCGTGTTCGGTCGCGGTGCGCGCATCGCGGATCGTCGCGAGCTCGCGGCGCTGCCGGTCGAGCTCCAGCTGCGCGGCCAAAACCGAATCGCGCTTCGCGAGCCAGTCGTTCATCGCCGCGAGCGGCATGCCGGGTACGCCGGCCGCCGTCGCGAGTTCCGCCCACGCGCTGCGATGCGCGGCGAGCTCACGCTCGCGCTCGTCCATCGCCGCCTGCCGGCGCGCGAGCACTGCGCGCGCCGACTCGACCTGCTGGCGCAGCGATTGCAGCGCGGCCGCCGCTTGCGTGGCGCCGAGCTGCGCGTCGACGAGTTCGTCGGCCAGGCGGATCGCATCGTCGACGGCCGGCGCACCGATGGCCAGGTCGACCGCGCCGTTGCGGACGTCGCCCCATGCGACGTCGCGGCGTGCGCGTGCGGCCAGCACTTCCGCGGTCGTGACGACCTTGTGCGTCTCCGCGAAATGCCGCTCCTGCAGTTCGAGGCGTTCGAGTTCTTCGCGCGCGCCGTCACGTGCATCGCGCGCGGCCGCCGCCGCACTCGCGCGCTCACTGGCTTCGTTCAGCAGCACGCCGAGCCGAGCAGCCGACGGCACATCGAGCACGCGCAGCGCGTCGACCGGTCGGCGCCACTGGCCGAGCGCATCGAGCGCGTCGGCGAGCGTGCGTTCGGCGGCCGCGATGTCGCGCTCGAGCGCCTGTTCCCGCTGAGCGCTGCCGCGCAAACCCTGCGCATCGGCAAGCGCGGTGCGAAGTGCCTGCGGCACATCGACGGTGGACACGCGCGCCAGTTGTTCCTGCGCGTGCGCGAGTTCGCGCGTGCGCTCGTCGAGC